>NZ_JAFMSV010000004.1:0-1039482 GCF_017916345.1 Rufibacter aurantiacus
CCTCATCTAGGGAAGCGGCCTCCTTTTCGGAAGGGAGTGCAAAGGTAAGGAGAAGTTTTCATCCCGCAATAGATGCGGAAAACTTTTTCCTTTTTCTTTCCGTTCGAACCAGGTTCTGCGCCCCTCCCCTGCCGGGCGGGCTGCAAAGGTAAGCAACATCTTTGGAGTTCCAAGGCCTTTTTGCGGAAGAAGGTCCCTTTTCGCTGTTCCTTGCCGGAGCCTAGGGGTTAACCATAGTGAAGGACAGGAAGTTCCAGGTTGGAAGTTTTTTTCCAGCTTTGCCTTTGCCGAGCGGCTCCCTACCGGAGCCTCAAACGTACCTACGCCGGGGTACCGGGAAGTTCCAAGATTGGGTAGATTTTCTTTCCACTTCTTTGGATAACGGCTCCCGGCCGGTGCCTGGAGCAGAACTATTGCTGGAGGGTAGAAGTTCCGCTCCAGCAATAATCTTATGCAGTGGCTACTTTGTCCTTTGGCTTCTTGTAGATAGGCACAGTAGAGCATGGCTCTCCATACATAATGCTGCTTACTACTGGCAACAACTTCTGCATGATCTCTACATAGGCAAAGGTAGGTACTGGAATCTGGCCACAGCCTTTAATTACTACCTTGGCATCCTGGTAATCATCTGCGTTGATTTTGGCAATGGCATCCTGTAGCAAAGCCTGCTCCAAAGAATCCAGGTCACCAAACACGTATCTGTTTACAAAAGGCTGAAGTTTACTTGCCAAAAGCATATAGGCCCATGTGGGTACAATGGCATCGGTGGAACAAACAATAGCCACGTTCTTGCCTGCGTACTGAGACCAATCGTTATCTTTCACAAAAGCCCGGAAATCCTTTTCCCGCAGCATCAGGCCCATGAACAGGTTATCCTTTATGTCATAAACCACACGCTCACCAGGGTGCAGGTATTCTTCCAGGTTTAAAGTGATGAGGCCACTGTTGGCAACTCGGTTTACAAACTCTTCCATCTTTCCTTTATTTTCCTGAGGGTTTTGTGATATATACTTCTTTTAAATAGAATGGCTCATAATAGGCCACATCTTCAAATTGCTCTGCCCGCAGTTTGGCAAAGGCCAACTCGCCAATAGCTTTGGCTGTAGGTTTAACATTCTCCAGGTAAAAAGCGTTCGGGTGGGATGCCAGAAGTTCTTTGGCTTTGGCCGCTCCGCTCCCGAAGAAGATTATGGGTTGTTTTTCTAATTCTTCGGCAAAACTGGATGCCTCTAAAATTAGGGGCTCTACCGGCAACTGCACTTCTAGGTCATGAGACAAGAGGCAAGTATAGACCTCAGAACGGCGGGCGTCAATCATGGGGCAGAACAGGTAGCGCTCCGGAGCCGGTGTCACGGAGATGATCTGCTGCGCCATGGCCTCTAAAGTGCTTACCGAGATCAAGGGCTTGTCCAGGGAAAAGCACAGACCTTTGGCCGTGCCAGACCCGATGCGCAAGCCGGTATAGGAACCTGGCCCACCCGATACTGCCACTGCCGCCAACTGCTCCAGGCGCACTCCGGCATATTCCAGCACTTGCTGCACCATCACGGTAATGTGAGAGGAATGGGATTTCTCCATCTGCAGTTCTGCGTAAGACAGTAGTTGCCGGTCTTGGTGCAGGGCCACAGAACAAACAGTGGTGGAGGTTTCTAAGGATAAGAGGTACACCATGGATTGGTAAAAGGCTTAACAGCAATTATTCTGCAAAGCTACGCTATTCTAAAACATAAGGGCAACCGTGCTCTGGTTGCCCTTACTATACTATATAATATAGTGTAATCTCTATTTCTTGGTGCTGGTAGAGAGCAAGTTCTGATACTTAGTTGGATTGTTGAGCACCTCAACGGCGGCCACAATGTTTTTGTCATCGTTAAAGGTGGCTTCTACCAAACCTTTCTGTAGGTAATAGCGGGATACGATCTCCTGCTCCAGCAACTCTACAATTTCGGGCTTGAAGCGCATCAGGTCATTGCCTTTATTGGCGGCCACCTTTTTCCTGATCTGCTCAATATCGCCTTTCACCTCATCATAGTGTTTGTCTTCCTTGGCTTTCTTCACCATGTCCTCCAAGGCTTTCTCCACATCTGTGGAATAAGAGATGTCCTTTCCGTTCAGGAAGGTCACGAACTTCTGGTACTCGGCATCTGACAGCCGGAAGTCTTTGGCTGAGGCAATGGTTGGGTTAGCGGCTCTGAAGCGAGTGGCATAATCAAAGATGTAGTTTTTGGAAACCAGCTTCCGGATGATATCCGGCACTGGCTGCTCTTTCACCTCCACATCAGGGCTGATGCCGCCACCGTCATACACTACACGGCCACTGGCGGTTTTGAATGCCAAGCGTAAGGAATCCGGGGTCTTGTGCAGCGAGCCATCGGCGGCGCGATGGGCGTAGTCAATGGCCTGGATACAGCGACCACTAGGGATGTAGTATTTGGCAGTGGTTACTTTCAGTTGGGAGTTATAGGAAAGCGGACGCGTCATCTGCACCAGCCCCTTCCCGAAGGTTCTTTCTCCTACCAAGACCGCGCGGTCATAGTCCTGCAGGGCACCAGCCACGATCTCAGCTGCTGAGGCGCTGTTGCTGCTGGTCAACACCACCAGCGGCATCTGCACATCCAGGGGCTCATCCAGGGCTTTGTACATTTTGTTCCAATCGGCCACCTTGCTCTTGGTGCTCACAATGTCTTTGCCGCGCGGCAGGAACAGATTAGAGATGTTCACCGACTCGTTCAGCAAGCCGCCGGGGTTATCGCGCAGGTCCAGGATCACTTTCTTGGCGCCTTGCTCCTTCAGTTTCACCACGGCGTTGTGGACCTCGCGGCCCGCGTCTACGGTAAAGCCCGAAAGTTGCAGATACCCGATCTCAGGGGTGACCATGCCGTAGTAAGGCACGTTGTTAATCTGGATGTTGGCGCGGGTAAGGTCCACCAGCATTGGCTTCTCTACCCCAAAGCGTTTGATCTCCAACTTCACAGTGGTGCCCGCCTGCCCTTTGAGCAGTTTGCTTACCTCGTTATCGTTTTTCTTGGAAAGGTCAATGCCGTCAATCTTCAGGATCTCATCGCCAATGATGAGGCCGGCTTTCTGGGCCGGAGATCCCTCGTGCGGCAGGGAGACAATGATCCGGCCGTCGCGCTTACCCACTAAGGCGCCTATGCCACCGTACTGCCCGGTGGTCATGGTACGGAAATCCTCTATATCGTCTTCCGGAATGTAGTTGGTGTAAGGGTCCAGCGATTTGAGCATGGCGTCAATGCCGGTGCGCACCAGTTTGGAGGGCGCCACCTCGTCTACGTAGTAGGTGTTCACCTCCTTGAAGAGCGTGGCAAAGATGTCCAGGTTTTTAGCGATATCGAAATAGCGTTCAGAACCTTCGCCCTTGAAGGCAAAAAGGCCGTACGCAGCGCCCGCCACCAGAAGGCCGGCAAAAGTTTTCTTCAACATATCAGCAGAGATGAAAACAGGAAAAAAGGAAGACTATTTATTAAGCAAACGTTCCAGTCCTGAATTTAGTTTTTTGCTGATAACATTGAAAGGACTTTTTTCTTTACCTATATAAAGGATGCCGATACACCAGGTACCGCCCTCAGGTTTTGCGCCAGAAAGGACGTGCTTGTGCAGCCGGTAAGCTTCCCGCATCTGCCGCTTGATACGGTTACGGTCTACAGCTTTTTTGAAACTCCGTTTTGAAACCGACACCAGCACCTGAACGGGAAGTTCAGTGGGTCCGGGCACCTGTAGGGCCACGAAACGGAGTGGGTAGGAATTAAAAGAAGAACCCTCACGGAAAAGCTGTTCAATCAGCTTTTTGCTCCGTAAACGTTCTTCTTTGGGAAATCTATAAGAAAGCGGTTGCTCTTCTGCAGAATGTTCAGTGAAGGTACCCATTCGCAAGGCGCCTTGCAGCGAGCTACTCAGAAAAATTAGGCTTTATGTCTTCTTTCGTCAGAAACGGTCAGTTTATGACGGCCTTTAGCTCTTCTGCTAGCCAATACTCTTCTACCATTTGCAGTCTCCATTCTAGAGCGGAAACCATGCTTATTTCTTCTTTTGCGTTGCGAAGGTTGGAATGTTCTTTTCATCTTACACTAAACATTTTATTAAGGGATGCAAAATTAGGAAACCAATTCTGATAAATCAACCCCTTTGCCCATTTTAATTTGATTAATTGCACGTTACCCGCCTCTTCTGAAAGCCTTGCTGCACTAACAGACCCCAGAAAAGCCGTTTTTAGGCCCTTTTTCAGATATCAGCCTTAAAGCCCGCAGGGTAGGTAAATCTGTAAACGCCAGCGCCAAATAGCACCAGCCGGCGCTCCGGACCACAAAGATAGCCGAACCGTTCCTCCCCGCAAACAATTCCCTCCATCACGGCAAGCTGCTTTTGCGTACATCCTTTTTAGTTTGTTTTGCTGAAATGAGGCCGAAAACGCTCTACCTTCGTTACCAAGAAGAAATCAACATAAGAACCCTACGCAGTGCCGCACTACCACCTCTCCTCCCAGAACCCGCTCTCCGGTTTTCTGCAGATCCGGACGTCTATTGAGAACATCGCTACAACAGAAGTTTACCTGCAGCTGCCCGCCTGGCGGCCCGGCCGGTATGAACTGCAGAATTTCGCGCAGAAGCTGCAGGCCTTTGAAGTTCTGACCCCCGATGGTTCCCCCCTGCCCTTCCGAAAGGAGACCAAAGACCGCTGGCGGGTAGAAACGCAAGGACACCAGACCCTGGAAGTACGTTACAATTTCTTCGCCCGCCAGATGGACGCCGGTGGCTCTTGGCTAGCGCAAGATTTTCTGTACGTGAACCCCGTCAACTGCCTGCTCACCGCTCTGGGTCAGGAACAAGAACCCTGCACTTTGACCCTGGAGATCCCCGATGATTGGCAGATTGCCTGCGGACTCTCGGTTTCAGCCCCCCGCACGCTACAGGCCCAGAACTTTGATCATTTGGTAGATTCTCCGTTCATCTCCAGCGCCACGCTGCAGCACCAGGTCTATGAAGAAGGTGGTATTCTGTTCCACGTGTGGTTCCAGGGCGATTGCACACCAGAATGGAAACAAATTCTGCCGCACTTTCAGGCGTTTACCAAAGAGCAACTGGACCTTTTCGGGAGTTTCCCGGTCAAGGATTACCACTTCCTCAACATTATTCTGCCTTTCCAGCATTACCATGGGGTGGAGCACCTCAATTCCACGGTGATCACGCTGGGGCCATCGGAGCAGCTGATGACACCGGCATTCTATAAAGAACTCTTGGGCGTGAGCTGCCACGAGCTTTTCCACACGTGGAACATCAAGCAAATCCGGCCCAAGGAGATGCTGCCCTATGATTTCACCCGCGAAAACTACTTCCGGACGGGCTACGTGGCCGAGGGCGTCACCACTTATTACGGCGATTACCTGCTGGCCCGAAGCGGCGTGTTTACCTCAGAGCAGTACTTCCAGGAACTGAACACCGTACTCAAGCGCCACACCGTGGACCAGGGCGAACAGAACCTCTCCGTTGCTGATTCCTCTTTTGACACCTGGCTGGACGGCTACAAACCCGGCATCCCCGACCGCAAGGTGAGCATCTACCACAAAGGCTGCATCGCGGCGCTCGTTTTGGACCTAGAAATAAGAAAAGCCACCCAAAACGCCCGCTCCCTGGATGAGGTCATGCGTCGGATGTGGCTGGAGTTCGGACAACCGGGCATCGGCTACGCCGAGGAAGATTACCAGCGCCTGGCTGAGGAAGTAGCAGGCGTTTCTTTGGAGCAATACTTCCGGGAAATGGTTTTCGGGACGACGGCTTTTGACACCTGGCTAGCGCCGGCGCTGGAATACGTGGGTTGCCTGCTGGAAAAAGAACCGGCTGCACTGGCCTATGAAAGCACCTACGGTTTCCGGCTGAACGCTGCCTTGTCCTCTGCCTCGGTCATTGGCTACGTGGTTCCTAATTCGCCGGCGGCCCAGATACTCTCCCTAGACGATGAGTTGATTGCTATCAATGGCCGCAAAGTGGAGAACAGCAACCTGGCTAATTTGGTCAAAGGTCAGGCTGAGCTGGAAATTACCTTGTTCCGGCAAAAGAGGCTGAAAACGGTAAAGCTCAAACCAGACGACACGGTGTACCTGCCGCAGTACTGCGTGAAAAAGAGCCAATCTGCTACAGCCGAACAGCAGGCCAACTTCAAAGCCTGGCTTAAGCAGGACTTCAGGGATACAGCAAAGGCAACCAAGGCATAAATTCCGTTTCTGAGGCTCCTTCGAAGAAACAGGCTCTAAACGCTTAAGGAAGATCTCCGGGAAAATTAAAGGCGCTTTCTTACCTTGAAGAGACAAAACAAGAAGACCATGCGCATTTCCCTTTCCCTGCTGACTCTGGCGTTCCTGGCGCTGGGCTGCACGGCTATGAAACAGAAAAAGAATATGCTGCGATTAAGAGAAGAAGTCCTGGCGGAACTGGGTAAGCAGAAAGGTACCTTCGCGGTGGCGTTCAAAGACCTGAAAACCGGCGAGGAGCTCCTGATCAACGAGCACGAGAGTTTCCACGCGGCCAGCACCATGAAAACGCCGGTGCTCATTGAAGCTTACAAGCAAGCCGCCGAGGGCAGATTCGCCATTACGGATTCCATTCTGGTGAAAAACGAGTTCAAAAGCATTGTAGACGGCAGCCCCTTCAGCATTGCGCCGGAAGATGACAGCGAGCAGGAACTCTACACCCAACTGGGGCAGAAGCAGCCATTGTCTGAGTTGCTGTACAAAATGATTATCCAGAGCAGCAACCTGGCCACCAACATCGTCATTGAGCAACTGGATGCGAAGAAGGTAACCCAGACCATGCGCGCGCTGGGCGCCAAAGACCTGCAGGTGCTGCGCGGCGTTGAAGACACCAAAGCGTATCGCCAGGGCCTGAACAACACCACTACCGCCTATGACCTGATGGTGCTCTTCCAGCTGATGGCGCAGGGGAAAACTGTAAGCCCACCAGCTTCACAGGAGATGATCAAGGTGCTGCTGGACCAGAAATTCAAAGACGTGATTCCGGCCAAACTGCCCCAGGACGTGAAAGTAGCCCACAAAACCGGCTGGATTACCGGCGTGCGCCATGACTCCGGCATTGTGTTCCTGCCCGATGGCCGCCAGTATGTGCTGGTGCTGCTCTCTAAGGGTCTGGTAGATGAAAAAGCGGGTATCCAGGCCATGGCCAATGTCTCGGAGATGATCTATCGGCACATGGTGAGATAGGCCTGAGTTCTGAGTCTGGAGTTCTGAGTTTGGGAAACTTGGTCCAACATCAGCCTTGAATCAGGGGCATAAAAAAGGGAGGCTGCTCTTTGAAGAACGGCCTCCCTTTTTTGCTTTATCTGCGGGGTATCTTATTTACCGCGGTCTACCTGGTTGTCGCTTGGGTTACTGCGCGGACGGTCACCGCCATCGCCGTAAGAGGCATTTACCCCCTCGCGGTTGTTGTTACCGCTTCTGGACACCGCACGCTCATCCTGAATGGTGGTACCTCCGCTTTTAGAGCTATGGTAGCTACTCTCAGGGGTTTGGGGCGTTTGATCATCCGGGGTCAGGTGATTTTTGTCAGTGTTATCAATAAACCCGCCCTTCTTATTGTCCTTCTCTCCGCTGTGATTTTTCTTATTGCTGCTCATAAAATCCTCCGTTTGGTTAAGTAATACCTTCCTATACGAGCGGCTTGGGCAAAAGTATATCACTTTATCAGCTAAAAGCTAGGACCAGGAGCACTAATAAGGTGGGCAAGGACAGATAAAACCAGAAGAGCACGTGACGGCGGTAATGGCGGGGCACCTGCGAACTGGCCAACAGCAGCGCTCCCACCACTATGCCCATGTAGAGGAGAATAAAGGTTATAACCTTATTCCAGTTGCGCACAATAGAGCCGCCCTGCTCCTCTACCTCGGGGTCTGTGGGCACCAACCAGGTAACCAGTCCATAATAAACCATCACCTCTAAGGCCAGGAACACCACCGCCCCCACAAAAACAGCTAGCGCGGCACTCTCTTTTTTCTGCATATTTGTTCAGCTAAGAGCCACTCCAATGGAGTTTGGGCAGGAATTTCGGAGTTTTTCTCCGGTTTTAAGCCTATTTTCGCAAAATCTACCCTAAACAGCAGCAAGAATTAGACAGCGTTGCACGTTCTACCCTTGACGTTATTTTGAGGGCTTTGAGACTAGAGATGAACACAAATCAAGTAGACACTAGCTTGCAGGCAGTGGTGGCGACCTATAACGGATTTCTGAAACACCCGGAGTTCAGGGAGATTGCCGAGGGCAGCCTCCAGTTGATCAAGCAGAGCGGTTTCTCCAAGATTCTGGTAGACACGCGCCAGACCAGGGTGATCCAAAAGGAGAGCCAGGAGTGGATAGACCGCGATTGGTTTCCCCGGGCCATAAGGGCAGGCGTAAAGCAAATGGCGTTCCTCACCCCAGATGATTTCTTCGGGAAGATGAGCGTGGAAGCCACAAACAAGCAAGCCGTGCTGGTGGGCGAGATAGACATCCAATATTTTACTTCTATTAACGCTGCCAAAAGATGGCTTCTGTCAAAGAACGGGCATTAAGCATCTTCTGTAGAAACAAAAAAGCGAGGGGCTATTGATCTGTGTCAATAGCCCCTCGCTTTTTTGTTTCTGTTTAAGGCCTGTTTTCAGTAAACCAGCCCTAAACGGTTTAGGCCTGTGGCTGGAAATTCACCAGTTTCACAAACTCCAGTACGCGCTGCACCACTTCATCGGGTTGCAGGTCCACCAGGCGCTCGGTCCCGAACTGCTCTACGCAGAAAGAGGCCATCGCTGATCCGTGGATTACGGCACGTTTCATGTTCTCAAAGCTGATATCATCTGTAGAAGCCAGGTAACCTATGAACCCGCCCGCAAACGTATCGCCGGCACCGGTTGGGTCAAACACTTCCTCCAGCGGCAGGGCCGGCGCAAAGAAAACCTCTTCCCCGTGGAACAACAGCGCACCGTGCTCGCCTTTTTTGATGATAAGGTATTTAGGCCCCATGCCCATGATCTTCTTGGCGGCTTTCACCAGAGAGTACTCACCGCTCAACTGACGGGCTTCCTCGTCATTAATGCTGAGCACGTCTACCATGCCAATGGTCTGAACGAGGTCATCTAGGGCAATGTCCATCCAGAAGTTCATGGTGTCCATCACAATCAGTTTGGGACGGTTGTTCAGACGCTCAATTACCTGGCGCTGTACCTGCGGGGCCAGGTTGCCCAGCATCAGGTATTTACAATCCTGGTAGCTCTCCGGAATCACCGGATCAAAATCGCCCAGCACGTTCAGCTCGGTCACCAGCGTCTCACGGCTGTTCATGTCATTGAAGTACCGGCCAGACCAGAAGAACGACTTCTCATTCTCTTTGATCTGCAGACCATCCACGTTGATGCCTTTGCTCTGCATCATCTCGATGTCCGATTTCAGGAAATCGCCTCCTACTACAGACACCAGGTTCACCGGCTGCACAAAGTTGGCCGCTGACAATGAAATGAAGGTTCCGGCTCCGCCGATGATCTTGTCCCGTTTCCCGAACGGGGTTTCCAGCGCATCAAACGCCACCGACCCGATTACTAATAGACTCATGTGTTTTTCTCTTTTATGTGTGACCTGCTTCAAGTAGCAGGTATCAAGTACCACGAATAACTACCCCCCTTCTGTCATCCTGAAAGGATCTTGTAGGCCAGCTAGAAAGGCGCAAACTTACCTTTATTACGGTTTGCCGCCAAGATTCTTTCCAGACCCCTCTTGTTTTGCAACTGCTTTCTGGAAAACAGCCTTAAAACGAAAAAAGCCCCTGACGAATCAGGAGCTTTTTGGGTGGCCGATGGGGTTCGAACCCACGACTTCCAGAATCACAATCTGGTGCTCTAACCAGCTGAACTACGGCCACCGTGTAATTGGAGAGCAAAAGTAGGGGCTTTCTCTATTCAACGCAAGCTTTGGCGACAAATTTTCTTTAAAAATTTACTTCCTAGCGGCTAAACAGCACTCTTTCACCACGTTTACTTTCGTCAAACTGTCCGTTCTGGTAAGCCAGATGACCAGACACGATGGTATGCGTCACCACGCCTGGCAGGGTCTGTCCTTCCAACGGCGACCAGCCGCACTTATAAAAGGTATTCTCTTTGGTTACTGTCTGGCTTTGCTCCAGGTCTACCAGCACCAGATCGGCCCAATAACCTTCCCGGATGAACCCACGCTTCTCCACCTGGAAACAGATGGCCGGAGCGTGGCACATTTTCTCCACCACCCGCTCCAACGAGATCTTGCCTTGCTGGTAGAATGCCAGCATCACCTGTAGTGAGTGCTGCACCAGCGGCAAACCGGAGGGTGCTCCTTTATAGGTAGAAGACTGCTTTTCTTCCCAGGTATGCGGCGCATGGTCCGTAGCGATGATGTCCAATCTATTATCCAGCAATCCCTGGAACAAGGCCTCTTTGTGGCGGGCTTCTTTGATAGCGGGGTTACATTTGATCTGGGCACCCAGGGTCTCGTATTGGGCGGCATCGAACCAAAGGTGGTGGACGCAAACCTCAGCGGTGATGCGCTTCTGCTCCAGCGGCACGTCATTGGCGAACAGGGCCAGTTCCTCTTCGGTGGAGATGTGCAGGATGTGCAGGCGCGTATTGTGCTTTTTGGCCAGTTCCACCGCCATACTGGAGGATTTGTAGCAGGCCTCCACGCTCCTGATCACGGGGTGCGCGCCCATGGGGATGTTCTCTTCGCCGTACTGCTCCACGGCACGCTGCATGTTAGCCCTGATGGTGGCCTCATCCTCGCAGTGCGTGGCAATAAGCATGGGCGACTGTTTGAAGATTTCCTCCAGCGTGTGCACGTTATCCACCAACATATTGCCGGTGCTGGAGCCCATGAACAGCTTAATGCCGCAAACGGTGCGCGGATCAGTCTTCAGGATTTCCTCCAGGTTATCGTTGGTGCCGCCCATGAAGAACGAGTAGTTGGCCAGCGATTTCTCCGCCGCTGTGTCATATTTCTGCTGGAGTAGCTCCTGCGTAGTGGCGTTAGGCACCGTGTTGGGCATTTCCATGAAGGTAGTCACGCC
Source organism: Rufibacter aurantiacus (assembly GCF_017916345.1). Taxonomy (NCBI): domain Bacteria; kingdom Pseudomonadati; phylum Bacteroidota; class Cytophagia; order Cytophagales; family Hymenobacteraceae; genus Rufibacter; species Rufibacter aurantiacus. The sequence continues at coordinate 11,085 of NZ_JAFMSV010000004.1, forward strand.
GCCGGCCACCGCCGCTCTTGGCTCAGAGTACAGATCGGCTTTGTAGGTGAGGCCAGGATCGCGGAAATGAACCTGGTCGTCAATGATGCCGGGCAGCAGGTATTGGCCTCGGGCGTCTATCACTGTATCAGCGGAGGCGTTTATATTTTGCCCGATGGTATGGATGTAACCGTCTTTCACCAGCACATCGGCGGCCTGGATGCGGCCTTCATTCACCAGCTGGGCGTTTTTGATCAGGATGCTCTTCATAGCGCTAAGATAAAGGCACCTTTTCTAAGTCAGGTATTTTTAGGCTGATTTTCTGAAAAGAGCTTTAGAACAGGTATAGTATAGACGCTCGCAGGTCCTCCGACGCTACGAGGTCTTTTGAGCAGCGGTAATGGTGGAGGCTGGCTTATTGAACCCACCCCTAACCCTCCCAGGAGGGGAATTCCGGCTTTTAGCCTGTTTTTCGTTAATCAAGCTGAAAACGTTTATAGGCTGAAGTGATCGGGACGAAAGATGCTCTTACTTTGATAAAAGAGGCAAAGGGAAAGGCTTACCCAAGCCCAATACGCATTCCTGATAATTCCCCTCCTAGGAGGGGTAGGGGTGGGTTCAATGCGCTTCATTCCGCTTTACCGCTGCCCCCAGGCCTCGTAGCGTCCGGAGGACCTGCGAGCATCTCCGCCACCATTTCGTTTCCCGGCTGTTTCCCCAAAATCGGCTTGAAAACGTAATCTAAAACAGAACCCCTACCTTTGCACCGATGATAGAAGAAGAAAACGATAATCTTGCCCCCGGGCAGGACGAACCTATAGCCCCAGAGGAAACCCAGGAAACCGCACAGGAAGAAGAGGCACAGCCTAGTTTTGAGGATTTCAAGCTGAACCGTCAGTTGTTGAACGCCATCGCGGAGCTGGGCTACCAGAAACCTACCCCGGTGCAGGTGAAAACCATTCCCCTGGCCATGGCGGGGCATGACGTGATGGGCATCGCGCAGACGGGTACGGGCAAAACGGCCGCCTATGTGCTGCCTTTACTCATGAAAGTGAAATACGCCCAGGGCAAACACCCGCGCGCGCTTATTTTGGCCCCCACCCGTGAGCTGGTGATGCAGATTGAGGAGAACATCCAGAAATTCAGCGCTTACCTGGACGTGCGCACTGTGGGCATCTACGGCGGCGTGGGCCCCAAAACGCAGATTGAGCGCATTCAGGCTGGCCTGGATATCCTGGTTGCCACGCCCGGTCGCCTCATGGACATCTACCGCAAAGGCGAGCTGCACCTGAAAGAGCTCAAAACGCTGGTGCTGGACGAGGCCGATAAGATGATGGACATGGGCTTTATGCCGCAGATCAGGCAGATTTTGGAAATAATACCCCGGAAACGGCAGAACCTGCTGTTCTCCGCTACCATGCACGAGCGGGTACACACGTTATCTGAGGAGTTCCTGGAGTTCCCGATGGTAATAGAAGTGACGCCGCAGGCCACGCCCGTGGAGACGGTGAGCCAGAAACTGTACCGCGTACCCAACCTCCGCACCAAAATCGCGCTGTTGGAATACCTCTTTGAAGACAAGGAGACGTTCAACCGCGTCATGATCTTCACCCGCAGCAAAACCAACGCAGATAACGTAAGTTCTTTCCTGGACCGCAAAGGCGAAGGCGGCGTGCGCGTGGTGCACGGAAACAAAGGCCAGAACACCCGCATCAACGCCGTGGAAGCATTCAGGGAGGGCGAAGTGCGCTACCTGGTGGCGACCGATGTGGCCGCGCGCGGCATCGATATCAGCGACGTGAGCCACGTGATCAACTTCGATGTGCCCATTATCTACGAGGACTACGTGCACCGCATCGGGCGCACCGGACGGGCCGAGCAGACCGGGGCCTCCATCATTTTCGCCAACGAGGCCGAGATGCACCACATTGAGCGCATTGAGAAGCTGATCAAGATGAAGATCCCGGAAGCGCCCATCCCTGCGGAAGTGCGGGTGTATGAGACGCCGTTTGAGGAGCAGCAGGTCATTAACCGAGAACTGGACAACCAGCGCCGCCGCGATGACCCTGATTTCAAAGGCGCGTTCCACGAGAAAAAAGCCCGGCCAAAGGAGAACATTGGCAAAGGCGAGAAAGTGAGAGACCTGAAGAAAGCTGGTTGGAAAAAAACTAAATCTGGCGGGGCCAGCAAACGGAAGAGCGGCCGGCGGTAATTGATTATTAATTGCTGGTTGCTGATTGCTATTTCTGCTATTTTAAAGAGGGCATCTCTTTTTGAGGCCAATTTTGAAATAGCCCCTAAAAACAGAAGAGCCGCATGGTTATCCACGCGGCTCTTCTGTTTTATACCTGTTTTAAGAAAAATCGCTTTAAATCACCTACATCCAGCCTATTTTCTTTTTAACAATCAGCAATTACTTAAGGAACTGCAGAAAAGGAAGGTGACTCAGCTCAAACAAGGTTAAGGTTACGGTAAAACCCCAGAAAACGGCGCTCCAGAGCATGTGCAGCATGATGCGGCTTTTAGAGACTCCCAGAACAGTTGCCAGCACGGTGCCCACAATGGGCGTAAACAGAATTGGGGTCAGAAAGGCGATGCCAGACATCCCAAACTTTTGCCACACAGAGACAATCCGGCGGTTCTTTTTGCTGAATTTGGGCTTGTTCTTAGTTCGTTGCCGGGCCACATAGCGGTCATGCACCGCAGACCCGATGAGTGAGAACAGACAAACGCTGGTCATCATGCCGGCGATGGTTAGCCCCAGGGTAGCCCAGAAAGACACTCCCATGGTAAAACCTACCAAAGGGCCTCCAAAGAACTTCACAGAACTTAGAAGATAGACAGAAATATATTTTAGAACTGCAGAAACCATACAGCCTTACCTTGAAACATTGAACCCAACAATATTATTTACCTAATCCGCAGAAACATAGACCCAAGAAGAACAAAGGTCAGGGGGATTTAAAGATACAACTATAGTTAAGCAACACAGTTATAAATCTTTGGTTTAAAAATTATTTTTTCTAGCTGTCAGCTCTTAGAACCGAAGGCTAGGTCACCGGCATCGCCCAGGCCCGGTACTATATACGATTGCTCGTTCAGGCGCTCATCCACCGCTCCTACCCATAATTCTGCCTCCGGTATTTGTTCCTGCACGTGCGCCGCGCCCTCGGGGCTGGCGATGATGGCAGAAATAATGATCCGCTTGGGCGTACCGAAACGTAGCATGTCCTTATACGTGAGCACAAGAGATTTTCCGGTGGCCAGCATAGGGTCTACCAGAATCAGGATCTTATCTTCCAGGTGCGGGGTAGCCATGTAATCTAAGTGTACAGACAACTGACGCCCCCCTTCTACCCTATAGGCACCCACAAAAGCGCTGGTAGAATGGTCAAAATAATTGAGAAAACCCTGGTGGAACGGCAAACCGGCGCGTAGCACCGTGGCCAGCACGGGAAATTCGGTGAGCAACGTCTGCTGCGTCTGGGCCAGCGGTGTCTGGATGGTCCGCTCCGTGTAGCCCAGGGTCTCGGAGATTTTGTAGGCCATCACCTCGCCCAGGCGCTCCAGATTCCGGCGGAACCGCAGGCTGTCTTTCTGCACCGTTACGTCGCGCAACTCAGAGATAAAATGATTGGCTAACGAAGGTGTCTGGCTAAGAATCTGAAGACGTTTGGGGTCCATGATAAGGCGGATGAGTTAGGTTTTAGGCTTAAAGATACGTACGTGGCGGGTTGAGCGCCAAAACCGGCGTAAAATTTAGCCACCCCCGGCACCTCGCTGCCTTCAAAGTCAAAGGTCTTCCTAGAACCGGCTTCCTGCTGAATAAGCTGGTCCAGCAGAAAGGCCATGGCATTGTGGGTCCTACCTTCCGCGGAACTGGCCCCGAACAGAAAGGTGGTTCTCTGTTCAGTACTCAGGATGAACGCCGCCGCCAACAACTTATTTTGCCGGTGCACTTCCCACACCTGGCCCACGCCTTTCTGTTTGGCTTGAGCGTAAAGCCCTGCCAGTTTCCCGTAATGCCGGGGCCGAAGCTCAAGCAGTTCTTTGCCTTTGGTGCTTTGGAACAGTTCTATCAAGGATTGTATGGAGTCTGCATGCGCTAAAGTCAGTTCATCCTGCCCTGCCTTCTTCAGGTTCCGGCGGAGGTTGGTGGCGTAGTTTTGCCTTATTTCTGCGTAAACAGCCCCTAAACTCAGTTCAAAGTTGGGCCTCCGCCGCCAGGTCCAGGCCTCCGGCAGGTTCACAGCGGTTTCTTGGGGGCAGGGCATCTGGTACTGCACTTGTCCGTATACATCGGCCGCTAAGGCCAGGTATTCTTCTGCGGAGGTATGCTGACTGGCCGCCGTTATCACCAGGCCCAATTGCTGTGTGAACAGCGGCTGGTACACTTTCTTCTTTCCTAAGAACCTACTAACGGGCAGCGGAAACACAGATACGTAGGCACCGGCTTGTATTTCTACCAGGGCGTCCCACTCACCGACGCACACCACCTCCAGGTACCAGGCCTGCCGGTACACCAAAGACTCCCCGGCGTTCCGGAGGCAGGTCTCCCAACGGGCAAAATCAATCTCATGGTGGCGCAGCAGCTGAATCATGTGAGCGGCAAGATACTGTTTTCAGCGCACTCCGTAGAGCCCCATGGAAGATTGGAATAGTTGCATAGAGGTGTTTTGAGGCTGTTTTGGCAGAACCGGCCATAAAACGCGTGCTTGCGCGTTCTTCTCCCGGGCTTGCCCAGGCAACCTGAGGCGGCCCGGAAGAGTACACGCTCAAAATTCCCTTATCTTTAGGGATCCACAATTCCATTATATGAGAAAAACATACCGTCTGCTGTTGGGTTTCCTCTTTTTGGCAGGTTCAGCCACGGCGCAGGATGCTACTGTGCCGCTAAACCCGGATGTATACCGGGTAATTGACCGCTACCATATCAAGCAAAACACCGAGAACCTGCATACTTCCTTCAAACCTTACGGCCGTGCCCGGGTAGCCGAGTTGGGCGAGGCAGCCCGTCAGGAGACCAACAACTCCGGTTCCCGCACTGATGAGTACAATGTCAATTACCTCCTCAACGATAACTGGAACTACACCCGCTTTGCCCGCGACAACGAAAGCCAGCGCTCTTTAGGCCCGTTTTTCAGAAACAAGACCGATCTCTACCACTACGAAAGCCCCGAGTTCTCCCTGCGCGTGAACCCGGTCATCGGGCTGCAGGCCGGCAAAGACACCGATTCCGACGGTCTGCGCTACATCAACACCCGTGGCTTACAGATAGAAGGCTCCATTGACCAGAAACTGGGCTTCTACACTTTCCTGGCGGACAACCAGGTAAAGCTGCCTGACTACGTGAACGAGCGCGTTGCCCGCGACAACATCGTACCGCATGAAGCCTACTGGAAACCCTTCGGGAGAAGCGGTGGCTATGACTTTTTCTCGGCCCGCGGCTACATCAATTACGCGGCCACCAAGCACATCAGCGTGATGCTGGGCCACGACCGCAATTTCATCGGCAACGGCTACCGCTCCATGATTCTGTCTGATTACGCCGCGCCTTACTTTTTCCTGAAACTACAGACCCAAATCTGGAAACTGCAGTACACCAACCTCTACGCCGAGCTCACCCAAGACTTTGAGCAACGCGATCAGCTGTATGACAAAAAGTACATGACCCTGCACCACCTCAGCATGAACATCCTGCCTAACCTTAACGTGGGCGTGTTTGAGTCAGTGATTTTTGGCCGCGACCACGGCCGGTTTGAGTTGCAGTATCTCAACCCTATCATTTTCTACCGCAGCGTGGAGCAGGGCCTGGGCTCAGAAGACAACGCTTTACTGGGATTTGATTTCAAATGGAACATCTACAACCGGGTGCAGCTTTACGGCCAGGCCGTGCTGGATGAATTCCTGATCAGTGAGCTGCGCGCAGGCAACGGCTGGTGGGGAAACAAATTCGCGCTGCAGGGCGGGGCTAAATACATTGATGCCTTCGGGGTGCCTAACCTGGATCTGCAGGGCGAGCTGAACCTGGCCCGGCCGTTCACCTATCAGCACGAAGACCCTTCCAAGAACTACCAGCATTATCTGCAGCCGTTGGCGCACCCTATGGGCGCGAACCTGGCCGAGGCCGTGGCGATAGTGCGCTACCAGCCGGTACCTAAATTAACGCTCACCGCCAAAGCCATCGCCACGCGCTACGGCCAGGACCCGGAGCCAACCGTTGATCCGTTAAACCCCGAGGGCGGCACCACTGTGTACAACTTCGGCGGTAATGTGCTTAAGTCTTACAACCTGCGCCAAGGCGATTACGGCTACCAGATTGGCAGCGGCATCACCACAGACCAGGTTTACGGCGAGGTCACGGCTTCCTTCCAACTGCGTTACAACATGTTCCTGGACCTAACCCAGGTGGTGCGCCGCGCCGATGCTGAGGATAACCGCTATGACCACAACAACGCTTTCTCCGCCGTCTCTTTCCGGTGGAACATCCCGCAACGCACGCATGAGTTTTAGTGGCATTTAATTTGCGCCTCGGACATTCACCTTGGCATTAAATGTAGGGCAATCCTTGTGGTTGCCCTTGCGCCAGCCACCGTAGTCTGGGTTGTTAAAGAGAACACATAACAACGGCGTGGGTAAAGGGCTAAGTTAACAGCCAAGGTACCCCCCGGATTTTCCTTGAATGGGATTTAAAAGCATGGGCCGCTATTCTTCAGGAGTAGCGGCCCATGCCGTTTTCTGCCTCTTTTACAGAAAACAAGCCCGAAAGGCATATTGGAACCGGGTGCGGTTTCATTCCGGCAAAGCCGTACCTTTGCAGGAATGAAAACTTATTTCCGCATTTTAAAGTTTGCGCGGCCGTTTAGCCAATACGTTCCGTGGTACGCCATGGCCACCTTATTGGCCACCATCTTTGGGGTTCTGAACTTCGGGTTGTTGGCTCCTTTGCTGAAGGTTCTGTTCGGGCAAGCCAAAAACATGAATGACATTCCGGCGGCGGTGCCGGCGTTTGAGTTCAATATCAGTTGGTTTACCAAGTTCTTCTACTACCATGTGGGTCAGATCATCCAGACCGAGGGGAATATTGGGGCCTTGCGCTTCATCTGTCTTATGCTGGTGATCTCGGTACTGCTGGCCAACCTGTTCCGCTACATCGGCCTCCGGATTGAGGGCGTAGTGCGGGCCCGGGTGGTGAAAAACCTCAGGATGCAGGTGTTTGAGCGCCTTACGCAATTACAACTTGGCTTTTTCTCCAACCAGCGCAAGGGCAACATCATGTCAACGCTCACCAACGATGTGCAGGAAGTGGAGAACTCGGTGGTGAGTACTTTGAACGTGCTGTTCCGGGAGCCTTTCCTCTTGATCGGGTATTTTGTAGTGCTTTTCTACATCTCGCCGCAGCTCACGTTTTTCAGTTTGCTCGTGCTTCCGGTCTCGGGGTTGATCATCTCCAGCATCTCCAAAAAACTGAAACGGCAGTCGTCGCAGGGGCAGGATGCGCTGGGTTCTATCCTGGGCATTATTGACGAGACCTTGAGCGGTCTGCGCGTGATCAAAGGGTTCAATGCCCAACCGTACGTACTGGACAAGTTCCGGCAGAGCAACAGCCTGTACGCGCGCATCATCACTTCCATGAACAACAAACGCAGCCTGGCCTCGCCTTTCTCTGAGTTCATGGGTGTTTCGGCGGTGGCAGGCATTCTGTTCTACGGCGGATCTTTGGTTTTACGCGGCGAGTCTGATCTGGGCGGCGAAGACCTCATTGCCTACTTGGCTTTGTTCTCGCAAGTATTGGTACCGGTAAAAGCCATTTCCAACGCATTCAGTAACATCCAACGCGGCCTGGTTTCCGGCGAGCGCGTGCTGGCCCTCATCGATACTGAGCCTCTGATCCGGGACCGGCCAGACTCCAAAACGCTGCCTGAGTTCACCGATGCTATTGAGTTCAGGAATGTAGGTTTCCGGTACGCCAACGATCCCATTCTGCAGAACATCAACCTGACTATTCCTAAAGGCAAGACCATCGCGCTGGTGGGTCCGTCCGGCGGCGGAAAATCAACTCTGGCCGATCTGTTGCCGCGTTTCTATGACCCTACCGAGGGCGCCATCACCATTGACGGTCTGGATCTGCGCGATTGCTCGTTGTTCTCTATCCGGGAGCAAATGGGCATTGTGACGCAGGAATCTATCCTCTTCAACGACACCATCTTTAACAACATCGCCTTCAACAAAACCGATGCCACGGAGGCAGAGGTCATAGCCGCCGCCAAGATCGCGAACGCCCATGAGTTTATCATGCAGAGCCCGGATGGTTACCAGACCGTGATTGGTGACCGGGGCAGCAAACTGTCGGGTGGGCAGCGTCAACGGCTTAGCATCGCGCGCGCCATCCTCAAGAACCCGCCAATTTTGATCATGGATGAGGCCACCTCGGCGCTGGACACCGAGTCTGAGAAACTGGTGCAGGAAGCCCTGACCAACCTCATGAAGAACCGCACCTCGCTGGTGATCGCGCACCGCCTCAGCACCATCCAGCACGCTGACGAGATCATTGTTCTGCAAGGCGGCCGTATTGTGGAGCGCGGAAACCATGCTCAACTGGTGCAGCACGGCGGCGTCTACCATAAACTCACCCAAATGCAGCACACCTCATAACTGGTTCCGTCTGCTATACAGAAGCCGTTTCGGGCATGTTTTCTTACAAACAAGCTTGAAACGGCTTCTGCTTTTTCTGCATCGTGCGTTTTGCGTAGAGTTAGCGTAGCGCTCTACGCAAGAGCCGTACAGCCAATCTCCTGATTGGCATTAATTATCAGAAGCAGGATTCTCAGGATGGATCTGATTTTCTGGATTTAGGAAGGAGAGGCAGTTGGCACAGGCGCTCGCAGGCCTTTCAGATGCTACGTGGTCTTTGGAGCTGACGGTTTAGTGTTAGCAGCCAGAAACTCCCCTCCTAATTTAGAAAGGGTGGCAGGAAACAATGCCAAGACAAGCCAGTAAAAACCGGCATTCTACAGGTTGTTTCAGGCTTGTTTTTTGGAAATCAGGCCTGAGACACAGCACTTTCATTTTCTTCTACAGCTATTTCCCAGCTTTTGCGTACAGGTATATATTCATTATTCTTAATGTTTACCCGCAATCTGTACGGTTATGGAATCTCTGAAGAAGTTTATAAATATCGCGGTGATGACGTATTTGCTCATTGCCTTTCTGTTTCTGCTGCGCATACTAAGCGTATCTAAGTTCGTGATGCTATTTGACTTAGCCCATGACGCCGAGTTCTTCAACTACCTGCTTTGGATTGGGGCCGTGTTGCTGCTGGCAGAACTCTTGGTAGAAAACGTGTATATTGCCACGCTAAAACGGAGCCTTGAGCGCGAGCGCCGCCAACACACGGAACTGAAGGCGAAACACACCGAGTGGAAAGCGAAACACTATGACCAGCAGCTGAAAACCTCGGCCGCGCCGCTTATCCCGGAGCCTGCCCCTACCAGAACTGAGCACGTGCCGCCGCAAACTAGCCGCAACCCGGATACTTCGGCGGAGGATGAGCAGACTTTGATTATCACGCCGGCTCCTATTCCGCCAACCGTAAATCCGGACGAAAACCCCAACCTGCCGCCGGCAGAACACCGGCCTTTTGTATAGTACATGAATACCTCTCCTTCTGCCCTCATTCTGCAGGAACTGCAACAAGCCCAACAAGTCCTCACCGATTTTCTGGCCCAGCCCGCCACCGTTTCCTCTATTGAAGCGGCGGCGCAGCTCATGGCCAACAGCCTGAAGAACGGAGGCAAGATTCTTTCCTGCGGTAACGGAGGTTCCATGTGTGACGCCATGCACTTCGCCGAGGAACTCACCGGCCGCTACCGCGATGACCGGGCACCCATGGCCGCCATCTCCATTTCAGACCCCAGCCACATGAGCTGCGTGTCTAACGACTACGGCTATGACCACATTTTCTCCCGCTACGTGCAGGCCCTGGTAAGACCCGGCGATGTGTTGCTGGGCATCAGCACCAGCGGCAACTCAGCCAACGTGCTTAAAGCCGCCGAGGCCGCCAAAGCCCAGGGTGCCCTTGTGGTTACGCTCACTGGCAAAGATGGCGGCAAACTGGCTCCATTGAGCGATGTAGAAATCAGAGTACCCCATTTCGGCTACGCCGATAGAATCCAGGAAATCCACATCAAAGTCATCCACATCCTGATTCTGCTACTGGAGAAACACATGGCCTGATAAAATCGGTCCTTTACTTACAGGTACGCTTTGCGCCTGCTTTTCTAAAGACAGGCCTAAAAAATTCCTTTTACATGTACACTCGGCTCCCCTTAGCTTTTAGGTTTGAAGGGGGATCTGGTCAGTGCTTTGCTTCTAGTTATCTGTCACGGAATTTATTGCGGCCATATGCTGTTGGGCTTCAAAATAATATCCAAAATTGTATTAGAATCATCTATGCTTGTAAAGACCTTCGGAAGCGCCGTACAGGGCGTGAATGCCTTCACCATCACCATTGAAGTAAACGTTTCACCAGGCACCAAGTATTTTCTGGTAGGCTTGCCAGACAATGCCATCAAAGAAAGCGAACAGCGGATTGAGTCGGCGCTCAAGCACCACGGCTACCGGATGCCCCGCCAGAAAGTAGTCATCAACATGGCTCCCGCTAACGTGCGCAAAGAAGGCTCGGCCTACGATCTGCCCATAGCCCTGGGCATTCTGGCCGCCTCAGAACAACTCCTCACCGATCATCTGGAAGAGTACCTCATCATGGGAGAACTGGCGCTGGACGGGGAGCTCCGGCCCATCAAAGGCGTGCTGCCCATTGCCATCCAGGCCCGCAAAGAAGGGTTCAAAGGATTTATCCTGCCCAAGCAGAACGCCCAGGAAGCCGCCATTGTGAACAACCTGGACGTGATTGGGGTGTCTAACTTAAAGGAAGCCATTGATTTTCTGCTCGGCGATCTGGCCATTGATCCGCTTAAAGTAGATACCCGCGACGTCTTCCAGATGACCATGCACCAGTATACCGCCGATTTCGCCGATGTACAGGGCCAGGAAAACATCAAGCGGGCGCTGGAGATTGCCGCGGCTGGCGGCCATAACGTAATCATGATTGGTCCACCCGGTGCCGGTAAAACCATGTTGGCCAAACGCCTGCCATCCATCCTGCCGCCACTTACCCTACATGAGGCGCTGGAGACTACAAAAATCCATTCGGTAGCCGGTAAACTGGGCGCACAGGGTTCTCTCCTGGCGCAGCGACCGTTCAGGGCCCCGCACCATACCATCTCAGATGTAGCATTGGTAGGCGGCGGCGGAAATCCGCAGCCCGGCGAAATCTCCCTGTCGCACAACGGGGTTCTGTTCCTGGATGAGTTACCCGAGTTCAAACGTACGGTTCTGGAAGTCATGCGCCAGCCCCTGGAAGAACGGCGGGTAAGTATCTCGCGGGCGCGCCTTACAATTGATTTCCCGGCCAATTTTATGCTGGTGGCCAGCATGAACCCGTGCCCCTGTGGCTTCTATAACGATCCCAGCAAAGACTGTGTCTGCGGACCGGGCGTGGTGCAGCGTTACCTAAACAAAGTAAGCGGCCCCTTGCTGGACCGCATTGACCTGCACGTGGAGGTCACCCCGGTTTCTTTTGATCAGATGACGGAGACCCGCAAAACCGAGACCAGTGCCGACATACGCGAGCGGGTAGAACGGGCGCGCCAATGGCAGGCCAAACGTTTCCAGGATTTCCCCGACATCCACTCCAACGCCATGATGCCTCCGCAGATGGTAAAAGATTTGTGCCGCATCAACGAGGCCGGCCGCTTGCTCCTGAAAGCTGCCATGGAGAAACTGGGGCTCTCGGCGCGTGCCTATGACCGCATCTTAAAAGTAAGCCGCACCATTGCCGATTTGGCCGGCTCTGAAGACATCAAAATAGAGCACCTGGCTGAGGCCATCCAATATCGCAGCCTGGACCGCGAAGGTTGGGCTGGCTAATACTCGTTCACAGACTCGCATCTTCTCTTTCCTCCTGATAGACTATGCTTTCCCAAAGCAGTCCGTCAGGAGGATTTTTTATTTCCGCATAGGATAGGGGTTATCTAATATAAGGCTGTCTAGTAGAGGAAGCATGGCAACGCAAAAGCCCCTTGCTCTCCCAAATGCATGAATGTGGGGTAGTGCGTGACAAAAAAAGTAAGAACCTTAACCTCTTAAAATTCACCCATATGTTCACTACCCTCAAAGATTCTTTAGCAGCTCAGGCCAGAGACTTTATACTTACTTTTTGGTATATACAAAAACCAATATTTATTCTAAATAGCATTACCCATTACTAAACCTCAAAAACATCTAAACCCTTATTATCCACTCATGAAAAAAGTAGTTTTTTTGATTGCCGCATTATTCACTACCTATTTTGCCCAGGCCCAGGACGGCATCAAATTAGGTTTGAAAGCAGGTGTTAATGTGAGCAGTGTTGTTGGCAAGGACACAGAGAATCTAGGCAACCTCCTTGGTCTTCATGCGGGCGGTTTCTTAGACTATGGTCTTTCAGATCAGTTTTCCATCAGGCCTGAGCTCCTTTACTCTTTAAAAGGCTTCTATGCTGAAGCCGAGGAAGAAGACTTTGAGTATAAATCATACCTCACCTCCCACTACATTGACCTTCCGGTACTAGGCAGATTTAAAGCCGGTAATTTCTTTATTGAGGCTGGCCCAACCTTCTCCTTTCTGTTAAGCGCAAAATCAAGAGACGAAGGCGAGATCATGGGCGAGGAGTATGAAGAAACCGAAACCGTGACCGATGAATTCAACAAGTTTGACCTTGGCGTTGCGGCCGGAGTTGGCTACCAGTTCCAAAGCGGTCTTGGCCTGGGCTTACGCTATAACCGTGGTTTGAGCAAGTTAGATAAGTCAGGAGAAGCCAAAGCCTTCAATTCTTCCTTCCAATTGGGCGTGAGTTACACACTGAGATAATCGCAGAAAGTATCTTTTCCTGCATACCTTCCTTGCCGGACGTTTCCCTTCATCAATTACCTAACCTAAATCATAAACTTCATGAAAAAGCTATTATTCTTTATTGCTGCATTGTTCACCACTTACTTTGCCCAGGCCCAGGAGGGCATTAAATTGGGTATCAAAGCAGGCGGGAACTTTACCAACGTTATGGGTGATGACCTGGATGACGCTGAGTATATCTTTGGTTTCCATGGTGGTCTCTTCGCAGACTACGGCATCTCTGAAATGGTCTCTATCCGGCCAGAATTACTGTACTCTTTGAAGGGCTTCAAGTTTGAAGGTGAAGAAGACGGCGAGGAAGTCACGCTGAAATCAAGACTTAGCTACATTGACGTTCCAATTCTGGCCCACATTAATGCCGGCGGCCTGTTTTTTGAGTTAGGACCTACCCTGGGCTTCATGGTAAACGATAAAAACACGCTGGAAATTGATGGCGAAGAGATTGACCTGGATACAGAAGAAGGAGAAGGCTACAAAAAATTTGAATTCGGGTACGCTGCTGGTATAGGTTACCAGATGCCTGCTGGCCTTGGCATTGGGCTGCGCTACCAAGGCGGTATCACCAGCATCAATGAAGATGATGATATCAAAGTACGTAACTCTGTCTTCCAGCTGTCTTTAAGCTACATGTTTGGAGGTAGATAATCCTCTCTTCAAATGATTTTAAAAGGGGCCTCACATGAGGTCCCTTTTTTATTTGCCCCTTATTTGGGGTTATGTAGGCTCTGCCATGCTATCCCCAAGTTCTACCCTCATGACCAAGCAGAACCTCTTCGTGTACTTTGCACTATTCTTCAATAACTTACCCTCATTGCACTCCAAAACAGCAGGCTGATCTAGCATCTAACATAGGAAAAAGAACTAAATCTTAGTATTTAGCACCGCATTCTTCCCTCTAAATACAAATTTTAAGATCAAACCCTCATTCCATGAGAAAACTACTACCATTCATAGCGGCACTATTTACTACTTACTTTGCTCAAGCCCAGGAAAGCACCAACTTTGGGGTAGTAGGCGGAGCCAACTTCAGCAACTGGACCGGGGCGAACGTAGGCGGAACCAAAAGCAAAGCAGGCTACCACGTAGGTGCCTTTTTAGATTATAAGTTTTCTGCCTTTGCCTCATTCCGCCCGGAGATTCAGTTGTCTAACAAAGGCTTCAAAGCGGAAGGCGAAGGTGATGCCATACTGAGGGCCCAGGTAAACTATATTGATATTCCGGTCCTATTCAGGGTGAACGCTATTGGCTTGTTCTTTGAAGGCGGACCCTCCATAGGCTATAAAATCTCCTCCAGGCTCAAAGTGACGGAGGGTGACAGTAAAATCTCTACGCCACTGAACGGACTCAAAAGGGTAGACATTGGGTATGCGGCTGGTCTTGGCTATGAACTGCCCGCTGGCATCGGAATTGGCTTACGGTACAATGGCGGACTCTCAAAACTTCCTAGAAAAAGTGAAGCAAAAGTCTATAACTCAAACATTCAGTTATCATTGAGTTACATACTTATAAGAAAGTAACCAGTTCTCGCAAAGCTAAAGGGCCTCATCTGAGGCCCTTTTATTTTACCATGCAGTCCCTGCGCCTATTCTACCTACTTACTCCCTTAATTCAGATACTTACAATCCATTTCCTTGCCATGAGTTTAAGGGCCGTTTTCCTGAAAACAGCCCTTAAGAAGAAATACTTATTTTTTATTTCCGGCATAGACGTGTATTGCTTAGAGCCTGGGCCAAAAAGGGCTAATGCGTTGAAAAACAAAGCTTCTAAACTGTATTTTTATCTTTTTCTAAGTTGTTTAAAATGAAGTTCTCCTTCCTGTTTAGAAACTTAATCTGTAAAAAAACAACATTTTGCTACGATACCGTATAATGGGGTGAGTTTTAAAAGGGTATGTCAGACAAACAACCCATAACCTAATTCTATTACCTCTATGAAAAAGATTGTATTATTTGTAGCAGCCGTGCTTTCATTTGGTATTGCACAAGCGCAAACTGGCCCAAAATTCGGAATCAAAGCTGGAGTAAACTACTCTAACATTTCAGGAAAAGAGTTGGCCAACGAAGATATCTACCAGAACAAACTAGGCTTTGTGGGTGGTATCACCTCTAACTTTGACCTGAGCGGCGATGGCTTCCTGTCTATCCAGCCAGAACTTCTTTTCTCGCAGCGCGGCTACCAGTACCGTGATGAAAAGTACACCATTGGCAACAATGAATACAAGAGCAAAGGTGACATGAACTATAACTACCTGGACTTACCGGTTCTATTAAGAATCAACGCCGGTGGTTTGTTCTTTGAAGGAGGACCTCAAGCCTCTTACCTGTTAGGGATCAAAGACAATACAGAAACAATCGTCAACGGAAGAGACACTGATACTTCCAGAAAGGTAGAGAAAGACCAATTAGCTGAATTAGAGATTGGCTACGCCGCTGGTTTAGGATACCAGGCCCAAAATGGCCTTAGCTTAGGTCTGCGGTATACCGGCGGCATCAACGCCCTCGCCAAAGATAATGACAACGATGAGTTGGCCAATGCCCGCAACTCTGCCTTCCAACTTACCCTTGGGTATGTGTTTGGTGGCAGATAATCAAAAGTAAATTCTTGAAATAGGAGGAACGGCCGCTGGCAGTTCCTCCTATTTTTTTACCCTTATCATTCAGGCACTTAGCTTTCGCAAACCCTAAATCCCAGTTTGACATGGCCATTACCTGAATTTAGGCACAGTGTTTGATAAAATATCTTCAAACAAGGGAACTAAAATCAACTTTTTAAAATCATGAAAAAATTCGTCTTCTTATTTGTAGCGGTTGTAGCCTCATATGCAGCACAGGCACAGGCAACCTTCGGGATCAAAGGAGGTCTTAACTATTCTAACCTCTCCGGCGATCTTCAGAACGAGGAAAGATTCAACAACAAAATAGGTTTCAACGCCGGGGTTTATTTCAACGCACCCGTTGTAGGTGATTTCTTCTCTATCCAGCCAGAGGTGCTGTACTCCAACAAAGGGTATAAGTATGATGACAAAGTAGAGACCAACCTGCTGGGCACTGAGTACCGCTACGAAGGAACTGCCAACTTCAACTACATTGACGTTCCGGTTTTGGCCCGCGTAAAAGCCAGCAGCTTCTTCTTTGAGGCCGGTCCGCAGGTTTCTTACCTGGTGAGCGTGAACGACAAAACCAAAGAGTACCGCAACGGCGAGTTGGTAGACCGCAACGTGAGCGAGAAAAGCAAATCTGGCTACTCAGACTTTGAGGTAGGCTACGCTGCCGGTCTTGGATTCGCGGCTGGAAACGGCATCAGCTTGGGTCTGCGTTACAACGGCGCTTTCACAGAACTGACCGATGATTCTCCGGCCCGCGGCGAGTTCAAAAACGCCCGTCACTCTTCTATCCAGTTATCTTTAGGCTTCCCGCTGAGCAGATAATTCATAGGCCGAAAACATAAAGCTTTGCAGAAGTAAAAAGCCCTGCCCTCTTGATGAGGGCAGGGCTTTTCTGTTTAGAGGCCATTTTCAGCAAATCGGCTTGAAAACGGCGGCGTTTAAGTTTTCAATTCTTACCGTGCAATTGGGTAAAATGCTGGTAGAACAGCGGAATGGTTTCAATGCCTTTCATGAAGTTGAACACCCCAAAATGCTCATTGGGAGAGTGAATGGCATCTGAATCCAGCCCGAAGCCCATAAGCACGGTATCGGTCTCCAGCACAGACTTGAACATGGCCACAATTGGAATAGAGCCGCCGCTACGTACCGGTACCGGCTTCTTCCCGAAGGTGTCTTCCATGGCCTTGGCCGCTGCCTGGTAACCCGCCGAGGTGGTAGGCGTGACTACCGGCTCACCGCCGTGGTGCGGCTTCACCACCACTTTCACGCTGGGTGGGGCAATAGACTCAAAATGTTTCTGGAACAATTCGCTGATTTCCTCTGAGGTCTGGTGCGGCACCAGGCGCATAGAGATTTTGGCAAACGCCTTGGACGGAATCACCGTTTTGGCGCCCTCGCCAGTATAGCCACCCCAGATGCCGTTCACATCCAGCGTAGGCCTGATAGAGTTGCGCTCCATGGTGCTATAGCCAGCCTCGCCGTGTACATCAGACAGGTCAAGGGCTTCTTTGTAGGCATCCAGGCTGAAAGGGGCGCGGGCCATCTCAGCGCGTTCTTCCTGGCTTAGTTCCTCCACGTTGTCATAGAACCCGGGAATGGTGATGTGGTTGTTCTCATCGTGTAAGGAGGCAATCATCTTACACAAGATGTTGATGGGGTTAGCCACCGCCCCGCCGTATAAACCAGAGTGCAGATCGCGGTTTGGTCCGGTTACCTCAACCTCGTGGTAGCTTAGGCCGCGCAAACCGGTGGTTACCGATGGCACATCGTTGGCCAGCATACCGGTGTCTGAGATGATAATGATATCGGCGCTCAGTCTTTCTTTATTTTCTTTCACGAAGGTGGCCAGGTTTACGGAGCCTACTTCTTCTTCGCCCTCAATCATGAACTTCACGTTGCAGGGCAGTGTCTGCTGCTGCATCATGGTCTCAAAAGCTTTCACGTGCATGTAGGTCTGGCCTTTGTCATCGCAGGCACCGCGGGCGTAAATTTTCTCGTCTTTGATCACGGGCTCAAACGGCGGCGAGTTCCACAGTTCATAAGGATCGGCGGGCTGCACGTCATAGTGCCCGTATACCAATACCGTTGGCAAAGCCGGGTCAATAATTTTATCTGCGTAGACAATGGGGTTACCCGCCGTCTGGAACAGCTGCGCGTTGTCTGCCCCGGCAGCCTCTAACTTCTCTCTCAGGAATTCAGCCGCTCGCATCACGTCTCCTTTAAAAGACAGGTCTGCGCTCACCGATGGAATACGTAACAACTCCAGCAACTCTTGCAGAAACCGGTCTTTGTTCTCTTCAATATAGGCTTTCATAGTATGGGATTGATGATGGGTGAAGTTAAAAACAAAAAGCGTCCTTCTAAGGAAAGAAAGCCGCCTTTATCATGAATTTAGGCTCCTGCCGGATTCACAGGTGCGCTATGCAAATAGTATTTCCGGCTTCAGCCCGATTTCCTGAAAATGGCCTAGAAACGAAAAATAGACACCTGCCCAAATTGGAGCTGGTTACTTTTTGCCGAAAGGATTGATGTTGGCTTTGCTTTCCACGCCCTGCAACAACCGGTTGATGTTCTTCTTATGGGTCAGGACCACCATCACGGCAATGAAGATCCCGAAGATAGGCAGCAGCAGGTTATCTGGCCGGAACATAGGCAGCATCAAGAGCAAAGGGAAAGAAATGGCCGCCAGCATGGAGCTGAGCGACACGTATTTGGTCAGCAGCAGCACCACCACAAAAATACCCAGGCAGATCAGGGCCACCGGCAGATGCACGGCCAGCACCATGCCCATCACTGTGGCTACGCCTTTGCCTCCTTTAAAGCCCACGTACACCGGGAAAATATGACCAACCACGGCTACCACGCCCAGAATGAGTTTGAACATGATCAGTTGCTGCGGCTCTATTACTTCCCAGTTCACCAGCAGATTGGCCAGCGAGGTGGCTGCCCAGCCTTTGAAAATATCCACGGCCATGACAATAGACCCGGGCTTTTTACCCAGCACCCTAAAGGTATTGGTAGCGCCGGCGTTACCGCTGCCGTGCTGCCGCACGTCAATTCCGTAAAACTTTTTGCCCACCCACACCGCCGTAGGGATAGAACCAATCAGATAAGCCAACAAAATGATTCCGCCAATAATGACTATCTCCATGCTATTCTGGTGTTAGATGCGTGCGTTTTTCTTCTACCTGGCAACTGTTCTTGCGTTTTAGCTGCCTATTATCCTTCAAATATAGGCAAACCCGCAGCATGGCCCAACACCCCGGTCACCAGACACGAAACATCCCGTTTCCGGGCTGTTTCTGTAAAATCAGCCTGAAAACGGGATGTTCAAAAAGGTAATGAAGGTAAGCTGCCTCTCAGTTAGTTGCCGGTAGGCGGAATGTCGGGCGGAGTCTCCCCTGCTTTCTTCTTCTTGTCTTTTTTCTTTTTGTCAGAAGTCTCTTCCTGGCCGTTGGTTACCGGGGTTTCAAAGCCTGAAGGAACATCAACTTCTGCCTCCTTTTTTTTCTTCTTGTCTTTGCCTTTGGCTTCTTCTACCGGAGCTACCGGGGTTTCAAAGCCAGCGGGAACGGCATCAGTGACCTCTTCTTTCTTTTTCTTCTTGGTTTTAGGTTCCTCTGACTGGGTTACAGGGGTATCAAAGCCCGGCGGTGTGGCGCCAGTGTCCACCATTTCCTCGCCTTTCTTTTTCTTCTTGCTCTTCTTGCCGGAGTCTTCCTCAGTGGCGGTGTCAAAGGTATTGTACACCGGTTGCGGCGCGGCTTTCAGAGGCTCTTTGCCCAAGTACGTCTTCCGGAAGTAATTCACAAACTCCATTCTGTCTATGTCTTCCAGCGGGTAGAAGGTGTAATCTCCCCCGGCCACGGTTCTTCCTTTTGACTTGGAAGCCACCGCTCCGTTAAACTGCGGATCTGAAGAAGTCATGCCCAGGCCTCCTTCAAAGAAGTTGAAGTAATACCACAGATAAGGATTCACCTCCAGGTACATCGCAACGGCATCGCCTGTGGCGCCTGCTTTTATTTCAATGTATCCCGTGATCTTGGCGTTTACATCCGTTTTGTTAATACCCGCTATACTGATTGGGCCTACGCTGTACCAGGCATTTTTCTTTGGCGACCATTTAAGGTTCACCTGGTTCAGTACCAGCGTATGGATGAGCTTCTCAGAGATCTTTGAGAAAGGAACGTATCCTTTGGCCGTGGCAGCCGTGAAGGCGGGCACGCCTTTGTCGCCAATGAAGGCCGCCAGTTTAAACGGAAGCGTAGGGTTATTTAAATCTATCCCTTCCGGAAGTCCGGCTACCTCTTTCGCCACTTTGGCGCCCATGCTTTCTATGGCCTGTTCCGGTGCGTCAAAGTCAAAGGCCATAAAGGTGTCTAACTCATACTGGCTGCTATCGGTGCGGCCGGTACCGCTGCCCACAGTCGTCATTTTGAAACCTTTTACGCGTCTGATCAGGTTGAACTGTCCGTCGTATTTGGCCTCTTTTGTAACATCATTGTACTGGAGCATGTTACCGGTGTAGGAGTTTCCGTAGGCCCGGCCTTCATCTCCTATCTTGTACATCTTTTCTTCCTTGTTGAAAGAAAGTACTCCCTGCACGTCAAACACGTCTATGTCATCGTCAAACTGCTTCTTGGAGACAAACGTGTTGTAGATCTTACCCGAGGTGGCATTGATGTGGACCCCGGTTTTGAGCGGCGTTCCATCTGCCAGGGCCGGGTCCTTGATTTCTATGCGCACATCCTCCGGGTCTACGCCGTCGCGCTTGTACGGGAACCAGTCGGCGCTCTCCTTGCCCCCGAAGAGCATCTTGGCATGTCCGTCAAAGTTCAGGGTCTTCTTGTTCGAGGCTATGGACACGTTACCGTAGTAGCGCACTTTAGGGATGATAAACAAAGTGTCTTTCTCTGGCACCGTTCCTTCGGCCAGGAAGAAGGCCGGGGCTTTGGGCTCGTCTTTCTTCCCGCCTTCTGGTTTCTGCCAGGCAAACTTATCAAATTTGATCTTGTAGGCGTCTCCACCGGCATTGGCGAAGGTGTAGATAGCGTTACCCGTGATACCAAACCGGTTATCCACGTGCAGTTCCCCTTTCACCATCTGGTGGTGTTTCTGCACAGAGTCCATGGCCAGACTGGCTCTCTGGAAGGTTCTCAGGTCGGCATCCTTCATAAACTGCACCCTATTGCTGTCTGGGACAATGTAGCTGTCCCCAACAGGAATGTACGGCACCCCGGTAGCTACCAGCGTATAGTTGCTGAAATCATAGGTAGCTCCTTTGGCTTTGAAGGCCAGCGAGTCGTCACCTGTTTTCATGGAGTAGAAGTAAGACTCGCCTCCGTCTGTATTCCCGCTGGTCAGGGTGAGTTTCCTGGTTTTGAAATCCCACTTACCAGCAGACAGAGAAGATTTGTACTTGGCAAACGGAAACTCAGTCGTGGCGCTGCCAATTCTCTCAGCTTTGTACTCTGCGTAGCCTTCATCCATGTGGAAATCCAAGACTACGTCATAGGTAGTGAGCGCGGGCGTTTTCTTATCAGAGGAAGCCACTTCCATACCGGCCTGGTTTCCGTGGATGAGGCCTTTCTTGAACACGAAATGCGGGGACTTCATGGCCACTTCTTTGTTCTCCACCACGCCATTCCCAAACAAGGATGACGGCGTAAAGCCCAGCATGCCTTTGTAAGTAAACCGGTCATTGAAGATGCTCATGAGTTCGCGGTTCACGGTATGGATCTGTAGGGTATCCTTATAAGGTTTCCAGTTCATCTTGAAGGCTTTGAAGGTTCCGCTAGGGTAAGAACCCTGCGCCACAGTGCCTTCTTTGAAGCTTCCTTTCTTTCCTACCTCGGTAATAGCCGAGTCCACGAAGAACACAAAGCCCGGCGAGTTCATGGTAGCGGTCTGGTAGCTCAAAACACCTTTCCCGCGCAAACCTTTGGTATCCATGGTAAGCGTATCGGTGAAGCGCCCTTTGCCGCCGTACACCGCGAAACCTGCCTTAGGCACCGGATACTGGAAGCCCAGCGCACCGTCTGGCTGAATGGCCAATTTAGTCTCAAAAGGCGGGAAAATGCCCCCCGAGTTGAACGTTCCCTTGAACCCGATGACGTTGTGCTTGGTACTGGCCATGCTGTCAATCTTGAACGGCGGAATGTTGAAGTACACAGTTGTGTCATATACCCCACCCAGGATCTCGGGTTTGTTGAAGTATACCGTAGCCCCTGAGATAGCATCCAGCGCCGGGTAGCCCTGTGATTTCTTACTGCCAGATTTATTGTCTGGACGGTTAAGGTACAGTTTGGCCTGGCCTTTGCCGCCGCGGTTTACCAGGGTGAAAGGCGTTTCCTTTTCTTTACCGTCCTTGGCCTTGGTTCTGGTGGTAAGTACCGTAGAGTCTATTTTGGCCAGGTCAATAAAGAAGCCGTCGTAGTCAAAAAGGAATTCCTTGCCTCTGAAGCTAAAGTCAGTGGATTTGACTTTCCCGTTGAAGAGCATGTTACGGTTCTTCTTGATGCGTACGATCTGGCTGTCTGGCTCCACTACCACTGAGGAGTCTTTGTTAAAAGCGAAGGATTCCACCCCCCGCAGAATCAGGTCACCACTGGCCAGGTCCAGCGTAGCATTGCGGCCCGCCGGTGACAAAGCGTTCAGGTTGATGTAGTCGTAGTCTTTCTTGTTACGGGAGGCGTCCACGTAGTGGTAGGCTTTCTCGCGCAGGTGCACCAATCCCGTGGTCGCGTCATAGTCCAGGAAGTTTTCCTGGGCCAGGGTAGTGAGCGCCTGGTGCAGCACCTCCTTCTTGATCTTCGTGTCTTCAGACATCTGCGCCAGATAGAACGTCTGGCTGCCCACCTTCGCCCCATAACCTACGGTGGTGTACAGCGGGTGGAAGTTGGAGATGGTCTTGATCTGCTGGAAACGTGTCTCGGTGAAGTACTCCTTGGAGTTCACCTGCACCGGCACCTGGTTTTTCGCAGTGAGGATGGAGAAGTCTATGTTAGGCTCCGTAATGTTCCAGGCGGCCATGTCAGTGGTGAGCTCCACCTGGTGGTAAGAATGGTAATAAGGCGTAAGCTTGTACAGTCCCTCGGGGTTGATGAGCACCAGCCGTTTCCCAGCCTTGTTGTACTTGAACTTCACGCCCGGGTGGGTGATGGAATCTTTCCCCTGAAACAGGGCGATACCCGCTTCGGGGGCGGTGATCAAAGAATCATTGATGGTGTAGTTACGCGAGGTAGCCCTGAATTTGCGCTCTCCTTTGTCTGACACCCAGATAGTGGAAGGGCTGGCATCCAGCGCGGCACTCATAAGGGTACCACCGGCAAGTGAAAGCCCACCCAGGTACTTGATATCTTCTCCGAAGCGCTTGATTTTGGCGTTATTGGTGTGCGAAATGAACTTAGGATAGCCGTTATCTCCGTTTGCTTTAGCCTTGGTAAGCCGATATTCCAGGTTCCCCCGGATGCTGTTTTCCAATACCGCCGGATAAGTAAGCGTAACATCCTCGGCCTTGAAAGCCGGTTTGGCTATCTCAAAAGTAAGGCCTTTGAATTCGGCGGTAGCATCTCCGCCCAATTGGTTCCAGACCAGTTTACCGCCGTTTCCGGCATAGATTCCGCTGGCCAATGAAATAGCCCCGGTAGCTTCCTTGATGGTCACCGAGTCAGACGCGGAGGTAAACACCAGGTTAGATTTCTCCAACACCACCACCGGACCAGCCAGGACCGGCAACGGAGCCGCAAAGTATTCTGCCTCCACTGGTTTCACCGGCTCTGCCTTCTCCGGAGCTGGTTCTTTTTTAGCCACTGCAGATTTAGTATCGGTTGACTTTTTACCGTTGCTTGATTTCTTGGCGGTTTTAGGTGCAGGCTTGCTCACTTTCTTAGGCGTGTCCCAGGCGGCCCAAGGGTCTTCTTCTACCGGTTTGGATGCTTTTTTGGGAGCAGCCCAGGGATCTTCTTCCACCGGTTTGGCTACCTTCTTGGCAGCGGGCTTGGGGGCCGCCGCCGTGGCTTTGGCGTCTGGGGTTTGCTTGGCAGGTGTTTTACCGGCAGTAGCAGGAGTGGCGGCAGGCGTTTCCTGTGCTCCCCAGCCAGAATCAGCGGCGGGGGCCGCGGTGCCCTCGCGGTACTCAAACGTAAAGGCACCACCTTGCGCCTGAAGGCTGTTGGTAGGTCCTTTGTAGAGCGTCTTACTCAGCAAGAACTGCTGGGTGTTGGCCAGGAATTTCTCATATACCTTGACATCCTGCTTCTGGAGAGTCTGCTCCATCACTTTAAGCAGCTGGTCCAGGTTGGCGCCGGTGTACTGGTGCAGGTTCACGCTGGAGCCCACCGTACCCAGGAAATTCTCAAAGTGCGGCCGTGACTTGAGCTTTTTCTTGAGCATTTCCTGCGCCAGGTCCATGACTTTCTTCTTCTGGGAGGAATTCAGGCGGCCGCTGGCCCAGGCCTCTTCAAAACCGGTGCCCACCTGCACAGCGGCGGTGTTCTTGGTGCCGGCCATCATGGCGCGCATGTCCAGCACAAACTGCTCAGGATCCTCAGCGGAGACCTTATAGCTTTGGGCATGGCTGACCAGGCCACTCAATAAAAGAATCAGAAAGAGGTAACAATGCTTCATAATCAATAGGCTGATTAACGGACTATTTTGTGGCTGTTTTCCGGAAAATGGCCGAAACCCAGTTGTTCTTGTTTCTGGACGACTCAAAAATAAGGCCAAGCTCCGTGGCCCTCTCCTGCAGTATGGGAAGGTCCTCAGTATAGAAGCCGCTCAGCACCAAGGGATTGCCTTCCTGCAGCAGTTGGCTGTACACCGGCATGTCTTCCAGGAGCACGTTGCGGTTGATGTTGGCCAGGATGAGGTCAAAGGGCGCTTCGCCCTGCAACACGGAAGCATCGCCCAGGCGCACTTCCAACGTTTGGCAGTTGTTGCGCTCGGCGTTCTCGCGGGCGTTCTCCACGGTCCAGTCCTCAATGTCCACGCCCAGCACCTCGCGGGCGCCCAGCTGCTCGGCCATGATGGCCAGGATTCCGGTCCCGCAGCCCATGTCCAGAACGCGCTTACCAACGTGGTCAAGGGTTAATTGGTTTTCAATCATGAGCGTGGTGGTCTCGTGGTGGCCCGTCCCGAAGGACATTTTAGGCGTGATCACGATGTCGTACTCAATCCCCTCCGGCTTGGGGTGGAAATCGGCGCGCACGGATACCTTGCCGGCGATGAGCAGTGGCTCAAAGTTTTTCTCCCACTCCTCGTTCCAGTTCTGCTTGGCGATGTTGCGGGTCTCGTACGGGAACTCGCCGGCGAAGCTGTAGCGCTCCAGAACTTCCTGCAGGTCTTCTTCAGAAAAACGGTCATCTTCAATATAGGCCTGGAAACCTTCCTCGGTGTCCTGGAAGGTGTCGAAGCCAAGTTCGCCCAGCTCCGCGATCAGGATTTCTGAGTATTCTGGCGATGCGGTGATGGTTACTTCAATAAAACTCATAAGCGTGTTTATACAAATTCTGCCATTTGACAGAAGAGGTGGTAAATATTTCAACGAAAATAAGAGTAAAATCTTGCGTTTTAGACTTATTTCTAGAAAAGGAAGCGAAAAGCACAAAATAAAATATCGGCCGCAGGCCACGCCAGACGCGATAGTAAGTTGGCTTAAAAGCATTTTGGGCCTGTTTTATGCAAAACAGGCCCAAAATATAAAGATTATACTATATAAATATTCTGGCTCCCGATAAGGCAGCCCAGCCAGCGGAGACTAGAAGGATTTAATGATATCAGTGAAGTCTCTTGACTTGAGCGAAGCTCCGCCGATGAGGCCGCCGTCCACGTCTGGCTGCGCAAACAACTCTTTGGCGTTACCAGGGTTGGCGCTACCGCCGTACAGAATGGTTTTGTTGTAGGCTGCCTCGGCATCAAACAAACGGGAAAGCTCTTCCCTGATGTAGGCGTGCATCTCCTGCGCCTGCTGGCTGCTGGCGGTACGGCCCGTTCCGATGGCCCAGATGGGCTCATAGGCGATCACGATCTGGTCAAACTCCTCGTTGCTCAGGTGCGCCACGGTGTCCCGCAGTTGCTGGCCTACGTACTCAAAATGGTTTTCGGCCTCCCGTACTTCCAGCGGCTCGCCGCAGCAGAAAATAGGCTTGATGCCCTGACCTAGCGCCGCTTTCATTTTCTTGAACAGCAGGTCTGCGTCCTCGTGGTGGTACTGCCGGCGCTCTGAGTGACCCACCAACACATACTCCACGCCTACAGACTTGAGCATAGCCGCCGATACTTCGCCGGTATAGGCGCCGCTCTCATGGGCGCTCACATCCTGGGCCGCCAAATGCATGCGGGAATTTCCCTGAATGAGCTTGCTGATGGAATGCAGGAACGGGAACGGCGGCGTCACAATCACCTCCACGTTGTCTCCGGTGACCTCGTCTTTCACCATGTTGTCAATCTCACTTACCAGCGCCTGGGCATCCTGGTAGGTTTTGTTCATTTTCCAGTTGCCGGCAACAATGTTCTTTCTCATAGCCACTAATGATTGAAATTGATGGAAACGGCCACTTCTGGCGCAGCCGCCTTTTAGGTTCATTTTTCTTAAAAACAGTTCTGAAACGGTACGCGCCCTTGAAAGCACTCACCGTTGGGCCGCTAAGTTAAGGATTTTGGCGTATGTGCGTGCCTGCTTCCGGCCAGAGGCCAATGGCGGCCTACTTGCGGGTGGCTTGTTTGACGGCGGCGGCCAGGAAAACCTGCTGGTCCATGGCGTGCATGATTCTCAGGTCTTCCCACAGAGAGGTCTCCTCATTGAGGAATTTGAGGATGAGGCTGGCCGGCAGCTTGCTGAACATACTGTGAAAAATCTCCCAGGACTCTATTTTCTTCTCCAGCAGCACCCGCAGGAACACGCTGTCATAGAAGGCGTACTTGTCAAGGATTTTATCGGCCCCCGCCAGTGGTTTCTTACCCTGCGCCAGATTACGCGCAATGGCCGCACACTGCCGCTGTATAAAGCTGAAGGTGTAGCCCGTAGAAGCTTTGGTGGCCCCGCCCGCCGTCCCGATGTTAATCACCCGCTCGCTTATACTCTTGGAGAAAGGCGCATCGGTCATCGGGATAATCCCGAACTCCTCATGCATGATTTCATAATCCGTGATACGGAGATAGTCTTGCAGATATTGCTTTATCTCGCAGTCATAGGCTTCCTGCGGCAAGGCAGCTTCTGAGAAACCGGTGTATTCCACCAGCGCCTCGTGGGCATTGACCGGCAACACGTACATAAAGCGGCAGTCCTGGTGCTGCGCCACCCGGAAATCCATGAGCGTGGGTTCCTCGGGCTTGAACGCGGGTTGGGCGGTTTTGATGAAAATGCCCTTGAAATGCTGTACCAGGTAATGCTTGCCCGGCAATTTAGGAATCTGGAAAAGCACGCTGTTGAACACGTACTGTGCCTCGTACACCGCCTGCTTGCCGGTAATCACGCCCTCGGGAGACAGGGTAACGATCTCGTCCTGCCGGAACTCCACGTTGGGAAAGTCCTTCATCCGGCTGAAGCAGTGCTGGTAAAAAGACAGGCTGTCCAGCATTTTGTATCGGTAGGGGCTAATGTCCAGCAGCGCCGAGAACTTGGGCGAGTGGAAGTATAGTTGGCTCCATTGGCTTTTAAGGCAGCTCTCAAAGGGACTTTCGCTGGTTTCCCAGAAACACCAGGTCCGGTCATTGGTTTGCTTGGCGTCGCGGTCCAGCAGTAGGATCCGTTTGGACTGTAGTTCCGGGTGACCCAAAAGGTGGCACATCAGGCTAAGGCCCGCCGCCCCGGCTCCTGCAATGATGAAGTCATACGTGTGGGACTTATCCGGCATAAAAGAATTCCACTACGTTGAGCAACAGGAAAAATACGAACTGCACCAGCAGGAAGTAGGGCGCAAAAGGGTTTCGGGAGTTTTTAAGCAGTGGAATAAGCACCAGCGCGAACAGGTAACTGAAACCGTACCAGGCCAGGTAGTTCTGCAACGGAGGCGTGTGGTGGTCCCAATACCAGAAATCGAACTTCTCGCAGACCTGCTCAATCAAAAAATCTATGCTCACAGGAATAGCCGCCGCCAGGGTCGCTTTGACCCAAACAGGCCGTTGCCATACGGTCACTACCGCCACAGAGGCAAAACACAGAGCCGCCCAGTTCATGCCAATCACCAGCGGCACATCCATGAACTTATGCCCGAACGCCTCGCCGTAATGGTAGCCACCAAACACCTGTCCCGTCCGCACGCCAATGATCTCGGCGGTTAACCCCACCAGAAATACGCCTACCAACCCCAGCACCATCTTCACGGTAAGACCCTGATGGTTCCAGAGCAAAAGTCCGGTGGCCAGCACCAGGTTCAAAGGCGTGTTGCTCAGAAACCACTCCCTGAAAGGCGTATAGAATCCAATAAGCCCGCATACGTGGAACAGGCAAATAATACCCACGGCCAGGTGCAGTTTTTGGACAGGAAGCGGAGCGGTGAGTTCCTTCATTCTGGGTTAAGCTTGATAAGGGTAATAACGCGAAAGCAGCTATACGATGCAGGGGCAATATAGTGAACCGCCGACAGGAAGAATTGTTCTGGCCCGTGGCTTACTTCTCCACCACCGTCACCAACAGATCTGAAGAGAACATACTGGCCGGCGAGATAACTTTCTCCTCGTACGGAATTTGGCGTCCGTAGCGTTCACGCATTTTGGCCTGCACCGGTTTGGCGCTCAGGTCAAAGTCCTTGAGCTTTTCCAGCTTCCCAATCTCCAAACCCGTAGCCCGCTGGTACACTTTCCAGATAAGTTCTGAGCAATAGATTTTCTCATCAGACCACTCAAAGGTAAGATCATAGTCTTTGCCCGCCAGTTTCTGTCCTTCTTCCTTCATCTTAGCCAACGCCGATTTGCTCAGTACTTGATCTGCGGTTTTGAGGCGTTTCACCACAAAATGGCCACCCTCGCCACGGGCAATCCACTTAGCCAAAGGCGTGGTAGAAACCGGCTGCACGGCCTCAAAGACAAAATACCCACTCCCGTTTTTATATACGATGCCGCAGTGGCTGTACTTAGATTTGGTGGCTAGCTGAATGGCCTGGCTTTGCGCCGAGCGCGAGGTATGGAAAATGAGATCGCCGTTCTGCAGTTCATTGGAAGCAGATAGTTCCCGCACCCGGTCCGCCGCTACCTCCTGGTATTCTTCCGGATTGGGTTTCCCATAGCGTTTTTCCAGAAAGTAGCCAGCTGCCACTAAGGGAAGTAGTACCCATAAAGCCAGTAGAATTTTTGAGCGGAGTTTCATACCACAAGGTAATAGAATTTTCTCTCTTTCTTAACAGCCAACCTGTAGGGGCAATCCCTTGTGGTTGCCCCATTATGTTGAGAACCGTCTAGGGCAACCACAAGGGATTGCCCCTACAAACAAAAAGACCTGTGAGGTTTTGAAAACCTCACAGGTCTGAATCATCTGATTCCGTTTAGCGCCCATTTTTTCCCAAACAGCCGCGGAACAGCTCTATAACTTTGGCTTCAGGTACTTGGCGGTGTGGTTATCCTCCTGTTTTATCAGATCTTCCGGAGTACCTTCAAACAACAGGTGGCCGCCGTTGGTACCGCCTTCGGGGCCGAGGTCAATGATCCAGTCTGCGCATTTGATGATGTCCATGTTGTGCTCGATGACCAGAACCGTGTTGCCGTTTTCCACCAAGGCATTCAGAGCCGTCAAGAGCTTGCTGATGTCGTGGAAGTGAAGACCGGTGCTGGGCTCGTCAAAGATGAACAGGATGTTGCCGTTGTGCGGCGTGGCGCCTTTGGTCAGGAACGAGGCCAGTTTCACGCGCTGCGCCTCCCCACCAGACAAGGTGTTGCTAGACTGCCCCAATCGGATGTAGCCTAAGCCCACGTCTTGCAGCGGCTTCAGTTTCTCCAGAATCTTAGGCTGGTCTTTGAAGAAAATCAAGCTGTCGTCAATGGTCATGTCCAGTACTTCGGAGATGTTTTTCTCGTGGTACTGAATGTCCAGGATGTCTTGCTTGAACTTCTGTCCGCCGCAGGCCTCACAAGTGAGGTAAATATCGGCCATGAACTGCATCTCAATCTTCACCTGGCCCTCGCCCTGGCACACTTCGCAGCGGCCACCCTCAATGTTGAAGGAAAAGTGCGACGGCTTGAACCCGCGGGCTTTCGCCAGCGGCTGGTCGGCGTACATGGTTCTAATGGCATCGTAGGCTTTCACGTAGGTCACCGGGTTGGAACGCGATGACTTCCCGATAGGGTTCTGGTCCACGAACTCCACGTGCGCCACCTTGTTTATATCACCGGTAAGTTTATCGAATTTACCCGTGGCATCGGCGTGGCCACCCAAGGCTTTGATGAGCGATGGTGCCAGGATTTTCTTCACCAGCGTGGATTTCCCCGATCCGCTTACACCCGTCACCACCGTCATGACGTTCAGCGGGAACTTGGCCGATACATTTTTGAGGTTGTTCTCACGCGCGCCGTGTACTTCCACGCAGTTGCGCCAAGGGCGGCGGGTGGCAGGAACCGGCACTTCCATGCGGCCACTCAGGTAACGTCCGGTATAAGTATCGCTCTTCAGAAGTTCATCGAAAGTACCTTGAAACATGAGGTTTCCTCCGCCGGAACCAGCCTCCGGACCGATGTCCAGCACCTGGTCGGCGACTTCCATCATGCCTTCCTCGTGTTCCACCACAATCACGGTGTTGCCCATCTCCTGCAAGCTGCGCAGCACACCAATCAATTGGTCAGCGTCTTTTGGGTGCAAACCAATACTAGGCTCATCCAGGATATACATGGAGCCCACCAAAGCACTTCCCAGCGAGGTAGCCAGGTTAATGCGTTGGCTTTCGCCTCCGGAAAGCGTGTTAGACAAGCGGTTCAAGGTGAGATAGCCCAGACCTACGCGGGTGAGATAGCTCAGGCGGTTCGTCACCTCAGTCACCAAACGATCGGCCACGGCCATGTCATGCTCGCTCAGACTCAGGTTCTGGAAGAAGTCCAGCGTTTTGGTCACGGGCATAAGCACCAGGTCAGTGATGCTTTTTCCGTCTACTTTCACGTAACTGGCGTCTTTCCGCAGGCGCGAGCCTTTGCAGTCCGGACAGGCGGTGCGGCCGCGGTAACGGCTCAGGAGCACGCGGTACTGAATTTTGTGCGTCTGCGCCGAGATGTGCTTGAAGAAATCGGTGAGGCCACCGAAGTATTTGTTACCAGTCCATAGCAATTCCTGCTCAGCCTCGGTGAGTTCGTTGTATGGGCGGTGGATAGGAAAATCGAAGCGCACTCCGTTCTTGAGCAAGGGCTGCAGCCACTCGTTCTGCTTTTCGGTGCGCCACGGCGCGATGGCTCCCTCGTACACGGTCAGGCTTTTGTCTGGGATGACCAAATCCGGGTCGATACCCAGCACGCTGCCCCAGCCTTCGCAGGTCTGGCAGGCGCCGTACGGGTTGTTGAAGGAGAAGAAGTTCACGTTGGGCTCCTCGAACACCATGCCGTCCAGCTCAAAGCGGTTGGAGAACACGCGGGTCTCGTCGCCGATCTGGATATGGCACTCGTCGTGGCCTTCGTAGAACGCGGTCTGCACCGAGTCTGCGAGGCGCATCTGCAGACTTTCGTCTTCCTCGCCCTGCTTGATCACTGCGCGGTCAATCAGGATGGAAACCGTGCCTTTGGGCTCTTTCTGCCCCTCGGCAATGAGTTCCTCAATGAAAGAAACCTCACCGTTGTAGAGCACGCGGGAATAGCCTTTCTGCAGGAGCAGGTCCAGCTCTTTGCTGAGTTTGCGGTCTTTGCTCTGTTGCAGTGGCGCCAGGATCATGATGCGGGTACCGTCTTCCAGGGTCATCAGGAAATCGACCACGCTGGAAACGGTGTCCTTTTTCACTTCCTGCCCCGAAATAGGGGAAATGGTCTTGCCAATACGGGCGTACAGCAGCTTGAGGTAATCGTAAATCTCGGTGCTGGTGCCCACGGTAGAGCGGTTATTTCTAATGCTGACCTTCTGCTCAATGGCAATGGCCGGACTGATGCCGCGGATGTAGTCCACATCGGGTTTGTCCATGCGGCCCAGGAACTGGCGGGCGTAGGAGCTCAAGCTCTCCACGTACATGCGCTGCCCCTCGGCGTAGAGCGTGTCAAAGGCCAGGGACGATTTACCGGAACCGGAAAGGCCGGTGACCACAATGAACTGGTTGCGCGGCAGGGCCACGCTCAGGTTCTTTAGATTATGGACGCGGGCCCGTTTGATGATGATATGCTCGCGGGCGTCCAGCGCGTCTAATTCGGTATCTTGTTGGATGAGATCTTCTGTCATATGGAATTATAGCCTCTCTAGAACAACAACCGCGGAAGAATAATTCTGTTTGGGCGGGTTTAAAACAAGCGCGAGGCCAAACCGCAAAGGTAGGCATACGCATCGGGATTTAGAAAGGGAAGCGTGGATTCCGTTTACGGGTTACTTTCTGAAAACCAAGCCACAAACGGTTTTAGAAACTTGCGCTTTTTAGCCTGGCTTTGTAACTTTCTTTCCGTGACTCTCGGACAAGAGAACTTGTCACCACATGTTTCATTTATAACTAATCACTATCACCATGGGAAAAGGAGATAAAAAAAGCAAAAAAGGCAAGATCAGCAAAGGTTCTTACGGCAACAGCCGCCCCCAGAAACCGAAGAACGAAGCCACCAAGGCCGCTAAACTAACCGTTGCCGGCAAAGCGTAATTCTTTGACGACAACAGCAAGGCCCGCCAGATCTTCTCTGGCGGGCCTCGCTGTTTTAGGGCTGATTTCAGGAATCGGGGCTAAAAACGAAAACAGAAAATTCTCTGTGCAAGAAGCCTGGACCTGGCCTAATCAGAAGGCACTCAGCGATGAAAGAAGCTTTTTGTTTCCCCACCTTCCGGCATTCTTTTTATATTTGCCCGCAGAACCTCCTCCCCTGTTGTGAAAGTCAGAGTTATCTTTTTTGCGGTTTACCTCTTCCTGGGCTCCCTGCTGCCCAACTCTGATTTGCACGAGCTGTCCAAAATCTCAAATCTGCTGCAGCATTATCAGACGCACATCGCCCTAAACGGCCAGCTGAGCTTCACGGAGTTTCTGGACATGCACTACCAAGGCTCCGAGAACACCCCCTCAGAAAACCACGACCGGCTCCCGCTCAAACAAATGGGCAACTCGGCGTACGACTATTTTGTGGCCATGCCGCTGCTGCAGCCTTTTTTCCAGGTGCAGGAAGCGCAGAAACCACAGCAATTCATCTCCCATCCCCAACCCCGGGTTCCCGAGGCCTTCACCGGCAGTATCTGGCAACCCCCGCAGGTGGCGTAACCTTTCCCCTTTTTCTAGCTACAGAAGCAGTCTGGCTAATTTCAAAAGGCCGGATCTTCTCTCTTTTGTCAATCAGGAAGGATGACAAAGAAAGGTCTGATTACTTTAATCCTGTACGCAAAGCGTAAAATGCGTTTCTGATCTATTTTCTGATAAACAGGCCAAAAACGCATCCTCGACTCAGGACTTAAAACTCAGAACTCATTGTTTGACCTCGCAGCGTCCGGAGGACCTGCGAGCGTCTACGCCAATAGCCCCAACCTCATTCCCAAGAAACCTCTGCGCTACCACAAGCCGGAAGGTTCTCTCATCCTGCTGCATTCTGTCTAAACCCGGCGAATGCAGCTTCATTCCAACGCAAGAACATGTTACAGAAGATTATAGAGTTTTCCATCAAGAACAAGCTGGTGATTGGCTTGCTCACGGTGGCTTTGGTGGCGTGGGGCGTGTACAACGTGCAGCGCCTGCCCATTGATGCCGTGCCAGACATCACCAACAACCAGGTCCAGGTCATCACAGTTTCGCCGTCATTGGGCGCGCAGGAAGTGGAGCGGCTCATCTCTTTCCCCGTGGAATTGTCGGTGGCCAGCGTGCCGGGCATCACGGAGATCAGGTCATTTTCCCGTTTCGGGCTGTCTTTGGTGACGGTGGTCTTTGACGAAGACCGCGACATTTACTGGGCCCGCCAGCAGATCACCGAGAAACTGAAAGAAGCCGAAGAGCAGATCCCCGAGGGCATGGGTTCACCCACGCTGGCGCCGGTCTCCACTGGTCTGGGTGAGATTTACCAGTACGAGCTGCACCCCGCGCCCGGCTTCGAGCACAAGTACAACGCCACCGAGCTGCGCTCCATTCAGGACTGGATTGTGCGTCGGCAGCTGCTGGGAACGCCCGGCGTGGCCGAGGTCAGCAGTTTCGGGGGGAACCTGAAGCAGTACGAGGTAGCCATCAACCCAGAGAAGCTCCGCAGTTTCAACCTCACCATCACCCAGGTTTTTGATGCGCTGGAGAAGAACAACGCCAACGCGGGCGGCGCTTACATTGAGAAAGACCCCAACGCCTACTTCATCCGCACCGAAGGGCTGGTGAAAACCAAGGAAGACATCGGGCGCGTGGTGGTGACCAACACGCCCGGCGGCGCACCCGTGCTCATCCGGGATTTGGCCGAGGTGCGTGAAGGTTCGGCCATCCGCTACGGCGCCATGGTGAACGAGCACGGCGAGGTGGCCGGGGGCATTGTGATGATGCTCAAAGGCGAAAACTCGTCCCAGGTCATCCAGCGGGTGAAAGACAAAGTTGCCGAGATCCGGAAAACCCTGCCCGAGGGTGTGGTGCTGGAGCCTTTCCTGGACCGCACCAAACTGGTGAACCGCGCCATCAGCACCGTGGAGAAAAACCTCGCCGAGGGTGCTTTGATTGTGGTCTTCGTGTTGGTGCTGCTCCTGGGCAACCTGCGGGCGGGGCTGTTGGTGGCCTCCGTGATTCCGCTGGCCATGCTGTTTGCCATCTCGCTCATGAACGTGTTCGGCGTTTCGGGGAATTTGATGAGTTTGGGCGCGCTGGACTTCGGGCTGATTGTAGACGGGGCCGTGATCATTGTGGAAAGCGTGATCCATAACATCCAGACCAGCGAGTATTCGCAGCAGGGCGTGTTCAGGCTCTCGCGCAAACAGATGGACGATGAGGTGCAGGGCTCAGCCAGTAAAATGATGGGCTTTGCGTCGTTCGGGCAGATCATTATTCTGATTGTGTACCTGCCTATTCTGGCGCTGGTGGGCATTGAAGGCAAGATGTTCAAACCCATGGCGCAGACGGTTTCCTTCGCTATTCTGGGGGCATTTCTGCTTTCGCTCACCTACGTGCCCATGATGTCATCGCTGGTGTTGAGCCGCAAAACCCAGCACAAAGAGAACATCTCAGACAAGATCATGAACGCCATCAACCGGGCGTACCAGCCGCTGCTCAACTTCGCGTTGCGGGCCAAAATGCTGGTGCTGGGCATTGCCTTGGGGCTGTTCGCACTCAGCTTGGTGCTGTTCACGCAGATGGGCGGCGAGTTTATCCCGTCACTGGACGAGGGCGACTTCGCGATTGAAACCCGCGTGCTCACCGGCAGTTCCCTCAACGAGACCATCAAAGTGGTGCAGAAAGCCTCTGAGGTCCTGAAAAAGACCTTCCCCGAGGTAGAGAAAGTAGTCACCAAAATAGGCTCCGCCGAAGTACCCACCGAGCCTAACCCCGTGGAACTGGGCGACATGATTGTGGTCCTGAAGGAACGCGCTGAGTGGACCAGCGCCAGCACCCGCGTGGAACTGGCCAACAAAATGTCTGAGGTACTGCACCTGAACCTGCCGCAAGCGTCCTTCGGGGTACAGCAGCCCATTCAGATGCGCTTTAACGAGTTGATGACCGGCGCGCGGCAAGACGTGGTGCTCAAGATCTACGGCGAAGACGTGGATCAACTGGCCCGCGCTGCTCAGAAAATCGGCAAGCTCATCCAACCCATTGAAGGCGCGCAGGACCTGTACATTGAGGAAATGAGCGGACTGCCGCAGGTGGTGGTGGAATACGACCGCGAGAGCATGGCCCGCTACGGCCTCACCATTGAAGACGTGAACCGCACCGTCACCGCCGGGTTTGCGGGCGAGATTGCCGGCCAGGTGTACGAGGGCGAGAAACGCTTTGACCTGGTGGTGCGCCTGAACCAGCAGAACCGACGGGACATCTCTGACGTGCAGCGCCTTTACGTGAGCAATGCCAACGGTCTGCAGATTCCGCTGGAGCACATTGCCAAGGTGGAGATGAAGGAAGGCCCCAACCAGATTCAGCGCGACGGCACCCGCCGGCGTATTACCATCGGGTTCAACGTGCGCAACCGCGATGTGCAGAGCATTGTCACCGAGATCCAACAGAAAATAGAGGGCAAAATCAAGCTGCCAGCGGGCTATACCATCACCTACGGCGGCGAGTTCCAGAACCTGATTGAAGCCAAGAAACGCCTCTCAGTGGCGGTGCCGCTTGCTTTGGCGCTCATCTTCGTGCTACTATTTTTCGCCTTTAAATCCATTAAGCAGTCCATCCTCATCTTTACGGCCATTCCGCTTTCGGCCATTGGCGGCATCTTTGCCTTGCTTCTGCGCGATATGCCGTTCAGTATCTCGGCGGGCGTGGGCTTCATTGCCTTGTTTGGCGTGGCGGTGCTCAACGGCATTGTGATGATCGGGTACTTTAACCAGCTCAAAGCCGGCGGCATGACCAACCTGGAACAGATCATCCGGGAAGGTACGGCGGCGCGTCTGCGGCCCATCGTGATGACTGCCACGGTGGCCTCCCTCGGGTTCCTGCCCATGGCCTTGTCCTCCTCGGCGGGGGCCGAAGTCCAGAAACCGCTGGCCACCGTGGTGATCGGCGGACTGCTTTCGGCCACACTGCTCACGCTGGTGGTGCTACCTATCATTTACTATTTCTCCGAGAAAGGCTTGGGCGGACTGAAAAACTCGGGCAAAGGTCTCAAGAAGTTTAGAAAAGAAGCCGCCTTGGGCCTGGTGTTGTTCTGTCTGGCTTTACCGAAGGTAACTCAGGCCCAAACGCCGCAAACCCTGTCTTTGGCGCAGGCCCTGGAATTGGCGCAGCAGAACAACCGGCAGCTCCGCAGCGCGGCGCTGGAAGTGGAAATGCGCGGAGCCCTGCAGAAGACGGCGGTGGATATTCCCAAAACTGAGCTTAGCTACAGCCAGGGCGAAATCAACAGCCCCGTGACCGATGACCGCATTGGGGTGAGCCAGACCATTCCGTTCCCTACCACGTGGAACGCGCAGGGCAAATTGTTGCAGGAGCAGAAGAACCTGAGCCAACAGCAACTGAATCTGCAGCAGCACGAATTGGCCTACCAGGTGAAACAGGCGTATGCGCGCCTGGCATTTCTGCACGGCACGGCCCAGTTGCTACAGCGGCAAGACAGCATCTTCCAAGTGTTGGAACGGGCGGCCGAGGTGCGGTTCAGAACCGGCGAGACCGGTCTGCTGGAGAAAACCACCGCCACCACCCAACGCCTGGAACTCACCGACCGGATACGGCAGAACCAAACCGCTTTGGCGGTGGCCCAAGCGCAACTGAATGCCTTGATCCAGGCTCCCGAGCCGCTGGTGATTACCCCGGAGCCGTTGCGGGCAGACAGCACAAGCATCGGCGCAGCCGCCCCGGAGATCCACCCACTGCTTTCTGTGTACCAGCAGCAGATCACCGTGGCCGACCGTGAGCAACAGGCCGAGAAAAGCAAACTAGCCCCGGATATCACCTTGGGCTACTTCAACCAGTCGTTGATCGGCACCTATGACATCAATGGCCGCGTGGAAACGGCAGCAGACCGGAGCCGACGGTTTCAGGGTGTGGAAGCGGGGTTGGCGGTACCGCTGTGGCAGGGACCGCAACGGGCGCGGGTGAAAGCCGCCGCGCTGGGCAAACAAGCCGCCGAAGCCACCCTGCAGAACCAACAGCACCTCTTGCAAAACGAGTGGCAGGCCGCCCAGGCCACCCATCAGCAGTTGCGTCAGAGCCTGCAGTTTTACCGGGAACAGGTGCTGGGGAACGCCCGCCTGGCCCTCACCCAAGCCGACAAAGCCTACCGTAGCGGCGAGGCCAGTTACCTAAGCTACCTGCAAGCCGCCGACCAACAGCTGCGCACCCAACAGAACTACCTTCAGCTCCTGCTGGACTACCAATTAAACGTCTTTCAACTCCAATACTTAGGAGGCAACTAACCATGAGAACATTATTTTTCACGTATAGCCTGGCCGGGCTTCTGCTGTTTTCGGCCTGTTCTGAGAAAAACACCCCCGAAACACCTAGCCCCGATGCTGCTGCTGCACCAGTAGAAACGTCTGAGCTCATCACTCTCACCCAGCAGCAGATGCAGAACGCCGGCGTGGAACTGGGCTCGCCCACGCAGCAGAAACTGGGCAACACGCTGCAGCTTTCCGGCGAGATTGACGTGCCGCCCACCAGCCTGATCAGCGTCTCTGTACCGTACGGCGGATTCGTGAAATCCATGAACCTACTGCCGGGCCAGCACATCCGCAAAGGCCAAGTTCTGGCCACCCTCCAGCACCCCGATTACGTGCAACTGCAACAGGATTACCTGGACACCCGCGCCCGCCTACAGTTGGCTAATCTGGAGTATCAGCGTCAGCAGGAACTCACCCAGGAGAAAGTGAGCGCCCTCAAGAACCTGCAGCAAATCAAGACCGAGCGCGAGGTACTGCAGAACAGCCTGGCCGCCCTGCGGGAGAAACTGCTCATGATCAACATCAACCCGGCGCGCCTGCAGAACGGCAAAATCAGCCGCAGCATCAACATCACCTCGCCCATCAACGGCTTCGTAAAAAACACGCTGGTGAACGTGGGCAAAATGGTGAACGCCTCTGATGTTTTGTTTGAGTTGGTGAACACCGATGATCTGCACCTCAAGCTCAACGCCTTCGAGAAAGACGTGCCCTACCTGAGCCCGGGCCAGCGCCTCACCTACACCCTGCCCAATGATCCCGCACCCCGCACCGCCGAGATCATCCTGGTGGGCCACAGCGTGGAGGGCGACAAAACCGTTCCTATCCACGCTCACCTAGACCATCATGACGAGCACAAACTGCTGCCCGGCATGTACGTGACCGCCACCGTCCAAACCACCGACCGCACTGTTACCGCCCTCCCGGAAAGCGCCGTGGTGCAGTTCGATGGCACGCCCTACGTCTACGCCAGCCCCGGCAACCGCCAGTTCAAACGGGTAGAGGTAAAAACCGGCCTCAAAGGCAACGGCTACGTGGAAGTGCAACTCCCGGCAGAACTGCAATCCACCAGCAGCATCGCCGTGAAAGGCGCGCACAATCTGCTGGCCATGCAGGAGAACAAGGAGGAGGAAGAGTAGTTAGTGGAGACGCTCGCAGGAGCAATAGTCCTGAGTCTTGAGTGCTGAGTCCTGAGTTGGGAAGACGTTTGGGGGTTAGTTTGGGGAAAAGAGGCTTTAAACGCAAAAACATGTGAGGTTTTGAAAACCTCACATGTTTAGTCACCCACGCAGCAGACGCCTGCTCAAAAGACCTCGTAGCGTCCGGAGGACCTGCGAGCGTCTCTGCCAACTGCCTTTACCCCTGCAGATTCAACGTCTTCCGTTCAAATAAGAACCTTTCCCCAAACCCATCCCATAAAAATAGCCTCTTTGTTTTCGGCCCGATTTCTGAAATCAGGCCGAAAACAAAGAGGCTTTGCTTCTTATAAACCTACTACAAACTCAGTTTCCGCAGTTTATCCGCTTTCCAGGCAGTGAAGGCCACAATCAAAATCGTCATGGTGCCCCCGAACACCACCGAGGGTACTACGCCCAGCAGCTTCGCGGCCAAGCCGGATTCAAAGGACCCGATCTCGTTACTGGAGCCCACAAAGATGTTGTTCACGCTGGAGACACGGCCTTTCATGTGCTCAGGGGTAAGGGTATGAATCAACGTGGACCGGATGATCACCGAGACACTGTCCAATACGCCACTCAGCAGCAGCATCCCAAAGGAGAGCCAGAAGATCTCTGATAAGCCAAACACGATGATGCACGCCCCAAAACCCGCAACCGCCCACAACATTTTCTTCCCGGCGTTGAAGGTAATCGGCCGGTAGGCCATGAAGAGCGCCATGGTCACAGAGCCGATTGCCGGCGCGGAGCGTAGCAAACCCAGACCCTGAGGCCCGATTTTGAGGATATCCGAGGCGAACACCGGCAACAGAATCACGGCGCCGCCGAAAAGTACCGCAAACATATCCAGGGCCAGCGCGCTCAGGATGATCTGGTTCCCGAACACGAACCGGAGTCCGGTCTGCAGGCTTTCCTTGATCTTGAGTTTAGGACCCTCGCTCACCGGCAGCGGCCGGGCGGCGATAAACGTGTACAGCAGCAGCGACAACAACACCAACGAGGCATCTACCCCGAATGCCGCCGTTACCCCACCAAAGGCATACACCAAACCACCGATGGCCGGGCCCGCAACAGAGCCCGCCTGCCAGGTGGTGCTGCTCCAGGTGATGGCGTTGGCGTACAGTTTGCGGTCTGGAAGCAGCTGCGGCATGAACGCAAACACGGCCGGCCCCATGAACCCACGGGCAATACCGCTCAGGAAAATCACCGAGTAGATAGGCAGCGTCCCGAAAGCATGCAGGATTTTACCAACATCCAGGGTGTAGAACAACAGCGCCAACGAGCAGAAAAGCAGCACGCTCAGAACCGTGATAATGATCCGCTTGCGCGGGATGATATCGGCTACGTGGCCCGCGTACAGCGCCACCGTGATGGACGGAATGGCCTCTACCAAGCCTATCAAACCTAGGGAGAAAGGGTCTTTGGTGATGTCATAAATCTGCCAACCTACTACTACGGCCTGTATTTGCATGGCCAGCGTGATGCAGAAACGGGCAGAAACAAACAATCTAAACTCGGGGATACGGAGGACGGCGTACGGATCATGCCGCTCCTCCTGATTGGGGGTGGTTGTGGTCACAGGTTAGGAAATCAAGAAGGCAAAGGTATTGCATTTTTCAATGGAATACGGTTATTCTGCCTCGGGAGTGAACGCCTCAGAGAATATAGATGTTCCCTATATTCTGAGTCTACCTATAATTTAACAAGGCAAATAGACTTGGTTGTGCGTATTGTTTGTAAGTTTACCTCACTAAACGTCCCCCCTATGTCTCCATTATTTTTAGATGCCATTGCGTTGACCTACCGTCCAGACCTGGATGTGTTGATCCTTCGCTGGCCACAACCTGTGTACGCCTTCACAGCCAGGGAAGTGTACCAGCAAGTTTTGGAGTTGGCCAAGGACACCCATGCCCGCTACTGGCTGTTTGATGTCAGAAGCCGAGGTCCACTCTCCCAAGTAGATGTTGAGTGGCTTCGTGAAACCTATTTCCCCGCTTTACACGGTCAATTAGGGCATATCACCCATGTAGCTTACCTGGTGTCACCTGCACACGCCAATGATTTAGAAACAAAGTCCTCAGCTGCGCAGATGAGAAGCCTGCCCTGGTACGGACAAGGCGCAGATTTTGAAGGCTTCACCTCAGAAACCCAGGCGTTGCTTTGGTTAAAGAAATGTCAGTTAGTGGAAGTAGAGAACTAAGCTTTTGCCATAGATTTCAAATAACGGCCCCGAAAGGAAGAATTCTTTTCGGGGCCGTTTCATTTTGCCTCTCACTGTAAAGCCGTTTTGCAGGCATTTTCAGAAAATCGGCTTAAAAACAGGTGGTGCATTTTTAAGCGTGGGCTAACTGGCATGTCTATACTTCAAAGTCATGGATAGGCTTTTTCTGGAAGCTGTAGAACAGGTAGAAGAGCGCCGGCAGAATAAACACACTGCCCAGCACCAGGGCCCAACCCAAGGCATTAATGGTAGCCGCCGGCGCCTGGGTCTCCAGTAAAGACAGGTGGTCGCCGCCGCGCAGCAGGATAAAATCGGGGAAATGGGCCCACCCGATGGCCAGCAGAATCATGGTCACCTGGAACCCCGCCAGCACCCGCAGCACCTTTCCCTGACCCCGCCTCAGCAAAATCCACAGCAGCGCCAGTGACAGGGTGGCCAGCACAATGGCGGTAAAAGAGATCGCATTCCCGAACAGCCACTCCAGCAGCGGCACGCCTTCTACCTGGGCGGCCACAAACACCAGGGCTCCGCAAACCACCGCCACTATGTTCAAAATCAGGGCTTTCTCCACAAACCGGCGCCGGTCCTGCTCCTCGGCTTCGCCGATGAGATAGATAGCCGCCAAAAATCCGCAGAGTGCCACCGTAAAGAGCCCCACCGCCACCGAGAACCAATGCAGCCAACTGAACACGTAGGCATCCAGGAAATTATCGGCCTGCGTATCAATATGCCCCGACACCGCACTACCTGCGATGATGCCCAGGAACAGCGGCGTCAAAAAGCTGGAGTACACGAAGATGTTGTTATAGACCACCTGCATCTCATCCACTACAGCGTCATAGTGCCGGAACACGAAGGCCGTACCGCGCGCGATAATGCCAATGAGCAGCAGCACCAGCGGAATATGCAGGTACACCGACATGGTAGAATAGATCCTGGGGAAACCCACAAACAGAATTACGATGGCGATGATAAGCCACATGTGGTTCGCCTCCCAGATGGGCCCGATGGCGTGGTACATGGTGGTGC
Organism: Rufibacter aurantiacus; assembly: GCF_017916345.1. Taxonomy (NCBI): domain Bacteria; kingdom Pseudomonadati; phylum Bacteroidota; class Cytophagia; order Cytophagales; family Hymenobacteraceae; genus Rufibacter; species Rufibacter aurantiacus. Next base: position 53,237 of record NZ_JAFMSV010000004.1, read on the forward strand.
GGGTTTTCCTGATGTTGCGGCGGTGGGTGAACAGTTCTATGATTCCGGCCCCAAAATCGGCGCCCCCCAGCAGAAAGTACAGGAGAATACCCAGGCAGAGAAAAGCGATGACAACGTATAGCATGGCCTAAGGATTAGTGGGCAACGGGTGTTGGCTCCGGGGTGACGTCATACAGCGTAGGCACTGCTTTTATCTGCCGGTAGAGCAGATAGGCCACTACTAGACTCAGAGAAAAATAAATACCCGCGAACAGGTAAAAAGAGTAGACGATACCCGGCATGGGCGTCACCGCGTCGGCAGTGCGCATGATCCCATACAGAATCCAGGGCTGACGGCCTACCTCGGTCACGGTCCAACCGGCTTCAATGGCGATGAACCCCAGCGGGATGGCCAGCACAAACAACCGCAGCAACCAGGTACTATAGAGCCATTTCTTTTTCTTCCAGAGCGCCACTAGGTAAAGCAGTGATACCAGCATCAGAAACGAACCCAGCCCCACCATAATTTGAAACGCGATGTGCGTCACCAGCACCGGCGGCTGATCTTCTTTCGGAAATTTATCAAGGCCGGTTACTTCCTGCTCAAAATTACCGTGCGCCAGGAAACTGAGCATGCCGGGGATCTTGATAGCGTAATTCACCTGTTTTTTGTCTTCATCTGGCAAGCCGCCCAACACCAGTGGCGCCGATTTCTCGGTGTGGAAGTGCGCCTCCATGGCAGCCAGCTTGGCCGGTTGCCGTTGGGCCACGTCCTTTGCCGAGAGATCGCCGGAGATGGGCTGCAGGATAGCGGCCACCGCCCCGAAGATGGCAGCTATCTTAAAGGCCTTGGCGTGGAAGACCACGTTGTGCTTTTTCAGGATCATGAGCGCGTGCAGGCCCGCCACCGCAAAGCCCGTAGCCGTGAAAGCCGCCAAGGTCATGTGCAGAGCCTGCGTGAACCAGGCATCGTTGAACATGGCCTGGATGGGATCAATGTTCAGGTACTGGCCGTTCACGTAGTCAAACCCGGCTGGGCTGTTCATCCAGGCATTGGCGGCCACCACCAGAATGCCCGAGGCTAGTCCGCTCACACCTACCACTACGCCGGTAAACCAATGGAACCAGGGGTTGAACCGTCCCCAGCCGTACAGGAAGAAACCCAGCGCAATAGCCTCAATAAAGAAAGCCGTCCCCTCCAGCGAGAAAGGCATCCCAAAGATAGGTCCGGCGTGCTCCATGAACCTAGGCCATAGCAACCCCAACTCAAAAGACAGCATGGTTCCCGAGACCGCACCCGTAGCGAAAAAGATAGCCACGCCCTTGCTCCACGCTTTGGTGAGCCGTTTGTAGACATCCTGGTGGGTGGTTAAGTAGCGATAATGGGAAACGGCCATGAAGAAGGGCATGACCATGCCAATGCAGGCATAAATGATGTGAAAACCCAGCGACAGCGCCATCTGTGACCGGGCGGCGAAAAGGTCATCCATAGCAAAAGGGATAAGTGGGTACTCTGCCTAAAGCGGTGGAAAGGTAAGACAGGAAGTAATAGCAGGACAGGAAAAAGAGATATTTCTTACAGAGTAGTTTTAGAATGCATTGGGTGTTGGAGGAGATGCTTGCGCAGTCCGCTTTTGCTGGCGTGGCGCCGCAGTTTGCGTGGGTGCATAAGCTTGGTTGTTGCATCGCTGGGCTCCGTGCGCTCACGGCCGCGAGGCCCCGCCTTCCGGCCTCGCGCTGCGCCAGCTTCCTTTGCTCCCTTGCGGTTGCAATGCCTTCGGCACCGGAACCTGACAAGGCGCTCCACCGAAAGGCTGGAAAAGGAAATACACTGTTAGGAACGCCTCAGACCTCACTGGTTTTGAAAACCTGTGAGATCTTCTAAATACTATGACATGGTTCAAGTCTGTGACTTGGACCTACAATGGCCGGCAGTTTGCAAAGCCGTGAGGCGCTAGCCTCAGAACCACTTATTGGGTCAGTTGGCCGGCTGCTTCACTGTCTCTAACTCCACTTTTATCAATAGAAGATTTTCCCTAGAAGGAGCGCAGGGGAATGTTTCTATCAACTGGCCATGGCTTTTCTATTATCATTTCCCACATTTCACCCCTGTTTTCAGAAAAATGGCCCCAAAATGACCAAGGTCATTTCGCCGGAGGGCACTATTGCGTAACCTTGCCTTGTTAAAAAATGGGAGCTATCTGCTTCCGCGAAGGACATGAACAGAGAATTGAAATCTGATATAACCACTGAGGAAGACATTAAGAAACTGGTGGATACTTTCTATGACCACGTGAACCGGGATGAATTGCTGGGGCCCGTGTTCAACGAGTTTGCCAAGGTAGACTGGGACCACCACTTGCCCATGATGTATGCTTTCTGGAGCACAGTACTGTTTGGCTCCATGGCGTACAAAGGCCAACCTTTTCCCAAGCATTTCGCGCTGCCTATTGACCGGACGCATTTTACCCGCTGGATTGCCCTTTTCACCCAAACCGTAGAAGAACTGTTTGCCGGCGATATGGCTGAACAAGCAAAACAGAAGGCTGCCAGCATTGCCAATATCTTCCAGATGAAAATGGGTTTGTGGGCTACGCCGCTGGTCAAGCCCTGAGGCGTTTGAGGTCTGATTTTACAGAGTCAGGTCTGAAACACCTCAGCATGTATACAACAGAGATGCCCCTGGCTTAAGAAAGAAATACCTATAAAGCAGCAATGGAAGCCTTTGAGAGGCTTCCATTGCTGCTTTATAGAGGGGGTATATTGCTAGATGACATGGGTAACGTTTACCTAAAAACGTAGCCCGCCATTCGGGAAGAGAAAAGAAAAGAAAGTGGGCGATTTTGCATTCCAACAACACTTCTTCGTACATCGCCGCACTTCCTTATTTCATTTAAGTACAATTTTCATACCAACATCAATCACTGCTGGCTCATATTCATCTGCACAGATTTTTCGGCTTTCAATAAAGCCAGCATCTGTTTTGCCGGAACGTAGGCATCACGTTTGTGCTGGATCAGGGCACGCTTTATCGCAAATTTCCGGTATCCTATGCCACCTATTACTATCCCTAACGGAATTAGAAAAGCGGCAATCCACATGGAAACCGTTGAATTAAAAAACTGATGCAAGGAAACTCCCGCAATAATGAGTGAAAGCGATGTTCTCAGGTAAGCCAGGAACGTCCGCTCGTTGGCGAAAGAGGTACGCTCAATGGCCAACGTATCCTTGATTTCGGCATTGGCTTTCTCCTTCTCTTTAAGGTCCTTCTTTACCTCCTCCCTAAACTCCGGCGTCATGCTAAATTCATATTCCATACACAGGTTTATACGACCTCATTTTTAAGATAGATGCGCTATATTTTTAATTTTTCAAAGAACCTTCCTGCATCTTTTGTTTAACCCACCTGCAACAAGTGATTTTCGATGGACCTCAATCCCATCATCTAGATAGCAAATCCCGTATATAGAACCTGATTCAAACACACACCTATGAAAAGAACCGTTCTATACCACTTATTCTTCTTTTTGGCTTTTACCGGCATTTCGCAACTGGCCTGGGCGCAGCAGACTTCAGATTCGCTCATCACGCGGTCTAATATCAAAGACAACACCATCTTCTGGCAACAGGGAAAACTGGTGCAGCACCGGGGCGGCAAACTCTATGAAGTACAGGAACCCGTACAGTACAGCAACGGAACCGTGGTATCGCCCTCAGGCCAGGTGAACCTGGCCGGCGGCAAAACCTACACGCTCAAACAGAAGAACGCCGTGAACCCGCAGGGCAAGGTGGTGTTGGTCGCCGATGACATTTTCACCCACAACACTATTATAGAACACGAGAAGAAAGTAGTAGGCGATACCGAGGTGCGCATTCTAACAGTAGACGGCCAGATAGTATCGGCAGGAAACCAAAAGCAGAAGGTCACCTACACCCTGGCGCAGGAGAAAAGGATACAGCTTCTGGAGCAGATTGTGAAACTGCAGGAACAGCGCAACGCCTTGCTGGAAGCCAACCTTACCGCCCAGGAGCGGAAAAGCATTGAAGCTTACTACAATGGCTTGAACAAGCAACTCACCTCTGTAAACCAGCAACTACAGGCACTTTCTCCCCCAGTCAAGTAATTCTTACCTATAAACTCCCGTTTCCTTGAATCCGCCTTTACCTCCTAAGCTCGCCGCCCTGAAAGTCAAGCGCCCCTGGGGAAGGTTTCGTGATATCCTGCTCATCTGTTTTGGGATCTGCTCCGCGGGCGTAGGCCTCAAAGGCTTCCTGATTCCCAACCATTTCATTGACGGTGGGGTAACGGGCCTTTCCATGCTTGTGTCCAAGAGTTCGGGGCTTCCGTTGCCGCTCTTGATTCTCTTTATCAATGCCCCATTCCTGATTGCCGGCTACACGCAGGTGGCCCGCTCCTTCGCGCTCAAAAGCCTGCTTGCGGTAATGGGCTTGTCGGTTCTTCTGCTTACCATAGAATTCCCCATCATTACCCATGACAAACTGCTCACGGCGGTGTTTGGCGGGTTCTTTCTGGGGGCGGGCATTGGTCTGTCTATCAGGGGCGGCTGCGTGCTGGATGGCACCGAGATCATGGCGCTGCTTTTGAGCAAACGCACCAGCCTCACTATTGGCGACGTGATCCTGATCATCAACCTCTTCCTTTTTCTAGGCGCGGCTTTTCTGTTGGGCGCGGAGCCGGCCATGTACTCGGTACTCACCTATCTCACCGCCTCCAAAACCATTGACTTCATCATCAACGGAATTGAGGAATACACCGGCGTCACCATTGTATCGGTGCACAGTGATACCATGCGGCAGGCCATCCTGACCCAGCTGGGCCGGGCTGTGACCATCTATAAAGGTCAGCGGGGTTTCACCGGCGAGGAGATTGACATCCTTTACTGCGTGGTGACCCGCCTGGAGGTGCAAAGGCTGAAAACCCTTATCAATGAACTAGATGCCGGGGCCTTTATAATCATGCACAGCATCAATGATACCTCGGGCGGCATGATCAAGAAAAGGCCGCTGTCGCACTAGCCCAGCCCGGACAAAGTCAATTTATCTCACTTTTATTGGGGCGGGAAACCTGAGATTGTTACTTTTGTTTTTCGGCCCAGGATCTTTGAAGAAGAATCCGGCCTTTTTGCTTTCTTTTTCAAAAAGCAGGCAAAAAACTTTTCAGGAGTTTTATAGCGTCAAATCCTAGTATTTTTTGGTGGTTTGAGGCCTTAAAAACCGCCAGAATGGGCGCCTGCTGCCTTTTACTGGTGTGATATTTGAGGCGGTTCCATTTTCTGCGTTTAACTGTTTTAAAGCGGGTTTCTGGAAAAGGGCTCTAAAACGAAAAAAAAGTTTTTCAGAATATTTTTCGGCGTTGCATTTCAATGTCCTATTTTCTATATTTGGTAATCACATAAAACCAATCTTAATAACCTAACCTCACAATATGGCATAAACCTCTACGTTACCTTATTTGTAGATTTAGATGAATACAGTACAGCTAAATGATTCGGCGTTAGTAACGTCGTATATCGCTGGTAACGAGAGCGCCTTTGAGGAATTGGTTAACCGCCACAAGAGCAAGGTTTACACCACTATTCTGCTTATAGTAAAAGATACCTACACAGCCGAAGACCTGCTACAGGAGACTTTTGTGAAGGCTATCCATACCATGAAGAGCGGTCGTTACAACGAAGAGGGCAAATTTTCATCCTGGATCTGCCGTATCGCCCATAACTTGGCTATTGATTATTTCCGTCGGGAGAAACGGAGCCCAATGATTACTTTGGAAGACGGCAGCAATGTGTTCAACACTTTGAGCTTCTCTGAAGAATCAGTGGAATCCATCCGGATCAAAGAGGAAACGCATGCCCGTTTGCGGGAACTGATTCAACAGTTGCCGGCTGCGCAGAAAGAGGTGCTGATCATGCGCCACTACGCTGACATGAGTTTCCAGGAGATTGCAGAGGCTACCGGTGTAAGCATTAACACGGCTTTGGGCAGAATGAGATACGCATTAATTAACCTGCGGAAAAAAATGTCCAATGATAAAACAGCCTATGACCAAAACCTTTACTCATCATGATCTAGTACAGTACCTTTATAACGAACTGCCTAAAAAGCAACGCCTGGCCCTGGAAGAAGCCTTAATGGTGGACCAGGTACTAGCCGAAGCCTGTGCTGATCTGCTCCTCACCCAGCTAAGCTTGGAGGAAGCGCTCACCGTACCAAGCGAGCGGGTCACCGACGCTATCATCAGTTACTCCAAAACTGTAAGTCTGCATCCGTAAAAATCAAGATTAAGTAAAACAAGAAGCCCTGGCTACAACCAATAGTCAGGGCTTCTTGTTTTAAGCCTGTTTTTTAGAAAAGAGCATTTTTATAGATACTGGCCAAAATTATTACGGCTACGCTTAATCATTTAGCTGATTCTTGCGCCTTACAATTGAATATATTGTATTTGAAATGTACATGAGAAAACAATGTTAACCCGAACGGTTAGATTATTGAGCGCAAGTGGTTTTAAGCATTATCTTTGAAGGTTATATAAGACCAACTTCGGCAACCGAAGGGTAAAAGACAAGACCCTGAGAATGCCTTATCCACTCCATACCAAACCAATGAAGAACACGTTCGGCTTGCCGATTATACCAGAGAATGAAGAAGAGAGACTGGACAAATTGCGGAGCCTGTACATTCTGAACACCCACCGTGAGGAAGGCACTTTCAAGCACATCGCCAGCATGGCCGCCCATATGTTTTCTGTACCCATTGCCCTGGTAAACCTGGTAGACAGTGAGTTTGTGTACACCAAAGCCAGCGCGGGAATGGAAGTCACCCCTCCGGTACCCAGGGGCACCAGCCTCTGCTCACTTGCCGTACTCAAAGATGGGGCCACTGTTTTTGAGAACGCACTGGGAGAACCCTGCCTTCTGGCCAATCCTATGGTGACGGGCGAGTTTGGGCTACGCTTCTACGCCGCAGCCCCTCTAAGAACCAACGATGGCTTTAATATTGGCGCGCTCTGCATTGTAGACAAGGAACCAAGAGGATTCTCAGAGGCCGACCAGCGGGTGCTGGAGAGCCTAGCCTCCGTAGTAATGGAGAACATAGAGCGGGGCACTACCTAAAAACAAAGCCATTGAATTCTGAATGAATGAAGCCATTCTCTACCACTTTCCAGAGCAGGCAGGTGGCCAGAAGAATGGCTCATGTCTTTGTTAACCCGCTGAGAACCTTTTCTAGCCAATTCTTTGCCTATGACTTGCTTTCAAAAGAAACTTCTTACAACTTACCCCAATGTGGGGCAAAATACCATATCACAGTATCTCAGTAGCTTACGTTGTTGAAGCCATGAAGTGATACCCTGGTTACTCACAATTGGTAACCAGGAAACCTTCAGTCGACAATCCGTATATATTCTTGACAAAAATACTGACAAATGACAACTGAAACGGGTCTCCAAGACATGATGCACGGCTCCATCTTCGTGCTGCTGAAGCGTTTTGTGGAAGGCACCTACGATTACAGCACCTGGGTGCGGCTGCTGGAGAAAGTGGGCGTGGAGCACGCTTCCTACCAGATGCAGGGAATGTACCCCACAGATGAGCTTTTCGCCATCGTACACCAGGCCTCTGAAGACACGGGCATTCCGGCCTATGAGCTGATGGAGCAATACGGAGAGTTCTTAGTGCCCGATCTGCTGCTGGTCTACAAGAAATACATCAAGCCTGAGTGGCGCACCTATGAGATGCTGCTCAATACTGAGAAGTCTATGCACGGAGCAGTCAAAAAAGAAGACAGCAGAACTTCTCCCCCAAAGCTTCTGGTGACGCAGCAGGGAGAAAACCGCCTGGTTATTGATTATTATTCCAAACGGCGCATGTGTGGGGTGGCCGTAGGTATCATCAAAGGCATTGCCAAGTACTACGGCGAGTCAGATATGGTAACGGTTACCCGCATGAGCGATCCTTACGCAGAAAGGGTACAGATTTTGGTTGACTTTAAAAGATGAGCCCATCCCTTTTAGTCTGGTTTAACCTGCCCGCACCTGCACGTGATAGCTAATTCTAAATATTGAAGCCTTGGTTATGCAAAGTAATCAAGGCTTCAATATTTAGGGCCAATAGGTTTGACCTTCTTGGCCGTTGCGTTTTGCGCGAATCAAAAAACTTTTCCGCTCCGGCAAAGTCACATCTTCTTTCAGATTAGGCTTTGGTTTTTCACGAAGAGATTACCTTTTCTGGAAAGCCAGTATGTTCTGGCAAAGAGCCTCCTTTTGCCTAAGTTTGTATTCTTAACCTTCTACCCCGATGCGCAAACCAGAGCGGTACCGCCATTTAATATCTTATTTCACCCAGAACTTCCCCGAAGCGGAAACCGAGCTGGATTACCGCAACCCGTATGAGCTGCTGGTAGCTGTGGTATTGAGCGCCCAGTGCACCGATAAGCGCGTGAACCTGGTCACCCCGCCTCTGTTTGAAGCCTTTCCCTCTCCAGATGTCCTGGCTACCGCAACTTCAGATGACATTTTCCCTTACATCAAGAGCATCTCTTATCCCAACAATAAAGCAAAGCACCTGGCCGGATTGGGCAAAATGCTGACTGAGCGTTTCGGGGGCGAGGTACCTTCTTCAATTGAGGAGCTGCAGCTACTTCCAGGTGTAGGCCGCAAAACCGCCAATGTCATTGCCTCCGTGATTTTCAACATGCCCGCCATGGCGGTGGATACGCACGTGTTCAGGGTTTCCAAACGGCTGGGCCTGGTAAGTTCCAAAGCCAAAACGCCACTGGAGGTAGAGAAAGAGTTGTTGAAGCACATTCCGGTGGATCTGGTACCCAAAGCGCACCACTGGCTTATCTTGCACGGCCGCTACATCTGCCTGGCCCGTACCCCGCAATGCGAACGATGCCCCCTCACCCATTTCTGCGCCTACTACCAGAAGAACTGGCCCAACAAACCTGATGACCCGCAGAACAAGCTCGGCTAAGCAGGCCGCTTTTGTTTTGGGGCTGTTTTGCTAAAAATGTACCTAAAACCATTTGCCCTTTCTTTCCTATCGCAAGACATAGTATATTGAAAATATTATTGGAGCATCCGGGATGATCTGTTCCTTTCAACGGGTAAGCTCCCATTGCCGGGCCTGACTATCAGGTAAAAACCATTAAGAGAAAATGGATAGGATAGAAATCTACACCAGTAAGAAGAAGTCAGTATTCATGCTACTTGGCGCCTTGGTGTTCGTGGTTTTAGGGATATGGCTGTTCCTGGACGCAGAGCACCTCACCGGCTGGCCCGCACGAAATCCGCTCATCACGCAGGGAGTGGGAATAGCCTCGGTTTTGTTCTTTGGGTGCTGCGCCCTGGTGGCAATCAAAAGAGTGATCAAAACAAAGCTAGTCTTAACCCTTGATCCTGAGGGCCTAGGATTTTACGCCAATAAATCTGCTCCTCTTTTGCTGGAATGGAAAGACATCCTCGGCTTTAACGAGGTAAGAATCCAAAGCCAGAAATTTTTAGTCATTATGGTGGCAGAGCCCGACTTCTGGATTGAGAAAGAAACAAGTTTCTTCCGCCGGAAATTGATGCAGCTCAACCTGAAGAACTATGGCTCGCCCTTTAATACCGCGGCCGCCGGGCTCGACATCAGTCATGAAGAACTGACCGGAAAATTGAATAGCTATTTAGAAGAATATGGCTCTGGGGCCCATCAACCTGTATAGCACCTGCTTTAGGTGTTACTTCCTGTCAATTACAAACAATTGGCTGACCATTAACTAAACTGAGAGAATATACCGCAACTTCCTTCAAGTGATATTAAAGTATGACCAATAGAGAAGAAATAATCCGGAACTACATAGACGGCTATAATCAGTTTGATGTGGACAGAATGGTACACGACTTTGATGAGGCCATTGTATTTGAAAACATCTCTAATGGCGAAACTAACCTGTCCCTGACTGGCTTACAGGCCTTCAAAGAGCAAGCCGAGCAAGCTAAAAACTATTTTTCTTCCAGGAGGCAGACCATCACCTCCTTCAATCATCAGGAAAACCAAACCGAGATCGAGATTGCTTACAGCGCCACCTTGGCGACAGACTTGTCCAATGGCTTGAAAAAAGGAGAGGAACTGAATCTCCAAGGCAAATCAATCTTCACTTTCTCAGGAGATAAGATCATTAAGCTGACGGACATCAGTTAAGAAGTAGTCTCCAGAACAATTTTCAATAACGATTGGGCAACAAGGCCTTGCCGCAGGATTTCTTCGGTTTTACCTGTTGCCTGTTTTAGGCATTAATCTTCAAAAACAGACCTAAAACAGCCCGTAAATTAATTTTGCCCTTTGCACAGAGGGTAAAAGCAGTTTGGGCTGTCTCTTCTTGTAGTACTTTGGTTGTGAATCCCTTCCTCAATAAAGAACTACACTGATGACTCCTTCCACTAAACTCAGGATACTGGTCCTGCTACTCGGTTTTCTTTCTGCGCCATTCATAGGCCAGGCGCAGGAAGCGCCCAACTCAAAGCTGTACAAAGCAATTATGGCGCAGGATAGCCTCCTCTTCAATGTGGGGTTTAACACCTGTAACATTGCCCAGTTTGAAAGCGTGGTCAGCAACAATTTTGAGTTCTACCATGACAAGGGCGGCATCACACCCTCCAAAGAGGCGTTTATCTCGGGTTTTAAGAATGGCTTATGCAAATCGCCTTCTACCTACCAGTCGCGCAGGGAGTTGATACCGGGCAGTACTGAGGTGTTCCCTCTTTACAAAGACAACCATGTACTGTATGGGGCTATTCAGACGGGAAGACACCGCTTCTATGAAAAAGAGGCCGGAAAAGAAGAGACCTTCGCCAGCACCGCCCGGTTCACGCACGTATGGCAACTGGAAAACGGCGCATGGAAACTCATCCGTAGCCTGAGCTATGACCACGTGAATGCTACCGGTGTTACCTTTGGCGCCGCTGCATTTGCCAATGACGCCGAAATAGAGACCTGGCTCAAAGACAACAAGTTTCCGGCCATGGCCATCGGGGTTATCAATGACGGAAAGCTCCAGCAGATCAAAGTCTTTGGCGAACTGAAGCAAGGCACGCCTGCTCCCTACAACACCATCTTCAATGTGGCATCGCTGGCTAAACCTATTACCGCCATGGTGACTATGAAACTGGTGAATGCCGGCAAGTGGAAACTGGACGAGCCCCTGGCCACCTATTGGACAGACCCTGACATTGCTCATGACCCCAGAAGCAAAAAGCTCACGACCCGCCATGTTTTAACCCACCAGACCGGTTTCCCCAACTGGCGCTGGATGAACGAATCCAAAAAGCTTGCCTTCCAGTTTGACCCGGGCACCAAGTACCAATACTCAGGCGAAGGCATGGAATATTTGCGGCGGGCCTTGGAAAAGAAATTCCACAAAACCCTGGACCAACTAGCCGATTCGCTCATCTTCAAGCCCCTGAATATGAAGGACACCAAATACGTCTGGGACAAAGGCGTGGATGAATCAAGGTTCGCGCTGTGGCACAACACCAAAGGCGGCCTGTATGACACCTATAAGAACACCAGCGCCAACGCCGCCGATGACCTTTTAACCACGGTGGAAGACTACAGCAAATTCCTGATCTCGGTGATGAATGGCGGCGGGCTTTCCAAAGAGACGTTCAATGAGATGGTGTCGCATCAGGTAAAAACCAAGGATAACATCTTCTTTGGATTGGGCATGGAAGTGTATGACCTCGGGAACGGAGAATACGCCTTATCGCACAGCGGCTCAGACCACGGTACCGCTGCTCTGTTCTTTATTCTACCTAAGTCCAAAAAAGGCATGATTATCATGACCAACGTAGATGACGGGTACCGGTCTTACGAGAAAATGGTGAAAACCTTCCTGGGGGATAATGGCCAGAAGATCATTGACATCGCCATGAAAGAATAAGCATTCGGCAAATGGAGTACGGCACTCCTTCACGTGGAACGCTGCTCCTCAAGGAATGACCGGGTTACCTTTTCAGCTGCACCACCTGCTCAAAAATCTTTTCTAACACAGGTATCATCTTGAGGCGGTCAAACTGCTCACGGGCCACGTGGGCTGCATTCTTGCGCATAGTGGCCCTGTCCTCCCGTTGGGATAACTTGTGTTCCAGGGAATGAGCTAAAGCCTGCGCATCGCCGGCCGGGACGTACCAGCCACAACCCTGCGTTTCCACCAGTTTCTTGGTCCAGCCGGGATTAGTGACAATGACGGGGGTACCTACCGCCAAACTATCGAACAGTTTTCCCGGAGAGTTGGCTTCCAGCACTGGCAAGTGGATAAAAGACACTACTGATGCATCAGCAATTGAAAACAGCTGGAAGATTTCATGGCGGGGCAAGGGCGGCAACAGCTTGATGTTGCTTTGCTGTTTAGCGGCCGTTTCCAGCAAAGGAGCATCAAAACCCTGCCCGGTGAAAACAAAGCAGATATCCGGCTGATGTTGCAGCAGCTTGGAGGCGTTCACCAGCATAGGAATATCATTGGCCCGGCCGTAGGTACCAGCATACAAAACCACCCTTTTCCCCTGCAACCCTAGACGCTCCCGCAAAGCCTGCTGTTCTGTCAAAGAAATTGGCGCCGGAATTTCCGTCCCATTGACCAACGTGGTCACTTTCTGGGGAGAGATGCCTTTGTCCAGGATGTACCGCTCCATATCAGAAGACAGCGGAATGATGTGGGCGGCCTGCCTGTACAAGGAGGCTTCCATGCGATACAACTGGCGCTGCGCAAGGGTAGATGGTACTGCGCCCATCTGGATGGGGAAAGAAGGCCAGAGATCCTGCACCTCAAACACCCAGGGCACCTTCCTGAACCGGGATACCTGTGCTGCTGCCCAGGCGGTAGTCAAAGGCGTGGAGACACCCCAGATGACATCGGGTTTGGGCATGCGCAGCCCTTTCACAAAGGCATGCGTAGCGAAGGAACTGAAAGCCTTCACGCGCTGCACCACGCCCATCTTGTTAAAATACGGCACATCTATGGACACCAGTTCTACACCCGGCGGTACCCAATCATACAACTGCGTGAGGCGTTTGCTCTCCCAGGCATTGGAAGTGATGAGGGTGATCTGATGTTGTTTCGCCAGTTCAGCCATAAACGTGTAATGCCGGCAGGTGGCCGGGCAGTCTGGGTTATGGTGGTACTGGTGAAACAGCGCAATGTGCATGGCAAAGGGCAAGGAGTAAAGTTTAGGGGCTGTTTTTATGAAAACAGCCCCTAAACAGAAAGTCTATTTTTTCTGCGGCTTGTATTTAGATCGCTCCAGAATCTTGCGGGCGTCTTTCTCCTCCATTAATTGTTGTAGGGTCACATCTGGGTTATTTTCCATGTACTTGCGCACAATCTGCCAGCCTACCCAGGTGGCAATACGGCCCGGGCAACGTTCACTGATCTCAGGTACGTTAGGGCGCTCGCCAATGTACTTCCTAATGGTGAATTGGCTGGTCTCATACAGCAGACCTTTCTCTACCAGGTGCGCCCAGATTTTGCCTTCGTTGTAGTTCACATCGGCCAGTTCCTGGCCGGTGTACCAGATAATGAGCGAGTCTGGCGTGCAGGGCAGCATTTTCTGGGTAAAATAGTAAGACTTGCCGTAATCTATCATCTCGTCCAGCATCTCCTTGTTCACAAAATCAGTCTTGTTGAATTTGTTGGAGACCAGCAGCATGACAGACGGCACCAGGTTCTCTTTCTCGTAGCGATTGAGGATGTACTCCGGCGCCTGCGGCCGAAAAGAGGCTTTCTTCCCGATGAAGAAGTCCAGGCCCAGCACCACCAGGCTATCGCTCACGAGTAAGTCACGGCTGAGGCCTGAGATAAAGGACTGCACTTTGGGCAGGTGGAAAGAAGGATAATAGTATTTCACATGCTTGAAACCGTTCTCCAGGCCCTGCTCCACAGTCTTCATATCGCCAAATGTGGCATTACTCTGCTGGTAGAGTTTATGGATGCTGGTATCAGTAGCCAGGCGGAGCAGGTTCTGCGCCATGAGTTCTTCTGAGGGGTAGCGGTCGCGCAGCAGGAACCTGTCTCTGAGCAGCGGCTCCTCTTTGAGGAAGGCCTGCATCTCTGGCACAGTTTTTATCTTGAAAAAGCGTTCTTCCAATCGGTCAATCTTTATGTCTACCGGAACACGGGATACTTCATCCGGAATCTCGCACGTTTCCTTCTTTGAACAACCAAAAAACAACACAACAGTAAACAGCAGCAATAAATAGCCTCGCATCCTTATTCTTCCTTTATCTTTAAGCAAATTTAACGTACTAATTTTTAATACCCTCTTACCCTATGAAGATGATTCGTTTTACTCCCCTGGTTTTGGTTCTGGCCGCTCTTTTATTTTTCTCGCAGGAAGCGTCTGCACAGATAGAAATAGGCGTGAAAGTAGCCCCATCTGTTACCTCCACCCGCACCATTGCCAAAGACCAGTACAACTTCAAGAATGAAGGCGCCGGCGTAGGGTTTGGCATGGGCGTGATCGCCGACTATTTCTTCGGGGCAAACTACGCGTTCAGCACCGGCCTGCTCTACAACGTAAAAGGAGGCGAAGTATCGTATGATTACCGCCAAATGAATGGCACTGCTGAAACCCGCATCACCGGTTCAGACGATATCAACCTCCAGTACCTGGAGATCCCTGTCTCTTTGAAGCTCTTCACCAACGAGGTAGCCACCGATACGCGCCTGTATTTCCAGGCGGGCACGTCTCTGAACACCATGCTGGCCGCCAAGGTAAATGACAAGAAAGTGGACACCGAAGGCGACAAATACACCAAGCGTTTCAACACCTTTGAGATCGGGGCCGTGCTGGGTGCCGGGGCCGAGTGGCAGTTGGGCGAAAGCACCAAGCTGTTCGGGGGCTTGTCTTACCACCGCGGCCTTACCGATGTGGATGACGACTACTATGCCGGCACTTTCAGCGATAACAAGGTAGAGCTCAAGAACAGCTCTTTCGCCCTGGATTTCGGGATCAAGTTCTAATTCCGTTCTGGGCCTGTTTCTGTAAAAAGAGACTCAGAACAGATCAACCTTATACAACGAAAAAGCCCCCGTTTCACAACGGGGGCTTTTCTTTTATATCGCAGGCGATGGAAACGTTTTACTCTGTCTCTACCGCGCGGTCTTGTAACCCATTTACTTCAGTGTAAGCCGATTTCAGCTCAATTTCGTCGCCGTGTTCATCCATCACCTTGAAATCTGTGAGGGCGAGCGCCGTATCTTTCATCACGTTCACCCGCTTGAAGTGCTTCAGGAACCATCTCCGCTGTTTGGAGAGAATGCCTTTGGTGTAGTACGCGTGCAAGAACGGATGCACGTACAGCGTAATGTTCTTTTGATTCTGGCGGGTCAATAGATCTTCAATGGTCTGATCTATCTCGTCGGTTACCAGAATACTGGCGGATATCTTGCCGCTGCCTCCGCAGGTAGGGCATACCTCGCCGGTTACAATGTTCTGCTCAGGCCTTACGCGCTGGCGGGTGATCTGCATGAGGCCGAACTTGGAAATGGGCAGCACCGTGTACTTAGACCGGTCTTTCTTCATCTCCTCCTTCACTACATCCTGCACGCGTTGCCGGTTCTCGGCTGACTTCATGTCTATGAAGTCCACTACAATGATTCCGCCCAGGTCCCGGAGGCGCAACTGACGCGCTACCTCTTTTGCCGCAGTAAGATTCACATTGAGGGCGGTCGCTTCCTGGTCCGTCTCGGAGTTGGATTTGTTTCCGCTGTTCACATCTACCACGTGCAGGGCCTCAGTATGTTCAATTACCAGGTACCCCCCGCCGGGGATGCTCACCGTCTTCCCGAAAAGGGATTTCAGCTGCTTTTCAATGTTAAAGTGTTCAAAGGTTTTCACCTTACCCGAGTAATGCTTCAGGATCTTCAGCTTATCCGGGGCTATGGATTCAATGTAAGTTCTGATCTCGTCGTGCAGTTTGGCGTCATCCACCACAATGCTGTCAAAACTTTCATTCAATATGTCTCTCAACATGGAGGAGGAGCGTCCTAGCTCCCCAATTACCTTGTCGCGTTCCTTGGCGGTGCGCAACTTGGCAATGCCTTCTTCCCAGGTAGCCAGCATGGTGCGGAGGTCTTTGTCTAACTCCGCCACCTCGCGGCCCTCGGCCACGGTACGGATGATGACCCCAAAGTTTTCCGGTTTAATGGAAGTGATGAGGCGTTTTAGACGCGTACGCTCTTCTTTGCTTACAATCTTCTTTGACACGCTTACTGTGTTAGAGAAGGGCACAAGCACCAGGTAGCGGCCAGCCAGGGAAATCTCACAAGAGAGCCGGGGCCCCTTGGTAGATATTGGCTCTTTTACAATCTGTACTAAGATCTGCTGCCCTTTTTTAAGGACATCGGCCATCTTACCCAGCTTGTCTATTTCGGGCTCAAACTTTACAGAATTAAGCTTGGCGGGCGTGTTCTTCTGGGTCTGCACCATCTTCACGAATTTATTGAGAGTCTTGATGTTCTCTCCTAAATCATGGTAGTGCAGGAACGCGTCTTTGGTGTACCCAATGTCAATGAACGCGGCGTTCAGACCAGGCATCACCTTTTTCACAGTTCCCAGGAAAATGTCTCCCACTGAGTAGTTCGTATCATTCCGGTCGAAGTGATACTCTACTAATCGCTTATCCTGAAGAAGGGCTATTCGTTCTCCATCTTGAGTAGAATTAATAATTAATTCGTTACTCAATGTATTAGATGCTTAGGTGGAAGAATATACCAAAGCCCATCATTACCTTAAATGGTAATGTGGGCTCTCAGAATCAAAGGCCGGGCCTTATTTTTTCTTATGTCTATTCTTACGAAGACGCTTCTTTCTTTTGTGAGTAGAGATCTTATGTCTTTTTCTTTTCTTACCGCAAGGCATAGTGTTGATTTTTTATGTGTGAAAAATATTTTAACTCTCTTTTACTGTGCGCCGTTCAGGCGCTGCAGGTAACTTTCTACCGAGGCCTGCACCTCAGGGTCTTTGCTGATCTGCTTCACCTTAAGGAAAGCTTTCTGGGCATCTGCCTTTTTACCTGTCTCAGACAACGCCACGCCCAGGTAAAAGGTGCCCTCTACGTGGTTAGGATTTACCGCCAGTAGTTCATTGAACCGGTCTACCGCCTTCTCATACTGATTAGACTGGATAGACAGCACGCCCAGGTTGAACAGAGCTTTCTCGTTCTTAGGGTCAGCGGCAATCACTTCGCGCAGGAGGGTAATGCCCCGCATAGGAGTGCTGCTGGAGATATAGGTCATGGCCAGGTTGTTCTTGGCATCCAGATTAGAAGGGTTGTTTTTCAGCACCTGCTCATACAGCCCCTGCGCCTTGCCGCCCAGTTCCTGGGAGCGTTCCTGCGTGGCGGCAAAGGTGAATGCCTCAAAGTACTGATCAGCCGCCTTCTGGAAGCTTTTCTCGCCTGGTCTAACCAGCGCTACCTGCTCATAATAGTAGCCAGCGCTGTCATGTTTGGCAATGGCGGCGTATTTCTGCGCCAGCTCATCGGCCAGTTTGCCTTTGGCTTGTGAATTGCTCTCCCGGCTGAACTTGGTGCGCAGTTCTGCGATCTCCTTCAACTGGGCGGGGGTAGCTTCCACGTGCGCTGCGGCGGGAGCTGCTGCTTCTGCAGCGTGGTCTTCATGGCCCTCATGATTAGGGTCATGGGAAGACTCGCCAGCCGAGGCAGGGGCTCCGTTAGCGGCAAATTCGCCTTTCTTATCTTTATTGATAATCACTTTCGGTAACAACGCCATCAATACGGCCAGCACCACGGCAGAAAGAATGAGGGCTATCCGACCTTTTGACATATTCTCGTTATCCGGAAATTATTATGAAGCAAATAGTTAAGGCTGCAAAGGTACAAAAAACTAAGAAACTACTGGTTCTTTGATTTTTTTGCTGTTTTTGATCTTAGCAACAAAGGTTTTAGACGGCTTGAAGGAAGGGATAAAGTGCTCGTCAATGATGATGGACGTGTTCTTGGAGATATTGCGGGCAACCTTCTTAGCGCGCTTCTTGTTTACAAAGCTCCCAAAGCCACGCACGTAAATGTTATTACCATCGGCCATGGAGTCCTTCACCACTTTGAAGAACGCTTCTACTGTGGCTGCAACATCAGACTTCTCAATCCCTGTCTTATCCGCAATTTCTGATATAACTTCTGCTTTAGTCACTTGTTTAATCTTTTAAAGTAATTGAGTAAAGATGAATATGTTTGTACAAACGTTTACTGTATCGCTACAGCACCCTGAAATCGGGGCACAAAGGTAGTCGGCCTTTTCGGAAAGTAAAACAATTTATGTAAAAATCTGCTTCGCTTATGCACGGCGTAAGAACAGCAAACCAATATGTTAAAGCCTTTTCATGGCCACCAGCACCCCCACCTTCTTTAGCAATACCCTTATAGAATGGTACCACCGCCACCAGCGCTCTTTGCCCTGGCGGGAGACCACAGACCCTTACGCCATCTGGCTCTCGGAGATAATTCTGCAGCAGACCCGGGTACGGCAGGGCCTTCCGTACTACCTTAAATTCATGGAGCGTTTTCCCACGGTGCATGACTTAGCAAACGCCCCCGAGGATGAAGTATTGCGTCTCTGGCAAGGTTTAGGTTATTACTCCCGGGCCCGAAACCTGCACTACACGGCCAAGCAGGTGGTGGCTGAATTCGGCGGACAGTTTCCGGCTAACTATCAGGGATTGTTACAGTTAAAGGGCGTTGGCTCTTATACGGCAGCGGCTATTGCCTCCTTCGCGTACCGTCAACCGGTGGCGGTGCTGGACGGGAACGTGTACCGGGTGTTGGCCCGCGTGTTTGGCCGTCACGAAAACATCGCCGCACCCTCTAGCAAGAAGGTCTTTGAGGAAATCGCCAACCACCAAATCCCCGTGGATCACCCGGATACCTATAATCAGGCCATCATGGAGTTCGGGGCCATCCAGTGCACGCCGGTGAATCCGGACTGCCTTTTCTGCCCTTTGCAGCAGGAGTGCTTCGCATTCCAGAACGGCTTGGTGAATGTGCTGCCCGTGAAAGAGAAAGCCAAAAGCAGCCGCCACCGTTTTTTGCACTATCTGGTTCTGCAGCACGAAAACAGGCTGTATTTGAGAAAACGCCCCGGAAACGACATCTGGCAAGGGCTCTATGATTTCTTCACGGTAGAGACAGACACGCCGCACCCTAACCCAGAACGTTTACAAGAAGAGGTTTCTGCGGCGTTGGATATTCCAACCGTTGCCCTCACCAGCACCGGCAAAGTGTACAAACACATCCTCACCCACCAGAAAATATCTGCCCAGTTTTATCTGATTTCGCTTCCTTTCCGTTTAAGGGAAGAAACAGAAGAATCTATAGGAATACAGCTATATACTATTGATGAAATAGAAGAACTTCCTAAGCCTATTTTGATTCATTCATTTTTAAATGAGCATTTTTTTTAGTATTTTTATAAGCTAAATCAAATTTAAACCACCAGATTTCAATCTATGGCTAGCATTAATAAAGTTATCTTAATTGGCAACCTTGGCAAAGATCCGGAAGTGCGTCACTTAGAAGGCGGCGTGGCGGTAGCCCGTTTCCCGCTGGCTACTTCTGAAACGTTCAAAGACAAGAACGGCGATAGACAGGAGCGCACCGAGTGGCATAACATTGTGGTATGGCGCGGCCTGGCAGAGGTGGCAGAGAAATACCTGAAGAAAGGCCAGTCTGTCTATATTGAAGGAAGAATCAGAACCAACAGCTACCAGGACAAGGATGGCGTGCAGCGCTACAGCACTGAGATTGTGGCCGATAACATGACCATGCTGGGTGGCCGTTCTGAAGGCGGGGCAGCCCAAAACGGCGGAAGCTACGGCAACGACGCCGCCTCTGCCAGCGTAAGCAATACCAGCGGTAACGCCGGCCAAAGCAAAGGTGGAAGTTCTAAGTCTGTGGCCTATGACGAGGAGCCAGACGATCTGCCTTTCTAACCTATTGTTGAACCAAACATTGACTTTTGGAAAGTATACCTCCATTAGGAGAGCCCTCCAGTTGGGGCTCTCTCTTAACTTTATCCCTTCCAGCTGTCCAAGGGGTGGATTGGGTTCCTTCTGCTCTCCTGGCACTGCTCTTAGTCTGCACACTGGCCATTACCGCTGCTCTGGCGGCCTTTCAACAGTTTCTTAGCACCACTTCTTTAACGTCTGCCCAAAAGGCTGCGGCCTTGCCAGCATCCTTGTATGCCGAGCCAGAGAACGCGGTTTTGGCCGGAGTATTCCTGGCCTCTACCCTCCACCTTTTAGCTGGTATAACCGGCTTCTGGCTTTTAAGAGACCTCTTCGCTGCTTCCACGGGTTATCCCTGGCTGTGGGTTAGTGTGGGCTTTTCCGTAGTGGCAACAGTCTTCCTCATGCTGCGCGGGTATTTCGCAAACTTGGGACGTCGCAGGCAGGAATCTTCTTCCACACCGGTGTTTTTGGGGGTTCTTAAGGTTATCCAGACTATTGGGGCGCCATTTGTCTCCCTCATTCTGCCGTTAAAAGGACTGGTGGGCCAGACCCGGGTGGCATTCGGCACGCCTTCACCCACAGAAGAGCTTTCCCTTTCTCTTGACCAGGCCCCCACAGAACCTGCCTCGCCAGAAGAAAAAGGACTCTTGAAAGCCATCGTGAATTTCAGTTCCATTACCGTAAGGCAGATCATGCGGTCCAGGGTAGATGTGATTGCCTTGCACCGCCGCCTGCCTTATTCTGCCCTGCTGAAGCAGATCCAACAGTGGGGTTACTCACGGGTACCGGTCTACAGCCAGGGCCTAGACAAGTTGGATGGCATCCTGTATGTGAAGGACATTCTCCCCTACCTCAATGCCCCCGCAGATTTTGTGTGGCAAAACCTCATCAGAACCCCTTACTTTGTACCGGAGACTAAGAAGATAGACGAGCTGCTGCGCGAGTTTCAGGAGCGGCGCGTGCACATGGCTCTGGTGGTGAACGAGTACGGCGAAACCACGGGTCTTATCACCTTAGAGGATGTGATTGAGGAGATTGTGGGCGAGATCCACGATGAGCTGGACGAGGAAGAAGACCACTACTATACGCAACTGGACGAGCACACGTTCTTGTTTGAAGGACGCACCTCGCTGCACGATTTCTGCAAGATAGTAGACCCGCCCACCGATCTCATGAAAGAGATCAAAGACAACGTGGAGTCTGTGGCCGGCCTCATGCTGCGTCTTTTCTCCCGCATACCGCATACCGGCGAAGAAATGCAGTGGGGGCCGTACCTCTTCCGCATTGAAGCCGCCGACAGTAAAAAAATAAAGAAAGTACGGGTACACGAGCCGGTACCTCACCCGCATAATGAAAAAGAATAACCTCTTCTATCTGGTTGCCCTGCTGGGCGGATTTTTGTTTCTGTCTGGTTGCGCCGAAGAGTACACTCCCAAGCCCAAAGGCTTTAACCGCATAGACCTACCAGAACCCCGGTACATCCAACTGCAGGAGAAACACCCTTACACCTTTGAGCACTCTGTTTACGCCAAGATCCTGAAAGACTCCTCGCGCATAGCAGAGCCGCACTGGATTGACATTTACTACCCCCGTTTCAAGGCCAATATTCAGATAACGTACAAGAACTTCAACCAGGACCCTAAGGTGTTCAACGGTCTTGTAGAGGATGCCCGTAAACTCACTTCCCGCCACCAGATCAAAGCTTACGCCATTGAGGAAAGCCAGATCAAGACGCCCACCGGCATTACCGCCAGCGTGTTTGAATTGGAAGGCGAGGTACCCAGCCAGTTTCAATTCTATTTGACAGACAGCACCAAGCACTTCTTCCGCGGCGCGCTCTACTTCAGAACCGCCACCTCTAATGACTCCCTTGCCCCGGTGATTGAGTACCTGAAGAAAGACGCCGTGCACCTCTTGAACACCCTCCATTGGACTGAGCAGATAAAGTAAGTTCCGGTTGAGGATCATTTTGGGGAAATAAGCCCTAAAACAGCTAGCCAATTCTAAAAGCCGATTAGTATCTTGTGGATGCTATTCGGCTTTTTTATTTCTATTGTCAAATGAACTGGTTAGAAGCAAGCCTACAAAAAGGCCATAGGTGCACCTGAAAATGAAAACTTTATTATTTACCCTTGCTTTTTCCTGTTTCATTAGCTGCAAAACGATCAGTAATCATCCCAATGCCATCAAAACGCCTGATGCAGAAACCGAAAGCGTTAGGACAGCTAACTTCGGAAACGGGCAACTAAAAGAAAACGGAAATTACAATACAGATACCTATACCACTTGCTGTATCCATGGATTTTGCCCCATACGTTATCATTATAAGACCGGCAAATGGGTGTACTTCCATCCTAATGGCCAGGTAAGGGCGAAAGGAACCTATAGAGTTGGCAAAAAGCATATAGAAACCAGCTGCGAGGATGGTGCCGAAATCAATTTCGGGTTTGTGACCAACCGCTGGAAATTCTATGATAGCAAGGGCAATGAAATAAAGCCTAACGAGAGGTTAATCAAAGAGATTGAAGAAAGCGGCTATTTTGATGAGTTTTCAATGCCGAAATAAACTACCTTGAAGTAAAGGAAAACACGCCTCAAGCCCCGCATTTCCATGCATCCATCACCCCGTGTTTTTGACCTAGTTTTAAGGTTCTCCATCTAAAACATTGCTGCTATATGGCCCGGGCAATTTGCATCCTTTTATGGCTGATTACTTTTTCCATGGCCTATGGCCAGGCGGGCAGGCAGATAGTGATTGGCGTAAGAGACACCGTGGCCTCAAAGGTTTTGAACGAGAAAAGGGGGTTACTGGTGCATCTGCCCATGACAGAGCCAGACGTGTTTTCGCCAGACCAGAAGTACCCAGTTATCTATGTTCTGGATGGCGACGGAAGCCTGTTTTACTCGGTGGTGGCGATTACGGAAGGGTTGAGCGGCGGAAGCGGGAACTTCATGTTTCCGAAGATGATAGTGGTAGGCATTCCCAACACAGACCGCACCCGTGACCTGACGCCCACTTACAGCACAGATTCTACCGTGATGCCCGGTTTCCTACTAGCCAACTCCGGCGGCGGCGAGAAGTTTCTCTCCTTTTTTCAGCGGGAACTCATTCCCCATATAGAGACTCATTATCCGGCGGCGCCTTACCGGGTCATTATTGGGCACTCTTTTGGCGGGCTCACCGTGCTCAATGCCCTGGTAAACCACCGAGGGCTGTTCAACTCCTTCGTGGCCATTGACCCCAGTATGTGGTGGGACAATCTGCGCTACAGCCAAGCCCTGAAAACCGCCTTGCGGCAAGGGACTTTCGCCAATAAGGCGCTGTACGTGGCCATCGCCAACTCCATGGAGAAAAAATTCACCCTGCAAACGGTGACCAAAGACCAGACCGCAGCTACCCTCCCCATCCGCTCTATTCTGGACTTCGATAAGTTTCTGAAAGAAAACCCAAAGCCCGGACTGGCTTACAGATCAAAGTTCTACCCAGATTATGACCACGGAGGGGTTCCGTTGGTGGCCATCTATGACGCTCTGCCCTTTGTCTTTGACTTCTTCACGCTTAACTTCCCGTTCTCCACCTTTTTCAACCCCACTTACAAAGACGATGGGCTTCTTATAAACCATTACCAAAAGGTGAGCGCCAGAATGGGCTACACGGTATCGCCGCCGGGAGAATTGGTGAACGCCCTGGCTCACCAACTTATGGGTACCCGCCAGTTTGACCGCGCCTACAAGTTACTCCAGTTGAATATAGACAACTATCCCAAAAGCTATATGCCTTACAGCGCCATGGCCGAGTATTTTGAGCTGAAGGGAGACAAACGGAAAGCCAGGGAATACTACTTGAAATCGGTAGAAATCAAGCCCCTGCCCGAGACTAAGGCGAAATTAGACAACCTGAAATAAAGGAATCCGCTTGCAGCAGATGTCTTCTGTTTAGGATGTGTTTTTCAGAAAACAAGGGTTAAAACACAGCTCCAGTTCTTATCTGCAGTCTTATGCTTGGCAAGGATTACTTCATAGTTCCAACCAAATCATTCCTTACAGGTTTACCTCAATCCAGACGGGGCCATGGTCGCTGGATTTCTCCCAGCCTCTCACCTCGCGGTCTACGCCAGCGGAGACTAGCTTTCCCGCCAGATCGGGACTGAGCAACAGATGGTCAATCCGGAGGCCGGCGTTTCGGCCGTAGGCGTTCCGGAAGTAATCCCAGAAGGTGTAGATGGTTTCATTGGGGTGAAGCAGCCGGAGCGCATCAATCCAGCCTTGGGCTTTCAATTCTTCAAACGAGGCGCGGCTCTCAGGCCGGAACAGCGCATCTTCTACCCAACGCTCGGGTTTATAGGCATCCAGCTCCGTAGGGATCACGTTGTAGTCACCAGCCAACACCACCGGGATATTGGAAGAAAGCAAATCGGCGGCATGGACTTTCAGTCGATCAAACCACTGCAGTTTGTAGTCGAACTTTGGTCCCGGGGCCGGGTTGCCGTTGGGCAGATACAGACAACCTATCAACACGCCGTTCACCATAGCCTCGAGGTAGCGGCTTTGCTCATCCTCCGGGTCACCAGCCAGCCCCCTGCCCACCTCCTCGGGTTTCTGTTCCTTTGCCAGGATTGCTACGCCATTCCAACTCTTCTGTCCGTGCCAAACGGCCTGATAGCCTATATCAAGTAAGGCTTGTTCCGGAAACTTCTCCTGCGGCGTCTTCAATTCCTGGAGGCAAGCCACATCTGGCTGGGTTTCTTCAAGCCAACGCAGTAAAACCGGTAGGCGGGCATGAATTCCGTTCACGTTGTAAGTCGCTATTTTCATGGGTACAGTAGTTGTGGGGAGCTGTGGATTTGATGAAACCTCCAGTAACATACGGCTTCCGCTTGTAGAAAGCTATAGGGTATAAAGGAAAGGCTTGCCAGCCTCAGACCTTATGGCTAGTTTCACCCAACAAACCTCTAAGACGATTTGCTTTGCCCCAGATGACCTCTCCACCTTACACCATCAGAAACGCAGACCCAAGTGAATTTGAAGCACTAGGCCACCTCATGGTGCAGGTCTATTCCCAACTGGAAGGCTTCCCGAAGCCCGATGAGCAGCCCGCCTATTATCAGATGCTTTCCAACATCGGGGAGTTTACCCAGCACCCGGGCGTGGAGATTTTGGTGGCAGTTTCTGAAGAAGGCACCATAAACGGAGGCGTAGTTTTCTTCCGGGACCTGCAGTATTACGGCTCCGGCGGAACGGCTACCCAGGAGAAAAACGCCGCTGGTTTCCGGCTGCTGGCGGTTCCCCTTGAATTCCAGGGACTAGGCATCGGCAAGGCCCTGACCTTGGCATGTATCCAACGCGCGAAAGATCACCAACTTTCACAAGTCATTATCCACAGTACCAAAGCCATGCAGACCGCCTGGCAGATGTACGAGAGACTGGGTTTCAGAAGGTCCGAGGACCTGGACTTTATGCAGGGAGAGTTACCGGTGTACGGGTTCAGGATGCACCTCCCAGCCTAGGAAGAACCAAAGCCACCCGCTATCAATAGCACTTTCCCCGCGTCTATCTGATCTGCAGTCTGAGTATACAATTAAGCTGTACCTGCAAGCTGTACCTGCCCTCCGTTTCGGGCCTGATTTTAGGAAAACAGCTTTGAAACGGAATCAATGTATTTTCCACGGGCTACAAAACCTGCTAATCTCATTAGCCTGCCTCCTATCTTTTGTGTAATTTTACAGGGCGGCTTTCTTCCCTATTTTACTGGGGGATTTCTCAGAAACAGGTTTAAAACACGGCTGCCTCCTATCAGTGTCATCAGGCTTTTTCCATACCAAAATTGAGTTCTTGAAAGGGGTTGGTCCGCAGCGCGCCACGCTGCTGCAGACTGAGTTGGGCATTTTCACCTACGGCGACCTCATCCAGCACTATCCTTTCCGGTACATGGACCGCACCCAGTTCCACGCCATCGCGGACCTCAACGAGGACATGCCCTACGTGCAGATCAAGGGCCGCATCCTGGAGAAGAACCTGTTGGGCGAGGGCCGCAAACAGCGCCTCTCGGCCATCATCCGGGATGCCTCCGGCGAGATGGAGTTGGTGTGGTTCAAAGGCGTGAAGTGGCTGAACGTGCAGCTGAAAGTAAACCAGGAGTACATCGCCTTCGGGAAGCCCAGCCTGTTCAACGGCAAGTTCAACATGGCCCACCCTGAGTTGGAGGAAGCCACCGAGGTAAAGCAAGGCCAGAGCTTTCTTCAGCCCGTCTACAGCACCACCGAGAAACTGAAGAACCACCGGGTAGACAGTAAGGCCATCAGCAAAATGATGGCCGATCTGCTAAAACAGTCGCCCACGCACCTCTCGGAAACCCTCACGCCTGAGTTGGTGGACCATTACCGCATGGTTTCCAAACGCGAGGCCATGCTGCAGGTGCATTTCCCCAGCAACTGGGACACCTTGCAGGCGGCTCGCTTCCGGTTGAAGTTTGAGGAGCTTTTCTACACCCAGCTCAAGCTGCTACGCACCCGCACCAAGCGCAAAGCAGAACTGGCGGGCCAAATCTTCAGCAAAACGCCCACGCTCACCGAGTTCTATAAAAACCATTTGCCCTTTGACCTCACCAACGCCCAGAAACGGGTGGTGCGCGAGATTTACCAGGATGTCACCGCCGGCAAGCAGATGAACCGCCTTCTGCAGGGCGATGTGGGCAGCGGCAAGACCATCGTGGCGTTCGTGACCATGCTCCTGGCTACGGACAACGGCGCCCAGGCCTGCATCATGGCCCCTACCGAGATCCTCGCCGACCAGCACTACCAGGGCCTGAAGAAATACGCCGATGCCTTAGGTATTGTACTGGGCAAGCTCACCGGTTCTACTAAAAAGGCAGAACGCCGGGTGTTGCATGAGCAACTGCGCAGCGGCGAGATGAAGATGATAGTGGGCACGCACGCGCTTTTGGAGGACGAAGTACAGTTCCAGAACCTGGGCCTGTGCATTGTAGACGAGCAGCACCGTTTTGGCGTAGCCCAGCGCTCTAAACTCTGGCAGAAGAATCCCCGCATCATTCCGCACGTGCTGGTCATGACGGCCACGCCCATCCCCCGCACGCTGGCTATGACTTTATATGGCGACCTGGAAGTATCGGTGATTGACGAGCTGCCCGCCGGCCGCAAGGAAATCATCACCGTGCACCGCTATGACAGCAATCGCCTAAAGGTATTTGGGTTCATCAGGGAGCAGATTAAATTGGGTCGCCAAGTCTACATTGTGTATCCTTTGATTGAAGAGTCTGAAGGTCTGGAGTACAAAGACCTGATGGACGGCTACGAAAGCGTGACCCGCGCCTTTCCGGAGTACCGCGTGAGCATGGTACACGGCAAGATGAAACCGCAGGACAAGGATTTTGAGATGCAGCGCTTTGTAAAGCACGAGACCCACATCATGGTGGCCACCACTGTGATTGAGGTAGGCGTAAACGTGCCCAATGCCAGCGTGATGGTGATTGAGAATGCCGAGCGCTTTGGCCTGGCCCAATTGCACCAGTTGCGGGGCCGCGTAGGCCGGGGCGCCGAGCAAAGCTACTGTATCTTGATGACGGGCTACAAACTGAGCAAAGAAGGGAAAACGCGCATTGAGACCATGGTACGCACAAACAACGGCTTTGAGATTGCCGATATTGACCTGAAACTGCGCGGCCCCGGAGATTTGATGGGAACCCAGCAAAGCGGCGTGCTGGATTTATTGATCGCTGACCTGGCCAAGGATGCCAAGATTTTGAAGGAAAGCCGGCATGCGGCTCTGCAGATCATAGAAAAAGATCCAGACTTAAGTCTTCCGGAGCATGCCAACCTGTTGCGGCACATCCGATCGCTGAGTGCCAACGCCGTAAACTGGAGCCGGATCAGCTAGACCAAAGTCTGGATCTTCAGGTGTTGTAGACTAATTGATTGAGTAAGTAAAAGTAGCTTCAGTATTTTGTTTTTTTGAGGTTGGTACTACTAAATTCTTGGTTTGCTGGGTACTTGGGTAACTCTCCTGGATGTTCAACGAGTAAGCGTCTTCAGTTGTACTATTACTTTTCTTACTGATTTCACTCGTGGCCTCCTCTTTCAGAAATTTTCCAACTAAGATCATCCCTACCAAAAAGAGCATTTTAAAAATGAATTTCATAAACTAACTAGAAAAAGATATTTAATCAACAATACAAGCAAAATACGTGTCTCAATTACTAAGAACCATCAACAGAAAATCATGTTTTTGTTAAGTCTACATTAACAGATTTCCACCGGAGCTTCCATTTTATCTTATCACTATTTTGACAAGCCTAGGCATTTACGGCTACACTACAATTGGGTTAACCTAATGTCCAAAAAGTTATCCACAAGTTGTTTTTTGCCTGTATTCCTATATTTTAATATAAATTATTTTAACTATTTGTATACCCTTCTGCTTGATTCACAAACGGCTGCAAAGGTAGAGATTAATTTCTTAATTACACTATTCCGTTACACATTTAACATTTCCATTAAATAACCCTTATTCTTCTCCCATATAATTAATGTCTTACATAAACATATGGGGTATATTTGCCAAAATTCAAATTATACATTTATGCGTTACCCTTTCCTGCTTCTATTTTTCTTCTTTCTGGTAAACTTACTGCCCGGAATAACCCGGGCGCAGGCCCAAAAAATAAAGTCATCTCCTTTCTCCTATACCCCAGAGGCCGCCGGCGATCAGTACAACCAGCGGATTCCCAAAAAAGCCTATACCGTAAGCCCCACGGATTTCGTGATCCTTAGCCGCACCGCCGACAACAACTATGCAGTTATCCGGTACGGAGCAGACCTGAAGCCGGCCTGGACCACTCCGGTTTCCCTCCTGGGCCAGGAAACCGTGGAAGCTTTCTCCCACAACAATCAGACCGTTCTACTGATCACGCACCGGGTGCAGGCCGAGCAAGGCAGCCAGGCGCTCTACGGCCGCCTGTTTGATGTAGCCACCGGCAAAGAGATAAAACAGACCAAGCTGCTGGAAGCCCCCAGCAAAAGCCGCCGCCTGGCGGTAGCCACCTCCGCCGACGGCTCTAAACTGGTCGCTTACCATTCCATTACCCGTAATGAGGAACTGCGTTCCATGCAAGCCGCCGTCTATGACGCCTCGCTTACCAAGATCAAGGACCGAACCTTTGATTTCGCCGGCGCCGGCACCCAGGTAAGCGCCCAGGTACAGATAGACAACCACGGCAACCAGTTCGTGAGCATCTTAACCAACAACTCCATGCGCCTGAGCGTGCGCCGCTACAACAACCGCGACAATGAGATCAAGGTGATGGAGGTCCAGGTGGGCGGGGTGTTCAACGGCGAGAAGGTGTACGTGATGGATACTTATTTCAAACTGCATCAGGACAGCAGCCTGTACGCCGCCGTTCTGGTTGCCGAGGAAAAGAAAGGCGAGTACCACAGCCTTAAAATGGTACGGTTTGACTACGCCGCCGGCAACATGCGCTTCGCAGATGAGTTCCGTTTCACGCCCGAATTCACCGAAAAGCTCAACAAAGCCACCGGCGCCAAACGCCTGGAAGATATCTACCTCTCAGACATCCTCATAAGCTCAGAAGGACAGACTTTGATTATAGCAGAGAAAAAGTACACCGAAGGCGGCGAGAACAGCGACTACCACGCCAAGGAACTCCTGCTGTTTGCCTATGACGAGTACCTGCACCCCACTTGGAATTCCGTAATCCTCAAGAACCAGACCGCCCCCGCCGCCGAGGGATTTGCCGGTATTTCCTATAATGCCCACCTCACCGGGAACCGTCTGCAGATGCTTACCCTGGAAACCCTCAAAGGCAAAACCGATCTCTACACCCGATCCATCCATCTGGTGACCGGCGCTGCCGAGCCCCCCAAAGCCGTAGGCCTCAACGTGGCCAATGACCAGCAGGTAGCCTTCGTAAAAGACTTTACCACCTGGCTCAACGAGCGCACCATCACTGCCGTGAACCGGCCCAACAAATCCTCCAAAGGCCTGCGCCTGAGCCGGATCACCTTTAAGGATTAAGCTGTTTCAGGGCCGGTTTCAGGAAAACACACCTAAAACGAAATCATCTGTTCATCACTTGGCAGGAATAAAAGGTCAGCAGTTCAGGCTTTTTATTCCTGCCCATATCTTCTGCTTTTCACAGTCACTTTACTTCAGTTTAATCTGCCACTTTCTAACCCTGGTTCATGCAAGACCTTTACTTTCCATTAGAATTCCAGTTTAAAATCTCTACCCTCGCCAATGACTTTTCGGTGAAGGATGCCGGTGGCCTCCCCGTGTGCTATGTTCGGCAGAAGCTTTTCAAGTTGAAGGAGGAAGTGATCGTGTTCAACGATGAGTCCCAGTCTGAACAGCTTTACACCATCAAAGCCAACCAATGGATTGACTTCTCGGCTGCCTATGTCTTCAGGGACAGAACCGGTCAGGAGGTTGGCCGTGTGGCTCGTAAGGGTTGGGCTTCTTTGTGGAAAGCGCATTACGAGGTATATGACCAAAACCAGCAGCAGGATTTCACCATCAGGGAAGCAAATGCCTGGGTTAAGGTAGCCGATGGTTTGCTGAGCGAACTTCCGATAGTAGGCATACTGACCGGGTACTTTTTCAACCCCAGCTATACCGTGACCCGTCCGGACGGCACCCTCATCGCCACCCTTAAAAAGCAGAAGTCCTTCTTCGGCCGGAAGTTCACGGTAACCCAGGAAAGCGCCTTTGAACCCGGGGAGCAGGAACGAATTGTCCTAAGCTTAATGATGATGATTCTGCTTGAGAGACGAAGAGGATAGTTTTTTTGCTTGGGCACCTAAACCCTGCGCCTAGTTCACCTTACTAAAAACAGAAAGCCCCGCCAATTGGCGGGGCTTTCTGTTTTACAGGCGTTTTGGCCAAAACAGGCCCGAAACGCAGCTTAGTACACGTACTCGTTCGCCTTGATCATCTCAGAGGCGATGCGTCTGCGGGCTTCTTTGGTGTTGAACGGCTCCAGTTTGGTGAAGCGCTTCAGACCAATCAGCAGCAGTTTCTGCTCATCGCCGGGCTCGGTCATAGCCGCAATAGCTTCTTTCCCGGCTTTGTTGATACGGTCGGCAGCATCGTTGATCACCACACGCATCATATCCAGTTGACGGGAAGTGGCTTCTTCGCCATTGCGGCTCACCAGTTTCTCCACGCGCAGCAACGTAGACTCCGCGATGTAGGCCTGGATAGCCATATCTGCGATGTACATCAATACTTCCTGCTCTTTCTCCAGGGTCATCATGAACTTCTGCACGGCGGTACCGGCAGTGAGCAGCATGGCTTTCTTGAACTTGCTGATGGCTTTTTTCTCGTAGGCAAATAGGGTGGTGTCTTCGTCCCCGAAATCCGGGATCTCCATCAACTCTTGTTGCACGGCCGCGGCAGGGCCCATCAGGTCAAGTTCACCTTTCATGGCTTTCTTCAAGACCATGTCCACAATGAGCATGCGGTTGATCTCGTTGGTGCCTTCAAAAATGCGGTTGATGCGGGCATCGCGGTACGCGCGGTCCATGGGGTAATCGGCGGAGAAGCCGTAACCACCGTAGATCTGCACACCTTCGTCTACCACGTAATCCAATACCTCAGAGCTGTCTACTTTCAGGATGGCAGCCTCCACGGCAAACTCACGGGCGGCTTCCAGCACGGCTTCGTTGTAGCTTTTACCAGCGGCCAGCAGTTCCTGCTCTTTGTTATAGATGTCATGACCGGCGCGGTACAGGGCAGACTCCACCGCGAAGATGCGGATGGCCTGCTCAGCCAGTTTATGGCGGATAGCCCCGAATTTAGAGATCGGAATCTTAAACTGGATGCGCTCATTGGCATATTTCACCGATAAATCGGCCACGCTCTTACAAGCACCCAGACAAGCCGCCGCCAATTTAATCCGGCCGATGTTGAGGATGTTGAACGCGATCAAATGGCCTTTGCCAATCTCGCCCAGCACGTTTTCTTTCGGCACTTTGCAGTCGGTGAAGAACACCTGGCGGGTGGAGGAACCTTTGATCCCCATTTTATGCTCTTCGTTGCCCAAACTCAAGCCTTCGGTGCCTTTCTCCACAATGAAGCCGGTAAACTTGTCGCCGTCTACCTGCGCGAATACAATGAAAACATCGGCGAAGCCCGCGTTGGTGATCCACATTTTCTGGCCGTTCAGGATGTAGTTGTCGCCTTCCACATCCAGTATGGCTTTGGTTTTGGCGGCCAACGCATCTGACCCGGAGCCAGGCTCAGTCAGGCAGTAAGATGAGGTCCACTCACCGGTAGCCAGTTTAGGGATGTACTTGGCCTTCTGCTCCTCCGTCCCGAAGTACAGGATAGGCAGGGTCCCAATCCCCGTGTGTGCCGCAAAAGCCACCGGAAACGAGTGCCCTGGCCCCACCGATTCGGTCACCAGCAAAGACGAGTTGAAGTCCATGTTCAGGCCGCCGTACTCCTCCGGAATAGCGATACCGAACAAGCCTAACTCGCCAGCCTTTTTCATGAGGCCTTCCAACAGGCCTTCTTCGTGGTTGTCCATGCGCTCCACCAACGGCTGCACCTCCGTGTCCACAAACTGCCGGGCCGTCTCAGCCATCATGCGCTGCTCCTCAGAGAAATCCTCCGGAATGAAAACGTCCTGGGCGTTTGTCTCCTTGATGATAAACTCACCGCCTCTCAATGTTCTGCTTACAGTTTCCATATGTTTAGATGCTGTTTATTTTAAAAACTCATAAATACCGGCTACACCCTGGCCACCGCCTACGCAGGCCGTCACCATGCCGTACTTCTTGTTCATCCGGCGCAGATCACTAAAGAGCTGCACGCTCAGTTTGGCACCGGTACAGCCCAGCGGGTGACCCAAGGCAATGGCGCCGCCGTTCGGATTCAGTTTATCCGGATCGATGCCCAGCTCCCGCATCACCGCAATCGACTGCGACGCGAAGGCCTCGTTCATCTCAATGATGTCGATGTCCTGCAGGTTCATGCCCGCATTTTTCAAAGCGCGCGGAATGGCTTTCACCGGTCCCATACCCATGATGCGTGGGTCCACTCCTTCAGCGGCATAAGACACCAGACGGGCAATGGGTTCAATATTCAGTTCTTTCACCATGCGCTCGCTCATCACAATCACGAAGGCGGCGCCATCTGAAGTTTGGGAAGAGTTACCAGCTGTTACACTACCATTGGCGGCAAATACCGGCCGCAACTTGGCCAGCTTTTCCATGGACGTGTCAGCGCGCGGGCCTTCATCAGTGTCTACCACGTAAGAGCGGGTTTTCTTTTTGCCGTTCTCATCCATGTAGGTTTCTTCCACGTTGATGGGCACAATCTGGTCTCTAAACCGCCCTTCCTCAATGGCCCTGATAGCTTTTTGATGTGAGGCATAGGCAAAAGCATCCTGGTCCTCGCGGCTTACTTTAAAGTCATTGGCCACCGCCTCGGCGGTCAGGCCCATGCTCAAGTAATACTCTGGGTGTTCCTTCGCGATTTTGTAGTTAGGCGCAGTCTTCCAACCCACCACCGGCACCAGGCTCATAGACTCAGCCCCTCCAGCGATGATAACATCGGCCATGCCGGACTGGATTTTGAAAGACGCCGTAGCGATGGTCTCAATGCCCGAGCCGCAGTAACGGTTCATGATGGCGCCGGGCACGTTGATGGGCAGAGACAAAAGGGAAATCATACGTCCCATCTGCAGGCCCTGCTCGGCCTCAGGCACCGCGTTCCCAACCAACAGGTCATCCACGCGGGCAGGGTCCAATTGCGGCACCGACGCCAACAGATGCTTGATCACATCGGCGGCCAGGTCATCGGGCCGGGTGAACCGGAATACTCCGCGGGGCGCTTTCCCAACGGCGGTCCTGAATCCAGCAACTATATAGGCAGTTTGCATTTTCTTTTCTTTTTTTGAGGTGTTTCTATAAAAACAAACGAAAAACGAGTTTCATTCTATTTTCTCATCTTAACGCTCCCCCACTTTTGTCATCCTGAAAGGACCTTGGTGGCGAACGGTAGATCAGTCTACTATCTTCAGAAAAAGCATCTTTGGGTTAATTGTCTTGATCAAAGCTTCTTTTTCTTCTCGGCTCATCAGCTTTACTTCTTTTTCTCTTTCAATGGGGTGCTGCACATGGGTGTGTCGCTCATAGTACAGCAACTTATAACAGTAATACCTTCCAGCAAAAGTCTCCGGCTTTCCTCTGTTATCCCGATGCTCAATTAGCCTCCGGACTAAATCATTGGTCATGCCTACGTACAGCACTGTCTTACTTGGATTGGCGGTGATATAGACAAAGTAGTTATGGTGTTTCATGGCTACTGCTTGTCTAGTTGGCCACCAAGATCCTTTCAGGATGACAGAGAGGGAATTTAATTCCGCAGGGGCTTACCGGTGGTTAAGATGCTCTTGATGCGTTCCAGGGTCTTGCGTTCGCCGCAGAGGCTCAGGAAGGCTTCGCGCTCCAGGTCCAGCAG
Organism: Rufibacter aurantiacus; assembly: GCF_017916345.1. Taxonomy (NCBI): domain Bacteria; kingdom Pseudomonadati; phylum Bacteroidota; class Cytophagia; order Cytophagales; family Hymenobacteraceae; genus Rufibacter; species Rufibacter aurantiacus. Next base: position 87,735 of record NZ_JAFMSV010000004.1, read on the forward strand.
GTATTGCTCAGAAACTTCTGAGGGCATAGACAAGTCGCCGCCGCACATCACGTACGCCAGTTTCTCAGATATTTTACGGTCATGGTCAGAGATGAACCCGGCCGCCTGCATGGCGTGGGCACCGGTGATGAACATCCCTAGACCGCCGCGGCCCTGTACCTTGATGTTGGTCTTAGGCGTAGGTCTGGTGTAACCGGCCTCGGCCAGAAGAATGGCTTCTGCTTTGGCTTCTGCAAGCTGGCGGTTGGTGTTGAGGGTGATGCCATCGCCGTGGCGCATGAAGCCGAGGTCGTATGCTTCAGCGGCAGAGGTAGAGACTTTGGCCGTCCCGATGGTCATGAACACGTTACGCAGGGCATTGTATTCGGTATCGCCTTCTTCATAGGCGGCCGAGGTGCGCAAGGTCATTTCCTTCGTGCCGCCACCGCCCGGGATTAAGCCTACGCCAAATTCTACCAGCCCGATGTACGTTTCAGCGGCCGCTTGTACCCTGTCGGCATGAAGACATAGTTCGCAACCGCCGCCCAGCGTTAGACCGTGCGGCGCGGCCACCACCGGAATAGCCGAGTAGCGCATCCGCATCATGGTGTTCTGGAACTGCTTGATCATGAGGTTGAGTTCATCGTACTCTTGGTCCAGGGCGTACATGAACACCAATCCCAGGTTAGCACCGGCGGAGAAATTAGCGGCTTCGTTGCCCACTACTACGCCTCTGAAGCTCTGCTCCGCTAAATCAATGCCTTTGTTCAAGCCCTGGATGATCTCGCTCCCGATGGCGTTCATCTTGGAATGGAACTCCACGTTCAGGATGCCGTCACCAAGGTCAATGATGGAGCACCCGGCGTTTTTCCAGACCACGTTGGTACCGCGCAGCACGTCCAGCAAGACGAAGTTTTCGGTGCCTGGAATCTGCTTGTATTCTTTGGTGGGGATGTCGTAGTACTGACGCTGGTTGTTCTGGCTGCGGTAGAAGGTCTCATGGCCGGCTTCCAGCATCTCATAGATCCAGTCGGCGGGTTTGTAGCCGGCGGTCTCCATTGCGACTACGGTTTCGCGCACACCAAAGGCATCCCAGGTCTCAAACGGACCCAGCTCCCACCCGAAGCCGGCGCGCATGGCATCGTCAATGCGGTAGAGTTCGTCGGAGATCTCGGGAATACGGTTGGTCACGTACTGGAACAGACCGAAGGAAGTCTCCCGGAAGAAATCGCCGGCTTTGTCCTGGGCCTGGCTGAAGGCTTTGAGGCGCTTGCGCAGGTCTTCAATGGGCTTGAGCGTTTCCATGCTCTGGAACCGGACTTTTTGCTTAGGCCCGTACTCCATGGTTTTCAGGTCCAGCGTCAGGATTTCGGTGGCGCCTTCAGGGGTTTTGGTTTTCTTGTAGAAGCCCTGGCGGGTTTTATCACCCAACCAGTTGCGCTCCAGCATTTGCTGAATGTAGCCCGGCAATTGGAACAGGTCGCGCTTTTCATCGGCTTCGCCGGTTTGGTACAGGCCTTGCGCTACTTTGGCCAGCGTATCCAAACCTACTACATCGGAAGTCCGGAAGGTGGCGGATTTTGGGCGGCCCACTACCGGACCAGTCAGACGGTCTACTTCGTCTACGTTCAGGCCCAGTTTCTCCATGACGTGCAGCACCTGCATGATGCCGTAGATGCCCACACGGTTCGCGATGAAGGCCGGTGTGTCTTTGGCCAATACGGTGGTTTTACCCAGGTACAGGTCGCCGTATTTCAACAGGAATTGGGTGATCTCAGGATCGGTCTCCTCCGTTGGGATGATCTCCAGCAACTTGAGGTAACGCGGCGGGTTGAAGAAGTGGGTTCCGCAGAAGTGTTTCCGGAAATCATCTGAGCGACCCTCAAGCATAAGGTGAATGGGAATACCCGAGGTATTGGAAGTGATCAAGGTGCCGGGCTTGCGGAACTGCTCCACACGCTCAAACACGCTCTGTTTTATCTTGAGGTTCTCCACCACCACTTCAATGGTCCAGTCACAGGTGGCGATGCCGGCTAGGTCATCGTCGAAGTTTCCGGTCTGGATGAGGCGGGCATCGGTTTTCTTGTAGAGCGGCGCGGGGTTAGAAGTGATGGCCGTCTGCAGCGCGGTGTTCACTATGCGGTTACGCACCAACTTGTTTTCCAGCGTGAGGCCTTTGGCTTCTTCCTCGGGCAGCAGCTCGCGGGGCACCATGTCCAGCAGGAGCACCTGCACGCCAATGTTAGCGAAGTGGCAGGCAATACGCGAGCCCATAATGCCTGAGCCCAGCACCGCCACTTTCTTGATGATTCTCTTCATAGTTACTCTTTTTTGTATCTGGATGTGCGTTTCTAGGGGCGCACGTTTTTTTCTCTTAGGCACTCTCGGGGCTTCCTTCTAAAGAAACGAAGGTTTTGCCAGGTTTATGCTTTAGGTCTTTTTCCCGGAAAACAGGCGCAAAACAGAAAGCCCTTTCTCTCCCTCCCAGCCTTAGAACACTTTCTTAGACTCTATGAGGTTGTTGATCTGGCCTACCACCTGGAAGAACACCTGCAACTGGCTCTCGGGGATTACCTCACGTACCTTCTGGTTGAACCGCCGCACGGTGACCCGGCTCACTTCGCGCTTCTCCAGGCCCAGCTCGGTGAGCAGAATCCGCACCGAGCGCTTGTCCTGCTCATCGGCTACCTTGTAGATGAGGCCTTTCTCCTCCATGCTTTTGAGGATGCGGGTGAGGCTTCTGGCCTCCAGCCCCAGCAGCGGCGCGATCTTGGTGGCCGGCGTCCCTTTCTCGGGATCAATGTTGAGCAGCACGAACCCAATGGAGGTGGTAATGTCGTTTTTCACCGCCTGGGTATTGTACATGCGTGCAATGGCGTGCCAACATACCTTGATATTATAGTCAACCGTCTCGTTTGCTTTCATGTGGTGTTTCTGTCTCTTACCAAATTTAGAAAAAATTGTTATGCTTGCATACTATAAACCGAAAAATTTTCAAACTGCTAAAAGATCAAACGGCATCCTTTACTAGAATTCGGTTGTGGCAAAAGATGATTCACTACGTTGCCACTTTGATAACGAACAAAGGTTCTGCCTCTTTTACAGAACTCCATTTATACGCTACTTTCTGAAAAATAAGGCCAAAACAGCTTGGCTTAAAAACAGAAGAGGAGACCCATAATCGGGTCTCCTCTTCTGTTTTATTCTGACCTATGCCGTGCGGTACAGGCTTTCAATTAAGCTCCGGTAATTGTTGGTGATGACCTTACGCTTGATGCTGAGTTTAGGCGTCATCTCGCCAGTTTCCACGCTCCAGAGCTTAGGCAGCAGGACAAACTTCTTAATCTTCTCGTACTGCGCCAGATGCTCATTCGCTTTGTCTATCTCCTTCTGGAACTTGGCAATGATCTCAGGCTTCTTCACCATTTCTTCGTTGGTGGTATACGGGATGCTATGAATTCGGCACCACTCCTGCAAGCCTTCAAAGGCGGGCACGATGAGCGCGGCCGGGAATTTCTCTCCCTCGCCTACCACCATCACCTGCTCTACCACCAGAGACTCCTTCAGTTTGTTCTCAATCAGCTGCGGTGCGATGTACTTACCGCCCGAGGTCTTGAACATCTCCTTCTTGCGGTCAGTGATTTTGAGGAACTTGCCCTCCACCAGTTCGCCTATGTCGCCGGTATGGAACCAGCCATCGGGGTCAATCACCTCAGCGGTGAGGTCTGGGCGCTTGTAGTAGCCTACCATCACGCTCTCAGAACGGGTCAAAATCTCACCGTCTTCGGCAATCTTTATTTCCACGTTGTTGATAGCCGGACCAACGGTGCCGATCACGTTGTTTTCAGGTTCGTAGCGGTTCACGGCAATTACCGGCGATGTCTCAGTAAGGCCGTAGCCTTCCATGATGCGGATGTTGGCGCCCCAGAACACGCGCGCCAACCGTGGTTGCAAGGCAGCCCCACCAGACACAATCACTTTCACGTTTCCGCCTAGCGCTTCCTGCCACTTGGAGAAGATCAGCTTGCGGGCTAATTTCAACTGGGTATCATAGAAGAAGCCCGGCGAGGTACGGGTGTCGTATTTCTGCCCTAAGGCCAGCGCCCAGAAGAACAGGCCTTTCTTCACGCCGGTCAGCTCGCCGCCTTTGGCCACAATCTTGTCATAGACTTTTTCCAGCAGACGCGGCACGGTCACAAAGATGTGCGGCTTCACTTCCTTGAGATTATCGCCTACTTTTTCAATACTCTCGGCAAAGTAGATAGACACGCCCACCGAGAAGTAAATGCAGGACACCATGCGTTCATAGATGTGGCAGAGCGGCAAGAAGCTCAAGGCGCGGTGCTCCTGGTTTACCGGCACAAAGGGCTTCACGTTGGTGAAGTTGCTCACCAGGTTATTGTGCGACAGCATCACACCTTTGGGCGCGCCGGTAGTACCAGATGTGTAAATGATGGAAAGCAGATCCGATGGTTTCACGTCTGCTTTGTACGGCTCCAGCGTAGCCACATCTTCGCCCTCGGCGAGCTTCAACAACTCAGACCAATGCTTGGCACCAGGCACGTGGTCAAAGGTGTAAATCTCCTGAACGCCGGGTATGTCAGAAATAGCTTCTTTTACCTTGTTGTAAAGATCCTCGGTGGAAACCAGCACAAGTTTGGCCTCAGAGTCTTTCAGGATATACCGGTAATCTTCCACCGTGATGGTAGGGTACAAAGGCACGCTCACCGCCCCGGTCTGCTGAATGCCGTAGTCAGAAAAAGTCCACTCCGGGCGGTTCATGGAGATGAGGGCCACCTTGTCATCTTTCCTGATTCCAGACTTGATCAGGGCCAGGCTCAACTTGTTAGCCGTCTCCAATACCTGCTGGGTACTGTACTTCACCCATTCTCCGTTGATTTTTGCGGCCAGACAGTCTGGTTGCGGGAACTGTTCTAACTGGTTGGTCAGTAAATCAAAAACCCGGGTCACCTTCATAGATTCTTCTTTCTAAGTGGAATAGTCGGTTAATATAACGCAAAATCATTTAAAAATAACAAAATCTGGCCTAGCCTCTTTAATCGAATTGTTAAAAATGCTTGTTCCTGCTGGCTTATAAATACCTAAATTTGATTTTTGCCACACGTACTGCATGAACCTTTCCATATTCTTTGAACCTCTTCCGGAAGAACTCTTCGGGGGGGCAGACGCCCCTAAAACCGTAGGTGGTTACCTGGCTCCTTTTATTCACTCTTTCCCAAACTGGCGCTCTGCCGAGGTGGTGCTTATTGGCTTACCGGAGTACCGCGGCACCTCCAACGCTACAGACCTCACTTACCAAGGCCCTAACCTTATAAGGCAGGAACTGTACCGCCTCATGAAAGGAACCGGCTCCTGGCTGGTCATGGATCTGGGCAACCTGCTGCCGGGCATTCACCTAGAAGACACGTACCTGCGCCTGAAAGAAGTTATTGAGATTCTGGTAGACGCCGGCAAGTTCCCTATCCTGCTGGGTGGCTCGCATGACCTCACCTACGGCCAGTTCCTGGGGTATGAGCATTTGTCTAAAACGGTGAACCTGGTGATGATAGACAGCCAACCCGATATGGCCCATGTAGAAGATACCGCTCCGGACCAACATCACCTGCACCGCATACTCCTGCATGACCCTAACTACCTTTTTGGGTTCAGCCATATAGGTCACCAGACCTATCTCACGGATACTACCACGCTGGCCGCCTTTGAAAAACTCCATTTTGAACTGTACCGTCTGGGCCAGGTACGCCAGCAGATGCAGGAGATGGAACCCATCATCCGGCAAGCCGACCTGATCAGCTTTGACGTTTCCGCCATTCGGCACCAAGATGCGCCCGGCCAGGCCGTTGCCAACCCCTTCGGGCTCACGGGCGAGGAGGCCTGCCAACTGTGCTGGTACGCCGGCCAGAACGACCAACTCAGCTCGCTGGGTTTCTACGGCTACCGCCCTGAGTTTGACCACCGCTCCCTTACGGCTATCACCCTGGCTACTATGGTTTGGTACAGCATTGAAGGCTTCTACCAACGGCAGGGCACGCTGGACTTCCACAGCAACCAGTTCCTGCGGTTCTCGGTGGGTTTCCATGACAATCCCAACAAGATGTACTTCTTTAAAAACCGGCAGACTGAGAAATGGTGGATGCAGGTAGACGACCTATCGGGCCGTCGCCCGTCCCTCATCGTGCCCTGCAGCTACCAGGACTACCTCACCGCCGCCGACGGCGAAGTCCCGAATAGATGGATTGTGATGCAGGCGAGGCTTTAATGTGCTAATGACTTAATGTGCTGATGTGCTAACTTTGGAAATGTGCTGATGGGTTAATTTGCTGATGTGCTATTTCAAGGAGCAAGCATTTTGTTTAGAAAAAGGCATTATGAACCGACAAGACCTTAATACCAGTACCTAAGGCCTGTGCTAGCAACGTTCATCCTGGCCAATACCTTTCCCTTTTTTGTCATCCTGGAAGGATCTTGTGGGCAAACTAGGTAGGCCGCTGCAATGAAACAATACATTATTTAGCCGGCTTTCTAAGGAGCACTCCCCAAAGGAGCCTTTTGTGCATAGCCAACAGCATTACAGTTCGCCTACAAGATCCTTCCAGGATGACAAAAGAGGGAAGGGAAAGAAGGGTGTGTTAAGGAATTTAAATAAGTGCTAGAACTGAGAAACTACTAGCGTAAAGCAAAAGACATTTCCAGCCAATTTTCAGAAAACTGCCTTAAAAAGGAAAACAATTACCACTACTGAGCATCCATAATTAATAATTCACACATCCTCACATTTTCTAATTACCACATTACTCATCTTAGCACATTAAACCCATGCAAGAATACACCCGCGCGCAGTTAGCCCTCAGGAACGGACAGGACCGGGACGAGATCTGGGTGGCCTACAAGGGCGAGATCTATGACGTGACCAAGTCCAGGTTGTGGCGGCGGGGGAACCATTATGAGCACTGGGCCGGGCAAGACCTCACCGAGGAACTGAAGGACGCGCCCCACACTGAGTATGTGTTCGATAAGTTTTCCGTCATCGGAATCTTAAAAAAATAGCTCTGTTTTGAGCGGTTTTTCAGAGATTTGACCTTAGTTCCTGATCCAACTTTTATGATTCTTATTGCTGACAGCGGCTCTACCAAGACCGCCTGGCGTTTACTAGACCACGAAGGCGTCAAAGCCCAGGCCCATACCCCGGGCATTAATCCGTATTACCAAAATACCCAGGAAATTGCCCTCACGTTAAAGGACAGCCTTTTGGCGCAACTTTCCGGCCACACACCCCAGGAGATTTACTTCTACGGCGCCGGTTGCAGTGCCAAGGACAAACAGGAAGTGGTGGTCTCGGCGCTCAGGGAAATCTTTCCCGACTCTCTGGTTCAGGTAAATCACGATCTGGAGGCGGCAGCCCGCGCGCTGTGCGGCCAGAAAGAGGGTATCGCCTGTATTCTGGGAACCGGCTCCAACTCCTGCCTCTATGATGGCGAGAAGATTGTGCAGAACGTGCCCAACCTGGGCTTTATCCTGGGTGACGAAGGCAGCGGCGGCTACATGGGCAAACTGCTGGTGCAGGCTTTCCTGAACCAGGAACTGCCCCAGGACGTGCATGAGCTCTTCATGACCCGCTACAACACCAACCGAGACGAGATTGTGGACCATGTATACCGCCAGCCTTATCCCAACCGCTACATGGCCAACTACGCCCGGTTCCTGTCAGACCATCGGGAACACCCGTTCATCTACGGGTTGATCTGCCAGTGTTTTGGTGATTTCTTCCGGAAAACCGTGATGAAGTACCCCGATTTTCAGCAGAAGGAAACCCATTTTGTGGGCTCCATCGCTTTCTACTTCGCAGACATCCTGCGTACGGTAGCCAAAGAGCACCAGATTAACGTAGGTCAGATATTAGAGAGTCCAATTGAAGGCCTGAGCCTGTACCACCAACAGAAAATAACCGCATGAGTACTACTGAAACCGCATCTAACTACAATCATCTAGAGCAGATGAGCGTGCAGGAACTCCTCACCAACATCAACAAAGAAGACAAAACCGTGCCTTTGGCGGTGGAAAAAGCCATTCCGCAGCTGGAGAAACTGGTGGAGGCCACGGTGGCTAAACTGAAAGGAGGCGGCCGCCTATTCTATATTGGCGCGGGTACCAGCGGCCGTTTGGGCGTGGTAGATGCGTCTGAGTGCCCTCCTACGTTTGGGGTACCCTTTGATCTGGTCATCGGGATCATGGCCGGCGGCGACAAAGCCATCAGGAAAGCCGTGGAGTTTGCCGAGGACGATGACCAGCAGGCCATCATTGACTTGGACGCGTACGGCGTGAACGAGAAAGACGTGGTAGTGGGTATCGCGGCCTCGGGCCGAACCCCTTACGTGATTGGCGGCCTGCAGGCCTGCAACGAGCGTGGCATTACCACTGGCTGCATCGTCTGCAACGCCGACAGCAAAGTGGCGGCAGTGGCCAAGTTCCCGGTAGAGGTAGTGACCGGCCCCGAGTTCCTGACCGGCAGCACCCGCATGAAAGCCGGTACCGCCCAGAAACTGGCCCTGAACATGCTCACCACCTCCACCATGATCCAGCTGGGCCGTGTGAAAGGCAACAAGATGGTAGACATGCAGCTCACGAACCACAAACTGGTAGACCGTGGTGTACGCATGATCATGGATGAACTGAATATCTCTGAAGAGAAAGCCAAGGAGCTACTGGAGCTGCACGGCAGCGTGCGGTCGGCCATCACCTCGGCGGCTGAGCACTAGGATTTCTGTTTAGAAGCTGTTTTCTGCAAAATGGCCCTGAAACAACTCCAGGAAGATCCGCCCGTGACCGGCGGATCTTTTTTTATGCCGTTCTGCCATCCATCTAAAGAGTTTCTGCGTTATGCAATTCTGCAGTCATTCACTATTGCCATGCACACCATTGAACCTTTCTATAACTGGATAGAGGCGTACTCTGCCTCCGAAGACGAACGCTCGCCGCTGTATGGCGCCGAGAACAACGAGAACGAATACACGCACACCATCTACGGGTACTACATCCACCCGCAGTGGGACGACATTGATTCTGAGACGCTCTTCATCAAAATACTGTACGTTGACTACCATGACAACTACGCCGTGATAGAGCTCATAGGCGAGTGGAACGATACACTCAACAACGACATCATGACCCTAAAGCGCAACGTGCTGGACTTGATGATTGGGGAGGGCATCAACCACTACATCCTTATTGGGGAGAACGTATTCAATTTCCACGGCTCAGATGATTCTTACTACGAGGAGTGGTTTGAGGAAGTGGAGGAAGGCTGGATTGCGGCCATCGGGTTCCAGGAGTTTGTGGTGCAGGAGATGCAGCAGTACCACCTAGACTATTACATCAACTTTGGCGGAAACCTGGACAAAATTCCGTGGCGCACCCTGGCGCCGCCGCAACTCTTCAACGTGGTAGACAGCATGATCCAGCGCCGGCTGGGTGCCTGAGTTTCTGCGCCGTTTCCTGTAAAACAGGCCCTAAACACATCTGCTTCCCAGTAAGGAAACCTTGTAAACGATCTTCCTTTATCAGTCCTCATCAGGCATAAAAAAGAGACGGCACCAATTGGCACCGTCTCTTTTTGTTTGTTCTTACAGAAGAACTTAGTTTGGATCCGCAGCGTCAACGCTGTCTTCCCGCTCTTCGGCTGCTTCCTCTGGTCCGGAGTTGTCAGCGTCGTCTTGGATGTCTTCGGTTTTTTCTGTTTGGTCTTCAACCTGGTTTTCTTTGGCAGAATCACAGGAAGCGAAGGTCATCATACCAGCGGCCATGGCCACCATCAAGAATGTCTTTTTCATAGTTTTATTTTGTGTGTAAGTCTAATGTGCGGTGCGAGATCAGCTTTGCCTTATTCTGGATCTACCTGATCAATACTATCCTTGGCTTGTCTGGCTTGTCGGGCCAAAGTAGTGTCTCCGGCCATCTCGGCATGGGTTTCTACTTTTTCTGCTTGATCTTCCATGTTATTTTCCTTCTTAGAGTCGCAGGCGGAGAAACTCACCAGGCCACCCAAGAAAGCAAACATAACCAATGTCTTTTTCATAGTTTTATTTTGTCTGAACGGATAATCTATTCTAAGCACTCTTTCTTTCTAGCGCACAGCAAATGAGCGCCTTACATAAAAATCCTTGTGCTTCTTGGGCATATGTACGCATGTATGGGAAAATGGATATATTTTCAAGACCTGATATAAGAACAATGCAATCACATTCTTTTAAACGAACAAAGGCGCAGACCCTTCCTGAAATTCATCAGGAGCGGCCCGCGCCTTTGCAAATAAGATTTTGTGAAACTGGTACTTAGTTTCTGTCTGACAGAGAATCTGTAGCCAGAGAATCCGTGCTTAGCCCGGCAGTGTCCACGGGCGCTGCGGTGGTCTCAGCAACATCTGTGGCATGGGTGGCATCTTCCATGGTAGCGGAAGACGGGGCGGCGGTTTCCTGTGCTTCTTTTGATTCACAGGCAGAGAAAGACAACAAAGCTGCTGCTGCCACAAACGATAAAATAGTCCTCATAGATAAAGGTTAATAATACAGGGTTAGGTAGTAGTAGGTATGTCGCGGGTAGAAAGAAACAGGCAGTAGCCGCCTATTTCTTTCTGAATACTAAGTTAACGGGCACGCCCTCAAAACCAAAATGCTCGCGCAGACGATTCTCCAGGTAGCGTGTGTAAGACTCTTTGATATACTGCGGCAGGTTGCAGAAAAACGCGAACGTAGGTGTGTGCGTGGGCAACTGCGTCACATATTTGATCTTCACAAACTTGCCTTTGATGGATGGCGGCGGATAGCGCTCAATCTCCTTCAGCATGGCATCATTCAGCTTGGAGGTTGGGATCTTCATAGAGCGGTTCTCATACACGTCAATGGCGGTTTCAATGGCCTTGTGCACGCGCTGCTTGTTCAGCACGGAGATAAACACGATGGGTGGGTACGCGATAGGCGCGATCTTCTCCCGGATGGCGTTCTCCATGTCACGCATGGTGTTGGTTTCTTTCTCCACCAGGTCCCACTTGTTCACCAGAATCACTAATCCTTTGCGGTTCTTATCTGCCAGTCCGATGATGTTCATGTCTTGGGCTTCCAGACCACGGGTAGCATCCAGCATCACAATCACAATGTCGCTTTCCTCTAATGCCCGCACAGAGCGCAGCACCGAGTAAAACTCTATGTCTTCGTGCACTTTGCTTTTCTTCCGGAGCCCGGCGGTATCCACAATGATGAACTCCTTGCCATAGGCGTTGTAGTGCGAGTGGATAGAGTCACGAGTGGTACCGGCAATGTCGGTCACGATGTTGCGGTCCTCGCCCAGCAGCAGGTTCACAAACGAGGATTTACCTACGTTTGGTCTACCTACCACGGCAATGCGCGGAATACCAGCCTCGGGGTTCTCAATGCCTTCCTCGGGGAAATGGGATACCACGGCATCCAGCAATTCACCGGTACCGGAGCCGTTCTGGCTGGAAACAGGGAAGATCTCGTTCTCAAAACCCAACGCGTAAAATTCCCCGGATAAATGGCCGCGGGCGTGCGTATCGGCTTTGTTGGCCACAATGTACACGGGCTTATCGGTGCGGCGCAGCACGTTGGCGAACTCCTCGTCCAGACCGGTGAGGCCCGCCTCCACGTCTACCATGAACAGGATCACATCGGCCTCTTTGATGGCCAGTTCCACCTGCTTCCGGATTTCCTCCTCGAAAATGTCATCTGACCCGTGCACGTATCCGCCGGTGTCAATCACAGTGAAATATTTGCCTGTCCACTCGCCGTGGCCATAATGGCGGTCACGGGTTACGCCGCTCACGTTGTCCATGATGGCTTTGCGCTGACCTACCAGACGGTTAAACAGGGTTGATTTGCCCACGTTGGGGCGTCCTACAATGGCGATTGTATTTTGTGCCATATCAATTGGAATGTGCGTTTTGAGGCTCCTTTTCGGGAATCGCTCCCAAAACGCGGGTTAAACCTGCAGTATCGCCTTCGTGGCGCCGCTAGGGAATTGTTGGTATTTAGTTGTTAGTGACTGGTTGTTAATTGATCAGCTCTTAGCTTCTCTCCAACCGCAACTACTTAATTTACGCTTTCTTCTCTTTGTCATCTTGGAAAGATCTTGTAGGCGAACTAGAATGGCTTTGATTAACCATTCTACCGTTTGCTACCAAGATCCTTTCAAGATGACAGAAAGGAGATATAAACATGTGTACAATGATGAATTTGCACATTTTCACATCTCCAAATTTTCAAATCTAAATGCTGTTATAGCCGAAACGGTCCAGGAGGCGTTTGTCGGCGCGCCAGTTCTCGTTCACGCGTACGTAGAGATCCAGGAACACTTTCTTCTGGAAGAACTCTTCCATGTCTATACGGGCCTGGGTGCCTACTTTCTTGAGCGCGGCGCCTTTGTCGCCAATCACAATGCCTTTCTGGCTTTTGCGCTCCACGCTGATCTCGGCGCGCATTCTGATGATGTCGTCATCTTCCTTGAACTCCTCAATCACCACCTCGCAGCTGTAAGGGATTTCTTTTTTGTAGTTGAGAAAAATTTTCTCCCTTATCATCTCAGCCGCAAAGAAACGCTCAGGCTTGTCGGTTAGTTCATCTTTGGGATAATACGCCGGATGCTCGGGCAACAAGTCCAGAATTTTCTGGAACACCCCCTCCGTACCCTGGCTGTGCAGCGCCGAGATGGGCATGTATTCCTGTGCCGGCAACTGCTCCTTCCAGTATTCTATTTTAGCGACTACCTCTTCCTGGTTGGCCTGGTCAATCTTGTTGATGAGCAGCAGAATGGGGGCTTTGGCTTTCCGCAGCCGCTCCACCACCTCGCTCTCATCGTGCTTCTCGTAGATATCGGTCACGAACAAGATCACATCGGCGTCTTCCAGGGAAGCGTGTACAAAGCGCATCATGGACTCATGCAATTCATACTGGGGCTGGATGATGCCGGGCGTGTCTGAGTACACAATCTGGAAATCCTCTGAGTTGAGGATACCCATGATGCGGTGGCGGGTAGTTTGGGCTTTAGAGGTGATGATGGAGAGTTTCTCGCCTACCATCACGTTCATCAACGTGGACTTGCCAACGTTAGGCTTGCCTATGATGCTTACAAACCCTGCTTTGTGCGGCTTCTCTGCCATTTTTCACCTCCTTTTTAAAATAGTTTGCAAAGGTACGGCTTTTTAACGAGTTCTCCCTCAGGAGCTAAAAGTCTGTCTTTTAGGTACGCAGTAACCGGGCTTACGTTTTGAAGCTGTTTTCTGGAAAACAGCTCAGAAGAATATCAAAGGTCTTCCTAGCCTCCGCTGGCGCGAGTTTCCGGCTCGTGTCCGCACGTGTTGCGGGATTACCCCTGTTGATTGTTCCGGAATATTATTGTTCTGAAAAAGAGGATCAGGAACGCGTGCGGACACGAGCCGGAAACTCGCGCCAGTGGAGGAATGTGTTTTAGATCAAGTGAAGCCTGCTTTATTCTCAAAGAAGGGTTAAAACATTTTCCTGCCCTATCCGCTTATCAGCTTTAGGCTTGTTTCCCAGAAAACAACCTTGAAACAGAAGTAGTCGTCTCTATAAGACATTGTTAATATCTATAGGAAAATGATGCATATCATCAATTTGGCCTGTGCCAACTGCTTCTCAAATCCGTATCTTTGCAGCTCAATTGAAAGCGTATGAAAAGTGGAGCCACTGGCAAAACAGGAGTATTATTAGTGAACCTCGGCACGCCGGACTCTCCCAGCGTACCGCACGTGCGCAAATACCTGCGCGAATTCTTATTAGACAAACGGGTGCTGGACATTGCGGCGCCTAACAGATACATGCTGGTGAACGGCGTAATTGCCCCTTTCCGGGCCCCAAAATCGGCGAAGATCTATGCCCAACTGTGGACCGAGCGCGGCTCGCCATTGCTCTTCCACGGCTTGGACTTACAGCGGCTGGTGCAGGAGAGACTGGGCAAAGATTACCACGTGGCATTTGGCATGCGGTACCAGAGCCCCAGCATTGAAAATGCGCTAAGAGAGATGCAGGAGAAGGTAGTGGACCGCATTGTGGTGCTGCCGCTGTTCCCGCAGTATGCCTCGGCTAGTACCGGATCTGTGCAGGAGAAGGTGATGGAGATAGTGAGCAAGTGGGAAGTCATCCCTGATATCAGGTTCATCAGCACATTCTGCAACCACCCCGGCTTTATTGGCACCTTCGCCGAGATCGCCCGCGAGCACATGGCCAAGCGCGACTATGATCATTTCGTATTCAGCTACCACGGTTTGCCAGAGCGCCAGATTCTGAAAGCCAGCACCAAAGGCTATTGCCAGCTAGGTGCCTGCTGCAACACGTACCACAGCCGTAACCGCTACTGCTACCGAGCCCAGTGTTTTGAGACCTCGCGGCAATTGGCAAAAGTCCTGAACATACCTGAGGACAAGTACACCGTCTCGTTCCAGTCCCGCCTGGGTAAAGATCCTTGGCTGCAACCCTACACCGATTTTATCTTAAAAGACCTGGCCGCTGCCGGCGTGAAAAGCGTGCTGGCGTTCAGCCCCGCCTTTGTGGCCGACTGTTTGGAAACCACCATTGAAGTAGGAAAAGAATTCAAAGAGGAATTTGAGGCTGCTGGCGGCGAGCACTGGCAACTGGTGGAAAGCTGCAATACGCATCCTACCTGGATCAATGCCGTGACGCAGATGGTGCTGGAAGCCTAGAGCAGGATTTTATAGATTAGAATAATTTTCAGGATTAGGTTATTAATTAAAGAAAGAGGCGTTTGGGGCTGTTTATGTAAAAACAGCTCCCAAACGCCTTCTTATTTTTAGCTGATACGAGACTTCTGCCTCCAGGCAGAGAGCCTTCACCAGCTTAATCCTGAAAATCATTCTAATCCAGAAAGTCCTGCTTCTAGATACGCTTGAAATCCACCCATTTCTCAGTAATCACGGGTGAATGGTTGAGGATTTGGTCTAGTAAGACATCGCCCTTATCAGCGATGATGATGTTGTTGCGCTGCTCGGCCTTTACAAAACCTTCTGTGACGCTGTGATCCATCATCTGCAGGAATGGATTGAAGTAGCCGTTCACGTTGTACAACGCGGCTGGTTTCTGGATGATCTTAAGTTGGTTCCAGGTCACGATTTCGCAGAACTCATCAAACGTCCCGAAACCTCCGGGCATGGCCACGAAGGCGTCTGACTCAGCGGCCATTAAAGCCTTGCGCTCGTGCATGGTTTGCACCACGTGCAGTTTAGTGAGGCCAGCGTGGGCAACTTCCATGTCTACCAGGCTCTGCGGAATCACGCCCACCACCTCACCACCGCCGGCCAGCACCGCATCAGCAATCACGCCCATCAACCCTACCTTTCCGCCACCATAGACTAAGCGGATGCCTTTCTCCGCGAACAAAGTTCCCAATGCTTGGGCAGCTTCTCGGTAAACAGGATTGTGGCCGCTGCTGGCCCCGCAAAAAATAGCGATGCTTTTCATGATCTACTGACTTAAAGGTTTGTAGCGGTAAAAGTACGAAAGCCCCGATTCTCACGGCTTTGTTTTGGGGCTATTTTCCCGGAAACAGGCCAAAATCACACGCTCTACCTTCCTGCTTTTGCTAGATCTGTAGCGTCGTTACACCGTAACGACGTGTTTCAAGAAAGCGACAGTTGGTGCAAACAAAACAAACCCATCCCTCGCAAAGATTACTTCGCAATGATTTAAGGTTGAGCCGGGAGAGACATTCCCGTTTCATAGAGACACGTCGTCACGGTGTAACGACGCTACGTTTTTGATCTAATTCCCAGAAAACAGACCCAAAACAAAACGGGAGCCACTTACGCGGCTCCCGTTTCTTATCCTAGTCAAAATGAGAGACATTTTCACATCTCCACATTCCCAAATCTTCAAATCTTAGTACGCTCTGGCAAAGTACACGCGTCTGCTGGAAGGTTTACCGGTGACCATGTCCACGCCTTCTTCCTCTGGTGAATCCAGAGCGATGCAGCGGATGGTGGCTTTGGTCTCTTCCTTGATGCGTTCCTCGGTCTCAGGGGTGCCATCCCAGTGAGCCAGCACAAAGCCTGGTTTCTCGTCCAGGATGCGCTTGAATTCGTCGTAAGAATCAACTTTGGTGGTGTTGGCTTCTCTGAAGTCCAGGGCACGTTGGAAGATGTTGGCCTGAATTTCATCCAGTAGGGCTGGGATGGTGTTCACCAGGTCATCAAAAGCTTGCGAGCCTTTTTCTTTGGTGTCGCGGCGGGCCACTTCGGCGGTGCCGTTCTCTAGGTCACGGCCTCCGATGGCGATGCGAACCGGAACGCCCTTCAACTCCCACTCGGCGAACTTGAAGCCCGGGCGCTCGGTGTCGCGGTCATCGTATTTCACAGAGATGCCTTTGGCCTCCAGTTGCTTTTTCAGGCCAAGCACCTTCTCGGAGATCTGTGCCAGCTGCTCCTCGCCTTTGTAGATAGGCACAATCACCACCTGGATAGGCGCCAGCTTTGGCGGCAGCACCAGACCTTCGTCATCAGAGTGCGCCATCACCAGGGCACCCATCAGACGGGTACTCACGCCCCAGGAAGTTCCCCATACGTGCTCCAGTCCGCCTTCTTTCGTGGCGAATTTCACATCAAACGCCTGCGCGAAGTTCTGGCCCAGGAAGTGCGAGGTACCGGCTTGCAGAGCTTTTCCGTCTTGCATCAAACCTTCAATGCAGTAGGTGTCTAGGGCTCCGGCGAAACGCTCATTAGGGGTTTTCTTTCCGCGTACCACAGGCAGCGCCAGGAAGTTCTCCGCAAAATCGGCGTAGACGTGCAGCATTTGCTCGGTCTCCGCGATGGCTTCTTTCTCAGTAGCGTGGGCGGTGTGACCTTCCTGCCAAAGGAACTCGGCGGTACGCAGGAACAGGCGGGTACGCATTTCCCAGCGCACTACGTTCGCCCATTGGTTGATGAGCAATGGCAGGTCGCGGTAGCTCTGGATCCAGCCTTTGTAGGTGCTCCAGATAATGGCTTCTGAGGTAGGGCGTACAATGAGTTCTTCCTCCAGTTTGGCGTTGGGGTCTACCCGCAGTTTGCCGGGCTTGTCTGGGTCGGTTTGCAGGCGGTAGTGGGTCACCACGGCGCATTCCTTGGCGAAACCCTCGGCGTTCTGTTCTTCGGCCTCAAACAAACTTTTGGGCACAAATAGGGGGAAGTACGCGTTGGTATGTCCAGTAGCTTTGAACATATCGTCCAGGACGCGCTGCATCTTTTCCCAGATGGCGTAACCGTACGGTTTTATGACCATGCACCCGCGCACCGCCGAGTTTTCGGCAAGCCCGGCCCGTTTCACTAACTCATTATACCAGAGAGAATAATCCTCACTTCGTTTAGGCAACCCTTTGCTCATTTTTTGTATCTTTGATAGAGAAGAAATATATAGCGATTCTTAAATAACGCGGCATAGATTTTGCTTTATTTCTTGGGCGAATCCATACCTTTTCGGCTCAAAAATACGTTAATATATCCGAATAGAAACGTTGGCGAACCGGATACTCTTGTTTGGGCTCGTGAATTGATCTAGCATCCATTACCAACAACTATACTCCAATGAAATATTATACAAATAAACTGCTCATACTGCCGCTGCTGGGCTTCCTGGCGGCCGGGTGTAGCACGTCATCCAATCTGCAGACCAGCGAGGCAGATGACGTGTATTTTTCCTCTTCAGACAAAGTAACCTACGTTGAGCCTGTGGCCCAGGAGCAAGAGGTGAGCGAGGCAGATGCCGCTGGAGTGGATGACGCTGACCGGGACATCACCGAGCGCGTGAGCGACCCAGAGTCCTATGCCCAGAACCGCCGCAACAGCACGCCTTACCAGTACTCTTACTATGACGCGCCGTTCGGGAACCCGTACTACGCTTACCAAGCTCCGTTCTATTATCCCGGCCGCTACTACTCCAGAGCCGTGATGATGAACCCTTGGCTGGATCCTTTCTATGATCCGTTCTACGGACCAAGTATGGCAAGCATGGCCATGTATGACCCATTCTGGCCAACCCCTGGTCTCTCTATCGGTATAGGTCTGGGCTTTGGCCGATATTATAACCCTTGGGGATATGGCCTTGGTTATGGCTATGGTTATGGTTACAACCCTTACAGATACGGCGGTGGTTACTATGACAGCTTCTACGGTGGCAGGGTGATCGCTAACCGGGTGGCTTACGGACGCAGAGATGACAGAAGTTCTAACGTAGGCGGCCGCAACCCCAATATTTCCCGTGATGGCCGTGGCAGCATTGCCGCCCCAGGCACTCACAGATCCAGCAATGTAACGGCCTTGGAGCCAGGTTACAGAAACCGGTCTTCTTCCCGTAACAGTGTAACCAACGCAGACGGAACTGTACAGCCACGCCGCAGACAGATGCCAACCGGCACTCAGTCACAGGAGATAGGCGTTTCGTCTCAGGAAAGAAGAGTGCGTACCAGCTCCGGAAGCTCTGAAGGCGTACAGCCAACCAGACGCCAACGCTCAGTTGACTACACACCTGCTCCGGTTCAAAGACAAACAGAAGCCCGTACTCGCTCTTATGACCCAAGCCCTTCTTATGAGCCTTCCCGTTCCTCCTCCTCTGGTTCTTCTGGCGGCGGCGGAAGCAGCTCTGGTGGCGGTGGTCGCAGAGGCAGAAATTAATCCCCCTTCTCTTTAACTACATGAAACGATATAGCTTTCTTTTGGCCTGCCTGGCTTTGCTAGGCAGTGCCGGGAAGAGCTTTGCCCAGAATGAGGTAGATGCTCTCCGTTATTCCCGTACTGAATTTGGCGGCACTGCCCGCTCTATGGGCCTTGGCGGTGCCAACGTGGCCTTGGGCGGCGACGCCGGTTCTTTTTCTACCAACCCGGCTGGTTTGGGTCTTTTCAGACGTTCTGAGATCACGGTATCTGCCGGGGTGAACGTGAACGAGGTCAACAGCACGGTCTATGGTTCACAGGCCACCAACAGCCGAAACAACCTTAACATCCCGGGCTTTTCGGCGGTATTCTCTACCCGCAAAGCCGATGACGAGGAAGGTGACTGGCGTTCCAGTTCTTTCGGGATTGGTTTTACCAGGCAGAACAACTTCAACCAGCGTAGTTTCTACCGGGCTACGGGCCCTGAGCAGAACCTGAAGTTTGGCGAGTATGCAGCCCAACGAGCGAATGCCTTTGGCCTGAACACCAATTCAC
Source organism: Rufibacter aurantiacus (assembly GCF_017916345.1). Lineage (NCBI taxonomy): Bacteria > Pseudomonadati > Bacteroidota > Cytophagia > Cytophagales > Hymenobacteraceae > Rufibacter > Rufibacter aurantiacus. The sequence continues at coordinate 106,951 of NZ_JAFMSV010000004.1, forward strand.
TCCAGGAACTGGCCTATGAGACGTACCTCATTGACCAGGATGCGCAGGGATATTATTATCCTAACTGGGTAGAGACAAACGCCTTCCAGGAGAACATCCAGACCACAGGCTCGCAGAACCAGTGGGACTTTGCCTACGGCGCCAGTTTTAGAGACAAGATTTTTGTGGGCGCGTCTTTGGGCTTGACCACCCTGCGTTTCAAGCAAACCAGAACGTACTCTGAGGAAGGCCCAGCCACTGACATCACGGACCTGAGCCTGCGCGATGACTTAACCACTGAAGGATCTGGTTTGAGCCTGCGGGTAGGCGCCATCTATCGGCCGAGTGATGCCTTGCGTTTAGGCTTCTCGGTGCAGACGCCTACCTGGTACACCTTAACAGACCGATATAATACCAGCCTCACTGTGAACTTCAACCAGGCTCCGGAAGACGGCGCATCATTGAACCAATACTTCTCCACCGATCCGGGTGAGTACGAGTACAGCCTTACCACTCCTTTCAGAGCTAGCGGTGGGGCAGCGTTCTTCCTGGGTAAAAACGGTTTCATCACTGCCGATGTGGAGTACGTAGACTACAGCAACGCCCGCCTGGACTCTGATGATTCTTTCCAGAACGAGAACCAGACCATCAAGAATGTGTATGACAAAGCCATGAACTACCGCTTAGGCGCCGAGGCTCGGTTCAACATCTTCAGGGTGAGAGCCGGCTATGCCCTGTACGGAGATCCGTTCAAAAACAGCGACGTAGATCAGGCCCGGTCTTACTACACCGGTGGTTTCGGGATCAGGCAAAACAACTTCTTTATTGACGGTGCCCTGGTGTATAGCAAATACAACAGCATGTACTCGCCTTACACCAACCTGGAGGCGAACGATCAGAACTCAGAGTTCTACAACTTAACGGTGCCCACTGTTACTAATAAAATTTCTAATACCAACTTTATCGCTACTGTTGGTTGGAACTTCTAATAATGTTTCAAGCCTGTTTTCCTGAAAACGGGCTTGAAACAAAGCATAAAAGAAAGGGCTCTCCTGCATCAGGAGAGCCCTTTCTTTTATAGCTATTGAATTCTTATATATGGATGGCCCTGTTCTCAGTAGCCGCCAGACAAGCTTCCTTCATTGCCTCGGTGTAGGTAGGGTGTGCGTGACTCATCCGGGCGATGTCCTCAGCAGAGGCACGGAACTCCATGGCTACCACGGCCTCGGCAATCATGTCCGCGGCCCGTGGCCCAATCATGTGCACGCCCAGGATCTCATCGGTTTTGGCATCAGCTAACACCTTCACGAAACCGTCGGTGTCCATAGATGCTTTGGCACGGCCTGAGGCTTTGAACGGAAACGAACCAGATTTGTAGGCTACTCCCTGGTGTTTAAGCTGCTCCTCGGTGAAACCTACGCCAGCCACTTCTGGCCAGGTATATACCACACCCGGAATCAAGTTGTAGTTGATATGCGGCTTCTGGCCGGCCAGTTGCTCGGCTACCAACACTCCTTCTTCCTCAGCTTTGTGCGCCAGCATAGCACCTCTGATCACGTCCCCGATGGCGTAGATGCCGGGCACGTTGGTTTGCAGGTGATCGTCTACGGCAATCATACCGCGCTCACCCAGCTGTACGCCCGCGTTTTCCAGGCCTAAGCCTTCGGTGTATGGCTTACGACCTACAGAAACTAAGCAGTAGTCGCCTTCAAACGTCACGGTTTGTCCTTTCTGGTTCTCGGCAGTCACTTTCACTACGTCGCCTTCTACTTGTGCGCCGGTTACTTTGTGCCCGAAGAAGAATTCAAAGCCTAGTGTCTTCTTCAAAACCCGCTGCAGCTCTTTGCCCAAGGCACGGTCCATGGTTGGGATGATGGCATCGGTGAATTCCACCACGGTCACTTTCGCGCCGAGGCGGGCATACACTGATCCCAGTTCCAGACCAATCACACCGCCGCCAATCACGATCATGTGCTTTGGTACCTCTTTCAAGGTTAACGCCTCGGTAGAAGTGATGATGCGGTTCTTATCAAGCGGCAGGAAAGGCAGGCTGATGGGCTTAGAGCCGGTAGCGATGATGGTTTTATCTGTCTCAATCTGCTGCTCGGCACCGTCCTGACCAGCGATTTTGATGGTGTTTTTGTTCACGAAAGAACCCAGACCGTTGTACACATCGATCTTGTTTTTTTTCATGAGGTAAGAGATCCCGTCGTTGTTGGATTTCACCACATCACCTTTGCGGGCGATCATCTGCTCTATGTTCACCTGCAGGTTCTCCAGTTCAATCCCGTGCGTTTTGAAGGTATGAGCAGCGTTGTGGAAATGCTCAGACGAGTCCAGCAGCGCTTTGGACGGAATACAGCCCACGTTAAGGCAGGTACCACCCAAAACCGAATATTTCTCAATAATGGCGGTTTTCAACCCCAGCTGCGCACAGCGGATAGCGGCCACGTAGCCTCCTGGACCTGAACCGATTACCGTTACATCGTATTTCATGTTCTTTCTTTTTATGTGAAGAAAGGCTCCGTACCCGCTCTTGTCCAGCAGCACGGAGCCTTTCGTTTTTAACTCATTTTTACGAATTCACGCGTAAAGCGCAAGCTTAGACTCCAAGAAGTAATCTCATTGGGTCTTCCAGCAACTCTTTCACGCGCACCAGGAAACTCACTGACTCACGACCATCAATGATGCGGTGGTCATAAGAAAGCGCCAGATACATCATTGGTCTGATCTCTACCTGATTGTTGATAGCCACCGGACGGTTCACGATGTTGTGCATCCCCAGAATAGCCGACTGCGGCGCATTGATGATTGGCGTAGACATCATGGAACCGAATACCCCACCGTTGGTGATGGTGAAGGTACCACCGGTCATCTCGTCAATACCCAGTTTGTTTTCGCGGGCGCGCTTGGCCAGACGAACAACTTCTTTCTCGATACCGTCCAGGCTCAGACCTTCGGCATTGCGGATCACCGGCACCACCAGACCTTTAGGCGCAGACACCGCGATAGACACGTCACAGAAATCATTGTATACGATCTCACCGCCATCTATCTGGGCGTTCACCGCTGGCCACTCCTGCAGGGCCACGGTACAAGCCTTCACGAAAAACGACATAAAGCCTAAGCCTACTTCGTGCTTCTCTTTGAACTTGTCTTTGTACTTGGCCCGGATGTCCATGATCGGTTTCATGTCTACCTCGTTAAAGGTGGTCAACATGGCCGTTTCATTTTTCACCGCTACCAGACGGCGGGCAACTGTTTTACGCAAGCTGCTCATCTTCTCGCGGCGGCTGTTGCGGGATCCTGGAGCGGCCGGGGCCGGAGCAGCAGATTCCTTGGCAGCAGGGGCAGCAGGGGCGGCGGCAGGCTGAGGCGCCGGAGCAGCCGGACGAGCCTGCGCGTTTTGCGCGTCTTCTTTGGTAATACGACCATCTCTGCCGGTACCATTCACATCTGCAGCATTGATGCCTCTCTCAGAAAGGATTTTGCCGGCAGCCGGCGATGGCGTACCGCTGGCGTAGGTAGTAGCGCCTGAAGTTGCAGCAGCAGCTTGGGCAGGTTGCGTTGCGGCCACGGTCTGCGGGGCAGGCGCGGTAGACACACCAGAACCAGCACCTACTTCAATGCGGCAGATGGTAGCACCAATTTCCACGGTCTCACCTTCCTGGGCCACGATTCTCAGAACCCCGGCCGCCTCGGCAGGCAGTTCAAACGTGGCTTTATCAGACTCCAGTTCGCAGAGAACCTCGTCCATAGACACCTGGTCACCGTCGGCTTTGAGCCATTTGGAGATAGTTACTTCAGAGATAGACTCACCTACCGTTGGAATTTTCACCTCCAAGGTCTGGCCGGCTCCACCACCTTGCGGTTGGTTAGGAATGCCCTGGCTTGGGGTGTTCTCAGCAGCTACGGTACTTTGCGGGTCTGTCACAGATTTAGACTCAGTAAGGCTGTGCTGGGTAGAAACGGTGGCAGGCTGCGGGGCAGAAGCACCTTGGCCAGCACCATCAATAGTGCAGATTACTTCTCCAATAGCAATGGTATCGCCTTCCTGGGCTTTGATTCTTAGAATACCGGCGGCTTCGGCGGGTAACTCAAAGGTGGCTTTGTCAGATTCCAGTTCGCAGATCACCTCGTCCATGGCAACCTGGTCGCCGTCTTGTTTTAACCATTTTGCAATGGTTACTTCTGTGATGGATTCCCCAACCACCGGTACTTTTACTTCTAAGCTCATATTTCTCTTTTGGCTTAAGATGATACTTAAGACTGTTTAGGACCTGTTTCCTGTAAAACAGGCCCTAAACAGCTCTTTGTCTTATGTTAGATGCTGAATGCTTTTTCAACCACAGCGCGTTGCTCTTTCTGGTGGATTTTGTTGTAACCAGTAGCCGGCGATGAGCTTGGCTTACGGGAAACCACATCATCAATGCCTTTGCGCATCACGCTGAGGATGTACGTCCAGGCACCCATGTTGTACGGCTCTTCCTGTACCCAGAAGATCTGCGCGTTAGGGTATTTGCTCAACTCGCGGTCTAACTGTACCTGCGGGAACGGATGCAACTGCTCCAGACGGATGATGGCCACGTCTTTGCGGTTGGTTTTCTGCTGTTCTTCCAACAGGTCATAGTACACTTTACCGGTACACAGCAACACTTTGGTTACGGCCTTTGCATCGGCGTACACATCACCAATTACCTCCTGGAAAGAACCCTGGGTAAAGTCCTCGATAGGCGACATCACATTCTGGTGACGCAACATAGACTTAGGCGACATGTGGATACACGGCTTCCGGAACGGCGTGGCCAACTGGCGACGCAGCATGTGGAAGAAGTTAGCCGGCGTGGTACACTGGGTCACGTACATGTTGTATTCAGCGGCCAACTGCAGGAAACGCTCAGGACGGGCATTGGAGTGCTCCGGTCCCTGGCCTTCGTAGCCGTGCGGCAATAGCATCACCAAACCGTTCATGCGCTGCCACTTAGACTCCGTAGAGGAGATGAACTGGTCAATCATCACCTGAGATCCGTTAGCGAAGTCACCGAACTGTGCTTCCCATAGCACCAGCGCGTTAGGGTTGGCCATAGCGTAGCCGAACTCAAAGCCCAGCACGCCATACTCAGACAGCAGGGAGTTATAGATCTGCAGTTTCTGCTGACCTTCCTGGATGTGGTTCAGGTTGGTATAAGCGGCGCTGGTATTGGCATCATGCAACACGGCGTGACGGTGCGAGAAAGTACCCCGCTGCACGTCTTGCCCGCTCATGCGCACAATTTTGTTTTCTAAGAGGATGGAGCCATAAGCTAACAACTCTGCCGAAGCCCAGTTCAATGTACGGCTTCCAAAGAACATGTCCTGGCGCTCTTTGGTTAGTTTCTCAATCTGCTTCAGCGGTTTGAAGTTCTCTGGCAAAGTGGTTAGGGCTTTCCCTACTTTCTCCACGGCCTCCAGGGAGATACCCGTTTCAGGAGATTGGTTGAAATCCTCTGGTTTAGACCGGCGCAGTTCCTGCCATTCTTTCTCCAGCACCTGGTAGTTATAAGGCAATGGCTTTTGTTTAACCATGTCCAGACGGTCTTGCAGCATCTGGCGGAACTCCTTGTCCATTTCCTCTGCCACCTTAGCGTCAACCTCCCCGCGTCTGATCAACTCTTTGTTGTAGACTTCTCTTGGGTTGTCATGCTTGGAGATGAGATTATACAACTGCGGCTGGGTGAACTTAGGCTCATCTGCCTCGTTGTGGCCATGGCGGCGGTAGCACACCATATCAATAAAGATATCGTTGTGGAAACGCTGACGGTATTCCGTAGCTAAACGCACCGCAAATACCACAGCCTCTGGATCGTCACCGTTTACGTGCAGAACCGGAGCGTCAATGATTTTAGCCAAATCAGTGCTGTAGATAGAAGAACGGGCGTCCTCGAAGTCGGTAGTGAAGCCAACCTGGTTGTTGATCACGAAGTGGATGGTACCGCCGGTGCTGTAGCCTTCCAGTTTCGCCATCTGGGTTACCTCGTAACCGATGCCCTGTCCGGCCACGGCCGCATCCCCGTGGATGAGGATTGGAAGGATTTTGTTTGTGTCACGGCCGTACATAGAGTCCAGCTTGGCGCGTACAAAACCTTCTACTACTGGGTTCACCGCCTCTAAGTGCGAAGGGTTAGGTGCCAGTTTCAGGTTCACTTTTCCGCCGGATGGCGTGTTTACCTCACTGGAGAAGCCCATGTGGTATTTCACGTCGCCATCGCCCATGGTCAAATCCGGAACGGCAGTTCCCTCAAACTCAGAGAAGATTTGCTCGTAGGTTTTGCCCATGATGTTGGCCAGCACGTTCAAACGACCGCGGTGCGCCATGCCTATCACCACTTCCTCTACGCCCAGCTCAGAACCTTTGTCAATGATAGCATCCAACGCCGGAATAGTGGTTTCGCCACCTTCCAGAGAGAAACGCTTCTGACCCAAGAATTTGGTATGCAGAAAGTTCTCAAACACCACTGCCTCGTTCAACTTAGACAGGATGCGTTTCTTATAGTCAACAGAGGGGTTGAAGCCCACCGATTCTTTCTCAGCTTTCTGCTTGAACCACTCCAATACTTCCGGGTCACGGATGTACATAAACTCAAACCCGATGGTGCCTTCATACACCTTTTTCAGGGTGGCAACAATGTCGCGGAGGGTAGCAGTGCCCAAGCCCAGTTCTGCGCCACTCTGGAATTTGGTATCCAGATCGGCTTCAGAAAGCCCAAAATCAGCGAGGTCCAACAGGGCCTTACGGTCTTTGCGGGGTCTTACCGGGTTGGTGTTAGACTTAAGGTGACCGCGGGAACGATAGGCGTAAATAAAATTGCGGACTTTGATTTCCTTGTCTATCTCACCGGCAGACGCTCCGCTGGGGGCAGCAACGGCGGCAGTTGGCTTGGAAGCCACCGCAACCCCGTTCCCGTTTTCGCTAGGATAGTTTTGGGAGAAATCAAATCCTTCAAAAAACTTCTGCCAACCAAAATCCACTGAACCCGGATCTTGCTGATACTGCTTGTACAGCTCATCAATGTACGCACCGTGCGCGTTGGCTATATATGAGTATTTATCCATAAAAATTGATAGTACTTACCTAATTCAAGGCAAATTATAAAATCTTGACCAATACACATAATCATAAATCCGCATAAACAAATATACAACCATCATTATCAATTTGATATTGATTTTCTGGCGTATTTGCCCGTGCGTAAAAATCTCATGTATGGGATACGTGAAAATTTTTGATTTTGGCGAAATTATGGATAAATAGATAAGAGACAAACCTTTAGTAAAACCAGGCCTTTTATTCCTCCATTTTCTCCCACTCTTTCCAATATTCAATTTTCAGGATACCCTTCTCTTTCTTTTTCCTTGGCAATAAGAGCCCCTCTACTGCCTTAGAATTTCTTCTCTAAACACCCTTTGGCAGAACTTTAGTGTGCAGTTTGGCGACAGACTTTCAAGATGATTATTTTCTGTCTCCATGCCATCTTCCGCAATACTGCCGTAGAAAAGGTGAAAGCAACAACTAGTCTTATGGCAAAAATAACCGTCTATTCAGATTATGTCTGCCCTTTCTGTTTCCTGGCCGAGGAGGAAGTAGTGAAAGCGCAGCGGATGCTGGGCAAGGAAATAGAGGTGGAATGGATGCCGTTTGAGCTCAGGCCCGAACCTACCCCTACCCTGCGGCCCGAGGAGAATTACCTACAAACCACCTGGAAGCATTCTGTCTACCCTATGGCCGAAGAACTGGGTGTAAAAATCCAATTGCCTGGTGTTTCGCCGCAGCCTTACACGCACTTGGCTTTTGAGGGCTTCCAGTTCGCGAAAGAACAGGGCAAAGGCAACGCTTATACGCACCGCATGTTCACTGCCTTTTTCCAGGAGAGCCAAGACATTGGAGACATTGAGGTACTCACTAAACTTGCGGCAGAAATAGGCCTGAACCCAGATGCTTTCAGAGAGGCAGTGGTCTCCCGCAGATACAAAGAGGCCCACCAGGCTGCCCTTACCCACGCGTACGAAGAGCAGAAAGTCACGGCGGTGCCCACCATGATCATTGGGGAACATGCCATAAGGGGGATGCTGCGGGCTCATGATTTAGTAAAAGTGCTGCAAAGCATGGAGTAAAACCCGCAGAAGCGTTTAAAGGCTGGTTTTGCAGAAACTGGCATAAAGCGTAACAACCCTTAAGGGCGTATCCGCACCCGCACAAAGGCAGGCACCTCACCGGCGGTGCCGGAGAGCTTAGCTTCCGTAATAGGCCCCGCCTGCAACTGCACGCCACCTGAATCATCAAAGACTACCGTTTTCTTGCGCCAGCCTTCCACGCTGGACTTATCGTTTACCTGGTCTGCTCCCGGGCCGCCGTAAATATTGACATAGCTGCCTTTTGCAGAAGAGCCGTTGACATCAAAAATATCGTCTCCGTTCAGGCCATACAGACTGATTTTTTCGGTTTCTCCCACAAAGAAGGTGCGGCTGTAAATTTTCTCTCCGTTAATATTCCCTTTGCCTAGTTTATACACCTCTACCACCGTTCTTCCCTGCGAGAGACGCTGCACCACAAACCGCTCGGGCTCATCGGCTCCTACCACAGCTACCTCTTTGGATAGGATCTTATAGTACTCCTCGGCGGTCTGCACCAGAAGCTGCCGGCGGCTCCTCAGTTTTCTATAGGTGTCTTCTCCTACCAGTTTATATACGGGCGGCGGCATACGCTTCACCGCTGCGCGCAAGACAGAATCAGACAGGTTTGCCTGCATCTCCCGGGCCAGCCGCCTGAAATCAACCAAAGAGACCTCAGAAAGGGCGCGGGCATCCAGGAAGGCCGCATTGATGGTGAGCCCATATACATCCTTAAACTTGGGGTGGAAAGATTCAAACTTGCGCATGGCAAACTTTCTGGTGGCCAGCCAGGGAATGAGCCCGTCGTCATAGAGGCAGAGGGCCTGGTCACGGTCTTTGGGAATGGGCTTGTACCAAACCTCTTGCTTATGGGCATAAACGGCCCAATCCCACTGGCCTTCGTGGCGGTCCCAATCACTGAGCAGCAAATCAAGGAGGCGGGCCCGGGCAAACGCCCACTGGTCTATGCGGTGGCGGCTGGATCTATATCGGCGCCTGAGCATCTCTTCTGTATCCACCAGATCAGTGGCCGCCCCAAACTTCTTTGCCAGCGAGGCCCGGGACGTGAACTTCTCCTCCATCATGAAAAGCTTATTCCCGAACAGGTTGGAGTACTGCTTGAAGTCCTGGTCTGCGGGAAGCACATACACCAGCTGCGGGGTAGGATGGAAAATGCCGGCGGCCTCGGCTAAGGGTGCCACCACCAGCGCGGCATAAGGGTTAGTAGCCGACACCTGGTCGCGGACAAAGGAGCCCACGAAGGTTTTGCGCCAAAAGGGAGAAAGCACGTTGACCGGGTCTTTGTCCAAGGACCGCAGCGCAAACCGCCGGCCCGAGGAATCTGTAAGGGTAAGGCTGGTGGTTTGCATGCCACCCCCAATTTTCTCAATGGAGAGCCCACCCAGCACCTCGTTCATGCGAAAGACTTTGGCTTTGACCGGCTCGGCCCAGACCCGCCGGTAGTGACGGCCCAGGAAAAACTCGCCCACCCTGTTGAGCTGATAGTGGTCGCCGGCACTGACCATCACGCTATCCTGCGGAAATCTTTTAAGCCCAGAATCACCAAAGAAGCCCACTGAGCCATTCCTATTTTCAGGAGGCTGGTTGGCAAAGAACAAGCGCACTAATCCGTAAAGGAATAGCGCCCCTAACAGTGCCAGAAAAATCCTCCTCTTCATTTATAAGTTTAGATTTTGAGTTCAGCTTTACCTCAATTGGGCGGGAAAGGTTCAGAAAGAAGGGGCAAAGTCTGTCTCCTTCTTTTTACGGGAAACCGCCGGAAAACATATATCTTTAAGCTTTAGAGCAGAAGTTAACCTTGCGTTGCCCTCTGCGTTAGATTATTCTATCCACAACCTTAATACTACCCTTATGGCAAACAGTGCTACGTACAAAGGCATTACCCCAGAACTGTACAACAACCTTAGAGGCAAATTGAGCGCCGCCGGCATTGAGCTGGCAGGCAACAACGGACGTGTTTCCAAACAAGGCGTGACCGCCGACTATGCCTATGAAGAAGCTTCCCAAACGCTGCAGATCAACAACGTACAGGTAAGCTTTCCGGCCAGCATGATGTTTAGCCCAGACAAGATTATCCAGAAAATAGACGAGGCCGTGCGTGGCGCAGGTGGCCAGGTAGCGTAACTTGCAAAAAAGATTGACCTAAGCGTATTTATTTGCGTATAAAAATCCCGGCCCTGCCTTACGGCGCAGGTCGGGATTTTTCATTTACAAACAGATCACTATCACAGAGAAAAAAACTATGGAACAAACACAGAATACATCTACCCAATTGGTACAACCAAAAGATTTCGCTAGAACCGTAGAATCTATTGTGAGCGTGTACCAAGGCAACCACGACGTGCTTCCAGACCTGCTTTCTGATGCCGGCAGAATGTTGTTGAAAGTAAGACAGAAAATGACCCCGGTGCAGCTGGTGCTGTCTGTGGCCGCAGTGGCCATTGGCGCCATTGTGCTGGTTTCTTACGGTAACAGCAACCAGTTCTCTGATGCCGAAGAAGTAGTGACTCCTTAAGGCAATTCTTACCTTTAAAGACAAGAGCCCCGCTTATTCTATTAAGCGGGGCTCTTGTCTTTAAAGGCTGTTTTAGAAGAAATAGCCCCTAAACAGCTTCTTTCATTTCTGGCTTTGGGGCTATTCCATTATGGGTAGCTAAAAGAAGGCATCTTGGCGGCACTCTCTGGGCAGCGTTTGCGTTTTCTGTACACACGCCACCCGCATGCCCAAGAAAAAGAAGAAATACGCAGCCGCAGAAACTGCACCCCTTACCGCTCAGGAACGTATTAGCCGGTACATGCGCGGGAACCGGGCCAAGCACACGCAGCCCGAGTTGCTGCTGCGCCGGACACTCTGGCACGGCGGTTTGCGGGGTTATAGGCTGCACTGGAAAAAGCTACCGGGCAAGCCCGATGTCTGCTACCCCGGCCGCCGGCTCGCAATCTTCATTCACGGGTGTTTCTGGCATCGCTGCCCGCATTGTTTGCCGGCCATGCCTAAAACCAACCTTCCTTTTTGGACCGAGAAATTTGCCCGCAACCAGGAAAGAGACCAACGCCACCGGGAGAAACTGAAAGCCGCCGGTTGGCAGGTGCTGGTGATCTGGGCGTGTCAGCTACAGGACGATCTGGATGGTTGCCTTTTCACCATCAGAGCATTGCACGCAGGTGCCCCCGAGAGTTACTGGCTGGAGGCGGCGTAGTCCAGCTTCACCAAAGCTCTTTTGGTCTAGCCACCATCTTAAGTTTTAGTTATCTGTTCTGGGTCTGGTTTCTGAAAATCAGTTGTAAAACGGTGCTGGCCATGGATTCTTCATAAGGGAATTCCCTCCTTAACCAAAAGATAACTCCCCAATAAAAACACAAGCATACAAGTCTTTTGCAGGCCTAATCACCCCTTGTCCACGAACCCGATTTTCTCTGCAGCCTTCGTCTTTACCTTTGGAGATCAGAACTCATTTAATCTACACTGCTGGTTACTTCCATTGCAGCGGGAGGCCCAATTTTCTGGCGGCGTAACCAGCGGCCGAGGCGTGCAGCCTGGGCAACATTTCGTTCACGGCATCGGAAAATTCTACGTGCAGGTCTTCATGCAGCTTGCTTAGCTTTTGCAGCATCTCCTCGGCGCGTTTGGCCAGGAAAAGGCCCAGTGCTTCGGTTCCTCCGGTTAGGGTCTGCAGCATCTCTTTCTGATGCACTAACACCTCCTGCAGCAGCAACAAAAGCAGGCTGATTTCTCCGTACACATCATTAGTTATTTTGGCGTGGTAACTCAGGGGCGGGCACAAGGCCCGGAGGCAGATCAGCAACTCAGTAGCATTGTAATAGAAGCCTTGGGTAACGGTTTGCACCTGGGCCGCCAGGGCCTCACGCCTCAGCTCTAACCCTTCGGGGCCCTCCAGCAGCTCAAACCGAAGCTGGTCCTGCAGCACGGGTTGGGAATTCAGCAGTTGAAGCAGCAATTTGTCTTTGCGGGTGGCAGGCAGGGCCAGAATAGCCTGACGCAGGTCTTTCTCTAGTGTGGGCATAAAATCGTTCTCTCCCGGGATAACAAGCAAAACGGGCTACTTATTCCATCTGGGGCAACTTTCTGAAAATCCTTCTAGCCCCGGCTCTCCTCCGGAGCTAAAAATCTTAAAAAAGCTATCTTCTTAACCTAAAAGGGCCCAAACTGCGTAAACAGCGGCAAACGTGTCTGGTTGTCCCCAACTTATACCTAAGAGTTTCTTCCTGTTTTAGCCTCGGTTTTTAGAAAAGAAGCCTGAAACAAAGAAGCGGCCAGCATCTAATATCATGACCATGAGAGAACTTTTACCCTTGAGGGTAATCCTGCTTCAGATTTGCGCCTGGCTAATAGGCCCCGCTGTGGCCTTGGCCCAATTGCCGGCCCTGCCATCTGACTCCCCATCGTACACCGTACTGTTGGCCGGCCGCTCGGCGCCTGGCCAAAGCTCCACCGCGCCGCTGCCGCTGCTGCAAAACCAACTCAAGAGCGCGGGCAAAAACAGCACCGTTGTATTCATCGGCAACCCATTCCAGCCCGCCAGATTACCTAGCGTTTCTGCCGCCAACCGCAAAGAACTGGAGGCTCAACTCCAGACCCAGCTCAATTACCTGCAGGGCTATGAAGGCAAGATCATTCTCATGCCGGGCGAGCACGATGCCAAAGGCCGTTTGGTGCCCGAGATCAGAAACCAGGAACGCTTCATCTCCCAGTACCTGAAAAACGAGCAGCTCATTCAGCCGGAGAACTACTGCCCCGGCCCCGCCGACATTGCCCTCACCGATGATGTGCACCTGCTCCTGCTGGACACCCAGTGGCTGCTGCCCAACCGCCGCATGGACGACGACAAAGAACAGCGCGGTTGCCCCACCACCGGCGGCACCGCCACGCTGGCTGCCCTGGATGACGTGCTCCGCAGCAACGAGGACAAGAACCTGCTGGTAGCCATGAGCATTTCGCCGGAGATAAAGGGTTTGGAATACCGCCTCATGCACCGTCAGTTGGCCCAGATGTATAGCCAGCACAAAGGGCTGGTCCACGCCGAGGGAAACTCCGCGGCCCTGACCCATGCCTTCCATGACAGCATCCATTACCTGGGTGCCGGAGCCGGTATGAAAAAACTGCCTCAGCCTCACGACACACAACCAACTTTCAAACAGGCATCGGCAGGGCTGGTGAAGCTGATGTACTTCCCCAACGGCGAAACCTGGCTGGAGATCTGGACCGCACCAGACGCGCAAAGCGCCCAGGGACAGGTGGCCCACCGCATGCTGCTCTCCCGCAAACCCACCCAGAAACAACTGGAGGAGCAAACAAAGAAAATGAACCTCAGCTTTGCTGGGAAAACGGCCACGCTGCCCGCCAGCCAGGTGTATAAAGCCAGTGCTTTCAGGGAGTGGCTACTGGGCCAGAACTACCGCCCTGAGTGGGAAGCGCCCGTTACCTTGCCGGTTTTTGATATTGGCACCCAAAACGGCGGCCTTAAAGTGGTACAGCGCGGCGGCGGTTTCCAGACCGTGTCTTTGCGGCTGGAAGACAGCACCGGTCGCCAGTACGTGCTGCGTTCTGTAGAAAAGTACCCTGATGCGGCCCTGCCCCGCATTCTGCGCCAGACCCTAGCCGCCGATGTGGTGAAAGATCAGATCTCGGCCTCGCACCCGTACGGCTCCCTGGTGGCACCCAAGCTCGCCGATGCCGTGGGGGTGTACCATACCAACCCGCAGTATTTCGTGATTCCGGATGACCCCAGGTTTGGCAGGTACCTCAAAGGGTTTGCCAATACCATTGGCCTGTTTGAAGAGCGCCCTGATGAGGATATGTCTGATATGCCCAGCTTCGGGAACGCCAAAAACGTGGTAGGCACTGACAAAGTCCTGGAGAACACCCTGGAAGACCAGAACGACGAAGTAGACCAGATGAGCCTGCTGCGCGCGCGCCTCCTGGATTTCTTCATGGCCGACTGGGACCGCCACGATGATCAGTGGCGCTGGGCCGAGTTTGAGAAAGAAGGCAAAGGCAAAATCTATAAACCCATCCCGCGCGACCGCGACCAGGCTTTCTTCGTGAACCAGGGCGTGATCCCCAACATCGCCAGTCGGCGCTGGATTCTGCCCAAGGTACAGGGGTTTGACGAGAGCCTGCGCGACATCAAAGGCTTCAACTTCAACAACCGCTACTTTGACCGCTACTTCCTCACCGGCCTGGAGCGCTCTGACTGGGTAGCCATGGCCGATTCTGTCCGCGCCAGCCTCACCGACGAAGCCATTGAAGAAGCCGTGCGCCAATTGCCGCCTGAGATCCAGAAAATCTCCGGAGCCCGTCTGGCCAACACCTTAAAAGCACGCCGCGCCTACATAAAACGCGATGCCGAGGACTACTATGAGTTCCTGGCCCAAAAAGTAGACGTAGTAGGCACCGACCTGGACGAGCGTTTTGAGGTGCAGCGAGAGGCCGGCGGCGCCACCCTGGTGACCATCTACAAAAAAGGCGGCAACTCCGCCAAAGACCAGCTCTACCGACGCCTCTTCCAACCAGGTGAAACCCGCGAGATCAGACTGTACGGTTTAGGCGGGGCAGATGAATTTAACGTGCAGGGCAAAGCCGAAGACGGCATCAGGGTAAGAATCATTGGGGGCGATGGCCAGGACAAGATCACCGACAGTTCCAGCGTGGCAGGCTTGCGCCGCCTCACCTACGTCTATGACCAGCCCAACGGGGCGCAACTGCAGTTAGGTCCTGAGGCCCGCAACCTCACCCACCTGCGCAAAACACCCGTGTATGACCGCAGAAGCTTCAACTACAATTATCTGGGGCCGCTGTTGTCCCTTGAATCTAACCGCGATGATGGTCTGTTGCTGGGCGCCGGCGTGTTGCTCAAAACCCAGGGTTTCCAGAAGCAGCCCTATGGCATGATGCAGCGCCTGGTAGGCACCTACGCCTTCAACACGCAATCCTTCCTGGTGGACTACGCCGCGCATTTCCCAAGGCTGCGGTTAGGCATGGACGTGAAGCTGAACGTGAACTTCAAGAGCCCCGGCTTCGCCGAGAACTTCTTCGGGTTGGGCAATGAAACCGTCTTCAACCCAGACATTGACATAGATTACTACCGGTTCCAGTCATCGCAGCTTTATGCCAACGCCTTATTGGGTGGCAAGCTCAGCGAGTACGAGAGTCTCTTTGCGGGACCGGTGTACCAGAATGTGAACGTGGACCGCACCACCGACCGTTTCCTGCCAGATCAGTTAAAAGGGTCTGACCAGTTTGTAGGGTATTATGAGCCAAAAGCCTACGCCGGTGCCCGGGTAGAGTACACCCTGGATTCCCGGGATCATCCGGCCTTGCCGGCCAAAGGGGTATTCTGGCAGGTAGCCGGTGACGTGTTGAAAGGCGTAAACCAGAGCGCCTCAGATGTGGCGCGGGTGCATTCTCAATTTGCCCTCTATCAGACAATACGCATTCCTCTGAAACTCACGCTGGCTACCCGTTTCGGTGGCGGCCATACCTTCGGAGATGGCTTTGAGTTCTTCCAAGCGCAGTATCTGGATGGGCCCACCATGCTGCGGGGCTACCGACGCAACCGCTTCAGCGGGCAGAGCAGCTTCTACAACAACACCGAGGCTCGCCTGCGCCTGTTCAGTTTCACTACCTATCTGTTTCCGGCCTCACTGGGTATCTTAGGGTTCCATGACATTGGGCGCGTATGGATGAAGAACGAAAACTCAGACAAATGGCACCGAAGCTACGGCGGCGGACTGTGGATTTCGCCCCTGAACCAGATTGTCATCTCCGCCGGGTTTGCCTCCACGCCAGAACAGAGCCAATTCCTGCTGAGAGCTGGTTTCCAGTTTTAGGGTGAACTTAGAAGGTTCTATTCTTGACGCATATCGTCCCCCTTTGAGGGGGTAGGGGGATGACTACTCGTGCTGATCAAGGCATTCCCGAATTGTAGGGGCAATCACTTGTGGTTGCCCTTTCTCTTAGCAGAATTCACCGGTTCTTGATGCGACCTTGTCATCCCCCTATCCCCTTTAAAGGGGGACGGAATGCTTGCAAACCACTAACCTTTAAAACAGAAAAGGCTGACCTGCGGGTCAGCCTTTTCTGTTTTGGGGCTCTTTTCTTGAAAAGAGCTGTTAAACGCCTAGTTCAGGAAAATGGAGAACAGCTCAAAACGGTTTGAGGAGAAACTCCAGTGTGAGGGCGATGGGTGAATCTCTTCGCCGGCATCGTCAATAATGGTCACCGCCATTCCTTCTTCCTGGTTCAAAGGCTCTGTAAAATGCTTTACTACATAAACATGCCCTTCCTGAACCCATTCTTCAGGCTCAAAGCTAGGAAGGGTGGCATCAATGCACTTGGCGTAAACCGCCATATAGCTAGGTGGATAGATCAGATTTACCATGTCTTATTAACTATAAACAGGTGAGAAAAATTCCTACGGCACATGACTCTCTTCTTTGCTGTTCTCTTAAACTCCTCCGTCCAGATCACATGTACCTCGGGATATTGGTATGACTAGTTTACGCACGGATTCTGACTTTTCCAACTCCGCGGGTTAGAATTTCTCGGCCAGAAGACACCCTCTTTTTCATCTGCTCGTACAAACACATGCCGGCTCTGCCGGTTTTTACTTGTTTTTGAAACATAAATCATACTGCACCATGGAAAACGACAATAAGTTTAACGAAAAGGAAAAGCTGCCTAACGGAAAAGAATCGCAAGATGAGCTGAAAAACACCTCAGAGGAACCAGGTGCCGAGGCCAAAGGCAACGCCAGTTTCAAACAGGGTGGCCAGCAGCCGGGCAACAGCCAAGGCGGCCAGGGCGGCAAATCCACAGACGAAGACGAGAACTCCCGCCATGATACCGGTGATGAACTCAGCGTTTTTGGCCGTTTAGATAGTTAATCAACCTGATCTGGACAGATATATGCAAGACCAGTTAACCAACGTTCTTCGGCAGAAGCAGCACTCCACTTTTCACGTGGCACCAGGTGTCATGGGCATGGAGATTGTGTTTGTGAACCTGTACTACATTGAGAACCCAGACAAGTCCTGGGTGTTGATAGATGCCGGTCTATACGGCTCTGCCGATAGAATCAGAAAGGCCGCTGAGGACAAGTTTGGCAAAGGCAACCCGCCCAAAGCCATTCTGCTCACGCACGGCCACTTTGACCACGTAGGCGCCCTGCAAACCCTGGCCGACATCTGGCAGGTGCCCGTGTACGCGCATCCGCTGGAGCTGCCTTACCTTACCGGTTTGTCCAGCTACCCTCCGCCAGACTCAAGCGTGGGCGGCGGCGGCATGGCTTACCTGTCTTTCATGTATCCTAAAAAGCCCATCACTTTCAGGGGCCGGCTGGAACTGCTTCCCTCAGACGGATCAGTACCGTTTCTGCCCGAGTGGAAGTGGCTGGAGACGCCGGGCCACTCGCCGGGGCACGTTTCCTTCTTCAGAGAGCATGACCGGTTACTTATTGCCGGCGATGCCTTTGTGACCAGGAAACCAGAATCTGCATTGGCGGTGCTTACCCAGAAACAGGAAGTCTGCGGACCTCCGGCGTATTTCACGCCAGACTGGGTTTCGGCCCGCGCCTCGGTAAGGAAACTCCATGACCTGCGGCCGGAGATTGCGGCCACCGGCCACGGCCTGCCTATGCAAGGCCAAGAACTGAAGCAAGGCCTGGATGAGCTATCGCGGTTGTTTGACCAATTGGCCATTCCGTCTAAAGGACGCTATGTACCTGAGCCTGCCATCACAGACCGCAACGGCGTGGTTCAGCTCCCGCCAAACGTGAGCAATACCGTGCCCAAGGTTCTGGCTACTGCCGGATTGGTAGCCCTGGCAGGTCTGGCCACTTACGCCCTCACCAAACGGCGTAAAAGTAACCGAACCTATGCCCGTGTGAAAAGAACCTGGCCAGGCTATGCCAGCAACCCTTATAACCGATCATCGTCTGAACCGCACGTGCAGGAACATGCTTCCTTCACCCATGACCAGGATGACAACATCACCAACAATTACCCGTAAAGAGAGCCAAAGGGTTTAAATGCATAAGAGGGCACGCTACTTAAAGCGTGCCCTCTTTTTTGTGCCTCTTTGGCTAATGCCTACATGAAGAAAACCCGTTTTGGAGCCGACTTAGAAAAACCAGCTCCAAAACGGGATTACAATCCTACTACAAGCCGATGGCTTTCCGTTTCAAGGCAGTGAATTCCTCTTGGGTGATGGTTCCCTGCTCTAGCATTGCCCGCAGCCTTTCAATGGTGGCAATGTCTTCCTGAACAGGTCTGCTTTCCATTCCAGCGCTTGAGCCCATTGAGCCCATACTGGAGGTAGAATGCATGCCGGTTCCTGACCCCATGCTAGAAGTGGAATGCATACCAGACCCTGAACCCAAGCCAGAGTCTGCGTGCATGCCTGGGTTGGTGTTAAAGTTGGGGTTTGTGTTGAAGTTAGACGTGGAAGTATGGAGGTGGCTTTGGTCCTGCGGCATGGTTTGGGACCGCTGGTGCCGGTTTCCATAGAACCTATCCTCATTGAACTGGTCTCGGCCGTAGAAGTCTGCATTAGGAGATGCCTGGGCCGTAGTCTGCTGCGCGTAGGTGTCGTTAGGGCTCGTTACCGCGTGCATCACCCGGTACTCGTATTCAGAGTCCACGGCTCCGCCCCGGTAAAAAGGAAAACGGGCCAGTGAGTTCCTATCCAGGCTAATGAACACCTGATCACCGTCATCGTCTAACTGCGCCGCCCCAATAGGGATAAGGATATGCCGCGGGTCTGTGTCCACGAGCACGTGCTCCTTGTCCACGTCTATGTCAAGGTACCGCACTTTCATGAGCTCGCGGTCTACAATGAGGTCATCTACCTTGCCTATGCGTTTGCCGTCTGAGCCAATCACTTCCCAGCCGCGCACGTCCAGGTTATGGTTGGCCACTTTGAAATCTCTCAAATCGTGTAAGGGGGCCAGCCGTGCCAGTCCCTCGGTTGCATGGTTTGCCATTGGTTTCTTGTTTTAGGGTTATTTGATCAATAAGACAGAAAACCAGGGACCAAGGACATGATCATCCCAGAGGTAGGGGCGCCTGTGGTCTCAGGGTTTCCGCCCTGCGCCTCAAAGAAGTATTTGTATAAAAGATAGCCTACCACCAGCAGTATAAGCAGGACTATAATCCAGGCCCAGCTGGAGCGTTTTTTGGGTTCAATGTTTATTTCAGCCATAGTTTTATTTTGTTTAGATCAATACGGCAATACCGTTTAATTGCGTACGAAGCTTTTTTACAGAGGTTTATCCTCAGGCAAACACAAACAAAACAATGGAGAGTAGCAACCGGGCGTCAACATCGGGGAAGCCAACCGCAGGCCGGGGCGCGGCCCCTGGTTTAAACAACCAGGTTTCTGGAGAAAATCAGGGATATGAATTTTCTTTTACCCGCAGGCAAGTAGTCACTTAATCTCTGGGCTGGAGATGCCGCCTTTCAACCTTTTGCCAGGCTATTGCTCAAAAAAGAAGCCTGCCGCTTCGGGCCTGTTTTAGGGAAAACAGGCCCGAAGCGGCAGGCTTTAGAGATTTGATAAAACTTAGGTTGCGGAGCTTTTATTTATCCTGCCCCGGTATCTGCGGAAACTGGATAAACTCCCCCTCCGGGCTGAAGAGCATGCTCATGGGTTCCTGTGGATCACGCAGGATATCGGCTTGGGAGATGCCCCAACGGGTCCACATGGTGGCCAGTAATTTGGCGTAGGAACTGTTCTGCCAGGGGTTGAAGATCACGTTGGTGACATCGTCAATGAGTGTGTCCATGACCAGGTGATCGTCCTGGGGTTTTACGGGCCGGAGCAGGTAATCTGGGATCACGTTGAGCAGATACCCGGCATAGAAAACGCGGGCGCTGAACTCGGCGGCCTGGATGGGCTGCAACTGCCGCAGCTCAATCTCTTGCCACACGCGCCGCATGGCGTCTTTGATCATGCCGTTGTCCAGGAGACAGGCCACAATAAGGATATTGTCCAGGCGCAGGCTGAACATCATGGTAGACAGTTCATCGCGGAACTCAAACCGGGTAGGCTCTGAACTGGCGTCCACGTCCATCACGAACAGAGAACCGGGGATAAAATCGGGGAACTCCATGGGCACCCGCACAGATTGCAGCACCCTGAAAAAGGATTGGAACTTCATGAGCATTTTGGGCTGCTCGCTTACGGCGTGCTCCGGTTGCACCAGCGGGTTCTGCTCTTTGATGAGTTCGGTGATGAGGGTGCCGTAGAACATCTTGCCCATCCATTGGTAGAGCAGTTTCTCGTCCAGGGCCCGCATGCCAGCTATGCCCTGGGAGAGCGCCTGTTGCACCTTGTCCTCCAGCGGCTGCAGGTGATTTGTTTGGCAGTTCTGGCAGCAGGGAATCTTCAGGTCCTGGTAAGTGACCACGCTTTGGTCCAGCAGCCGGAGCGGCTCATGGGCAAAACCGAACTCCTCCATGAGCCAGGCCGGGAAAACCGATGTCTGCTCCTCCAGGGTTACGTTGGTGCCGCACAGAAAACAGATGTGGTTCCCGAAACGCATTCCTTCAAACGGATCAAAAATGGACAGGTGCTGCTGCATAGGGGTAAGAGACATGTAATGAGTCTGCAAAGATACACACTAGACCGGCTTGGCCCGCACTCCTGCGCTGGTGGCATTCGTTAAACCATGCCGCCTAAAACCCGGCATGGTACTTGTAAACCCTTTTTTGAATATATTTATAACACTATGAAAACCACCTTTGCTTTCGCTCTGGCCTTTGTGGCCTCGTTCCTCTCCTTTTCTTCCCAGGCCCAGCAGACCCAGTTGCCTCCTTTGGTAAGCACCTCGGGGTTGGGTGAAGTGAAAGTGCAGCCCGACCAGGTTGTCTTTATGACCGGGGTGGAGATACGGGAGAAAACCCTGGAAGACGCCCGCCGCGTGGCCGACCAACGCACAGCCGCCCTGCTGAGTTACCTGAAGAAGAACGGAGTAGAAGACAAGCACGTGCAAACCGCCTATCTTTCCCTGCAGCCAGTGTACACCGGCGAGTTTGGCCAGACCACGCCCCAGTTCTACCTGGCTACGCGGTCCATCTCCATCACGCTCAACAAGCCAGATAAGTTTGACGAACTCATGGCCGGCCTGTACAAAGCGGGCGCCAACCGGGTAGACGGCATCAACTACCAGAGCTCCCAGTTGAAGAAGCATCAGGAAGAAGCCCGCAAAAGAGCCGTGCAGGATGCCAAACAGAAAGCAGTGGCGCTGGCCTCGGAGTTGGGAGCCAAAGTTGGAAGACCTTACCAGATAAACGAAGCCGTCAACAACCTACCCATAGGTCCGGCGATGTATAAAACCGCCATGCGGGAGCAAGCCATGGATGCTGGCGGTACTACCCTGGCCTTGGGAGAGATCATCATCACCTCTTCTGTGCAAGTGAGTTTCTTACTGGAATAGCAGCTTCTTTATTCTGCTTGCGTATAGGTGGCAGATACTAAAGACCAAGTGCGGGAGCAAGGGAAAGAATGGCAAGACTGGTCATTCTTCCCCTTGCTCCCGCACTATTTTTGCCCTCGCCGAAGTTATGTAAGCAGATGTTCGCATTTTTGGGGTGTTTTTCACGAAACTGCCTAAAAGCGGCAACGCGAGCCTAATGTTACCCGTCAAGGAACTAACCTGTTTTTTGGGTACATTTACAAGATTATGAAGGAACCTGCATTTACTCTGGAGGGGAAGCCTGTTCATGTGGTGCAAACCGATGACGCATTACAGGAGGCTGTGGCCCATTTAAGTCAGCAGCCAGAGCTAGCCTTAGACCTGGAATTTGACCAACATCACTATACCTACGGCTTCACGCTGTGCCTGATTCAGATCTCTGACGGCCACACGTGTTTTGTAATTGATCCTTTCCCGTTATCTGATCTGCAGCCGCTCTGGAACGTGCTGGAGGACCCGGCTATCATAAAAATATTCCACCACGCCAACAACGACCTCATGCTGCTGAGCATGCTGGGCTGCCAGGTACGCACCTTGGTAGACACGGCAGTGGCAGCCAAAATCCTGAACTACGCCAAAGCTGCCCTAGGCACCCTGCTGGAAGAAGAACTGGGCCTGCGCCTGGACAAATCCCAGCAAATGAGCAACTGGAACCAGCGACCACTTTCTAGACGGCAACTGGAGTACGCCGCCCAGGATGTGCTTTACCTGCACGCGCTTAAAAACGCCATGGTAGCCAAGGTGAAAGAACTGGGCCGTATGGCCTGGCTGGAAGAGGAAGACCAACTGCTGGAGTCCATCACCTATGTGGAACTGGAAGACCCCCACCTCAAGATCAAGTTCCCGCAGCGGCTTACCTTGCTGCAGCAGTTCATCCTGAAGCCTATCTATGACTTCCGGGATCAGCTGGCCAAGAAGTGGAACCTGCCGGCGGGGCAGATCATCAACACCAATGCGCTCATGGCACTCCTCAGCAACCCTGAGCAGAGCATCAATGAGTGGCTTTACCATACCAAGGGCATTAACGGCCGCCTGCAGCAGGAACGCTATGAGGAGCAGCTGCAACGCATTGTGAACGGGGCTCTAAGGGAAGCGGAGAAACGACGCATCCCTAACCGGTTACCGCCTAGTCCATTCCCGCCAAGGCTCAAAACGCCGGAGACGGAAGCAAGAAGAGAGTTGCTCTGCACCGTGCAGCGCGGCCTGATTGAACGGTACGGCGCCCACGCCACGCCCATGCTCCTGGACCAAAGCATCATTACCAACTACAGCCAGACCGGCGAACTGGTGATTCCAAAGAAATACGCGAGAGAGATAGTACATGCTACGGCCCAGGAGATGCAGGTGAACCTGTAACCGGGCCAGTAGTTTGTACAGAAACAAAGAAGGATTATGCCTAAGAAAAGCCTTGAATTTGGTTTATACAACTGGTTCCCGGGGTATGGCTACACCCACATTCACCCGGCAAACCGGCGGGAGTTTGAGTTACTGGAGCCTCACAACAAAGTATTTGAAAAGATTGGTGAGATAAACGGCTGGCTGTTGCTCCGTTACTCAGATGAGGAGTTCAAGGTGCGCCCAGACCTGTTTACCAGCATATCATGGCTGCCGTTCACCTTTGGCGAATGGGTGAGGCCCGTAGACCAACCCTCTGGTCCCGTAGCCGAGATCACGGATATTTACTGGAGCGTCTCTGACGATGCCCCCTTCTTTGCTCTCAAATATGGCAAGCAAAAACTAGAAGGTATGTACCGGCAGGAGCAATTGCGCCCGGCATAAAAAAGGCCTTCCTCTTTACAGGAAGGCCTTTTTTATGAACGGTTTCTTTTATGGTTAGCTACGCTTACAGCGCATCCTTGATTTTATTGATGATTCCGCCGTCTGGGGAGCCGGTCATTTGTTCTACCTGCGCATGCGCGATAGGCACCGGCGGCGCGAGGACTGGCTCATCGGCTAGCGGCTCACCGGGAACCATTGTAAACTGCCCTTTGCCATCTAGTGACGGACCGTTAGACCACCTGCCAGAAGCAGAATCATCTTTGTAGATGTTGGTGGTCACAAAGGCATAATTGAAGCCTTTCACTTCCTCGCTTTGCGGGAAACTGTTAGGAATTGGGTGCGCATTGGTTAACCCGCCCAGTTCTTCAATCACTGCCAGCCATTGGTTCTGGTGCATGGTGTCGCGGGCAATGAGGAAGGAGAGCATGTCTTTCATTCCCGGATCATCGGTGGCTTCCCACAGGCGGGTTGCCAGCACCCGGCCGGTAGATTCTGCCATCACGTTGGCGTACATATCGGCGGCCAGGTTATTGCTGCTCACGATCCAGGAACCGTTGAATGGCACGCCGTTCGCATCAGTGGCCATAGCACCCAAACCCGCAGAAAGGAAATGACGCGGATCCATGCCGCCCATCACCTGCTCCACCACGGGATTATTGCCAACAATCTCATCTTTGAGGGAGGCAGAGGCCCCTTCCAGGTTCAAGGCTACGGCGGTAGCCAACATCTCAATATGGCCTATTTCCTCGGTTCCGGTTTCTAGTAGCATGTGCTTGTACTTCACTGGTCCGCGGGAATTCCAGGCCTGGAACAGATATTGTAAACACACGCGCATTTCTCCCTCAATTCCGCCAATGGCCTGCTGCAGCATTCTGGCAAACTGGGGGTTTGGTTTGTCAACTCTTACTTTGTACTGGAGTTTTCGATCATGGTAGAACATGGGCTTGTTTTATTTTTTAGTGAATTAAACAAAAGCATACCCACATCCTAAACGATCATATTCGTTTTTAGGACAATCAAAAAACCCTTATATAAATTAATTAAACCCAATATAAAGATATAAATGTATTAAGTATAAAACGTTAATAACCAGAATGTTATTTTATTTCACAAACATCTTTAGCGATAATAAGGGAGAAAATATTCTGACAAAATTCAGTATAAATACTGTTACAAATTATCTGTACTTACTCTCAGGGATTTCAATGCAATAAATATATAACTGAATTTAACTTATCATAATATTCCTTTAAACCTGCGATCTATTTCAGGACTCAATTTAAAAAAACGAGCTTTAAACGCTTTTATGAAAATTTAGAATAAACAAAGGAATATAGATAAGTCATCAATAGAATAGTTATAAAAATTGAAGCAGAGAAACCTCTCTGCTCCCTTTGGGCAAACAAACCGTTTCATGTAATTAACCAGGAGTACTTCAATCTTAACTGAGTATTTACCGTATATACAACCCAACGAAACCAATATACCAAAACTATGAAAAAAGCATCTAAGGTATTGGCAATGGCCATGATGGCACTTGCCTTTGGGTTTACCTCATGTGAATCTAAAACTGCCCAGAACGTGGAAAACACCGCAGAATCAGCCGCTGAAGAAGTATCTGCCGAAACAGATTCTGCGCTTACCCCTACAGACACTATTTCGGTAAGAGATGAACCGGTAAAAGACGGCGTTGCCGATAAGGTGGAAAACCAATAGAAATACTTCTATATATATTTGCAATAAATCCGTTGATCAGATGCATAAGCTCTGGTCAACGGATTTATTTTATAATCAGCATCATACAAAATTATTCAATTTTTTTTTGGCATAATGATATAACTAATCAGGAGAAAGCTATATTTGTATCCCCGTTTCTCAGATCACATAAAACGCCCCTGAATTGTGGATTTAGACTGCCAAAAATCGCCCTATACTAATATTTTCGTAGACACCAGTTTACGGGCTGTACATATTGAGTGTGAAGAACTTGTCCCCAGCGATACCTTTCGGCGCAGTCTGCTTTATGTGATTGAATTGATCAAGAAAAACAATCTGCTGGCCTGCATCTATGACATCCGGCAGCTTAAAAGTATCCCGCCCCAGGACCAGGATTGGTTTATTGATGAGGTGTTGCCTCTGCTCCTGAATACCCCTATCCGTAAAGTGGCTGTTCTGGAAGCCACCAACGGAACCGGCCTCCTGGACCTGAACCAGTTGGTTTACTCCAAATACCTTTCTATTCCGTTTGAGCTGCAGTATTTTGAAGACGTGGCCTCTGCCCTGGAATGGATTTCCAAAACAACGCCTTTGGATAACAATCCGTTGGTTTCTTCGCGCCAGCGCCTAGCCTCTGCCCTGTAAGCAACACTTATCCCACCTTAAAAACAACCTGTCAGATGCTGCTGCTGCTGCTGCTGCTGCTGCTGGCCTATGCCGGATAGGCGTAGTCATGCAGGTAGCTGTACTTCTCACACAAATGGCCATCTTTCGCGATGGTGGCATTCTTCAGGACGCCGTCTTTATCCCCGTTAAACAGATGGGGCAGAACCTTATCAATAATCTGGCGCCCGAAATCCCGGGAGGCATTACGCGGCAATTCGCAGGGCAGGTTGTCCACGGCCATAATGGTGATGTTCTTCTCTGAACTGTACGCCTCCTCCAGCTCACCTGTCCAAGGATTATAGTCAAAGGCCGGCTCCGCGATGGTAGACACCCGCTTGGTGCACGGGATGGACCCACAGACATCACAGGTGATATCGGCAATGGTGTTGATCTTGAAATCGGGGCGCTGCATATCTTCCTGGGTGAAGAGCACAGGCGCGGCGGGGTTCCAGTAGGCACAGGGCATGAGCAGGTCCGTTACCCGGGAGAACTTATGGAAAGTGGACTGGTACAGGTGCGGATTCTGGTAAAAATCCTTGGAATCCCAGACCTCCACATCGGGGCGCACGTGGTAGTCTGAGGAACGTAGCTGCACAAACACCGGCTCAGAGAACTCTTTGTACAGATAGTCAAACACGCTCACCTGCCGCAGGCCCATGCGGGTGAGCACCTCCATGGCGCCGTGGGTGACACGGCCGTTCCCGGTAATGGCAATCTTAATGCTGGGCAGGGTTTTCACCTTGAAGAACTCCTCCAGCATGTCTTCCATGTCTGTGCATTGGTGCGCGGGTTTGAGGTGGTAGAGGTTCCATTTGCGGCCGTAGGTGAGCAGCCCGTTATAGGCGCCCACAATGCCGGCCCATCTCCCGAAGGCCACTTCCCGCTCGCCCTGGGCGTTGGTGATGGTCTCGTAGTCAATCATGGTGATTTTCTTCTCCAGAATGGCCTGCAGCAGTTTCTGGTTATGGGCCTGTTTCTTGATGGTGTGCGAGAAAAAGAAGTAGGTCTTGTGGGGAATGAGCTGGTCCACAGGCACCTCCTTCACCCCGAAGAGCACATCGCAGGAGCTCAGGTCCTCTTTGAGGGGAATGCCCAAATCGGCGTATTCCTCATCTGAGAAGCACCGGATGGGGCTGGGCTGCACCACCAACTGCACCTGTGGGAAGCTTTGCAGCACTTCCTGGCATTTTTTAGGGGTAAGGGGCACCCGCTTGTCTACCGGAACTTTTCCTTCGCGCAGGATTCCAATCTTTAGCTTTTTCATAGAGGATGGCCCAAAGGGCCCAATGAACGTTCTGGGGCTGTTTTCCAAAAAACAAGGCAAAAACCATAACTCCCTCTCAGCCTGTAGCGCAATTTAAGGCCTCTGGCTGTAATTGTGAATTATAACCTGTACTTTTGTTAAATCATTTGCACCAAACGTTTGTTACAGGACAAAAGAAACTTATCTACCTAAATTCCAGCGATAAATGATCTTTAAAACCAAGCCTGCCGATATCTTCAAGGAGCGCCACAACGGCCCCGTAAAAGAGCAGATGCAGGATATGCTGCAGACCATTGGGGCAGCATCTCTAGACCAACTCATTGATGAGACTGTTCCGCCGGCTATTCGCCTGAAAAACCCGCTGAACTTACCTGCTGCGCTCACTGAGCGTGACTTCCTCCGGAAGTTCGCTAAGATTGCGAAGCAGAACAAGCTGTACAAATCCTACATCGGGCTTGGGTACCATGACACCATCCTGCCGCCGGTGATCCAGCGCAATATCCTGGAGAACCCAGGCTGGTACACTGCTTACACGCCTTACCAGGCCGAGATTGCCCAGGGCCGCTTGGAGGCTTTGATCAACTACCAGACCCTGATCATTGACCTGACCGGAATGGCCATCGCCAACGCATCTCTGTTGGATGAGGCTACCGCCGCCGCGGAGGCCATGAACCTGCAGCACTCCCTGCGCAAAGGCGCCCGCAAAAACGCCAGCCGCTACTTTGTGTCTAACCAGGTGTTGCCGCAGACCATTGACGTGTTGCTTTCCCGCGCCACGCCGCTGGGCATTGAGCTGGTGATAGGCGACCACCGCGAAGCCAACCTACAGGACGAGACCTTGTTCGGGGCCCTGGTGCAGTACCCTGCCGCTGACGGTGAGGTATTCGATTACACTGATTTCATTTCGCAAGGTCACGAGGTAGGTTTACCGGTAGCCGTGGCTGCCGATCTGCTGAGCTTGACTTTGCTGAAGTCCCCAGGTGAGATGGGCGCCGACGTAGTGGTTGGTTCTTCGCAACGTTTCGGGGTACCGATGGGCTACGGCGGACCGCACGCTGGTTTCTTCGCCACCAAAGACGAGTACAAGCGCAATATCCCGGGCCGTATCATCGGGATTTCGCAGGATGCGTTCGGGCAGAAAGCCTACCGCATGGCCCTGCAGACCCGCGAGCAGCACATCCGTCGCGAAAAAGCGACTTCCAACATCTGTACCGCGCAGGTATTGCTGGCGGTAATGGCCGGTATGTACGCTGTGTACCACGGACCACGCCGCTTGAAATACATCGGTCTGAACATCCACAGCCTGACCCAGATTCTGGAGAAAGGCCTGGAGCGTCTGGGCTTCGAGCAACTGAACGAGAATTACTTTGACACCCTGCAACTGCGGGTGGAGAGCGCTGAACTGCAGCAAGCCATCCGCCAGGAAGCTGAGGCCGCGCAGATCAACTTCCGTTATTTCGGGGACAACAACATCGGGATCTCCCTGAACCAGAACACTGACCTGGACGAGGTGAAGGATATCCTGGCCGTTTTCGCGAAAGTAGCCGGAAAACCCGATGCCACTTTAGAGCTGGATGCCGTTCCGGAGGAAACCGAGATCACCTGGCCAGAAGCCCTGATCCGGACCTCTCCGTACCTGCAGGCCGAAGTGTTCAACAAGTACCACTCTGAAAGCGAAATCCTGCGTTATATGAAGTACCTGGAGAACAAAGACTTCTCCCTGGCGCACGGCATGATTCCGTTGGGATCCTGCACCATGAAACTGAACGCCACCGCCGAAATGATTCCGGTGACCTGGCCAGAGATCGGGCAGATGCACCCGTTTGCACCCGCTGACCAAGCCCAAGGTTACGCGCAAATCTTCAAAGACCTGGAAGCCTGGCTGTGCGAAGTGACTGGTTTTGCCGCCATGAGCTTACAGCCAAACTCCGGTGCCCAGGGCGAGTACGCTGGTCTGATGGTGATCAGAGCCTACCACGAAGCCCGCGGCGATCATCACCGCAACATCTCTTTGATCCCGTCCTCGGCGCACGGCACCAACCCTGCCTCGGCGGTAATGGCCGGCATGAAGGTGGTGATTGTGAAGTGCGATGAGAAAGGAAACATTGACGTAGCTGACCTCCGCGCGAAAGCCGAGGAGCACAAAGATGACCTGTCTTGCCTCATGGTGACTTACCCGTCTACCCACGGAGTGTACGAAGAAAGCATCATCGAGATCTGCGAGATCATCCACCAGAACGGCGGCCGCGTGTACATGGACGGTGCCAACATGAACGCCCAGGTAGGCTTGACCTCGCCGGCGAACATCGGGGCCGATGTGTGTCACCTGAACCTGCACAAGACCTTCTGCATCCCGCACGGTGGTGGTGGACCAGGCGTAGGCCCGATTGGCGTAGTAGCTGACCTGGCTCCTTTTTTACCAGGCCACGCAGTGGTAGACCTGGAGCGCCCAGAGGCGATTAACGCGGTATCGGCGGCACCTTGGGGTAGCGCCAGCATCCTGCCTATCTCTTACGCCTATATTAACATGATGGGCGGCGAGGGCTTGACCGAGGCTACCAAAATGGCGATCCTGAACGCGAACTACATCAAAGCGCGTCTGGAAGAGCATTACCCGGTGTTGTACGTTGGTTCCAACGGCCGCTGCGCCCACGAGATGATCTTAGACTGCCGCTCGTTCAAAAAGGCCGGTGTGGAAGTGGAAGACATCGCGAAGCGTCTGATGGACTACGGTTTCCACGCACCTACCGTATCGTTCCCAGTGGCCGGTACCCTGATGGTGGAGCCCACGGAGAGCGAGAGCAAAGAAGAGCTGGACCGTTTCTGCGACGCCATGATCTCCATCCGGGCAGAAATCACCGAGATTGAGGAAGGTCAGGCTGATCAGAAAAACAACCTGCTTAAAAATGCTCCGCACCCTGCCCACGTGGCCCTGTCAGAAGACTGGAGCTTCCCGTACAGCCGTGAGCGTGCCGTTTACCCGGTTCCTTACACTCGTATCGCTAAGTTCTGGCCAACCGTGAGCCGTATTGACAGCGCCTACGGTGACCGTAACCTGGTGTGCAGCTGCGCTCCCATTGAGGCCTACAACGAGCAAGGCCAGGAAATGAAAGCCGTTTAAGTTTTAGATATTTCTCTTTGTGAAAACGCCTGTGGAGCCTTCCGCAGGCGTTTTCTGTTTTAGAGCCGTTTTTCTTAAAACAGGCCCTAAACAGCACCTCAGACAAGGAGAAATATTTTCTTCCAGAATAAACCAAACGGTATAATGCAGGCATAGTTTTTGCGTTATGATTGCACAAAAGGAACATCCCTAGAAACCATCCTTTCTGCCTTGATGTTATCCATCTGAAGAGGAAAGGCCATTTAGACGATGTTTTTTTCTGATTCTTTCACTACACTAAAACTGTACAATTCAATGAAACCATTCAATAAGATAGCGAAGTTGATCACAGGGGTAATGATGGGACTGTTGGTACTGGGTTTCACCGGTTGTGCCACCACGTACAACGTTGCTACTGACTTTGACAAAGGCACCAATTTCCAGGCCTACAAAACCTGGCGCTGGTACCAGGACCGTCCGGTAGCCAAGGATTCTACCAACCGCCGTTACACCACGTTTTTAGATAAACGCGTGAAAAACGCCGTAGAAGCCGAGATGCAGCGCCGCGGTTTTACCAAAGCCACTGGCAAAGAGACCCCGGATATGTTGCTGGCCTATGATTTCACCATCGAGAACCAGCAGCGCCTGAACCCTAACTTTGTGAGCGTGCCGTCCATAGGGTACGGGTATTGGTATGGTTACCGCTATGCGTACACCTACAACCGCCTGTATAACACCACCACCTTGCAGGATTATCAGTCAGGCACCTTGATCCTGGACGTGGTAGACGCGAAATCAAATGAGTTGATCTGGCGCGGAAGCAGCGAAACTGCCGCCTCTGAAAGATCCCTCACCGATGAGAAAGTGCAGCAGATTGTTACCAGCATCCTGGCCAAGTTCCCTCCGCAAGCCGATGAGAGAGCCACTGCCCGCCGGTAACCGGTTGCCTTTATCAAACTTTAAAACAGAAGAGCCACCCATTTGGGTGGCTCTTCTGTTTTAAGGCTGTTTTTAGAAAAACGAGGCCAAAACGTTACTTGATCTTGAACTCCGTGCGGCGGTTGAGCTGGTGCTGGTCCTCGGTACATTCCACGCCATCGGCACAGCCGTTGATCAGGACGGTTTCGCCGTAGCCTTTCCAGGTGAGTCGGTTACGGGCAATACCCTGGCTCACCAGGTATTCCACCGCCGATTGGGCGCGGCGCTCAGACAAGACCTGGTTGTAGCCGTGGCCTTCGCGGCTATCGGTATGGGAACCTAGCTCAATTTTGATGCTGGGGTTGTCTTTGAGCATGCGCACCAGCTTGTCCAGTTCCTTGGCCGCATCTGGGCGGATGTTCCATTTGTCCAGGTCATAGTAGATGTTCTCCATGGCGATCACCTGGTTCTTCTGGCTCTTGTCGAAGATGAGCGTCACGCGGGTGGTATCGGCGAGCTTCACCGTATCAATGGCCACCAGGGCCGACTGCGTCAAATAGCCGAATTTATCGCCTACCAGGTCATAGGTAGTTCCCTTCTGCACCCCGAACTTGTATTCACCATTGCGGTCAGAGAAAGCTACTACGGAGTCATTCGTTTCCTTTGGCGTCAGTTTCAATCGGACATCAGCCAGCGGTTGGGTGATGGCGCGCTTGCCTTTTACTTGCACTCTCTCTAAAGTAGTCACAAACAGAACGGCGTTGCTCAGCAGCTTGAACGAGTAGATATCATCCGTGCCGTTTCCGCTGTCACGGTTAGAAGACAAATATCCTACCTGGGCGTTGTTCGCGCCGCGCATGAACACCATCCCGAAATCATCTTTGGGCGAGTTCACCGGTGCGCGCAGGTTCTCTGGTTTGCTCCAAGTGGCGCGGCTGCCTTTCACCTTGAACACATCCAGACCACCGAAGCCAGGGTGCGTGTCTGAGGAGAAGTACAGGTTGCCGTTCTGGTCGAAGCCCGGGAACATCTCCTTGCCCACGGTATTCACCATGTTGCCGGCGTTCATGGGCTGACCCCAGGTGCCGTCGGCCTGCAGTTCTGAGTAGTAGATATCGGTCTCGCCGTAGCCACCGGGTTTGTCTGAGACAAAGTACAGCACCTGCCCATCGGGCGAGATGGCCGGGTGACCCACGCTGTATTCCTCCACCTTGTTATGCGCGAAAGGCTTTACCTCGGTCCAGTTGGCTCCGTCGCGGCGGGCCGAGAAGATCTCCAGGCGGTTCACGTAGTCGCTGGAGAGCGGCTTTTTCACCCAACTGGTAGGGTCCACGTTCACGTCTTTCTGCTTCTTCTCCACCATGTGGGTGCGGGTGAAGTACATGGTGGTGTTGGCGCTATCCAGTACCGCAGGGCCGTCATGGTACACCGAGTTCAGGGTGTTACTCGCGATAGCGGGCATTTGCCAGGTGCTGTCTGCGTTGCGTTGGGCATAGAACATCTGCAGGTACGGGCGGCCGGTCCAGCCGTAGGTGCCGGCGTCCACGTCTTTGTCGCTGCTCACGTTACCGCCGCGGTCTGAAGTAAATAGGATTCCCTGGTCATACACCGTCGGGCTGAAGTCGGCGTTGCCGGAGTTGATCTGGGTCTCATTCACCACGATGGCGGAGGCAGGCTCTTCCAGCAGCTTCAAAGCAGCATCTGAGGCCTGCGCCTTTGCGTTGGCTCTGGCGGCCTCGGCGGGCACTTTGCGGGCGTAATCCTGGTACTGGGTCTTGGCCTCGAAATACTTCCCGTTGCTCCGCAGAGCCTCGGCAAAGTAAAAGGTGTTGATCGGGTCTGCCTCGGGCATGGCCACTACTTTGGCGTACCATTCCTCGGCTTCTTTCGTGCGGCCAGTTAGGCGGTACGCATCTGCAAGGCGCTGGGCACCTTTTAAGTCAGGCTCCTTTTTGGAAAACACCTCCTGGTACTCTTCAATAGCCAGGGAATAGTCAAAGTTCTCGTAGAGCCGGTCGGCTTTGCGCGTGGTTTGGCAGCCGCTTAGGGTCAGGCTACCGGCAAGGAAAGAAAGTAAAAGTGATTTGTATAGATTGTGCATAGAAGCGTCTGATTAAAATTAGAAATACCGGGGGGTTACCATCTTGGTCGCTTCCTTTCTCAGGAAACTGTAGCCAACAGATATTTCGTGGGTGCTCAAATCATTCAGGTTGCCGTGCAGCGTGAAGTCATGGGCGTACCCCAGGCGCAGGCGCTTGGTCACGTACAGATCGGCCATGGCCACCACCGCATCCTTGGAGGAAAGCCCCTTTGCCTCGAAATCATTCTTGAAGATATTCATGGCCGTGCGGTAACTGGCGCCCAGCCAGATGCGCTCCCCAAACAGGAAAAAAGCGTTGAAGTCCACGTTCGTGGGTCCGTCGAAGTTCTCCTTCAGCATGATACTGGGCTTCACCTTGATGTTATGGCTGATATCGGCCACGTACCCAATATTGAAGAAGTAATGGCGCTCCGGGTCATAGTTGATGTCCTTGTCAATGCCCAGCAAATCGGTCACGGACACGCCGGCGTAGAAGCGCTCAGTGTGGAAGAAAATCCCCGCTTTGAGGCTCGGGCTCCAGGTGGTTTCCTTTTGGGCGTTGATCACTGCGGGGTCTTCCTGATCATTTCCGGTGATCAGTTTGGAGCCGTCCACCGCGAAGTGCGACACCCCAGCCGCCAAACCGAAGGAAAGAACCCCGGTTTCGCTCACTGGCAACTTCACGGCGGCGTCTACCTCCACGTTTTTGCGGTTCTGGGCGAAGATCTCATCGCGGGTGGCATGGAAACCCAAGCCCAGGTGCTTGTTCTTGGTGAGCCCGTCAATGCTGAAGGTCTGCGTGTTGGGCGCTCCCTGTAAGCCTGCCCACTGCTGGCGGTGAAAGGCATTGAGGGTAAGCGTCTCTTTGCTGCCGGCATAGGCAGGGTTGATCACCAGTTGATTGAAGATGTACTGGGAATATTGTGGCCGATGCTGTGCCCAGCTGCTACCCACAGCCAGCACAGTGATCAGTATGATAAAGATTCTTTTCATTTCTAAGGGAAATTAATGTTTGAACTACCTGCGCTTAGCGCACTACCTGTACCGGTCCTCTGAATACCTGGTCTTTGCCGTCACAGCCGCGCACGCGCAGCACGTAGAAGTAAGTGGCTTCTTCCAGGCCGGTGGCTTGCCAGTCGTTCTTATAGCTCTTGGTTTTGTAGACCTCGTTGCCCCAACGGTTGTAGACGGTCAGGTCGTTGTCTGGGAAGTTCAGCAGGTTCCGGATCACGAAGGTGTCGTTGATCCCGTCGCCGTTCGGGCTGAACACCGTTGGCACCACGATCTCAGTACCGGCATCGGCGGCTCTCACCTCTACTGAGGCTTCGTTGCTGGCGCAGGTTGAACCGGTAGTGCTGGCGCTTACCTTGAGTGTGCCCACGGCATTGGCGTTAGCGGCTTTCAGCGTCACGGTTGTGCCGGTAATAGTCGTGCTGTTATCAGTGAAGGTGAAGCCGGCCGGTGCGGTCCAGGTGTAAGTGACACCCGCCACTGGGTTAGAGATGGCGTAGGTCAGGCCTGTACATGGTCCGCTGTTGTCCAGGATGATCGGGGTAGCCGGTGGCGTGCCTGGGGTCACGTCTGGGGTAGAAGCCGTAGCCGTACCGCAGGTGTTAGAAGCCACTACCGTTACTTTTCCTGGGCCAGTACCTGCTTTCACCTGAATTTGCGTTCCGGTGGCAGCCCCAATTCTCTCCCAGCCCGTTCCAGACACGCTCCAGGTATAGGTCACGCCCGCCACTGGCTGGCTGATGCTGTATTGGTAGGTCGCCCCAGCGCACAAAGCAGTTCCCGGACCAGTGATCACCGGTGTAGATGGAACAGTTCTTACCACTAGTTCAATTGGGAAGGCTTGGCTGTTCTGGCAGTTGCCCGTGGTCACAGCTACCACCGTGATCGGATAAGTACCCGGTGCAGTTGTAGCGCTTGCTCTCACCGTGAAAGAAGTCAGCGACTGCGCTTCAATGGTGATACCGCTGTTAGCCGGCGCCACAATGGCAAGGCTTGTCACACCTGCTGAGATGTTGCTTACCGTAAAGGTGGTGGTTCCGCCCACGCACACTTCCTGAGGTCCTACTACATTAGGTCTGGCCGGACGCACGCAGGTAGTGGCCTCATCGGTGCCTCCGTTATTTTCTATAACCGCTACGTTGGTAATTTCTCCCAACATCAACGTCTTTGCAGTGATCGTTAAGGTGGCAACTGAGTTCGCAGGCAAGGTGCCGATGGTCCAGATGCCGGTGGCGGCGTTATAGGTGCCTTTGTCTGCTACCGCTGGTGGCACCAGGGCTAGGCCCTCAGGCAATTTGTCCTCCACGGTTACATTGGTGGCATCTGCCGCACCCGAGTTGGTGACCCGGATGGTATAGATAACATTATCGCCCAGGGTCACGGTGGTGGCATTTACCGCCTTGGTAATGCTCAGGTTGGCGCTACCTGGGGTTGTGCCGCCGCCGCCAGTTCCTCCATCGCCATCATCTCCGTCGTCTCCATCATCACCGCCGTTGTTGGTGGTGAGCGGCTCCGGCAAGGAAATGTTATTATTGTTGAGGGTTACGGCTCCGTTCGTAGACAGTACCCGTCCTACCAGCGTGGAGCTAAGGCTTAGGGTGGCATTATTCTGCACTACGAAGTTACCGCTCAGGGCAGAAGGTGTGGTTAGCATCCCTCCAGTGCCTATGGTCACATTCCCGGTCACCCGGAAGAAAATATTGTTGGGATTGGCGTTGAAAACGTTGATGGCAGAACCTGGGTCAATGACCAGATCCCCGTTCACCTGGATAATGAACACCGAGTTTGGGTTACCCTGCCCGTCAAACTTCAGGCGGCCGCTGATGCGCGCGTTGCCGTCAAATCTGTAAACGCCGCGGGTAAGCAGTGTACCACGCACCGCCGCCTCACCTGGGGTAAAGCCTTCGCCCAGGGTTTGCCCGGTCAAGTTGCGAGTTGGGGTGAACTGGCCTAAATCATTGTACACCCGGGTTACATCGGTTTTGGCGGTGGCGGCGGCGGCATTCCCACGTTGGGTGTCACCCAGCACTTTGCCTGGCGGGAAACCAACTACAGCAGAACCAGGCGAGACCCCAAGGTCGCCGTAAAGGATGCTGCTACCGGTACTGGTAACGGTACTGCTTCCTAACACCGCAAATTCCCGGGCTGCGCCTAAGGAGGGGGCCGTTAAGGTTTGGGCATAGGAAGAGGAGGCAATAGCAAACAACGCTGCTATCAGGAGTAAAATTTTCTTCATGTGATCTGGAAAAGGAGGTAGTTGCAATGGATAATCTCGGATAGTCCTATATATGAATGGAGCCCCTGCATGTACTTTCCTTTCAGGTAAAAGTTCTGGCTTACAGGAAAGATGCAATTACACCAAAGTGACCAGCCATGTATTTTCCACTACCGAGTTTAACCAGGCACTACTTCCCACTTGTCCATTTCCAGAAAAACGCTTCCTCTCAGTTAAAAGAAACGCAATCTCACTGTGTCACAGGCACAAACACCTACCCCCATAGGTTTACCTCACCTTGCCAGCGGCAAATACTGAGCACAGGTTTAAATACGATTTGAGCCGATATTTCACAAATCAGGCTTGAAACACCTGGGACTAAACTCCCTCATATCTGCCTGAAAACTCCTTTGAATTATCCAAACGTCTGCATGAAAAAAGCCCCGCTGGTGGGCGGGGCTTTTTTCATGCTATTTTCTTAAAAACGGTTCAGAAACTATACATGCACGTGGCGCTCTGCGTGGTAAGACGAACGCACCAGCGGACCAGACTCTACGTACTTCAAGCCGCGGCGCAGGCCTTCTTCGCGGTAGTGCGCAAACAAATCCGGGTGAATGAACTCGGCTACCTCAATGTGCATCTTGGTTGGTTGCAGGTACTGGCCCAGGGTTAAGATGTCCAGACCATTAGCGGCTAGGTCATCCATGGCTTCGTACACCTGCTCTTTGGTTTCGCCTAAGCCCAGCATGATACCGCTCTTGGTGCGCTTGCCGTACTCCTTGGTACGCTTGATCTGCTCTAAGCTGCGGTCATATTTGGCTTGCGGACGAACCTGGCGGTACAGGTTTCTCACGGTCTCCATGTTGTGTGAAACCACTTCCTGCCCGGCGGAGATCATCACGTCCAGCGCTTCCCAGTTAGCCTTTACATCGGGGATAAGCGTTTCAATGGTAGTCTCCGGCGAGAGGTTCTTGATCTGCACAACAGTCTCGTGCCATACACTGGCGCCACGGTCTTTCAGTTCGTCGCGGTTCACCGAGGTGATCACGGCATGCTTCACGCCCATGAGTTGGATGGCTTCGGCCACACGGCGAGGCTCATCCAGGTCATATTCGTTTGGTCGGCCTGTGGCCACGGCGCAGAAAGAACAGGAGCGGGTACATACGTTGCCCAAGATCATGAAGGTAGCTGTGCCGGCTCCCCAGCACTCTCCCATGTTCGGGCAGTTTCCGCTTTCGCAGATGGTATGTAGTTTATAGGTATCTACCAGTTGTCTGACTTTGGCGTATTCTTTGCCAACTGGCAATTTCACGCGCAGCCAGTCTGGCTTGCGGGTTTTAGTTTGAGCTTCTGCTGGTTGGATAACCGGCAACGCAATCAATTGATCCATGCTGCAAAGGTACTAAGTGAGGAGCGGATAGGCAAAAAACAGCCAAAGGGAAAGGATCGTTCAACGGCGGCGCCCGTAATACAGGGTCAGGTACACAGACATGAAGGTGTTGCGCTTGGGGGCACCCGGAATCATGGTCATATCGCCGGCGAAAGCCTCCACCAGCATACCCACCTCAATCCCGGTCACGCTTTCCATGTAACGGCCATACTCAAAAGAAACGCCGGCCTTGGCATTGGCACCTACCCTGAAACTGGGTTCGCTCAGACCTTTGAACACCCCTGGGGCTCCCACAATAAGACCTTCGTTTGTGTGGATATTGGGATCATACTGCTCCGTACTGATCATGACCGGACCTACCAGGTAATATTGCTGGGTTCTGGGGTCCAGGACGTAGTTGCTGCGGTCGTACTCAATAAAGTAGGGCGCCATAATACCAATGGAGGGCCCGGCGGCAAATACCCCGTTCACCTGCACGCCAGACTCAGCGGCCTTTTTAAAGAAGGTGTACTCCCGTCCGTACTGCGGCCTGAGCACAAACAGGTAATTGCTTTTACCCCGTACAAAGGAGGCACCGTTCTGCAGGTTCTGGACCGGTCTCTCTTTGGGGTGCTTTACCTCCACCCCTTCCAGGGCCCAGAAATGATACCAATTCCCTTCCAGATGGTAGACCTGCTTGATCATGGCTCCGCCCAGGAGGCCACCATTGGAGTTGAAGTTCAGCCCGTAGGTAAACTCCCTGGAATAGCCTTCTTCTTCCTCAACGGTCTGGGCCATGGCCAGACCAACCGGAAGAAAGGATATGATGGCAAGCACAAGTAGAATTCTGCGCACAGGAAAGAAGGCTAAGGTTTGTTTAAATGTAAATAACTTTACAGGCACCTGCAAATCTTAAATAGTAAGACAATCAGTTCAAAGGACACCAACGCCCCAGGCTCACTCAGCCCCTAATCACGCTACTTTCACGTCCTGCCCTCCTTCCGGAAAGATACCCAGACAAGAAAGGCAACCGCCAGGTGACAGATCAGCAGTACTCCAGTCCATCAGGATTAAATCCTCAGCTACAAGAATCTTCAGCAAGTCTCCGGCGCAAGTTTAACAAGTAGCGGGAAGGCAATGTTTGAAAATCTGGTTCCTGGCAGGTTATTTCCCTTTCTCCCTGTTCCTACGCCAGCTAATCTGTTGCGTCCCAAGGGACTTAGCCTTGGTATAGAACGAAATATCTCACATATTTGATATAATAAAAACCCCGAAGAAAGTATTTTATAAAGACCTGCTTTCTTCGGGGTTTTCACTTACTCAGGAAGCCAGTTTCTTTACTTCCTGCAGGCTTATTCCCAGGTGGGAACCATGGTATTGGCACTGCCCGTCTTTGATGAGCAATAACTGCGGCGACTCATGCCTCACGTCAAAGGATTGGGCAATCTCATTTGACACCGGCCGGTAGTTCAATAAATCAAGGTAGTAAGGCTTCACGTTGGCCAGGCCCGCATCGGCCCACTGGCGCTCGAGCCGGCTTTTGGCCGTGGCACTGATAGAACACGTGGTGCTGTGCTTGAAAATAACTACCGGTTGCTCTTTTGACTCTTCTTTAATCTGCTCTATCTGCTCAATGCTGTTTATCTGGTTCCACTGCATAATTTCTGATCTGTAATTAACTTAAAAAATGAACGCCTCAGCTTTTTCTGGCCCGCGTTGCCGCGCCCTTTCGGGAAAACACCTTTGGCTTGATGACCGCTGTCCCGTCTTCGTTGATGGGCATGAGGTCTTTTTTCCTGCTCTTCTTCAGTTTCCGGCCGCTTTCGCCTTTCCGGTGGTTGTACGCACTCACATCAAGATGTGATTCACTGTAATCGGTTTCCACCCGTTTGGCCTCTTTGAGGCTGTTCCTCAGCTCCCGCTTCTGCTGTTTGGGAGAGAGATAAGAGGTCTGGGCTTCCGCCGATGGCGTTATTCCAAAAAACAACGCCACTACGGCGCACAAGAAAATAAGGGGTAGCGTGTGTTTCATCCTAGTCCTACTTTTTCCAAAAGACTTTGTTTGCGTTTGGGGGTGGGGATTTTCGTTTTCTTCTTCTTGAGCAACCCCTGTTTGTCATACTCCATGTCGCGGCCGCCGTAATCGCGTCCCTCGTTCGCCTGGTCTTCCTGGGTGATTTCCTTCTTCTTGAACATGCCAAAGAAAGAGGATTTCTTCTTCCCGGAAACATCCGGGCAGGCGATTCTGCTGGAGTTACATGCTCCCAAAGTCAGCCCCATGGACAACACCACAAGCCCTACGGCAAAGCGCATCTTTATCATACCTAATATTCAACTAATGGTATACGTGTGCCAACCTGTGTTGGCTGTATCTGTTTCTGTTTTAGGGCCGTTTTCCAAAAAACGGCCCTAAAACAGAAATTAAGATCGGTTAGAAACTCAGCAACGCCTCTACTTTCTCGCGCAGGCGCTTCACGGGCAGGAATTCCTGCTCCAGCGGCGGCGCAAACGGAATGGCGGTATCCAGGCCACCCACGCGCACCACCGGCCCGTCTAACTGGGTGAAGCAGTTCTCCGAAATCCAGGCGGCAATCTCCGCGCCTATGCCTCCGGTAAGCGTGTCTTCGTGCAGCACAATCACGCGGCCGGTTTTGGTCACGGTCTGGCGCACGGCCTCTTTGTCCCAAGGCAGCAGCGAACGCAGGTCCAGGATATCAGCGGATACGTCTGGCATGGTGTTCAGAAGCTGCTTGGCCCAGTGCACGCCCATGCCGTAGGTGATGATGGAGAAGTCGCTGCCTTCCTGCGCCAGGCGGGCCCGCCCGATCTCCACGGTGTAGTAATCGTCCGGGATGGCTTCTGACAAGGCGCGGTACAGCAGCTTGTGCTCAAAGAACATGACCGGGTTAGGGTCTTCAATGGCGGCGTTCAGCAGGCCTTTGGCGTCATAGGGCGTGGACGGGTACACAATCTTGAGGCCCGGCGTATGGAAAAACCAAGCCTCGTTGCTCTGAGAGTGGAACGGACCGGCCGCGGCGCCCGCGCCCGTAGGCATGCGTACCACCACATCGGCGTTCTGGCCCCAGCGATAGTGGCTTTTGGCCAGGTTATTCACAATCTGACTGAAACCAGCGCTCACGAAATCTGCGAACTGCATCTCAATCACTGACTTTTTCTTCCGAATGGACATACCCAATCCGATGCCCAGGATAGCCGATTCACACAAAGGCGTGTTGCGGATGCGCTCTTTCCCGAATTTATCCACAAAGCCCTCGGTCACTTTGAAAACCCCTCCGTACTCCGCAATATCCTGACCCATAATCACCAGATCGGGGTAACGCTCCAGGCTTTGGCGCAGGGAATCTGAGATGGCATCCACGAAACGGCGCTCTGAGCGGGCGCTGTCTTTGGGCTTGATCACCTCCTGGATGAACGGCTGGTACATATCGGCGAGCTCTTCCTTTACATCCGGGGTAGGCATGGGTGTGCTGTGCGCCACTTCCAGCCCGCGCTCAATCTCCTCACGGAACTCCTCTCTGATTGCCGCCAGCGATTTAGGCGTGAGCACTTTCTCGTCCAGCAGGTATTTTTCAAAGTTCTCTACCGGGTCTTTCTTGCTCCAGCGCTCAAAAAGCTCCTGCGGCACGTACTTGGTGCCAGAGGCCTCTTCGTGTCCGCGCATTCTGAAGGTCATGGCCTCAATCAACATAGGGCGCGGATTCTTTCTGATGCTGTAGGCGGCCTGGCGTACGGTGTCATAGACCTCCAGCACGTTGTTGCCGTCTATCTGCAGCGCGTCAATGCCGTAGGCCGGGCCTTTGTCAATGAAGTACTGGCATTTAAACTGCTCGTTGCTGGGGGTAGACAAACCATAGCCGTTGTTCTCGATCATGAAGATGACAGGCAGTCCCCACACGGCGGCCACGTTGAGCGCCTCGTGGAAATCACCTTCGCTGGCGCCGCCGTCTCCGCTGTACACCAGGGTCACTTTCTCGCGCTTGTCCAGCATCTCAGCTAAGGCAATGCCATCGGCCACGGCCAACTGCGGACCCAGGTGCGAGATCATGCCCACAATGTGGTGCTCGTTCGTCCCGAAGTGAAAGGAACGGTCGCGGCCTTTGGTGAAGCCAGTCTTCTTGCCTTGGAACTGGGCAAACAGGCGGTCCAACGGAATATCACGGCAGGTGAAAACGCCCAGGTTGCGGTGCAGGGGCAGAATGTATTCATCGGGCTCCAAAGCCAGAGTAGAACCCACGGAGATAGCCTCCTGCCCGATGCCCGAGAACCACTTGCTCACCTTGCCCTGGCGCAGCAGAATCAGCATTTTCTCCTCAATCATGCGGGGTTTGAGAATGCCCCGGTACAGGTGCAGCAGATCGTCGTCTGTATAGTCTTTTCGGTTGAATTTCATGGTTTTCGCGTTTTCTGCGAGGCGTAAATTTACGGCAATCCCTGATGGGGCGAAATAGTAGCCTGGTTATTTTTACTTTTGCCGTTTAGGGGCCAGTTTAGGGAAATTATGCTAAAAACGACCTTCAACCTGGGTTTGGTCTGCGCGGCTAAACCAGACAACTGATTTATTTAACGAAATGAACGCAAAAGCTATCCATCCTATTACCAGCTAAACTAGCGCGACTGCAAGAAGCAGGAAGAACATTAACCAAAACGAGCAAATAAGCATCCGTAAAGCCTTACTCTGGAGATAACTGCTTCACAGACAAACCAAGGCACATAAAAAACCCTCGCACCTCTCAAATGAAAGAAGCGAGGGTAAATAATTTATTTTAGGTCTTACACCCTTAATTCACCGCATTCACAATAGCTTCTAACTGAGCGTTAGTTGGTGTCACGTTAAAGCTGAGAACATTGATTTTCCAGGAGTCTCCGTCTTTGATCAAATGGCTTACCAAGCGCCAGGGAATGTTGGGCGTAAACGTATCCATCTTAAATTGTTCAATCACCGTGGCAGAGGTACCGCTCTCATCAATCTTTATTTCCCGGAGGTCTACCTTATGGTTGGAAACTTTCACTGTGGAATCCCCAAGCACCTGCGCCATGTAATCTGAATATTGTTGCTTATCAAACAACTCCGTTGGGTCTGTAGCACTAAAGTGTCCGTCTTCTGCAAGCAAACCAGCCATTTCCGTGGCTTGTTTATTCGCCAGGGAAGAATGGAATCTGTCCATTACTTCAGAGACATTGGCATGGGATGCAGTAAGGTTATCAGGGGCTTCCTGGTCTGTTGTTGACAAGATGTTTTCCATAAAATGTAGTTATAGATTTTAGATATATATATTTACTAAACATAACCTTATTTAATTACATAAAAAAATGGATATGTTCAAATTCAATAATAAAC
Source organism: Rufibacter aurantiacus (assembly GCF_017916345.1). Taxonomy (NCBI): domain Bacteria; kingdom Pseudomonadati; phylum Bacteroidota; class Cytophagia; order Cytophagales; family Hymenobacteraceae; genus Rufibacter; species Rufibacter aurantiacus. Next base: position 150,072 of record NZ_JAFMSV010000004.1, read on the forward strand.
AACCCACCTCTTGAAACACTGAGGTATTTACGTGTGTTTCACTGCTATTACCGCTAACTACCCTCTTTCTTGGATGCAACTTTAATTTTCAGACTGGGTTTACGTACTTTCGTACATTGTCTCCCCCTATCATTAAGAGAGGACACCTTTGATTATGATTCAGTATAAAGAATTCACTTTAGATAATGGCCTGCGCTGCATTGTGCACGAAGATACCACCACGCCGCTGGCGGTTTTGAACGTGCTCTACAACGTGGGTTCCCGCGATGAGGACGAGACCCACACTGGTTTCGCCCACCTGTTTGAGCACCTGATGTTCAGCGGATCAGTGAACGTGCCCAACTACGACGAACCCTTGCAACTGGCCGGCGGAGAAAACAACGCCTTCACCTCGCCGGATATTACCAACTACTACCTCACCGTACCGGCCCAGAACATTGAGACCGGCTTCTGGCTGGAGTCTGACCGCATGCTGGATCTGGCATTCAGCGAGAACGGTCTGGAGGTGCAGCGCAAAGTGGTGGTAGAGGAGTTCAAGCAGAATTACCTGAACCAACCCTACGGCGATGTCTGGCTCAAACTTCGGCCGCTGGCCTACCAGCACCACCCCTACAAATGGGCAACTATCGGGAAAGAGATCAGCCACATTGAGAACGCCGTCATGGACGATGTGCGGGCCTTTTTTAAGAAGCATTACTCTCCGGCCAACGCCATTCTGGTACTGGCCGGCAACATCACCTTTGAGCGCGCCAGGGAACTCACCGAGAAATGGTTTGGGCCTATTCCCGGCGGCGTGAAATACGAGCGTAACCTACCCCAGGAGCCCCGCCAGACCGAGGCCCGCTTCCTGGAAGTAGAGGCCGAGGTGCCCCTCACCGCGCTCTACAAAGCCTACCACATGCCGGCCCGCACCAGCCCAGACTACTACGCCGCCGATCTGTTGAGCGATGTGCTGGGCCACGGCGACTCTTCCCGCCTTTACCAGGAGCTGGTGAAAGAGCAGAAGCTGTTCAATTCCATCTCCTCGTTTGTGACCGGCTCCATGGACCCGGGCTTGCTCGTGGTTCAGGGAAAACTGAACGTGGGCGTAGATCCACAGGTCGCCAACGCCGCCATAGAAACCATCGTGGCCAGGATCAGGGCCGAGCACGTGAGCGAAGAGGAACTGCAGAAGGTGAAAAACAAAGCCGAAACCTCCATTGTCTTCTCCGAGATTGAGCTCCTGAACCGTGCCCTGAACCTAGCCGTGGGCAAACTGATGGGCAACCCTAACTTCATCAACGAGGAAGGCGCGCTGGTTCAGGCCGTCACCTCACAGGCCATCTACCAGCAGGCCCAGGAAATCCTGAGACCCGAGAACTGCTCTACCCTCATCTACAAAGCCGCTCCCGGCAGCGAGGCGCAAGAGGAGTTGGAAGAAGCTTTGGAACAGGATTAGTTTGTTTAAGGGCTGATTTTTAAAAATCAGCCCTTAAACAAACTAATCTGCTTTCTCTATATTTATTTTTATGTCATCCTGAAAGGATCTTGTGAGCAAACGGTAGTAGGGTTTAATAAAAGCTATTCTAGTTCGCCCACAAGATCTTTCCAAGATGACATAATTTATCACCCTGCCTTTATTGGTGTTATCACCAACAAACCGCAGGAGCAGCTATTGGCAAGGCCAGCGTAAACTGCTTGTTGGTGATAACACCAACAAGGGGGCGGCCTTACTCATCTAAAATCTCAAAATAAAGCAATCAATACCTCATTCATGAGCTTTAACATAAGAACCGGCTTCGGCTATGACGTGCACCAGTTGCAGGAAGGATTAGATTTCTGGCTTGGTGGCATTAAAATACCCCACACGCATGGCGCTTTGGGCCACTCAGACGCAGATGTCCTGATCCACGTGATCTGCGACGCCCTGCTGGGTGCTGCTAACCTGCGCGACATTGGGTTTCATTTCTCAGACAAAGACCCTAAGTACAAAGGCATAGACAGCAAGATCCTGCTGCGCGAGGTCATGAAACTCATCCGGGAGAAGGGCTACGAGGTGGGCAACATTGATTCTACCGTCTGCCTGCAGGAACCCAAGGTGAACCCACACATCCCAGCCATGAAAACCTGCCTGGCCCAGGTGATGGGTATTCCGGAGGATGATATCTCCATTAAGGCTACCACCACGGAGCAGCTTGGTTTTGTAGGCAAGAAAGAAGGGGTGGCCGCCTACGCCACGGTATTGATCCACAAATAAAAGCGCAAGCAATAAGGCAACATTTTTGCCCTGTTTTCCCAAAAACGGCCCCAAAACAGCTATCGTTTGTTCGTTACCCGAAAATTCAGTAGCATTAAGGTCTTATACCAGAACAACAAACAACCTCAATGAAAAAGCATTTGTACACGTTGGGCATGGCCGCCGCTTTCCTGTCGGCTTGTTCCTCGTCCCAAACTCCTTCGGCGTCTACCGCTGGGGGCGCTACCGCGGGTAGCAGTGCCGCGGCCGCCTCTGGTTCCATTGCCGCCAACCCCACCGATTACGCCAACACCATCACCGCCGCCGACCTGGAGAAATACCTGCGCGTGCTGGCCTCCGATTCTTTGGAAGGCCGCGAGACCGGCGAGCGAGGGCAGAAAATGGCCGCCGAGTTCATCTCCAACCACTTCAAGGCCAACGGCCTGGTGGGTCCGGTGAAAGGCGGTTCTAACCCGTATTACCAAACCTTTGACCTGGAGAAAAGCTCCTGGGGCGAAGGCTACGTGACCGTAGGTTCAAAGAAATTCACCATGGGCAAAGACTTCTTCGTGCTGGGCACATCGCCGTACCAGAATGAGGAAACTGCTCAGGTGGTGTTTGCCGGCTATGGCATAGATGACCCTGCGTACTCAGACTACACCAACCTGGACGTGACCGGCAAGGCCGTAGTAGTGCTGGCTGGTGAGCCTAAAAAAGCAGACGGCAAATATATCATCAGCGGAACCGACAAAATGAGCACCTGGTCACAGGATACTCGCACAAAAGCCACTGCCGCCACCAAGAAAGGCGCTAAAAGCGTGCTGGTGGTGATGGGTACCACTGATGCCGAGTTCCAGCAGCAGACGGCCCGTTACGCCGGTATGTTGAATCGCTTCTCCATCGGGTTTGCAGCTTCCACTACCCAGCCTCGCGCTGCTAACATCTACGTGTCGCCTTCTATGGCTGCCGCGTTACTGAACACCAAACCAGAGCAACTGACTTCTTACGGTGCATCCGTGGCCAAAGCGGGCAAAACCGTAGCCTCGCCTTTCAAAGCAGCTACGAACGTGAAGATCAAAACCGCCCGTAACCGCCAGCCGCTCCCCACGGAGAACGTGTTGGGTTACCTGGAAGGCTCTGACCTGAAAAACGAACTCATCGTGATCAGCTCGCACTATGACCATGAAGGCATCAAGAATGGCGTTGTGTACAACGGCGCCAACGACGATGGCTCCGGCACCATGGCGGTGATGGAACTGGCCCAGGCTTTCGCGCAGGCGAAGAAAAACGGCCACGGTCCGCGCCGCAGCATCCTGTTCCTGGCGGTTACCGCCGAGGAGAAAGGCCTGCTGGGCTCAGAGTACTACACCGATCATCCTGTTTTCCCGCTGGAGAACACCGTGGCAGACCTCAATATCGATATGATTGGCCGTACCGATAAAGAGCACGAAGGCAAAGCCGACTACATCTACGTGATAGGCTCTGACAAGCTTTCCTCTGAGCTGCACGCCATCTCTGAGAACGCGAACAAGACCTACACCAACATCGATCTGGACTATACCTTCAACGACCCCAACGATCCAAACCGGTTCTACTACCGTTCAGACCACTACAACTTCGCGAAGCACAACATTCCGATTGCCTTCTATTTCAACGGCGTGCACGAGGACTACCACCAGCCAACGGATGACGTGGACAAGATCAACTTCCCGTCCGCCGAGAAAGTAGCCCGCCTGGTGTTCTACACCGCCTGGGACCTGGCTAACCGTACCGAGCGCATCAAGGTGGACAGCAATAAGAAATAAGCGCCGACGCTGCGCGTTAGTCCTGAGTTCTAAGTTCTAAGTTGGAAAAACACTCCTAACTCAAGACTCTAGACTCAGGACTAGTCAAAAGAAAAAGGAGAGGGAAAACCCTCTCCTTTTTCTTTTGACATATATCTTATTGGCCCTTTCGCCGTTAATTTTGTAGCTTGACCGCTTCTTTTACAAGGCATTGCGGTAATTGCCCCTCTTATTTGGGCCTGTTTTCTGAAAATGGCTTAAAAACTGAGAAGTAGACATGATCATGGCCCGGGCAGACACCTGGGCCGGAAAGACTAACCGGAGAGAATAACTTGAGCATAAAATTAAAGCAGTTTCTGCAGGACGCGGAGAATAAGGCCTTTGACCTGGAGCACCGGCAGAAGATCCGCTTCAACATAGGCAAGTACAATGCCGCCGTGCAGAACGGCATGATGGCCTATGAGCACCATGAACTGGCGCGCGAGCGGGCCTCCTTCCTCAAAACCCAGACCATCAACAACCTAGACAAGTACTTGGTGGAGTTTGAGAACAATTTCACCAAACGCGGCGGAAAAGTGATCTGGGCCCAGAACGCCGAGGAAGCCCTGCGCGAGATCGGGGCCATCATGAAGCGGAAGCGCGCCAAATCGGTGGTGAAGTCCAAGTCCATGAGCACCGAGGAAATCCACCTGAACGATTTCCTGGAGAAGAACGGCGTAGAGACAGTGGAGACCGACCTGGGCGAATACATTGTGCAGCTGGCCGGGCAGCGCCCGTACCATATTGTGACGCCGGCCATGCACATGTCCAAAAAAGACATTTCGGAGCTGTTTTCTAAGAAATTGGGCATTCCGCGCACCGATGACGCCCAACAGCTGGTGCTCACAGCCCGCAAACTGCTACGCGAGAAATACACCCAGGCCGAGGTAGGCATCAGCGGGGCTAATTTCCTGATCGCGGACGTAGGCGGTATTGCCGTGACGGAGAACGAAGGGAATGCCCGCCTTTCTACCACCTTCCCGAAGACGCACATCGCCATTGTGGGCATAGAGAAGCTGATTCCGTCCATGCTGGATCTGGACCTGTTCTGGCCTTTGCTCAGCACCAGCGGTACCGGGCAGAACGTGACCATCTACAACACCATCTTGACCGGACCGCGCCAGCCCACCGAGAAAGACGGCCCTGAGGAAATGTACGTGATCCTGCTGGACAACGGCCGCACCAACCTGCTGGCCCAACCAGACCAGCGCGAAGCCCTGAACTGCATCCGGTGCGGGGCTTGTCTCAACGTGTGCCCGGTGTACAAGAACATCGGCGGCCATACCTACGAGACCACGTACAGCGGCCCCATCGGATCGGTGATTACGCCGCACCTGGCGGGCATGGAAGAACACAAGCACCTGAGCTATGCCAGCTCTCTGTGCGGTGCCTGCACCAGCGTGTGCCCGGTGAAGATTAACCTGCACAATTTGCTCCTGCTCAACCGCAAGCAAAGCGTAGACGAAGGCTTGGTAGATAAGAATGAGAAACTGGCGTTCCGCTTCTGGGCCAAGGGCATGCAGAGCCGCCGGTTGCTGAACCTGGCCCCGGCTTCGGTGAAGAACTTTGTGTTGGGCCACGTACAGAAAGAAACCTGGAGCAAACGGCGCGAGCCGCTAGTGGCCGCCCCGCTTTCTTTCAATGAGATGTGGCGAAAACAACGCAAAAACCTCTAAACAAGAAAATGCCTTCTGGTTCTCAGAAGGCATTTTTCATTTCCTCAAAGACGAGCAGTTTCCCGCCTTTCCAGAAGTATTAGGCAAACGGCCAGCTATTAGCGGGAGGCAATTTGCTGGAAGAAAGATTTCTTCTTGCGGTTTGCGGTAGTCCGCTTTTTCATATAACTCCCATTATTCCGCTTGATCTGCTTGTATCTGGCCATAGAACCTTTCTTCTTTTTGAAGAATGGAAGTGACTCAGCTGCAAGCGTGGCATCGGTGGCCGCGTTGGCCACAGGAGAAACAGAAACTGCGAAAACGAAAACCAAAAGCGTAAGTAAAAATTTCTTCATCGGAATACTGTTGTTTTAGTTATATTTAATACTTCCTATACCCAAAACTAGAAGTAAAGTTTCACTATACCAAGTATAAATATACCCAAAACAGCATATTCCTTTTTACATACAATTATAGGCGTTTTAGTATTTGGATTAAATCTTCTACTTCCTGCCCTGAAATAGCCGGAAAATTGGCTATTCTGATCTGTTTATCTTTGAATGCTCCATATCCACTTCCTACTATATTTCCTTCTTTTTTTAATATAGAAATAATTTCGGCGGCAGGTCTGTCCAGCACATCGGCGACTATTACCGTGGGTGACCGGTGGGCTTTCTCCTGCACGAAGGGGGAGAACAGAGGACTCTCCTCCAGAAATGAGTAGAGTTGCTGCGCCTTGGTCTCCGTCTCCTGCCTGATCACGTCCAGTCCTTTGGCCAGCATGTCTTCCACCACATGAGCAAGCAGGTAGATGTCTAATACGTTGGGCGTGCTGGGCGTCTGGAACTGCTGGTACTGGTCCTGCAAAGAAGCGATGCTGTGGTGCCCGCCGGTGTACTGCGTTCCTTCCAGTTGGGCGGCTTTCGTGCGGCAGCGCTCGTTCACCATCCAAACCCCTAGACCGGCCGGCAAACCAAACCCCTTCTGCACCGATAAAAACGCCATATCTATTCTGGAGAAGTCCAGCGCGGCGTAGGGCGCCCCAGACACAATATCCACAGAGATTAACGGTTCTGGGTACCTCTCCCGCAGCAGGTGGATGTCGGCGACAGGAACGCAGACGCCGGAGCTGGTCTCGTTCTGGGTGATGGCCAGCAACTCGGTACCGGCGGGCACCTGCACCTGGTCTATGGCAAACCCCTGCCCAAATGGTACCTGCAAAACCTGCGCATCGCGGCCCAGCCACTTGGCGTGGTCCAGGTACTTCTTGGAGAAGGAACCGTTCACCAGGTGGTAGGTGCGCTCAGCAGTCAGACTCTGCAGGCTGCGCTCCCAGATCTCGGTGGCCGATCCGGTGAAATAAATGGCGTAATCATGGGGCAACCCAAACAACGCCCGCAGGCCTTCATCAGTGCGTTTGTACAGGTCTTTGAACGCCTGGCTGCGGTGCGACTGGGAGAACACCTGCTGGTCTAACGCGTTTTGCAAATGCCCTGCCACCGTTGGGTACAGTTGCGAGGGGCCGGGAGTGAAATATACAGAAGCCATTTTTGAATGAGTGAATGGGTGATTGAGAGATTGAATGAATGGATTGAACGATAGTTCTCGCCTACCGTGGTTTATAAATGAGAATGGAGCAGGTTAAATGCAAGAGCCGTTTTGAGGCCGTTTTCTGAAAAACAGCTCTAAAACGGCTCTTGTACTTTATGTCTATTTCAGCTGATGCTTTGGATCCGTTTTCATAAAAACAGCCCCAAAACGCCAGAACATCTTGCTACGCGATATGAGCTACCTGATACTAGTACAGCGTCCGGGATTTGATGGTGTCCGGGATCTGCTTCAGCTGCTTGATCACGGAGCGGTCGTACTTGGTATCCACATCCGTGATCACGTACCCGATGGTCTCGTTCGTTTTCAGGTACTGGCCCAGGATGTTGATCTGGTTCTCGGCCAGGGCGTTGTTGATCTTGGCCAGGATACCCGGCACGTTGCGGTGAATGTGGATGAGGCGGTGCGCGTTGCGCAGGGCCGGCAACTGCAGGTTAGGGAAGTTCACGCTGTTGTAAGAACCGCCCGTGTTGATGTAGTCAATCATCTTGGACGGCACGTACTGCGCAATATTCTCCTGGGCCTCCTCGGTGCTACCGCCCACGTGCGGCGATAGCAACGTGTTGGGCAAGCCGCGGAGCGCCGATTCAAACTTCTCCTGGTTGTTCTTGGGCTCATACGGGAACACGTCCACGGCACAACCCCTGATCTTACCGCTCTTAATGTTTTCGGCCAGGGCCTCAATATCCACCACGTGGCCGCGAGCCAGGTTCAGGAACAGCACCCCCGGTTTCATCTGCTCAAACTCCTTCGGCCCGATGATGTTCTTGTTCGCGGCGCGGCCGTCTACGTGCAGGGTTACGATATCCGCCAGGGCCAACAGTTCAGCCAGGGAATGGCAGACCTTGGCGTTGCCCAGGGCCAGCTTGTCTACAACGTCATAAAAATAGACCTCCATGCCCAGGCTCTCGGCTAAGACAGAAAGCTGCGACCCGATGTTGCCGTACCCAATGATGCCCAATTTCTTACCCCGAATCTCATTGGATCCTTTCGCTGATTTGTCCCACTCACCCTCGTGCAGGCGGTTGCTTTTCTCCACCAGTCCGCGGGAAAGCATGATGATTTCGCCGATGGCCATCTCCACCACGCTGCGGGTATTGCTGTAAGGCGCGTTGAACACGATGATGCCGCGCTCAGTGCAGGTCTGCAGGTCAATCTGGTTTGTTCCTATACAGAAGGCACCTACCGCCATCAGGCGCGGGGCGTGCGCCAGGGCTTTGGCCGTCACTTGCGTCTTGGACCGGATACAAAGAATAGACACATCATGCAGCTGCTCGCACAACTCGTCTTCTTCCAGCGCTCCCGCGACTACCTCTACCTGGTAACCTTCCTGCCGGAACATATTGATGGCCCGCTCATGGATACCCTCCAGCACCAGCACTTTGATACGGTTCTTGGGGTAAGAGAGCGCGCTGGGCAGCTTGTTCACGTACAGGAACTCATCCAGACTGGGGGTCACGTGGTCGGCTTTGCCCACTACGCTGTCGCGGCTCACGTTCTCGGTGAAAGCGTAGAATTTATCGGCGATGCCGGCTTCTTTGATCTCATAATCGGTATAGCCGTCCCCGATGACGTAGACCTCGCCGGGCAGGTTCAGGCTCTTGATCTGCTTGGCCTTACCCTGGTTCTGGGTGAGTACATTGGCGCGGTCAAACCCGGTAATGTTACCGTTCTCGTCATACGTGAAGCTGTTGGCGAACACGTTCTCGGGCTTCACGCCCAGTTCCTGCACAATGGGCACAATGAACTCCTTGAACCCGTTGGAGATGATGTAGATATCGTCTTTGAAGGCCTCAAAGAAAGCTTTGTTATGCTTGAATGACTCTGAGATCTGGCCCTTCAGGTGTTGGATGAGGGTATCCAGGTGCTCCCGGTTGGCGCTGAGCAGGGCCAACCGCTGGTCCAGGGAGTCTACCAGGGGAATCTCGCCTTCCATGCCCAAGTCGGTGATGCGCTGGATTTCGGAGAGTACTTTCTGGCGACGGGCCGGGTCTGGGATGCAGATGGCGCAAAGTTCGTCCAGGGCCTCTACCTTGGTGAAGGTACTGTCAAAGTCAATGATGAAATGCTTGTGCGTACTCATGGAGAAGGAGTTAACGAGGCTGGGCCGCTAAGAATGCCCGAGCCTCTGGTTTCCGTACTGCCGTCCCAACAGGAATGGCGCCCCAATATCGGAGAGGTTACGGTGAAATGAAAAGCGTTTTTAGGGAGTTTTCTAAAAACCGCCTAAAAACGCTACTTTTTACTAGTAAATACCTGACTTTGTTAGAAAAGTGCCGGTGTGCCGGGCCTACGCGGAAACAAAGCCACGTCATTGATGTCTTTGATGCGGCAAATGAAACGAGCCATGCGTTCTACCCCAAACCCGGCGCCGGCAGAGCGCGGCAAGCCTTGTTGGGCTACTTTCAGGTAATGTTTGAAGGCCTGCTGGTCAGTGCCGGTCTCTTCCATCCGTTTCAGGATCTGGTCGTACTCGTTCTCACGCTCCGCTCCGGATAATCCTTCGCCAAAACCCTCGGGCCAGATAAGGTCATAGTTCAGGTACGTGCCCGGCTTGGCGGGGTCTTCCTTGTCATAGAACTCGCGGCGGTGGTTCAGGAGCCAGAAGGGCAGCTGCGCCTCCTTTGATTTGACGTGCTCATAGTCGGGGCCGTACTGCGCCTCCAGGTCCTCGGTCCGAAAGATCTCCAGCTCGCCTATCTGGCACAACCCCTGCGGGCGGTACTTGGAGACGATCTCCGGCAGGTCCCGCTGCACGGCGGCAAAGAGGTAACGGAGCAGGTCTTCCATGAAGGAGCGCACAAAAACGCCGTCTTTATCACGGAATTCAAAGTCTATCTGGGTGAACTCAAACAGGTGGCGGCCCGTAAACGCACGGTCGGCAAACTCCAAACGAACATTAGGTGACACAATGTACAATGCCTCCAGGGCTGGGTTCAAGAGCGCCAACTGCTTATGGAAGATCATGGACTTGGTCAGGCTCCAGCGGCAACCGGCATAGGCAATGGATGCATCTACCACGCCATGGTTCAAAGGATCTGTGATGGGCGAGAGCATGAGGGGCATGACCTGCACCAAACCGCGCTCAAACATGAACTGGTGCGCGGCCCTGATGATGGCTTGCTGCACCTTGAGCACGTCTACGGTTTCCGTGCCCTGCAATTGGGCCAGAGTTGCCTCCAGGCTCACCTCTAGCTCTTCAACCAAATCGCCTTCCATATAAATTTTATAAATATGTTAACCTTTCTTTTGTTTCATTAAAACAAATATATGATTTTATTGATTAAATTGATAAATCCATAAAACAATTTTTCGTATCTTAGCACATCCCTAAAAAGGATTATTGTTCGTTGTAGAATTGTTAAAAATAGATCTATAAAATGGCCCAAGTTTCAGAAATTGACAATCTTGACAGAAGAATTCTTTCCATGCTGATGCTAGATGCTACCAGAGCCTACACAGACATTGCCAAAGAATTACAAGTTTCTGGGGGTACCGTACACGTGCGCATGAAGAAGTTGGAAGATTTAGGGGTGATCAAAGGATCGCACCTCTTCATCAACCCCAACGCGGTAGGTTATGACATCTGCGCCTTTATTGGTATCTACCTGGAGAAAGGCTCAGCGTACCAGACGGCGGTCACTTCAATGCGGCAAGTACCCGAGATTGTTGAGATGCACTACACCACTGGCCAGTGGAGCATGTTCGCTAAAATCATCTGCCGTGACACCCTGCACCTGCGCGAGGTGTTGAACGAGAAAATACAGGCCATTGAGGGTGTGGAGCGCACAGAAACCTTCATTTCTTTAGAAGAAAGCATTACCCGCCAGGTAGACATCCTGTAATTAGGCAATTGCTTTCTGCGGCCGTTGGCTGAATTAGAAAACTGTATTATCTTTCAACGCTGAAGTCTACAGATAGGCCAGCGCGTCTATGAGCGAAAGATCCCGTACCCGTAAGATACAATGGTGGAAGAGGCAGGCAATCCTGCCTCTCCTGTTGTTTTTTCTCTGGGCCTGCGGCGATTCTGGCAACGCTGAGCCAGGCATCACGCTGAAGAAAAATGCCCGTAAGGTGCAGGTCATTGCCCACCGGGGCGCTGCCGGCCTGGCGCCGGAGAACACCCTGGCCGCCGTAAAGAAAGGCCTGGAAACCCAGGCCGATTACATTGAGGTAGACGTGCACCAGAGCAAAGACGGCGAGGTAGTGGTGATCCATGACCCCACCGTGGACCGCACCACCAACGGCACCGGCCGCGTTGCTGACCTCACCCTGGCCGAATTGAAGAAACTGGACGCCGGCATTAAGCTGGACTCAGCCTTTGCGGGCGAGCGCATCCCTACCCTAGCGCAGGTCCTGCGCGCGGTGAAAGGCAAAAAGAAACTGCTCATTGAACTGAAGAAAGGCGAGGAGGACTATTACCCTGGCCTGGAGGAAAAGACCATCCAACTTATCCGGGAGAACCGTGCCGAGGAATGGTGCGTGCTGCAGTCTTTCTATGACCCCATCCTGGACCGCATCTGGAAAACAGACTTCGTGATTCCCACGCAAAAGCTGATCATCGGCAAGATCCCGTTCCTGCCTGTCTTCATTGACCATGAGCTCAAATTCGGGGGGTTTGACCGCTACTCAGAAGCTACCGCCATCAACATGCACCGCTTCTTCGCCTCCAAGGCGTTTATCACCTCGCTGCACAACCAAGGCTTCAAGACCTTTATCTGGACTGAGGACGATCCTAAGAACATCCAGAAGCTCTTCCAAATGGGCGCCGATGGCGTGATGACGAACCACCCGGAGCTGATCAAGAGACAGTAAAGCGCTTTTAGCCTCCTTTGGGGAAAACGAGCTTTAAATGCTTTTCCAGTCAGCGACCCTTTAGAACAGATTTTCTAAAAACGCCCATAAAACGCCAGCGCCGCTTCTGATGACAGAAGCGGCGCTGGCGTTTCAAATGAACTAAATACTACAGTTTCCGGAAGGCTTTAGATTGCATCCATGTAGCTATCTGTCTCGCGGCGGATTTTCTCTTTGCCGGTTCTGAGGCGGGCGTGAGCGTTGGTGCGGGCCAGTTCCAGGTCAGTGTCGGCGTCTACTTTCACGGTCTCGCGGCGGTTATGGCTGTAGTGTTCTATGCGGGATTCCTTGCCGGCCTCGTCAATGACTTTGCGGGTATCGTATTCGCGGCGGCGGTGTTCCAGTTTCTCCAGGCTGTCCAGCTCGGTGGTAGACTCCACGTCGCGCAGCAGATCGTCATAAGGCCCGCGCTTAGAGATCAGTTTGGTGAAGATGGGTGCGGTCTCCAGGCAGATAAACAGCAGCATGATGAAGAAGCTGGGCATGAACGGCAATTTCTCCAGGGCCTCCATACGGGCCATGATGCCGCCGTAATCCTCAAAGCGGGCTTTTCCCTGGGCAATGGCTTTGTCGCGCTGGGCAGCAAGGGTGTCAATGCGCTGCTGGCGCTGGGCAATCAACAAGGAAGCCTGCTCCTGCAGCACCTTCAATTCGGCGTCTATTTTGTCATACTGGGCCTTTTTCTCCTGGAAGATCGGGCCGCGGCCGATTTTCTTCGTGCCGCCAGTACCGTCGCTCTCGGCGCTCATCTGCGCGTAGAGCGTGTCGCGCTGGGCAGACTTGGTTCCTATCTCGGCTTTGATGCGGTCAATGTCCTTGCGCACAGAATCAGCCTCGGTGAACTGCTGGTTGATGAGTTTCTGGTGCTCCAAAGCCAATTGGGCCTTTTTCTCCTCCAGCACGCTGTCAATCTCCTTCTGAAAGATGCGCAGCTCCAGCGGTTTGGAAATCACGATCGCTAATACCAAGGCCAGCACCAGGCGTGGCAGAATCTGCAGGAACTCCTTGCCAAACCTACCCTCCTTGCGGATGGTGGAGACAATGAAGCGGTCCAGGTTGAAGATCACAGCCCCCCACAGTAACCCGAAAGCCGCCGCGGCCACCACAGAGTCAAAAACGGTGTAGAGCGCGTAGCCGCCCGAAAGGGCCGCCAATATGCCGGTGAACAAGACAGTAGCGCCTATGCTCCCGAATTTGATGTGCTCAGACTTAGGGCATTGAGACAGAATGTGGTCATCGGCCCCGGCACACCACCAAAAGAAATCTCTCATATAAGACAGAAGCACGGAAGTGCCTCTCAGGTTAGGATTAGATAATTGTTAAACGAAGATGCGAAAGGATTTTTGATACTGCGGGGTTTAAATAAATCAAGGATAAATAAAAACCGCCACAGGCGCCTTTTAAGCGCATCTGTGGCGGTAACTTACTGGGGATGAGATTGGTTCCGGCGGGTTATTGATTGTTTTCGTCAAGTTTGTTGTAGAGGAGCAGCGAGCCGCAGGCACTGGCCAGCACCAGCCGCAAATCTGGGCTGAGGGTGTTCCTGAACCACACTTTGCCGTTGTTCACGGTCTGCACACTGGCCAGGACCTGGCCATCGCGGGAGAACTCGTAACCCAGGGCCGTGCCAGAGGGCAAGGATTTCCCCTCCCACCTGTACAGCGGCAAAACCTCTATCTCATAGGTGCCGTTGGTAAGCTTTCCGGTGAAATTACGCCGCTCCATGAAGTTCCCGGGATCTGCCAGGGCCAGGCGCCAATCGCCGCTCTCCGGGGACCGGAAGGCCACCTGCAGGAACTCGCGTTGCTTGTTCAGGTCCGCAGACCAGCCATAGGCCTGGGCCGTGACGGCGTTGAGCATGGCTGCGGCCTGCACATCCACCGTTTTCCCCTGCACCGTATCGCGCAGCCCGAAACTGTATTTCTGGTAAGCCTCAGTCACCTGGATCAAATTACCTAAATCTGTGCGGCGGGTCCAGCCCCGGCTGATGTCCTCCAAGCGGTATGCGCCAAACCCAAAACCCTTCTCTTTGCCCAGTGACAACCTGAAAGCCGAGCGCCCCACCACGGGCATGACGGTGGCTTCCTGCTGAAAGCTTTCGCTTACTTTCATATCAGGCAAAGAGCAACCGGAGAAGCCTAGCAGCACGCTGGCTGCAGCAGAGAAGAATAGTTTTTTGGAGCCAATGGTAAGAGAGGCGAGTGGTTTCATAAAGTCAGATAAAGCTTTATTCAAGCTGCATAAATAATCAAAAGATAATCAGTCCAAGAAGCCAGAACCTACCCCGGCAAAGACTTTTCCCGTAAAAAGAGATTTCTATCTTAGTAGCGAGAAGAAGACCGGCCAGGAACCATTTACCCCTACTGGCCGCTTCTATATTTCAATACTTTTCAAATACAAGGTGCGTTTTCCTTTCTGTAGAAGCAGGCCTTCGTATTATTTTTCCACCTAACCGCACGGCATGATATTAGACGCATATACCTTTCTGATCATTCTTAGCAGCCTCATTATTCTGTCCTATGTCTTTGACCTGATGGCCAAAAGATCAAAGATACCATCCGTCATCCTGCTGCTTTTCACCGGAATTATCCTTCAGGTACTTGCCTCTTCTTTCAACGTCTCTCTGCCGGGTCTGCGCAACATCCTGGAGTTGTTTGGCATCATAGGCCTTATTCTCATTGTGCTGGAAGGCGCCCTGGACCTGGAACTAAGCCGCGATAAACTCCCCCTCATCCGGAAAACCCTGCTCACGGCTACCCTTACCCTGCTCATCACGGCGGCGCTTATTGCCTGGTTTATTTATTTCTGGCTGGAAGTGCCCTACCAAGTGGCCATTGTCAACGCCATCCCGCTGGCGGTGATCAGCAGCGCGATTGCCATCCCCAGCGTGAGTAACCTCACTGCCCAGAAAAAGGAGTTTATCGTCTACGAGGCTACCTTTTCAGACATCATCGGGATTGTGGCCTTTAATTTTGCCATTCAGAACGAGCAGGTGGGAATAGGATCTTTCGTTTCCCTGGCGGTGGACCTGGGCAGCATCCTGCTGATCTCCGTGGTGTGTTGTCTGCTCCTGTTGTTTTTCGTGGACAAGATCAGGAGCCACATCAAGTTCTTTCTAATTATTGCCATCCTCATCCTGCTGTACTCCATCGGAAAGAAATTCCACCTGTCTTCGCTGCTCATGGTGCTGTGTTTTGGCCTGATGCTGAACAATGCCGCGCTATTCATCAAAGACCGGCTGGCTAAGTACATCAGCCTGGCATCGCTCCAGGCGGAGATCATCCAACTCAAGCAGATCAACGGGGAGAGTGCCTTCGTGATCAGGACTTTCTTCTTCCTGCTCTTCGGGTTTTCCATTAACCTGCAGGAACTCTTCCAACTGGATGTCTGGGTCATGGGCTTCACCATCTTCTCAATTATCCTGCTGGTACGCTTTGCCTACCTGCAGTACATTGCCCGGGTGCCGCTTATCCCGGAGCTTTTCATTGCGCCCCGAGGCCTGATCACCATCCTGCTGTTCTTCAGCATTCCGCCGCAGTATGACATTGTGGGTATGAACGAGAGCGTGCTTTTCTTTGTGGTTCTGCTCTCCAGCCTGCTCATGATGCTGGGCTTGTTGCTGACCAGAAACAGCGTGAGCAACATTCCAAACTATTAAGGTCCTCAATTCTTAGTTACCTGGGGTTTCCATAAACGAAAAGGCTTGTTGCTGGCGTTCTTTTATAAAAAGCTGTAGCTTAGCTTCATGGGAAAAACACTGGCAGTTCTCTTGTTAGGCGTCCTTTTCTCCGCCGTGAGCCGGGGCCAGTTCCTTTATGGCCAGGCCTTGCCTAATCTGGAACCTATTCCGGCGAAGCCCATGCCCAGATTAACGGCATCGGTTCAGATGTATGAGCCCCTGTTGCTGCTGGGTTCACAGGAAACCGATTATGCTTCTTTGGTGGTAGACCCAAAGGAAATTATTGTGGTGAAAGCATTCCGAGACTCGGCTGTTCTGGCATCTATGGGTCCGGCAGCCAGCAGCGGCGTGTACCTGATCAAGCTTAAAAACAAGAAGACGCTCCTGAAGCTGGAAGACGTGCTGGACTACTTCCAGGTGCCCCAAGAACAGCGGCACCTGCGTATCCTCCTGAACAAACAGCCCTTCAACAAAAACCGGTTTCTGGCCGATGTCAAAAGAATCATTAGAATTGAGGTGATGACGCAGGATAAAGTCAGCCCTTACCGGCTTAGCTGGGATGAGCATGAACAGTTCCTGAACATCGTGACGGTGCAGGAGGCGCAATTGTAAACCGTAGGGGCAATCCCTTGTGGTTGCCCTTTCTCCGTAGCAAGAGCAGGTAGGTTCTTCAAGCGCCTTTGTCATCCCGGGCCTTCAAGGGGGACGGAATGCATGTTCCTTTATTGGGTCATTCCCAACAATCTGGATTTTGTTGACAAACAAAGGGCAACGACAAGGGATTGCCCTTACATTGCTTTCCCGAAAGGCTAAAACACCAATCCCCGTTTAGGACCCCGTTTTTTAAAAACAGCCTTAAACGGGGATTCGTCACTCACTCACTCACTCACTCACTCACTGTCTTCATCCGGAAGGATTTCCACGTCCTGCACCAGGACCAGGTTCTCAATCTCGCGGCCTCTGGGGGTATTGGCCAGTCCGCCCAAGGCTGTTTCTTTGTACTTGGTTTCCATGCTTTGGCCAACCTCGCCCAGCGCCATGACGCATTGGTCTACGGGGATGACCGGGTTCACGCCGGCAATGGCAATCTGGGCACTGGAAAATGCGATGGCGGCCGCACTGGCATTGCGCACAATACAGGGCACCTCCACCAGTCCGGCCACGGGGTCACAAATCAAACCCAGCATACACTGAATGGTGATGGCCACCGCTGCAAAAGCCTGCTCTACGGTACCGCCCAGGCAATACACAATAGCCC
Source organism: Rufibacter aurantiacus (assembly GCF_017916345.1). NCBI lineage: Bacteria > Pseudomonadati > Bacteroidota > Cytophagia > Cytophagales > Hymenobacteraceae > Rufibacter > Rufibacter aurantiacus. The sequence continues at coordinate 167,164 of NZ_JAFMSV010000004.1, forward strand.
CGGCGCCCATGGCTGCTGCGCTACCAGTCTCGGCCTGGCAACCGCCCACGGCCCCGGCCAAAGAGGCATTAGTTTCTATAATAAGCGCAATACCGGCGGCCACCAGCAAGCCCTCGTGGATTTTACGATCTTCCAACCCGTGCAGGTCCTGAATGGTGGTCAAAATACCTGGCAAGATGCCTGAGGCGCCGGCAGTGGGCGCCGCCACTACCCGACCCATGCACGAGTTCACTTCCTTAGCCCCCAACGCCCGGCTAATGAGCTGCTGAAACTCCGGCGACAGAACCGTTACCGGTGCGGCTGCCACTTTCTTGGCCCCGTTGTTCACCATGCCCGAGCGCGAGGTCATATCCTGGGTGAGCCCGGTCTTCACGGCATCCTTCATGACATCGTACGCCCGCTGCAGCCCGTCCCAGATCTGTTCCTCGGTGCGGCCCTTCTGCTCTATCTCATAGGCCAACACTGCCTTGTACAACGGTTCTCCCGTGGCTTGGCAATGCTGTCCCCAACTCGCGAAATCATTAAAAAGTAACGCCATATCTTGTCTGTATCTTCTGGTCTGTAAACCTTCTGCCTTTCGTAGCAAAGAACTCATTCTTCAATAAAGCAGAGCTTTCCCAGCGGGTTTAGCCTTTAAAATTACGTGAAAGAAAAGAGATAACCAGTATCTTTAGGTATACGCAAGAGAAAAAAACCTAACATTAGTTCTAGGTCTGTTTTTCGCTTATTTTCCTAAAAATAGCTCCTAAACCCGCTGCCCATGCTGGCTTCTCTGCTCAATCAGCTTCCGCTTTTCACCCCCGATGACGTGGACGCTTTTCTGCCTCTCTGGAAGAAGCGCTACACTGTAAACCGCGGCGATTTCCTCATCCGGGAAGGGCAGGTGGAGCAGCATCTGTATTTTGTGGAGAGCGGGGCGCTGCGGCTGTATCTGCCCACCCCGGAGGAAGACATCTGCGTGGGCTTCGCGTACCCCAATACCCTGATTACTTCCTTTCCCTCTTTGGTGACGCAGACGCCTTCTCTATACTGCATCCAGGCCCTGCGGAGGAGCGAGTTACTGGCGATAAGCAAAACAGATTTTGACCAGATTCAGGAAAAACGGCCAGTATTCATGAAATTCTGGCGGATGGAGCTGGAGAAAGCTTTGGTAGGCAAGATTGAGCGCGAAGTGGACCTGCAACTCCCCGACCCCGTGCAGCGCCTGGAACGGCTGCTGCGCCGAAGCCCGCATATCTTTCAGCTGGTGCCCAAGAAGTACATTGCCTCCTATTTGCGCATGACCCCGGAGACTCTGAGCCGCATCATGTAATTCTTGATTTGGATCAAGGTTTGGCGGGGAAGCGGCTTCTACCTTTGAGTAAACCAAAAGACAAAGACCATGGACACAGCCACTTTCCTCTCCCAATTGCAACAGCAGGCCCAGGCTCAGAAGGGCATTATCCAATCTGAGTTCCTGCCCCTGGACAGCGCCGCTCTCAATTCCAAGCCGCACGCCACCGGCTGGAGCGTTCTGGAATGCATGGAACACCTGAACCGCTACAGCCGTTTCTATTTGCCGCACCTGGAACGTGCCATTAACGCTACTGCCACTCCTCTCTCTCCGCAGCCGGTGCGCTACTCCTGGATCGGGAAGAAATCACTGGACCTGGTGAACCCCGCCAACGCGAAGAAACACAAGACCCTGAAGCACATGAATCCGCACAACAGCAAACTCACCACCCAAGTGTTGACGGAGTTTCTACAGCACCAGGAAAAGCTGCTGCGCGTGTTGGCCTCCGCCGCCAAAGCCGACCTTAACCAGAAAGCTATTCCGGTGGAGTTCTTCAAATTGCTTAAGATGCGGTTGGGAGAAGCCCTGGAATTCTTGATTCTGCATCAGCAGCGGCACATCCAGCAAGCCCAGCGCGTGCAAGCACAATCCCTCCAACCCATCAGCCTGGTAGTGTAAGGATTGTTGGTTGTTCACCACCCCACTTTACGGGTGCTCTTCCTAAATCAGAAGGTGGAGTTTCTGCCTGCGCTATACCGATTGCTCAAAAGACCTCGCAGCGTCCGGAGGTCCTGCGAGCGTCTGCGCCTAGAGACTTGCGCCAGAGATACGGTGGTTTGAGGCGAATTTTGTAAAATAGACAGAAAAACGCCTACCCATTCCTATCCCTTCGAGGAGGGGAATCACAGCAGGGAGAGGAAGAATCTCAGAAACAAGCGCTCTGACCATATCTGGCGAAAAACGGTGTAAGACAGGAAACTTATTGGGATGCCTAAGGCAATCTCCGGTTCTAACCCTTAGCTAAGGCGGCCTAGTTCTCTACTGGCAGGAGATCGTTTACCAGCACAATCTCCCGTTCGCCGGTATTCAGGTTCACTTTCCAGAGCTCGTGGGCGTTGGTGTTGGTGATCCAGAGGAAGCCTTGGTGGAAGAGAACATCGTTGGGTTCTTCCAGGCCCGCTACAATTGTTCTGATGCGCTCTTTATCCAGGTCTATTTCTTTGACTTTTCCGTTGTAGCTATCGGCCAGGTAAAGGGTTCTGTTGTGGTCGGTGATACCCATGCAGTGCTGCAGATATGCTTCATCGAAGTCTCCGTCCTCATCCCCGAACTCAAAGAGCCCGCGGCCGATGAGTGTCTTCACGGTGCCTTTGTCCAGGTTCACGGCACGCACCGCGCTGGCCTCTGGATCTGCTACGTAGAGCATGCGCCCTTGCAGAGCCAGACCGCTGGGCTGATTGAAGGCTGCCTCATGGATGTTTCCGTCGGCGAGGGCCTCCCGACCGGTACCGGCAAAACGGTAGACTTGCTCTGAGCCTAAATCCATGCGCAGAATCTGGTGGTTTCCGGCGCTGGCAATGAAGAGGTGGTTTCCTTCTATGGCCAGATCCCAGGGGCTGTTAGGATTAACGGCCACGCCCATCTCCTCATGGAAAAAGTAGTAGCTCAGTTCCCCCGTGCCAGCAACGGTTTTCACCTGCTTATGGAGAAGGTCCACCTTCCGGATAGCGTTGTTCCGGGTATCGGCTACGTAGAGGAACTGGCCGTGCAAGGCCAAGCCGTGCGGTTCATGGAAAGAAGCTTCCTCAGAGAAACCATCAGTGAAGCCCTCCTGTCCGCTGCCGATGATCTCCAGCACCTTGCCGGTGGTATCCAGCTTGAGAATGCGGTTGTTGCCGCTGTCAGACAGGTACAGGTAGCCTTCTTCATCCTCGATTAGCTTGGAAGGGAACCGAAGGGAAGAGGGCTCCAGGGTCTCGGGCCGGAAAACGTAGGGCTCGCGGTTGAGGCGGTCAGAGAAAGTCTCTATCAGGTCGTCCAGGTGCGGTTTAATGATGTCATAGATGCCTTCACCGGACCGCTGGCCTACTACTTTGCCGTCTGGGTCAATGAGGGCCACGGTAGGCCAGGCGTTTACGGCATATTGCTTCCAGACCTCGAAATCGGCGTCGTTGACCACGGGGTGCTCAATCCCGAACTTGAGAATCGCCTGCCGAATGGCATTCTGCCGCTTCTCGGCATCGAACTTAGCAGAGTGCACGCCAATGACCACCAGTTCATTGGCGTATTCTTTTTCCAGCCGCTTCAGATCCGGCAGAATGTGCTGGCAGTTAATACACCCAAAGGTCCAGAAATCCAGCAGCACAATCTTTCCTCGGAAATCGCGGAGGGTGTAGGAGCGGCTAGTGTTCAGCCAACCGTGGCGGGTGTTTATTTCTGGTGCATTGACACGTCCGGTAAGCATAAGTTTCGGGTTAGGTTTAACGCTGAGTTAATATATGATTTAACTTAGTATAAAAATTACTTTTCCGTTGTTTATTTCAGCTGCAGCCCTTTAAAAAATAACGAAAAATTCCTCTTCCCAAATCCAATCACACACCTAAAAACCTGAATACCAGAAAACTATCAGAATTTTTGTGAGGTTTTTTCTTCCTGGCACGGAGGAGGATTTCCCGCCTTCTACCCACCCATAGCGGCAGATGAGCTTATAAGAAAAGCGTCTACGGGATATGTTTAGCGGCTGTTTTGAAAATTATGGGCCTGAAACGAAAAAAATCCTGGAGCACAGGCCCCAGGACTTAGTCAGGTACGAACGAAAGATTCCAAAAAAGTAATAAAGGGCAGGTTATTTCTGCAGCACCATGACTCCGTTCATGAGGAAAGTAGTGCCTTCGGTGGCCACCATATTGTAGACTTTCTGCACGCCGCCGGCGTATTCCTTTTTGCGCAACACCGTGAACGGCTCATAGGTCCGGGTTTTCTGGTTAAAGCACAGCACCTCCTCGCCCTCCAGGATCTCGCCTATCTTCTTCTGCCCGGTCCGGGTCAACATGGGATGGTTGGGGGTAGCCTCCAGCACCTTGCCAGACAGCAGCACCTCGGTGGCCGTGTTCCCAGTTTTCTCCTGGGCAGCTACCACCACCAGCTGCGTAATGGCGTAGTTTTTGGCCTCGTGCGCCACCAGTTCCTGCACCTGGGTCACGGTGGCCTGCTTGGTCTCGGGGTCCACGGTGACTACCCGGTCGCCGGGCCGGATGTCTTTCAATAGTTTCTTGCTGCCGTTCTCGAGCGCCACTTCCTGGGTGCCGGGGAAACAGATGTCGTTGCCGTAGGTCGCTGATTCCACTTTGAGGTCCTTGCCCTGGTTCAGGACTTTGTACTGCTGGAAAGCCAGTTCCTTGGAGAGGATGTAAGACAGCTTGAGCACGAAGTTCTTTTCCTCTCTGTCTATGGCGTGGATGTCCTCAAAATACTGTTCCCAGACCTTGCCGTCGGAGGTGAAGTTGGGCAGCAGGGCCTGGTAGCGTTTGCCTTTTTCATTGGTGTAAAACACCATAAGGCCCAGTTCCTGCAGGCCTTCCTTGGCCAGGAGGCGGTACAGGTCCATGCGCTTGCGCAGGCCATCGTCACCGGTGATGAAGTAGGGCTTGCGCAGCTCGTAGCGGTCCAGGATGTAGGCGTTCTCAATCTTCACATAGGTGTCGGCGTCCAGGTCTTTTATTTGGAAGGCTTTGGCTTTTTGGTACTCCTCCAGACGGAGCGGCCGAGGGTTGGTCTGGGCCTGAACGTGAAGGGCAGAAACAAGCCATAGAAGCGTGAGAACGGGGAGAAGCAGTTTAGACATGGGGTTGTGCTTAGTGATTGTTTGTGGAAAATGACCGGGGTGGAAAACCACCCGCTGCGGTCCCGCCAGACCCGGGGCGGGAAACTGTTTTTGCCGCTGAAGAGAAGTGACTGTAACATCTTGGTATGAATTCTTAGCTTAGCCGATGCCGTTTTAGGGCTTGTTTTCAGAAATCAGGGGTGAAACGCCGCTTCTCCGGGTTTTAATCCGGGGGAGAGACGTGTTAGGAGAGCTGTTGGAAAGCCTCGGCGAAGGCCTGCATTTCATCCATCCGACCCAGGCTCACGCGGCACCAGTCTTTGCCCGCGAATTTCCAGTACCTGATGCCCACGCCGCGCTTCATCATTTCGTCAGAGAACCGTTTACCGTCCATCCTTAAGGGAAACATCACAAAGTTGGCCGAGGAAGGGATGTACTCGTAGCCTTCTTTCTTGAGCGTGTCATAGAGGAACTGTTTGGAAGCCATGGTCTTCTGCAGGGCATCTGACAGATAGGCTTTGTCCTGGTAGCTGGCCAGGGCCGCCATGATGGCCGGGCCCGAGATGGACATGGCGCCGTTGGTGTACTTAGACAGGGTCTTCACCATCTCGGGTTGGGCCACCACGTAGCCCACGCGCAATCCGGCAAAGCCGTAGAGCTTGGAGAAAGTGCGGGCCACCAGAATGTTCTGGTTTTTCTTCACAGCGTCCATCAAGGTGACCGCCTCGGGATTGGGCAGGTAGTCAATGTAAGCCTCGTCCACGAATACGGGTACTTTCTTGGAGACGCGCTCGCAGAAGGCTTTCAGTTTGGCCGTGTCCAGCACGGTGCCGGTGGGGTTGTTGGGGTTGCAGATATAGACCAGCGCGGTTTTGGCGTCCACCTTTTTCTCCATGGCGTCCAAGTCCAGCTTGTAGTCTGCGGTGAGCGGCACGGCGGCGATGGTGGCGTTGAACTCTTTGGCGCTTTCCACCAGGTCATCGTAGGAAGGGTCGCCGGTGATGATGGTGCCGCCTTTCTGGCTGAAGTGCATGGCCGCCGCCAAAAGTAGCGGACTGGAACCCGCGCTCAGCAGAACAGACTCCGGCGAGACACCTTCGTGCGCGGCAATCTTCTGCACCAACTCGCGGTAATGCATGAACGGGTACTGGTAACTGGAGTTGAGGGAGTCCACCATGGCCTGCTTGGCTTTCTGCGAAGGCCCAAACGGGTTCTCGTTGGCCAGAAGCCGGGCCCGCATGGGCGGCGGACCATCGGTAAGCAGCGACTCCTCCGTGATCCGTTCCCGCAGGGCCGAGGCGGCCGGTCTGGGCATGGCAACCAAAGAAGATATCCCCGAGGGGAAGAAAGCGGTGCCTCCGGCGAGTAAAGCGCTTGCCTTAAGCCAGGTTCTGCGGTCCATTGAAGTTGCCATGCGGGTATAGGTTTTGAATAGGTGTAAGTTTAGTTAGAAGAAGTAGAAACGGTGGGGTACTGCATCCGCCCTTCGCTCAGGCGGCTGTGCACCTGCGCCACCACGCTCCGTGCCGACTCAAAAGCTCCTGCCATCCAGGCGGTCAGGTACGTCATGTGCTCCCCGGCGAAGTAGACGTTTTTCTCCGGCTTCAGTAGGGCCTGGTAATGCGTCTTGCGGTCCTCGGCACTGTACACGGCCCAGCCGCCCAAGCTGTGCGGCAGTTTGTGCCAACTCACCGAAAAAGAGCCCTCAAACTCTTTGGGGTACTGCGGATGGATGAGCGCGCCCTTCTCCAAGGCCAGCTTCTCGCGCTCCGCGTAAGAGAGCTCGCCCACCTTCCGGGCCTTGTCGTTGAAGTTGTAGTAACCAATGAGAATGCCTTTCTTGCCCAGGTAGCCGTTGGAGGGGTAGAAGATCTGCGTGAGCTCATTGTTGGTGTGCGTGATGCCCCCGAAGATCTGCTCCTCCTCTTCCCAGAAGCGCCGCTTGAACTGCAGCCCTATCTTGCCGGTCTGGATGTAAGGCACGAAGTCTATGGCGCGGCTCACGTCTGAAGAGAAGTTGTGTTCCAGGTTGCTGAGCACCGGCAGCGGCAGGGTGCAGATGCAGAGATCGGCGGTGAGTTGGTGGGTGCCCTGCTTGTCTTTATAGGTGACAGTGACGCCCTCGGGCTGGTTCTGGATGCTGGTGACGGTGGCGCCCAGTTTCAGAAGGCCGGCTACCTTTTTCTCCAGCGCTTTGGCAATGGAATCCATGCCTCCCACCGCCTGGAACATGGTCATCTGCAGTTCATAGGTATACTCGGCTACGTTGTAGAAATCGGGATCCAGGAGACCGGAGGAGATGATGTCCGCGAGTTTGTGGGGATTGGAGATCTTGCCGGTTTTCTCCCCGGCACCGGGTGGTTCCAGGTAACCCCGGCGGGCCGATGCCTTGTAGAGTTTGTCTATGTCCAGCCCGCCTTCGGCGCGGAGGTACTCTATTACTTTGGCGGAATCTTCTTTGGAAAGGGCCGTGTCTATCTTGCCGCCATCAACAGCTTTGGCCAGCAGTTCGCTGGTGTAGCCCCGCATGTCATTGTGCACTTCGCGGGCCCGTACTTTCTGATGGGAGAGCGGCCCCTGGCCCTCGGCGAAGAAGTAGGTGCTTTCGTTGACGTTATTGTAGACTTCCAGCGGCACGCCCAACTCGCGGCAGTAGTGCATGGTGAGCTGGTGGTGATGCGGAATGCGCGAGGGGCCGGCGTTGAAGTAGAGGCCGTTGTCAAAGCGCGCGGTCTGCGCTGGTTGGACTGTCTCGGTGGTGGTGACTCCGTCCCGTACGCTCCAACATCGGCCGCCGGTGCGGGTCTGGGCCTCCAGAATGGTACATCGGTAACCCAGTTTGGAGAGTTCATACGCCGAGGTCATGCCCGCGAGCCCGGCCCCCAGGATAAGGATGTGTTTGCCTTTGCCGCTTCCTTCCAGATCAAAGGCGTGGGCGGGCGCGGCGGGCAACAGATTCAACGCTAGCATAGCTGGGTAGGCGCCGGCGCCCAGAATGGCACTCTTACTCAAAAACTCTCTTCTGGATAAAGATTTCACATTCCTGCTGCGTTGTTTGCTTAATAAGTTTAGGCAAACAAAATGAGGAAAACAACACGTAAAAACCACATATGCTTCTCATTATCAAACCGCTACATCCATTTCTTTGTCAAATATTCAATAAATCAATATTCTTTCTGCCTAGTTCTTAACTTAGCTTAGGCTCAACTGGCATCAGATAGCATTTTGGCAAATCCACAATTAACATTTTTTATTCAATTTTTCTTAAATAATACCAATCCTTCAACTTGCTCCCACTTAACTTATGCATTCAGCATCGCTTCTCATTTTTAGGTTCATTTTTGAAAATCAGACCTGAATCAAAACAACGCTACTTACTTCTTATTTACCTGAAAGGTCCCCCTTGCATCTAGTGCCTGCTGTACTACTTATAGATTGTGTTTCTAATTATAGTACCTTTATCTGCCAGTAAGCAAGTAAATTGGCCAGAACCTGCACTATTCCAGGCAGGACATAAAGCACCACGATCAAAACACACTCCGGCAAAACCAACATGAACAAAGTAGTAGATTTTCTAGCGCTCCTCTTCAACATCCGGACGGCCAACAATACCGAGGGGTACCAGCGGCAGCGTTTCGGCTGGCTGAAGGTTTTGCTGGTGCCTTTCAAGTGGGCGCTTCTGGTTTTGGTTTGCGGCACGGCGCTATTCATCTTATTCAGCCTGCTCACAGATTCTTACTTCAAGCAGAAGAACACCAGAAATAAACTGGAGAGACTGGCAGCTGTCATTATGAAATATGAACAAACCCAAACCCGGTTACCAGGCAGCCTGAACGAGGTAGTTATGAACAGTCCTTTGCTCCGGGACCTGACGCTGGACAGCTGGGGCCAGCCCATTCTTTACAAGCACAATCCGGCCAAGAAGGCATTCATGGTCTGCTCCGGTGGTAAAGACCAGCAGCTTCACACCGATGACGACCTGGTGCACCTAATCCAGGTAGACAGCTCTGGGGAATAAACAGTTTACCTCTTTGTACTTAGGGAAGGCAACGCGGCGGGCTATTGGGGATAACCTCTGGCCCGGACTTCCGTTTTTATCCTAGTTTCTCCAAAACTGCCTTGAAACGGACCATTATTCCAGACGGGGCTATTCTGCCGGAAGCTCTTACCGCATGTATCACCTTAAACTGTTTTCTATAACCTAACTTTACTCCCCTTGAACCTCAAACATCTCCTGACGACCTCACTCCTGTGGATTTCATTGTCCGTTAGAGTTGTAGCCCAGACGCCAGTTTCTGATACTACCGCGGCAACCGAGCCGCTGCAGAGCGTGCCCGCTGAAGAAAAGCCCAAAACCAAGCAATACCTGATGCGGGCGGTGCTTCCCTCGGCGGTATTGATTGCGGCCGGCATTTCCACCATCAAAGACAATGGCTTTTACAGCAGCTATGACGCCAGCCGCGATGCGCGCCGGGCTTTTCCCAACTTCAGTACCAAGATTGATGATTACCTCTTCTTCGTGCCCATTGTAGGCCTGTACGGTTTCACGGCTTTCTCCGAGGAGAACAAACATGACATCAGAAGACAGACGGGCCTGTTGCTGGCCTCAGGGGCGCTGACTACCCTGGTGGTTTACCCTACCAAGGTTTGGACCGGCCAGGAGCGCCCCAACGGCTTGCCGAGGGCTTTTCCCTCAGGGCACACTGCCTACGCCTTTACCATCGCCACCATCGTAGATAAAGAGTTCAGAGGCAAAAGCAAGTGGATCAGCATCGGGAGTTATACCATTGCCACAGCTACGGGCGTGATGCGGGTTCTGAACAATGAGCACTGGATGGCCGATGTCCTGGCCGGGGCCGGGATTGGCATTCTGTCTGTAAACACCGTATACTTTGTGCACGACCGCATCATGCGCAACAAAGGGCTGAATGCATCGGTAATGCCCACGGTGCTCCCCAACGGGCAATTAGGCTTGGGAATGGGTCTGCAGTTTTGAGAGTTGTTGATTGTTATTAATAAAACAGTCCGAAAACAGCGTACCAAAAGAAGGCGTAAACTTTCATCTGATTTGAGGACAATCATCCATGAACAATCAGCCATAAAACCATGAAAATACTCACCGCCGCCCAGACCCGTGCCGCCGATGCCTATACTATTGCGCAGGAACCTATCTCTCCCCTGGATTTAATGGAACGGGCCGCCGGGGCTTTGGTGCAGTGGTTGGAAGGCAAGTATTCTCCGGAGACTCCGTTTTACATCTTCTGCGGCCCCGGCAACAACGGCGGCGATGGACTGGCTGCGGCCCGTCTGCTCCACCACGATGGCTATGATGTTCAGGTCTTCCTACCAGAGGCCACCCAGAACCACTCCCCAGATTTCACCCAGAACCTGGAGCGTTTGCCGCAGGAGGTACCCGTGACCAAAATCCAGAGCTCTGCCGATTTACCGTTTACCCTTCCGGCACAGGCAGTGATACTGGACGGACTGTTCGGGTCAGGGCTTTCCCGGGCGCTGGAAGGTCTTTATGCCGAGGTTGTCACTTACCTGAACGAACAAGAAGCCACCCTCATCGCCATCGACATCCCCTCGGGGCTATACGCCGATGCGCCCACCCCTAAGGAGAACACCGTTGTCCACGCTGATGTCACGCTCACCTTTGAACGGCCAAAACTGGCATTTTTGCTGCCCGCCTCGGGCGCGTACGTGGGCACTTGGCACGTACTGTCCATTGGCTTGCACCCTGATTTCCTGACGCAGGTTGAATCTCCCTATCAAGTTGTTTTGCCAGAGACCGTGAAAGCCATTCTGCGGCCGCGCACCAAGTTTTCCCACAAAGGCACGTTTGGCCACGCTCTGCTGGTAGGCGGCAGTTACGGAAAGATGGGGGCCATCACCATGAGCGCGCATTCGGCTTTGCGGGCGGGGGTAGGGCTATTGACGGTGCAGGTGCCGGTAACGGGGTACGCCATTCTCCAGACCGCGGTGCCCGAGGCCATGGTGCTCACCGATGGCCATGACCTGCACCTGTCCCAGTTCCCCGGTGAGCTCAGCAAATACCAATGCATCGGGATAGGTCCGGGACTTGGTCAGGCCGAAGATTCTCGTTTAGCCCTGGAAAGTCTTTTCCGGCAGAAGCTTCCTCCTTTGGTGTTGGACGCCGATGCCCTCAACCTTTTGGCCTCTGACCGTTTGTTGCGCCAGCAGTTGCCGGCAGACAGCATCCTTACTCCGCACCCTAAAGAATTTGAACGGCTCACCGGTCTTGCCACCGATGATTTCCACCGACTGCAACTGCTTCAAAGCTTCTGCGCTGAGCACGCCTGCTACGTCATCCTAAAGGGAGCCCACACCTGCATCGGCACGCCACGCGGCGAGTTCTACTTCAACACTACCGGAAACCCTGGCATGGCCACTGGCGGCACCGGCGACGTGCTCACCGGCATCATGACCGGTCTGCGTGCCCAAGGCTATTCTCCTTTGGAGACCTGCCTCCTGGGCGTTTACCTGCACGGCCTGGCCGGTGATATCGCCGCTGAAGCTGAGGGCCAAACTTCGCTTATTGCCTCTGATCTCTATAAATATCTGGGGGCTGCTTTCCGGCGCGTGTCCTCACGTTAACGGAGAAACAAAGCTGTTTCCGTTTAGGGCTATTTTGTGGGAATCATGCTTAAAGCAAGGTGCTCTGCTACTTAACTTTGCAACTTGCGTATCACTGCGTCATGCCAGGAACCACACCAGCATGAACTGCACCAGCATCATGCCATCTGCCAGGACCATGAAGTAGTACTGGGAACGGTACTCGTGCGCATACCACACCACCAGCCCGGCACCAACACCCGCGAGCCCCAGGGCTACCCGCATGAAGGGGGCTGTCCCGGCCGGCACCAATACTGCAAAAAGCAGCAGCATGAAAAGCGCCAATCTTTTGGTATTCTGCACGCCAAACCTAGTGGGGAAAGTGACCGTCTGGGTGAGTTTGTCTTTGTGCACATCCCTGATATCAAAGACCAGGGTAAGGGAGAAAAGAAACAGGAAACGCCGCAGGAAAAGGATAAAGCTGTTACCGGAGAAAAGATCGCGGCCCATCTCCATCAAAGGCAACTGCACCGTAATGGCCGACCAGACATAGGCAATGAGGAACACCTTGAGGAAAGGAATATCGCGGAGCGGAATATAGCCTTCACCCTCGGGCACCACCGGTACGGAGTACAGACCGGCTACCACAAACAAATGCAGCAGAAACCAGAAATTCAGCTCAAAAATAGCCGTCCAATATAGGTACACCACGCACAAGGCACTGGCCACTGAGATAAAGATCAACTCCAGCCGGTTTTTCCTGACCCATTTGGTGCGGGTGCTTAAAGGTACGTTCTGGTTGAATTTGTAAGGCACCAGCCCGTCTGCGTTATACACAAAGAGGGTAGCGAAGAACACCATCCCACTCAGGCGCAGGGAAATAGGAATCCCGCTCAGCAGGTACGTCTCCCAGACTAGTGCCGCGGCACATAGGGAGATGAACATATTGCTGTACAGAATAAAATCCAGGATCTTGCGGGGGATGCTCATGCTACTTTTTGGTCAATGGCTTGTCTCACCATTTCTCCGGCAAAGTACGCCTGAGGAGAACATAGGTGCAACACTATTCTTCGGTTTCTGGGCGGGTTTACAACCCGGTGCGGAAAACACAAAAGCGCCGCTCTCCTATACGGAAAGCGGCGCTTTTGTACTGAACGATTTTTACGTTGCTTAGCTGTTGGTTCTGAACGTGGTGTTGTACAGCTCAATGCTCTGCTCAATGATTCTGTAGGCATCTTCGCGGCCCAGGAAGTTCTCCACCACTACTTCTTTGTTCTCCAGTTTCTTATAGTCTTCAAAGAAACGCTGGATTTCCAGCAGGGTATGCGGCGGCAACTCAGAGATGTCATTGATGTGCTTCACAGACATGTCATTGGCAGCCACGGCGATGATCTTGTCATCTTCCTCGTTGTTGTCAATCATCTGCATCACGCCAATTACCTTGGCATCAATAAGGCACATAGGGGCTACGTCAATAGAGCAAAGCACCAGAATGTCCAGAGGGTCTTTGTCATCGCAGTAGGTCTGTGGGATGAAGCCATAGTTAGCTGGGTAGTGCACCGCCGAGAACAGAACGCGATCCAGTTTAAGCAAGCCGCTGTCCTTGTCTAATTCGTATTTCGCTTTTGACCCTTTAGGGATCTCAATGATTCCGGTTACTACTTTAGGGGCGTCTTCGCCGTAGTTTACATCGTGCCAAGGATTGCTGGCGTTTTTCGTGGTTTCTAACATCTTAATTTCTGTATCTATTTTATCTCTCAGCGGCATCTACCGCACGTATTCCAATAAAGCGCGTCCGGTGGTGCCGTTTGGCTCCTGAATGCGCAGCCACGCCGCTATACTGGGCGCAATGTCAATAATCTCCGTGTGTACGGTAGACTCTCCGGCCGGAATCTGCCAGCCGTACCACAAAAGCGGAATGTGGGTGTCATAAGCCCAGGGGCTGCCGTGCGTAGTGCCTTTAGGCAAGCCCCGGCCGTAATTCTCATACCAGCCCGGCTGGAATGTCACCAAAACGTCACCTGACCGGTAGGGCATATACCCATTCTCTACCAGCATGCCCACTCCCTTGCTCCAATGCGATTTCATCAGGGCATCGGCGGAGAAAGAGCGCAAAACCCCGGGGAAACGCTGCATGAAACGGGCTGTTTCTTCCTGCAAAGCGGTCAGGTTGGCTTTCTTGCTTTCCACTACCGCATGGTTGAAATACACCTGCTGGTTCACGAAAGCACTCACCCACTCGGCGGTCCCGAAGGTACGGTTCAGGTGCTTCTTAAGCGAATCAGCCATGACACCGTTGTTGGTGTTACCCGCCGAAATACGCAGTTGTTGCAGATAAGTTGGGTTATGGGCGGCTCCGTGGTCGGCGGTGAGGAAAATAAGCACGTTTTCTTTGCCCAACTGCTTGTCCAGGAACTTGAGGAAATCGGCCAGATCTTGGTCTAGGCGCAGATAAGTATCCTCTACCTCAATAGAATTAGGCCCGAACTGGTGCCCCACGTAATCCGGGGTGGAGAAGCTCATGGCTAAAAAATCCGGGACGGTGTTCTTGCCCAGGTTCTCGGCTTTGATGGCTTCTATCGCGAACTCCTTGGTGTAGGTGTTGCCCGCCGGGATGGAGCGCAGGATATCATAGGTCTTGCCTCTCAGAGCCGGGATGTTGTGCGGGAATACGGGCTTGGCTTCTCCGGTGAAAGTACCTTCAAAAGACTGGTCATCTGCCGTACTCTCGGTGTACTGATCTATGGGCAGCAGCGTGTTCCAGGGTTGGCTAGTGTATTGTTCCGGAAGTTTCCGGTTGTTGAAGGCCTGCACCCAGGCTGGCAATTCCTGCATATAATACGTGCTGGAAATCATGCTTCCGTTGGAGCCGTCAAACCAGTAGGCGGCATTGGCGGCGTGCCCGGCCGGCAGGATAGATCCGCGGTCTTTCAAACTCAGGCCAATGACTTTGCTTTTCTGGTTCGTGGCCAGTTTCAGCTCATCGGTGATGGTAGAGGAAATCATGTTAACCGGTGACATCTGCCCCGCAGCCGATGTACTGCCTACGGTCTGCACGGTTTTATCCTCGGCGCAGTAGATGTTGCGTCCAGTGGCGCGGTTATACCAGTCATTGCCTACAATCCCGTGCATGGCCGGCGTGGTACCAGTGTAAATGGAAGCGTGCCCCGGACCAGTATAGGTTGGCACGTAGTTGTAGTGGTTATTCCGGAAGTTGAAGCCTTCGCCAATCAACCGTTTAAAGCCATCTTTTGAATATTTGTCCCAATAACGGTAGAGGTAATCGTAGCGCATCTGGTCTACCACAATTCCAATCACCAGCTTTGGTTTCTCTGGTTTTTTGGTGTTGGCCTTTTTCCGCTGTGCAATTCCCGGGGAAAGTCCCATCAAGAGCACTAACGTCATTGTCCAACCCCACACCAATCCATTTCTCATTCGCTTTGAATTCTGTTATCTTTTAGAGGCTCTTTTTATCAAAATGCCCCCAAAACGTAAATATAGTTGATAAATACTTTGGAATGCCTTTTCTAAAAACAGCCCTGAAATATAATCTTGAGATAACAAGCCCTTAAAAAAGCAAAGCGCCCATTTCTCAATGGGCGCTTTGTTCAGAAGTAAAGGTTGTCTTAAATCTATCTTCCGGCTGCAAGCGCTTCGGCACCCCCTACAATCTCCAGGATTTCAGTAGTGATGGCCGCCTGGCGGGTCCGGTTATAAGTCAGTTTTAATTGTTTCAGGAGTTCACCGGCGTTCTCAGTGGCTTTGTCCATGGCTGTCATTCGGGCACCGTGCTCAGAGGCGTTGGACTCCAACACCGCCTTGTATACCTGAATCTTCAGAGACTTAGGAATCAACTGCTCAATGATCTCCTCTTTAGAAGGCTCAAAGATGTAGTCCAGGTTGGTATTGGCGTTGGCCTGCTCATTGGTATTCTCCTGGATAGGCAGGAACTGCTCCGTGCGGATGATCTGCGTAGCCACGTTTTTGAACTCGTTGTACACAAGATCCACCTGGTCATATCGGCCAACCCGGAAACCTTCCATGGCTTGCTCAGCGGCCACGCGTACGGTCTCAAAAGACAGGTTCCCAAATACTGCGCTATAGTCACCGGCCAGCGGCATGTTGCGCTTGTTGAAGTACTCATGCCCTTTCTTCCCGATGGCCATGACCTCAATATTCCCGGCGGCTGCCTGGGCGCTGTAACGCTCATTGATGAGGTTGTTCACCGCTTTCATCACGTTAGAGTTGAAAGCACCGCACAACCCGCGGTCTGAGGTAACGGCAATAATCAACACCCGCTGCACATCGCGCTTCTGCGCATAAACATTCTGCCCAGCCTCTCCTTGTACACTGGAAAGATTGCTCAATATGTTGTTTAGACGCTGCGCGTAAGGGCGCATACGAATGATGTTATCCTGAGCCCGGCGCAACTTAGCTGCCGCCACCATTTTCATGGCTTTGGTGATTTGCTGCGTAGATCCTACAGATACAATGCGGTTACGTACTTCTTTTAAACTTGCCATTAAGTTGCGTCAAGTATAAACAGAGAAAAAAGAGCACGCGTATAACCGCTATGCTCTTCTTCTGTTGATTAATTATTTACGATATCTGGCTGTGAGGTCGCGCGCTACTTGTTTCAGCGTGTCAGTCACATTATCATCAATCTTACCGGCTCTCAAAGCATCCAGTACCGGACGGTGCTGGGCGTTCAAGGTTCTGGTAAAGTCTTTCTCAAAGGTACGCACCTCGTTCACTGGTACGTCATCAATAAGACCATTGGTACAGCAGTAGATCATAGCTACCTGGTCTTCTACCGCTACCGGAGAGAACTGAGGCTGCTTCAATACTTCAAGGTTTCTACGGCCACGCTCAATAGTCAATTTAGTAGCGGCATCCAGGTCTGAACCGAATTTAGCGAAGGCTTCCAATTCACGGAACTGCGCCTGGTCCAGTTTCAAGGTACCAGCCACTTTCTTCATTGACTTGATCTGAGCCGAACCACCCACGCGAGATACCGAGATACCTACGTTGATCGCCGGACGGATACCAGAGTTGAACAAGTTGGTTTCCAGGAAGATCTGACCATCGGTGATAGAGATCACGTTGGTTGGGATATACGCAGAAACGTCACCAGCCTGAGTCTCAATGATTGGGAGAGCGGTCAAAGAACCACCACCTTTCACTAAGTGACGGATAGACTCTGGCAAGTCATTCATGTCTTGCGCGATGGAGTCAGAAGCGTTGATCTTAGCCGCACGCTCCAACAAACGGGAGTGCAGATAGAACACGTCACCTGGGTAAGCCTCACGTCCTGGAGGACGACGCAGCAGCAGAGACACTTCACGGTAAGCTACCGCTTGCTTAGACAAGTCATCATATACTACCAGTGCAGGACGTCCGGTATCACGGAAGAACTCGCCAATGGCAGCACCAGTAAACGGCGCGTAGAACTGCATTGGAGCAGGGTCAGCAGCCGGAGCAGCTACTACCACGGTGTAACGCATAGCGCCACCAGCTTGCAGAGCGTTCACGATCTGCGCAACAGTAGAGGCTTTCTGGCCAATAGCTACGTAGATACAGAATACAGGCTCACCACGGTCAAAGAACTCACCTTGGTTGATGATGGTATCAATAGCCACGGCAGTTTTACCTGTCTGACGGTCTCCGATGATCAACTCACGCTGGCCACGGCCAATCGGAATCATAGAGTCAATCGCTTTGATACCAGTTTGCATCGGCTCATTTACCGGCTGACGGTAGATAACGCCTGGTGCTTTTCTTTCAATTGGCATTTCGTACAGTTCACCCACCAATGGGCCTTTACCGTCGATTGGCTGACCAAGGGTGTTCACCACGCGGCCTACCATGCCATCGCCTACGCGAACGGAGGCAATTTTATTTGTTTTCTTAACTGTGTCGCCTTCTTTGATGTCGCTCCAGTCACCCAACAATACCGCACCCACGTTGTCCTCTTCAAGGTTAAGAACAAGGGCTTGCAGACCGTTTTCGAACTCTAACAACTCACCAGACTGAGCCTTGGATAAGCCGTAGATACGAGCAACACCGTCACCAACTTGCAGAACCGTACCAACTTCTTCTAGTTCAGCTTCTGTTCTGAAGTTTGACAGCTGTTCTCTTAAAATCGCTGATACTTCATCAGGTCTAACTTCTGCCATGATTATAGTTTAGTAATGTATGGATTTTCTTTAAACTTGTTTTTCAATTTCTGCACGTTGGTTCTCACCGAGTTATCAATCTGCTGATCACCAATGCGCAGTACGTACCCACCCACAACGGCTGGGTTCACTACTTCTTGCAACTCTACCTGCATGCCACCGGTACGTTCCACCACCATTTGCTGGAAAGTAGCTCTAAGCTCTGGGGTAAGCGGCACGGCAGTAGTCACCGTTGCTTTCTGAATGCCTTTGAGGGTGTTGTACTGTTTTACAAACTCAGTAGCCACTGACTCCAGAATGGCCTCACGGTTCTTTTGGGTGATGATCCGGAAAAAGGCCATAGTCAACTCACTCATGCTGCCCCCGAAAACGGAGTTAAGGATGGCGAGTTTCTTATCATGCTTTATAATCGGGTTGCGCAGTACTAAGCTAAGGTCACGGCTGGCGTTCAAGGTCTTGGTGAAGGAAAGCATATCGGCGTATACTTTCTCCAATGATCCTTGCTCTTGAGACAGCTCTAGCAGAGACTTGGCGTACCGGGAGGCAACTCTTTCGTCTGACATTATTTCTCTTGCGTGTTTAAAACGATTCGCTTCCTTTTCTAGGGCGGGAAGCCGCTCGCCGTCCGTTCTTAGCTAAGGTGCGTGTCTTGCAGATAGCTCTGTACCAGGGCACGCTGGGCCTGCTCATCCTGCAACTCACGTCTGATGAGTTTCTCCGCGATGTCAATAGACAGGGTAGCCGCCAGGTTCTTCACCTCAGTAAGGGCTGCCTTTTTCTCGTTCTGGATAGACACACGGGCTTGCTCAATCATGCGCTGGCCTTCTTCGTTGGCTTTGGCACGGGCACCTTCCACCAGGCTGGTGGCGGCGTCGGTAGCATCTTTGAGAATGCGGTCACGCTCAGCGCGGGCTTCGGTCAAGAGACGCTCGTTGTCGGCTTTAAGGGCCTGCATTTCCAGTTTGGCTTTCTCAGCCATGGAGAGGGCAGCGTCAATGTTGTCTTCGCGCTCACGCAGCGCCTTCATGATAGGCTTCCAGGCAAACTTAGACAACAGGAAAAGTACCACCAAGAAGGTGATGGTCTGCCAGAAAAGCAATCCGATACCAGGAGTTACTAATTGCATTTTGTTTCTTTTATAAGGGGCTGAAGGATTCTCCTTCTCTCAAAACTATGAACTCTACTTACTGTTATTGCGCCTCCCTTTCCTGACCAATCGTCAGGAAGGGAAACGCAACAAATGCATTCTTAGCGAATGAATGAAATCAGAAGGCAAACTACCACCCCGAACAGGGCCACACCTTCAATAAGGGCAGAAGCGATGATCATCGCAGTCTGGATTTGTCCACCAGCCTCTGGTTGTCTAGCGATAGATTCCATGGCAGAGCCACCGATTCTACCAATACCAAGGCCAGCACCAAGAGCTACTAATCCAGCGCCGATACCAGCACCCATAATAGCATAACCAGTACCCAGGGTCAATTCAAGCAATAATGCTAACATAAAAGTAGATATATATAGTTAAAAAAGAATTTAGATTAATGGTGTGCTTGCGCAGCATGCGGGCCGTCACCAAAGCCCATATCATCATGGTGGTCATGTTCTTCTACCGCACCGCCAAAGTACATAGCAGACAGCAGCGTAAAGATATAGGCCTGCAACAGCGCCACGAACAACTCCAGGAAGTTCATGAAGGTGGCAAACGCTACGCTCAATGGACCAATGGCAATGCTCTGGAAGATAAAGATCAAACTGAACAAGCTCAGGATGATGATGTGACCTGCGGTAATGTTGGCGAAAAGCCGGACCATCAAAGAGAAAGGCTTGGTGAAAATACCAATCACCTCTACCGGGATCATAATGGGAGCCAACCACTTGGGAACACCCGGCGTGGCAAAAATGTGCCCCCAGTAAGATTTATTCCCATTGAATACCGTCAGGATTAAAGTAAGGAGAGCCAATACAAGGGTAACGGCAATATTACCGGTTAAGTTAGCGCCACCAGGCAATAAACCCAGCAGGTTATTGAACCAGATAAAAAAGAACACGGTGAGCAGGTATGGCATGAAGCGCTCATACTTAGGACCGATGTTGGTCTTGGCAATATCGTCTCGGATGAAAACGATAATGGGCTCAAAGAATGACTGCAGGCCACGCGGGGCTTTGCCACGGTTCTTGCTGTAAGCACCGGCAATAGAGAAGAACACCAGAAACAGCAGAAGCACGCTCAGAAAAAGCGAGGCCACGTTCTTAGTGATAGAGAAGTCCATTGGACCTACGTGCTCCGTTTCACCTTTCTCGTTCACTCTGGTGCGGGGCTCACCCTCTTCGTTGGCATAATAAATATGCCCGTGCTCCATCACGTAGCCGTTATACGGCTGCAGTTCATGATGCTCGTTGTAGAACTTAGAGGCCAAGAACACGTCCAGGCCATTTTCCCCATATAATATAACCGGCAAAGGCAGCACCACACCGTCGGCAAAATGCCAGGTATAATCATCGCCAATATGGTGGGAGATCATCTCTCCGGGGTTAAATTCTCCACCCTCGGCAGATTCTGCCGCCTGGGCTGAAAAAGTAAGAACAGTAAGCAGGAAAACGAGTATCTTCTTCATTAAGAGCTAATTAAAAGCAATGGATTTTACGTAACCGCATTGCCCTATGCATGCTTTTTTGAATTTTGGCGCAAGTTACTCAACAATGCGTAGATTTCAAATCCGGTATAAATAAAATAAAGGGCGAAAAAGTTTGAGACAAATTGCACTAACCCTTCTGCATGGAAATATCTATATACAAAAACTGCTATTATAGAGAAGACCATGCGTACCCCCATGGCGGCAAAGTAGTAGGCGTGCAGATTCCCTGAATCATGCTTGAGCCCCAGGAAGGCCACATAATGGGCAAACCCGGTGACAAACACAAAGAAGCACAGCATGTACCAGATATAGGAATGAACCACGGTGTCTCTGGTGAACATCAGCAGTACGGTAATCAGGAGCACCAGCAGCCCGGTGAGCAGAATCATCCCTCTTATAAAACTCACAGGCACTTAGTTCTTACGGGTAAGTGATACAATAACAGAATACACGGTGGCAAACACCGCCACTACCAACAGGCCCAGTGTCCACCACGGGGTGTTGTTATGGAAATAGGCATCCAGCTTACGGCCCCCAATAGCGGCTACGGACATCACCACAATCATCTGGAAAGCCAGGCCCGAGTATTTCAGGTAAGGCTTTACCCCTTGTTTTCCTTCGGGGTTAGACGGATGTTGGATTGGTTCCATACGGTTGGGTCCTATTTGCACAAAGGTACTAATCCCTGGTTCATGGGGACAGAAAAGATTTTCGCTGTTTTGGCCCTGATATAGATAAAACAAGCCCAAAACAGTTCTGGTTCGCCTATAATTAGCTTTCATTCCTTCGCCGCCGGCGCCTGCTTTTGCGTAGTAGCGTAACAAGAGTCTAAAAAGTGTAAATTTGCTTTTACCTTTTATTTAGATAACCTTATAGTCTAAGTACAAGTACGTTTCTGGCTCGTTTTAGCTTAAATAAATATAAAATAAAAAAGGCCCTGCGCAGTTCTACTAGTATTCCAACACCTGACTTGACGTTGAAACTGACACGTTTTCTTCTAATCTTCCTTCTACTGGCAGCTGTCGCCGGCTGTTCTTCTGATAAGCCTTTGGGCCGGCTGTACCGAAACATCAATGCCCGGTTCAATGGGTATTTTCTGGCCCGCCAGAAGATGGAAGCCGTGGAAGCCAAAATTGCGGCCGCCCACGTGAATGACTATAACCGCATCCTGGACATCCTGCCCCCCGCCGATTCCACCATCCTGAAAACCCTGGCTCCTGAACTGGACGAGGTGATCAAGCGGGCTTCTTTCCCTATTGCGCGGCACCCAAAATCCCGGTGGATAGATGACTGCTATGTGCTCATTGGCAAGGCCCGTTATTACCAGGGCGAGGATGCCGAGGCGCTTAAAACTTTCCGGTTTGTGCAGACCACCAGCCCAGACCGCCATGCCCGCCACGAGGCCCTGATCTGGATGATGCGGCTGGCCATCCGGCAAAAAGATTATGACCAGGCTTTCTCTATTTCTGAGCAGTTCAGGAAAGAGCGCATGAATGAGGACAACGGCCGCGAACTGCTTCTCACCAGGGCGCAGTTGGCCAGCATCCAGAACAACCTGCCACAGGTTATTGAGAACATGGAACTGGCCATTCCGCTGGCCCATAAAAGAGACCAGGAGGCCCGCCTAAGATTCATCCTGGGCCAATTGTACCAGGCTACCTCCCAGGATGCCAAAGCCTACGAGCAGTTCGCGAAGGTCCTGAAGAAACGTCCCCCTTATGAACTGGGCTTCTACGCCAACCTGGGTTTGGCTCAGGTAACCGAACTGAAAGACAACTCAGACCAGGACAAAGTCAAGAACTTCCTGCGCAAACTCGCCGATGACGCCAAGAACAAGGAGTACACAGATAAAATCTACTATGACCTGGCTAAGCTGGAGCTACGGCAGAAAAAGTATCCAGATGCTCTGAAACTCCTGCAGCAGTCTACGGCAGCCTCCACCACAAACAAAGTGCAAAAGGCATACTCTTACCTGTTATCGGGGCAGATCTATTATGAGAACCTGCAGCAGTACGGCCTGGCCCAGGCTTACTATGACAGCACCCTGCAACTGTTACCGCCCACAACCATGGGCTACGAAGAACTCTCCGATAGGAAAACGGTCCTCACCGCCTTCACCCAACAACTGGAGATCATCAGAAGCAATGACAGTTTATTGGCTTTAGGTCAACTGAACGCCACCGAGCGGGCCCAACGGGTAGCCGAGCAGATTACCCGCGAACGAGACCAGGAGGCCGCCGCATCCTTAGCTGCTGCAAATGCCACCACTGCCGCCGGACCTACCCAGCAAACGGCTACCCTGCCCATCGGCGGAGCCGGAACACAGGGCAGCACCTGGTACTTTGACAACCCCGTGGCCCGCGGAACTGCGCGCAATGATTTCATGCGTACCTGGGGAGACCGACCTTTGCAGGACAACTGGCGCCGAATCACGGCCATTGCCGGAGCCACTCCGCTCACCGCAGGGGTAAACACTGGCATTGCGGTAGATAGTGCCGCCATAGCCGCCGCGGCCGCCCAGAAACAGGAAGCTTACCTGGCTGCTATTCCAGTTACGGCCGAGCAGCGCCAAGCCGCTGAAAAGCGCGTGGAGGAAGCCCTGTTCACATTGGGCAACATCTACCAGCAGCGCCTGCGAGAACCGGAGAAAGCTGCCCAGACCTTCCAGAAACTGCTGGAGCGCTATCCATCCTCCAACCATGGCGCCGAAGCCTACTACAGCCTCTACGTCATTTCCCAGGGTCAACAGCAACCCGAGAAGGCAGCAGGCTACGCCAAGATCCTGAAAGACCGTTTCCCAAATTCCAAATACAGCAAACTCATTGACCAACCCGATTTTCTGCGGACTTATTCCGCCGAAAACGTGGCCGCGCACGCGCTGTATGACTCGGCTTTTGCGTTGTATGAGAAAGAGCAGTATCCGCAGGCGCTAGCTGTTTTGGCCTCACTTTCCCAAAAATACCCCCAAAACGATGTGCAGGACCAAAGCGCATTTTTGCAGGCACTCGTAGCAGGCCGCACCCAACCACCGGCTACATTCAGGGCCGCCATGGAGCAGTTCATCATCAAGTACCCTGAGAGTCCGTTACAGGCGAAGGCCCGTGACTTCATGAACCTGTACCTGCGCTATGAGACCGGCGAGTTGGCCAAACCTCCGGTAGTTGTAAATACTCCTATTATCCCTAAAGAAGAAGCGCCCACTTACAAAACGGAGCGCAGCCAGCCCCATTCTTTCGTGATTGTGCATACCACTGGAGACACTACGGCGGTGCGTCAGCTCATGAAATCGTATGATACCTATAATGCCCGTTTCCACCCTAAAAAGCAACTCAAAGTAGAGCCTATTCCTTTCAGAGACAGCACCACCCTCATTGTTGTGCGGGCTTTGTCCGATTTCAAAGCCGCCCAGCAGTACTCTAAATTGCAGGCCACACGCAATTCTCCGTTAGCCAATTTAAAAGGCTCGAATTTTGCTACCTTTGTGATAACCGAAGAGAACCTTGCTTTACTTAGAGAGCTTGGGAATATCGCGGAGTATGTAGCTTTCTTTGAAAAAAATTACCAATAGAATGTCGTCAACGCCTGATAAGAAGTTCCGGAAAACCATTTCGGCACTTTGGCTGTTTTTTGCCGGAGGATTCGTGTTCTTCCTGCTGTACGTTTTTGCCGTTAGCATCAACTTCCTGAATCTCTTTGGCGATCTACCAGACCTGAAAACCCTGGAGAACCCTAAAAGCGAACTGGCTTCTGAAGTTTACTCAGAAGACGGCCAGCTTTTAGGCAAGTACTTCCGTGAGAACCGCTCTCCCGTTACCTATGAGCAGCTGCCTAAGACTCTGGTAGACGCCTTGATCGCCACTGAGGACATCCGGTTTGAGGAACATTCCGGCATTGACTTCAAGGGTACGCTGGCGGTTCCTTACTATAAACTCACCGGCAAGCAGGACCGTGGTTCCAGTACCCTTACCCAGCAGCTGGCCCGTAACCTCTTCCGTACCCGCGATGACCTGAACAATGGCCTGCTATCTGATGTGCCCGGCCTGCGCATGCTCATCATCAAAACGAAGGAATGGATCATGTCCATCAAACTGGAGCGCTCTTACACTAAGAAAGAGATCCTGATGATGTACCTGAACACCGTGGACTTCGGGAGTAACGCTTACGGCATTAAGGTAGCCGCCAAGACCTTCTTCAACAAAGACCCGCAGCAGCTTACCCTGGAAGAAAGCGCTACCCTGGTGGGCGTGCTGAAAGGACCTTCCTTCTACAGCCCGGTGCTGCGCCCAGAGCGTTCCCTGAGCCGCCGCAATACGGTATTGGACCAGATGCTCAAGTATAACTACATTGACGAGCCTACCTACGCCAAAACTACCGCCAAACCCATCAAGCTGGACTTCAACGTGGAGAACCAGAACAAAGGTCTGGCGCCTTACTTTCGGACCGAGATAGGAAAGTGGCTGGCCCAATGGTGCCGTGATAACGGTTACGACCTGTATTCAGACGGCCTTAAAATCTACACCACCATTGACTCTCGCATGCAGAAACACGCCGAGGCGGCCCTGGAGCAGCACATGAAAACCATGCAGAAGGAGTTCTTCCAGCAATGGAAAGGCCGCAATCCGTGGGTAAATGACCAGGGGAAAGAAATTAAAGGCTTCCTGATGGAGCGTATGAAAGGAACCGCCCGCTACAAGAGCCTGGTAGAACAGTACGGTAGCAACGAGGACTCTATCAAATACCACCTGTACCACAAAGTTCCTATGCGCATCTTCTCCTGGAAAGGGGAACGCGACACCATCATGAGCCCAATGGACTCTCTACGCTACTACAAGCATTACCTGCAAGCTGGCTTCATGGCTATGGACCCGCTTACTGGCAAAGTAAAAGCATGGGTAGGCGGCACCAACTTCAAATACTTTAAATACGACCACGTAAAGCAGGGTGCCCGCCAGCCAGGCTCTACTTTTAAGCCGTTTGTGTACACCACCGCTCTGGAGAGAGGCTACTCTCCTTGTTATACCGTAGTAGATGCCCCGGTAACCATCATCAACCCAGATGGCAAGCCCTGGACGCCTAAAAACAGCGAGGGTACCTACTCAGGACGTAGTATGACCTTGCGCACGGCGCTGGCACTCTCTGTCAACAGCATCACTACCTACCTCATGAAGAAACTGGGCCCTGAAGAAGTGGTGTCTACCGCAAAGCGTCTGGGCATCACTACGCCGCTTGACCCGGTACCTTCCCTGGCCCTCGGCTCCAGCGATGTGACTTTGTATGACATGGTAGGCGCTTACGGTACCTTCGTGAACAAAGGCACCTGGACCCAACCTCAGTACCTGGTGCGGATTGAAGACAAAAACGGAACGGTACTGCATGAGTTTGCGCCTAAGACCTTGGAAGCACTGAGCGAAGAAACGGCTTACCTCATGGTGCACATGCTGAAAGGCTCCACCGAAACCCGCGGCGGTACGGCCTACTATGGCTTGCGTCACCGTTACGGGCTAAAAAATGAAATCGGGGCTAAAACCGGAACTACCTCCAACTACTCAGATGCCTGGTTTATGGGAATCACCCCTGATCTGGCCGCTGGGGTTTGGGTTGGTGGTGAGGACCGCAGTATTCACTTCCGGAGTGCCGCTTACGGGCAGGGGAATAAGCTGGCCATGCCTATCTACGCCCTCTTCATGCAGAAAGTGTACGCCGACAAGTCTTTGAATGTC
Source organism: Rufibacter aurantiacus (assembly GCF_017916345.1). Lineage (NCBI taxonomy): Bacteria > Pseudomonadati > Bacteroidota > Cytophagia > Cytophagales > Hymenobacteraceae > Rufibacter > Rufibacter aurantiacus. Next base: position 193,368 of record NZ_JAFMSV010000004.1, read on the forward strand.
TCCAAGGGCGCTTTCCCTAAACCATCGCAACCGCTTTCCACCAATATCAACTGCGGGGGTAGCACTTTTGTACCTGTTGTGCAAGATTCCGTAAAACAAGAGCAAACCCTTACTTTACCGCAGAAAGTAGAGGAGGATGGGTTTTAAGTTTTAGACCAGAATGGCTGTGGAGGAATCATTAAAAGAACAACTAAAGCACTTGCCCCATCGCCCGGGCATCTATAAGTACTATGATGACAAGGGCATTATCTATGTAGGCAAGGCCATAGATATCCGCAAGCGGGTAAGTTCTTATTTTAACCGGTCTACGCAGCACAACAAGAAAACCCTCAAACTTATTTCGCAGATCAAGCGGATTGAGTTCACCATTGTAGACAGCGAGGCTGATGCTTTCTTGCTGGAGAACAACCTCATCAAGCAGCATCAGCCCAAATACAACATCCTGCTCAAGGACGGGAAAACCTATCCGTATCTGTGCATCACCAATGAGCGTTTTCCGCGCGTTTTAAGTACCCGTAACAAACTCAACGACGGTTCTCGCTATTTCGGGCCTTATCCCAGCGTGACCAGCATGTACGTGCTGCTGGAGATGATCCGGTCGCTTTATCCACTGCGTACCTGCAGCTATAACCTCAGCCCGGCTAATATTGAAGCGGGGAAGTTCAAGGTATGCCTGGAGTACCACATAGGCAACTGCAAAGGCCCCTGCGAAGGACTTTACAGTGAAGAAGAGTACAACCAGCACATTCAACAGATCAGGAATATCCTCTCTGGAAACCTGACGGTAGCCAAGAACTACTTCAAAGAAGCCATGTCTGCCGCCGCCGCCGATTACCAGTACGAGCTGGCGCACCAATACAAACAGAAGCTTGATGTGCTGGATGATTTTCAGGCCAAGTCAACGGTGGTAAGCCACACGCTCACCAACATTGATGTCTTCACCATCACCTCCAATGAGAAATGCGCCTTCATTAACTACCTGAGGGTGATGAACGGCTCCATTATTGGTACCCAATCCTTGGAACTGCAGAAGAAGTTAGAGGAAACTGATCAGGATATCCTGGCGTCCATGATCATGCAGCTGCGGTCAGATTTTGAGAGCACGTCCAGGGAGATCCTGGTTAACATTGATGATCTTGTTTTACCGCTGGAAGGCATCACCATCGCTGTTCCCCAGATCGGTGACAAACGGAAACTGCTGAATCTTTCCTTGAAGAATGCCCTGTACCTGCGGAAGGAAAAGGAAAGCATGCAGGACAAGGCCAAAGACAGCAACGAGGTACGTATCATGGAGACCATGAAGCGCGACCTACGCCTCACCGAGCTACCCAAGCATATTGAGTGTTTCGATAACTCTAACTTCCAGGGTGATAATCCGGTGGCCTCCATGGTATGCTTCCGGAATGCGAAGCCTTCTAAGAAAGACTATCGTCACTTCCACATCAAGACCGTGGTAGGTCCGGATGATTTCGCGTCTATGTATGAGGTAGTGACCCGCCGCTACCGCCGTCTCATAGATGAAGGAGCATCCCTGCCCCAACTCATCATTATAGACGGTGGTAAAGGGCAGCTTGGCATGGCGGTGAAAGCCTTGAAAGATCTTGGCATCTACGGGCAGGTAGCCATTGTGAGTATTGCCAAGCGCCTGGAGGAAATCTTCTATCCTGGAGATACCCTGCCCCTGTACATTGACAAGAAATCTGAGACGCTTAAGCTCATCCAGCGCCTCCGGAACGAAGCCCACCGCTTCGGGATCACTTTCCATCGCTCGCTCCGCGATGCAGGGACCTTACAAACTGAACTCACCAAGATTAAAGGACTGGGCCCAGCCACCGCTGAGAAACTCTTGACCAAGTTTAAATCTGTGAAAAAAATTGCCGAGCTCTCCCAGCAAGAACTGGAAAGCGAAGTAGGCAAAAGCAAAGCCCGTCTACTCTTGGATTATTTCGCGCAGACCCAAAACAAGTAAATCGTTTAAGGGCTGTTTTTATGATAATGGCTTCTAAACAAGAGGTGTTTTATTGTCAGGGCTCTTGGGTTGGGTAAGATCTTTCTAGAGCCATTTCTGTTTAAGAGCTACTTTCACGAAAACAGCCTTAAATTCTTTTCAGAAAAAATTAATCGCTTACCATTTCCTACAGAACTGTAGGCCCAATCCCTTGTGGTTGCTCTTTTCCACATTCCACTTCAGCCATCCAATTGGAGCGTTTCTGTTTTATCATTGTCTGCCAGCCCTGAAATTCTTCCTCGCCAACCATACCTAACCCACTTGCCGTTGTTTCGTGTTCTCACCAACAACCTGAAAGCGGTAGCATGCACAGGGACAACCACAAGGGTTTGCCCTAATTTCAGGTTATCAACATTATTGGATACAAAAATCCCTTTCGGGTTGGCTGAGCATATTTAGTAATCATTTGCCCACCAACTTTGAAGAATGGGCATAAAAAAAGGAGACCGTTTAGGGCCTCCTTTTTTTATTTTATGCTTAAAGCTATTAGTAGCTCCACAAGCTGTATTCAAACTCAATGAGTTCTTCCATGGCTTGCTGGGCAGCTAATAAGCCTTTCTTACCAGCTCCGTACTGCTCTTCAAGACGGGCATCGTTTACGTTAGATACCTTGGTGATGTAAGAGCTGAACAACCATAAGTCAAAGGCATCGGCCAGATTCTTATGCTGGGCATCGTTCTGGGCGTTGAACCAGAGAGCTTCGTCTGGGTGCGCTCTGAAAACTCTTGCCAAGTCACTGTACTTGAAAGAAGCAATTGGTTTCTCAAAGCCAAGGCTGTTGTATTTGGCTGGCATCACCAAAGTGATGGCCTGGATATCATGATAAAGTCTGGAACGCTTTTTATCGAATATCACATCTTCCTTAATCTCAAGTTTGTAAAGCTCATTAGGAAGAAGCTCATTACCGGTGGTTACGGCAACTGCTGGGGCTGGTGTAGCACCGGCTTTGCCCTTAGCTGGCGTAGTGGCTTTCTTTTTAGGAGCAGGAGTTCCCCAACCGTCATCCTCGGCGGCAGCCGGAGTGTCAAAACCCGCAGCTTTTTCAGCTTCGGTCAAACCACCGCCTGTTTCATTTGGAGTCATGTTGGTAAACATTTCTTGCGCAGTGATGGGGGTGTTCAAGGTATCTGAACGGTAAGCCTGCAATTCACCTCTCTTAACGGCTTCCGTAATCAGTTTAGTGATTTGCTTTCCGTTAGAGAACATTGGGTTGTTTTGCTTCTCGCGCAAGTCAACTGCTCTCCAAACGGTTTTCTTGAACATTACATCAGACGGAGGAATTGGTCTGGCCGAGGCTGGGGCAGCCAAAGAGCTGTCCATTCTGGCCTGCATCATTTCCGCTTGCTTCTGCATCTCTTGCTGGCGAGCTAACTCTTCCTGACGCGCCTTCTCAGCCGCAGCCGCAGCGGCTGCATTTTGCTGGGCTTTCTGCGCAGAAGTAGTTGACTTCTTAGTAGTACGCTTTTGCGCCATACTAACAACCGGCATGCTAAGCAAACCCGCTAAACCCAACACAATTAACTTCTTCATGGTACTATAATTAACTACTAGTTAAGCTGAAAAGTGAAACTTGAGTTATCAGAAGGAACAACTTCCTGCTGATCACGATAGTTCATTCTACGTATTTCTTTTACGTCAACGGCAATCCGGTCACCTGGACGGGCCTGGGCAGCTAAGTTTCCTAAGCTTACAGTTGGACCGCTTCCTTGCACCTGGCCAACCGGACGGCTACCACGCACCAAATAAACAGTGTACTGGGTTACTCTGTAACGAGCGTCTTTAGGCAACTGGTTCTTAAAGCTTTCATCCGGAACGGCTTGTACAGTTAACGTACGTGGCCCAGGTGCAGACATTCCTCTTACTGGATCTATAGGACGACCATTAGCAGTAGCCACTACTCTTGGTCTTGGTACCAGTTTCACTGTGAAGTCCTGTGATCCGATGGCGTTTCCGCCGCTGCTCACATTCAGTTTCACTTGTCTTGAAGTAGGGATGATAGTCAGGAATCCTTTTTTGGCACCTTTCACCACCGTAGCTCCAGAAGCAGAGAAAGAAGGATCATACGTAGCACCCAAAGCAGGTACCTGTACGCTTAGCTCGTTTCCGCAGTTGAAGTACAGTGAGTTGATAGAGGCAGACTGAATCTGCATCACTGGCTTAGCCACTACGTAGTCCTGGGTTACAGTGAACGTGGTATCACGGCCGCTGGCCTGACGGAAACGCACCTGGCCTCTCCATTGCTTTTTCGCATTACCTTCAGCATCATAGTTACCAGCAGTAGCGGTAAATTCAATCTTACCCTTTCCGCCCTGTACCGGAATAGATCTTCCGTCAACAGACATTGTAGGGGTAACGGCATCTGAAGAAGCTGCCAGGAACATTTCTGCTCTGTATTTGGTACCAGCGGCTACCGTCTTAGACTCGGCACTGGCCATTGCAAAGATGTTCTCAAACTTGATGATGTCTGCACCTACCTGCTGGGCAAGTTTAGACAGCGTTTCTGCTTCGTATTTCAGAACCTCAGATTCTTTCTGAGCCAAAGTTGCCAAAGCGGCTACCATTGGAGTCTCTTCAAAGTTCAGCTGCGCAAAGTTCTTTTTACGCTGGTCTTTGTTTTGAGCAACCCGTGGGTCTTCCGAACCATTCATGGCCAGTTTGGCAGGAACTCCAGGATTGTACTTGCGCAGGAAAGCCGCATAGTTGTTCAGCTGCTGCTCCAGTTCATATCCTCTTCCTTTTTTCAAACCGCCAATCATGACTTCGTTCACCACCTCATTGGCTTCTGGGTTGATGTAGTTTCCTTCTGCATCTTTCCCGCCGGTCTCTTTTTCTAATTGGTCACGCAGGCTACGGATATAAGCCACCATTTCAGCACTTTTCGCGCTTACTTCCTGAGCTTGCTCCACTACCTGTTTGTCTTTTGCTGTACTAGCTCCTTCAGCCACTGCTGCCTGGATACCTTTTACGGCTCCTTTGTTGTCGTTCACCGTTTTACGGTTCACTTCCATTAAGCTGGCATCAATGAATTGGAACTTTAAAAGTATTGCAGAGCTAACGTTCAATGCCAACAGCGCAGTCAAAACGAGATACATCATCCCGATCATCTTTTGCCGTGGCGTCTCTTTTCCTCCAGCCATATTGTCCTTAAGTGTTTACTTTATATTATATCTTAAAATTTATAGAGGAATGGCAGAGATTATCCTCTCATGGCATTTAGCATGTTGCCATACACATTGTTCAAAGAGTGCAGGTTCTTGGTTAAGTTCGTAACCTCATCTTTGAATTGCTCAGTTTCACGGCTAGCCTGGGTAAGGTTCTCCATAGCGTTGGTGATGCTGCCGTAGAACTTGTTGATAGATTTCAGGTGGTTATTAGCATCCTGAAGTTCCATCTCATACACTGCGTTCAAGGCACCCAGGTTTTTAGTTACCTGTTGAACCTGAGCATGGTAAGCCTGGGTATCTGCGGTAGCAGTAGCCATCTGAGACACCACTTGCAGGGTAGTACCGTAAGCTTCGTTGATTTTATCTAATGAACCAGTAGCCGTTCTCACGCGGGCAGCATACTCTTTAGTAGCCACAGTTGCATCTGTAAGATCAGAGATTTGGGAAGTAGTCTCGCTTAAACGGTTCAGGCCTTGGCCTAAAGAACTGATAGTAGCTGGCGTTACGTTAGCGTCGCGCAGCATTTTGTCTAAATCACCGGTGATAGACGGACCAGCAGCAGCAGTTTGCACAGTTGGAAGCGGACCATCATAGTCATCGCGCAACTGAGGGTAAACACGCTCCCACTCCGGCTCATGCGGTGGGTTAGGCTGGAAAGCACTCAGGAAGAAAATGATGGCTTCGGTACCCAAACCAACTATAAGCATTTCATTAGCTCCATCTAAGTGGAGGATTTTGAATAACGCTCCAACAATTACTACTGCTGCACCAATACCATAGATTTTTGGCATCACCTTATCGAAGAAGAAGTTGCCTCTAGCTTTACTCATTTTTTGAAGGATTTAGATTGTACGTATTTGGGTTCAAAAATTATAAAATATAGCACTTAATAGAAAGCTCCGGAAGACTACCTTCCCAGATCAAAGTCTGATGAACGGCCGATGTAGATCATCGCGCTGCGGAAACCGATGAAGGAACGGGCTGAATCTTGGTATTCAAAGTTACGAACACCTGTTTCCAGGAAGTGAGCGATGTCTTTCCAAGAACCTCCACGTACAATCTTGCGTGGCTCATTGTCATCGTAGTAAGTTGGGTTCAAGTCCCAAACCACTGGCACAGTAGCCTCAGAATAAGCATCTTCGCACCACTCAGCTACGTTACCTGACATATCATATAAACCAAAATCGTTAGGATAATATTGTCCTACTGGTGCAGTATATGTAAAGCCATCGCTGTAGTAGTCACCACGACCTGGTTTGAAGTTAGCCAGCATACAGCCTTTGGCGTTACGCAGGTAAGGTCCACCCCAAGGATAAGTAGCCAGGTCACGGCCACCGCGGGCAGCGTACTCCCACTCAGCCTCAGAAGGCAAACGGAAGCTAGGCATTGGCGCCATGCCGCTCTCTACGTTGTAGTTGTTTTTGTGCTTGGTTCTCCAGTTGTTAAAGTACTTGGCTGCAAACCAGTCCACCCCTACTACCGGGAAATCATCAAACGCTGGGTGAGAGAAGTAATACTCCATCAATGGGTCACCCATGTGGTAAGTAAAGTCTTTTACCCAAACCGTAGTATCTGGATAAAGCTGGGTCATTACAAACTCTTCGCCAAGAATATCCAGTGAGTCTTGGCGGATAGCATCCACGAACTGACGGTACTCATTGTTGGTGATTTCTGTCTCATCCATGTAGAAACCACCAATGGTTACCTGCTTGTTCATGTTAGACATACTGGCAGCAATGTCTTGGTCGGTCTGTCCCATATGAAAAGTACCACCCGGGCAGGCCACCATTCCGTAAGGAATCTCCTGTGGATTGAATTCAGGGCGATCTTCTGCCCCGATCACATCTCCCTGCGAATCTCTACCCATACCACAACCTGCCATCAAGACTACGCTCAGAGCAATGGCAGAAAACTGTAAAAACTTAATCATATTCTTGGACTTGAAAAAAGTAGCGTTTCCGCTAAGCAGTTATAATTTTTAAGATAGCAACTATATGTCCTGATTTAAAAAACAAAACTAGTGTTTTTTCTTGAAGATCAATAAGCTAACGAGGCAAAGAAAATAATATTTTATTCCGTTAACAATTACCTTATCGTTAGCGATATACCCATTACCTAAAAGTAAGTATTTAAAAGAAGTAGCGGGGGGTTCTAATAGGGGGCTTTGTATTATTCTTAGGCTTTGGAAGTCTGTACCCCAACATCACCTCGTGCGAGGTGGCACTCTTGGCATCAGTGCCTACGGCGGTATAATCAAAAGCGTACCCAAAGCTAAGCGCGTTGTCTTTTAACAGATAAACCCCTAACATTCCGGTAATAGCTTCGCCAAATCTGTAGCCGGCACCACCCCAGAATTTATCATTGAAAGTTGCTCTTGCGCCAGCCTCCAGAGAGTTGATACCGGCATTCATATCCCGCTTTAGCAAGACTGTAGGTGTAACGTCTATAGCGCTTGAAAGTTCCAACTCGTAGCCTCCTGTTACCATGAGGTGTTTTTCACCCGTCACTTCGCCAAGATTTCCATCCCTTGCCTGGTTCTCAAATTGATAAGCTGCACCTAACAGGTTAGTGATACCCGCCCCTGCATACCAGTTCTCATGCTGAAACCACAAACCAGCGCCCATATCGAATTTACGGTCAGAACTATTGTAAGGCACCCGCACATCTCCCAGATCATTGGCCCGGTAACCTCCTTTACTCATGTTGGTCAGGCCACCTTGTACGCCAATTCCCAGTACGCCACCGCCTAAAGACAGATGATAGGAATAAGACAGTTGCGCATTGAAAATATCCACTGCCCCAATTTCGTCTTTCATCACTACCAATCCTATACCGCTTTTTAAGGCAGTAAGGGGTGCTGAGATAGTGAACAAGGCTGTTTTGGGAGAACCACCGGCATCAAAGGAGCCATTATAACCCAACCATTGGTACCTGTACAGCACATTCATTTCTGTCTGGCCCTTTACCCCTGCGTATCCTGGACTTATAAATTGCCCGTTGAACCCATAATGGCTAAACTGCGGCAATTGTTGAGCCTGCACCAGGAAAGAAGACAGGAATCCTACCAGAAAAATCAGAAAACCAGGTTTGCGCATCATGTAAAGCATTGAAATACCCTCGGGCACCAAGAGTCGGTTGGCAAAAGCTACCAAATTATCTATTAACTACCAAAGCTAATCTTAATTTTAGAGCCCTAGCCATGCTACGCACAAACCAAAGAAAAGTAACAGTTATTTTACTTTTTCTTAGAATGCTGTTGGATATAAACCTCAATGGCTCCGGTCATGGATGGGGCATTTGGCATAGGAGCCTCAATGTCCAGCTCAAGACCGGCATCTCTCACCGCCTGGGCAGTGGTTGGCCCGAAAGCTGCGATCCGGGTACCATCCTGTACAAAGTCCGGGAAATTAGTGAATAGTGAGTGCACGCCTGAGGGGCTGAAGAAAGCAATGCAGTCATATTTCACCTCGGCCAAGTCAGATAAATCCGACGCCACTGTTTTGTACATGGTTGCCTCGGTAAAGTTGAAACCGTTGGCACGCATAAACTCCGGAATGTCTTCCTTCCTGATATTAGAGCAAGGATATAGGAATTTCTCGTTCTTATGCTTTTTCAGGACGTCGAACAGGTCAGAAGCAGTCTTACCTCCAATAAACAACTTACGCTTACGGAGAACGATGTATTTCTGCAGATAGTACGCAGTCTGGTCAGAGATGCAGAAATACTTCATTTCTGCCGGCACCTCTATCTTTCCTTCAGCACAGATTCTGAAGAAATGGTCCACCGCATTCCGGCTGGTGAAAATAACCGCAGTATGATCCAGTATAGAGACTTTATCTTTCCTGAAGTCCTTGTAGGAAACAGGCTCAATTTCAATAAAGGCCCTAAAATCAACCTTGATCCCGTATTTCTCAGCAATGCTCAAATACGGAGAATTATCATTTGCCGGCTTTGGCTGTGTGACCAGAATACTAGAAATTTTCTTTGAATGTCTATCAGCACCCAGCTCTTCTTTACCGTCAGCCATGTTTAGAAGGTAGTTTAACAACTTTTAATCTAAAATCTACAATAATCCCAGTCTGCCAGAAGCTTACACAAAAACGATAAGTTTTAGCAAAATCATCAGTGGAATCACCTCAGTGGCGCAAAGGTAGGAAAATAAATGTAGATTTTTAAGGGAATATTTTTTACTAACCGTATGAAAAGTCCTTACCACGGTAAATACCAGAAGCGCCGTAATGCTCACGTTCGCAATCCAATAAACTACCTGAGGCTTGGAGGACCAAAGCCCCAAATAGAGGAGCAAAACAAATGGCAGAAACAACCCCATTCCTAATAAGGTCCGCAGGAACTCCCGGTACTGCGACAGCACCATCTCACCTACTCCAAAGATAAAGCCCATCAGCCGCAAAAACAGGTACTTGAACAGCACAAACAGGAAAATCATAAGGGAATACAGCAGAATTTTGGAGATAAGGTCTGCCTGGGTGGCGGTGAAAAGTTGGTTCAGCAAAGCCAGATCTTCCAGATTGGTATGGATAGCGACAATGAGCAGGGCGAAAGACAGCGCGAAAGCCAGCACAAACAGGATACTGGACCAGTTCCCGATAGGCTTGGCCAGCAACCCCTCTTCCAGGGTAGAGAGTTTGGTAAAACTGCTCCACCTGAAAATACTGGCGAAATCTGAGTAGAAGGTCATCCGCAAGGCTCCATAGATAAGCCCCACCACCACCATGAAAAAGATCAGGGCACTGCGGTGCGAATCTGGCTGTTTGGGAATGGGTCTAAACGCCGCAACCGCCTTGGAGTTGATAGAGGTGATAGGTTGCTGCGGCACCTTGAAGGAAGGATAGTTTGGCTGCTGGTCAGGGTGCCAAACAGACAGCAGGTACTTCTTCCCGGGTTTCATAAACGGCGAGAGGTCTATGGTATAGCGGGCCGTAGAATCTGCCACAAAGACCAGCCGGTTATCCAGAAAGAGACAAAGTTCCTCCCGGGCAGCAAACTCAATCTTAGGGTTGGTGAACTTATCAAGGGTGACCCATTGGTATAGCGCCTGCCGCTCCTCATGGAACTCAGGCAGGTACGGCACCAGCTTATTCTGCTTGGCTTTAAAGATAAGCCAGTCTGAGGACAACAAGGGCTTTAAGGTCTCAGATTGTCCCCAGGCAACCCCACACCACAAGCAAAACCCCAGAACCAATCCCCAGAAACGCATGAGTCAGACGCTTGACGCTCTTTTTGTAGTATACTGCCCCAGCACAAAGCTCAGCACCACCGAGAAGCCCAGAAGGCAAAGCAACAGGATCAGGTTACCCCAATGGGAGAAGCTAAACACAAACAAAATCACCAGAATGTTCAGGAGCGCCAGAATCAGCACGGTAGACACCTGGCTAAAACCCATGGCCAGAACACGGTGGTGGATGTGGTTCTTGTCCGGCGCAAATGGAGAAACGCCCTTCAGAATACGTATAAGGGAAACCCTCACCGTATCAAACAAGGGCACAAAAAGCACGCCCAAAGCCACCGTAGGAGCAGAAGGCACCGCCCGCATCTCTATGAACTGAATGGCCATAATGGACACCACAAACCCACAGAGCAGCGAACCCGTGTCGCCCATGAAGATCCTGGCCTTGTAGAAGTTATACCGCAGAAAGCCCAGCAACCCACCAATAAGGCAAACTGCCACACCGGCATAGTTGGAATAGGCTTCTATGTGGGCAAACCAGAAAAAGAACCCAAAAGTGGAGACCACAATGGTCACAATGGTTCCAGCCAGACCGTCCAGACCATCAATCAGGTTGATGGCATTGGTGATCCCCACAATGGTGAAGAAGGTAAACCCGTAGCTCAGCCCCTCGGGCAGCTCATGGATGTTGAAAATACCCTGGAAACTGGTGATCCGGATGTTGGCGATAAACATGACTACCCCGGTGGCCAGCACCTGCATGAAAAACTTTTTGAAGGCCGAGATAGACACCAGATCATCCTTGAGCCCGCCGAAGAAAAGGATAATGCAACCGGCCAGCACCTGCTGCACCCCGTTAGACAGATCCCCGAAGATGGTAAGGGCAGACATAAAACCGGCGAAAACCCCCAAGCCGCCCAACCGGGGCGTAAGGGACACGTGCACCGTGCGCTTGTTGGGTTGGTCCAGAATGTTCTTCAGGTGCGCCACATACACAATAGACGGGATAGCAAACAAGGTGATGAAGAAAGACCAGCTAAAGGAAAGAAGGTATGTAAAAAATTTCATGCCATATCTAAGGTAAAAACATACTTGGGGGAGCCGGGCAAAAACAGCGCCCGGTAAAAGTTCAATAGATATTTATCAGGAATGGAGCACCCCTTCTTTCTCAAGGATGGGGATATAGATAAGGTGATCTTCCGTAATACTGCCGGGTACAAACAAGAACCGCTTGTCATGGATGTTGCGGCCAATGTAATAGCTTACCCAGAACTCATTGGTGAGAGGGAACAAGGCCGGGTCTAAGGGCTCCACCTGCAAAGCCGTTTTAGGGCCCATTTGGTCAAACATGTGCCTAAGTACCGAAGTCTTCACTTCCTGCCCGTCCTGCTCGCCGTATCCTTTGGAGGAGATGAGCACATTCTCCAGGAAAAAGTCATTGTTGTTGATGAAGTAGACATTCCACTCTTCCTGGCCCAACTCATTCACCTCCCGCGCAATGGCCACGGACACGCCCTCTACCTGATGAAAATCAATGTCTTTCTTCATACTGACTGATGCGCCAACATCTTGGCCTCAAATAATTTTTCAAAATGCCTGAGCAATTTCTCTTCCACCTCTTCCAGGGGCACCGCCTGCCCGATTTCCTTCTCCAGAGACGTCACCGCCTTATCTGAGATGCCGCACGGCACAATGTTCCCGAAGTAGCCCAGATCTGTATTCACATTCAGCGCCAGCCCATGCATGGTCACCCAACGGCTGCACTTCACGCCCATGGCACAGATTTTCCGGGGATTGCGCTGCTCCTCAAAATCAAGCCACACTCCAGTTAGGCCCGCAATTCTGCCTGCCTTTAACTCATACTCGCCTAAGGTTTGGATCACTGCCTCTTCCAACAGGCGCAGGTATTGGTGAATATCGGTGAAGAAGTTCTCCAGGTCCAGGATGGGGTAAGCCACCAGCTGCCCGGGACCATGGTACGTAATATCACCCCCGCGGTTTATCTTATAGAAAGTGGCATGCTTCTCAGCCAGCCCCTGCTCATCCAAAAGCAAATGCTCCTCGTGGCCGCTTTTGCCCAAGGTATACACATGCGGATGCTGGCACAGCAGCAGGTAATTAGGAGTGGTCAGTTTCTCATCCTCAGCCAGAGACCTGTTCTGCGTCTTGATGTCCACGGTGGCTTTCAGGAGCTGCTCCTGATAATCCCAGGCCTGCTGGTAATCTACCAGCCCCATCCTCTCAAAAACAATGTCTCTGTTCTGCTTCATGGTCCTGCGGGCCTACCTTTCTCTATATAATGTTACTCTGCGTTGCAGCGCGGCCTCCGTCCTGTCCTATACAGAAGCCTACTCTTCACGTATAGAAGGCTTTGCAGACGGAAAACTGTGCAAATTACTCAATATACCAGCACCTACCAAAAATGGCGCATAATACTAATTTAGGAAAGCTTGGCGAGCAGGCCGCCGAGGCGCACCTCACGGCGTTGGGCTACCAGGTTGTGGAGAGAAATTACCGCTACAAACGCGCCGAGGTAGACTTGATTCTGGTGAAAGAAAAGACGCTGGTGCTGGTAGAGGTAAAGACCAGGAGCACCCACCAGTACGGCTTCCCCGAGGAGGCTGTCTCTTCCAGGAAAGAGGCCATGCTCCAATTAGCCGCTGACTATTATATAGAGCAGCATCAGTGGCCCCACGATGTCCGGTTCGATGTAGTCTCTATTCTATGGCGAAAAGGCCAACCCGAAATCCTGCACATAGAAGACGCCTTCCATTAAGCAGTGCTGAAACGATTCTGAAAGTTAACTTCACAACAGGTCGCCTCAACTCTTATATCATAAGCTTTGGTGTTTTAAGGCTGATCTTTGGAAATCAACCTTAAAACACGAACACAAACAGAGCTGCTATGGGCCACCAAAAGCCGAAAACCCGTTTCGGGGCTGTTTCTGTGAAAACAGTCCCCGAAACGGGTTCCTATACTGTCTTTTAAGCGTTGTCAGTCTTTTTTCTCGAAGACTAGGGCACCGTGCCGATCATACTGTTTCACCAGAACGGGTTCAATGGGTTTGTCAAAAGCGCTCTCGGCGTACTGGAACTCAAACTGGCGACGACCCCTGAAATCGTAGAAATTGATCCAGGTGCCTACTTTGCGGCCTTTGTCATAGGTGCCAAGCCACTCCAGCTGTCCGTTTTCATAGAACTTATAGTATTCACCTTGTACCTGGCCATACTGGTAAGGAATTACCTCTTTGATCTTGGTTTTGGCAGCATCATAGTATGAGATCACGGCATCGCGCAGAAAGCCTTTCTCAAAGTGCTGCCGCTGTGACAACGTGCTGTCGGTTTTGAAGGTCTCCCAGCGCAGATGCTTGGTACCCACGTAGAAATAACCCTGTTCAATGAGCACATCACCCCGCATTTTGGTGTAGGGCCCGTGGAGGATGAGCATCTGGGTTTTGGAAGGGTCTAGGGTGGGCGACCGGAAGATTTTCCGCTTTTTCACGTCAAAGTAGTGTTTGTCGCGCACGTAGGGGTTGGGTTCTTTGTACTCGCGCAGGTAGTAGAAGGTCTCCACAATCTGGTTCTTGCCCTTACCCTGTCGCGCAAAACCCTTCTTCACCCTATACCCGAAGTAAATTTTCTTCTTATCGTCTTTCTTCTTGCTTTTACCAACTTTGGCGTCTTTTTCCTTAACGCTGTCTGGGGTAGCGGTTACCAGGGAAGGCTTAGCCAGGGAATCGTTCAGGATGGCGGTATCCACGGGGTTCAGCACCTCCACTTCTTTGGCTTTCTTCCAGAAAAGGAGTTTTTTCTTTTCCTTGGCTATGATCTGGGCCTGCGTGTCCCGGTGTAGTCCCCAGACCACCAAAAGACTCAATAGCAGCACCTTTGCCCAAACTTTCTTCTCACCCATAGTAGACTTCTACTTTCTGAACTTTTGAATATAACGCCTTTGACCTCTAAATGGTATACAGCCCCATACGGGAAACACCCGTGCCGGTGTTGCTGCCTGGAAGAAGAACAAATCACGGCAAATAAAATTCAGCAAGATCTGTTTTCAACCCGATTTTCTCAAAACAAGTCAGAAACCTAAAAGCCAGACCCGTTACAACAGGCCTGGCGGTAAGCGTAAGCAAAACAATGGAATCTTATAGGCCGGGGGTACTATTGCCACTGGTGGCCAACGCAGCGGGCTCCGCTACTGATTTAACCAATCCCTGGAACCCCTGCTTGACCAAATCTTTACGGGCCTGCTCGGCGGTTGCCTTGGAGATAAAGCGTCCCGCCAGAATACGATGCACCTTTCTGCCGTTCACGGTTTCCTCTACCAAAGAGATAGGCATCTTCTGGTACATCCTCCGCATTTTATCGGCTTGGACTTCTGCGTTACTCAGGCTGCTAAAGGCACCTGCCTGGATCACGAACACCTGCTCTTTGGCCAGGGTAGGACCCATGGGCGCTGTAGAGGAAACGGCGGAAGTCTGAGCAGGAACGGCTACCGGACCCTTAGCCACTGCGGTCTGCTCTGCAGTTGGAACTGCCTGCGTGTTTACTGGAGTAGCTGGCGCCTTGGCTAACACAGCCGGAGTTGCCGCTTCCTCAACCTTGGGCTCGGCCTCTTTCAGTTTGGCTCTGCTGGCAAGGAAGTATTCAGGAAGCTCCAGCACCTCTACGGTTACCTGGGCCAGGCCGTCATTGCGGTAGTTGATCTTGCGGGCTGCGGCCTCAGAGAGGTCAATGATACGGGCACCTCTGAACGGACCACGGTCATTGATCTTTACCACCACGCTCTCGCCGGTGGCCTCGTTGGTTACCCTTACTTTGCTGCCTAAAGGAAGTTCATTGTGAGCGGCCGTGAGCTTGTGGCGGTTATAAACCTCGCCGCTGGTGGTGCGGCGACCATGGTATTTTGCTCCATACCAGGAGGCCAGGCCGTTTTGCTTATCGCCTATCTCTTGCCCTGAGGCAGTTGGCGCAAAGCTGAAGAAAAAGATAAAAATAACGGTAAGCGCATAGTAAATTTTCTGTATCCCCATTTTAGGTTTTGTTGGTGGAACATCAATTTCGAGCCACAAAATTAGGAGTAAAATTCTTCCTAACAAGTCACCGAGGGTCAACTGCGTACTTCGCAGCCTTCGCAAACTAATTAAAGTAACATGATTTTATTTTATAATACAAATTATTATTTTAGCGATATGACAAAATTCATAAATCATGGTATGCCAGATTTTAATATCCCGGAAAACTGATTTTATGCGTATAAAAGCCATAGAGGCGATTTTCTAAACCCAAATAGGATTAAAATGACCTAACATCTGTTTTACTAAATCCTTAGAAAAATAGAAAGACAAAAATAAAAGCAGATTTTTTCTTAAAAATTTAGCGTAGGCCTAAAAAAACGGGAGAAATACTGACCAAATTAGCAGTTACATAGACAAAACTTAATATTTAGCCGCATGGATTTCGGCCGCTTGCCAGACATCAGAAACGTAGACTTCAGCCTGCCCAAAGACCACCCCGCCACGCAGCAGGTGCTGGCCAGAAATGCCCGGCCTACGCGCCCCAATATTTACCTGGGCTGCCCCACCTGGTCCAACAAACCCTGGATTGGCACCTATTACCCCACCGGCGCCCAGGACGCCCAACTGCTGTACTGGTACGCCCGGCAGTTCAACACCCTGGAGATGAACACCACCCACTACCGCATCCCGGATGCCAGCGCCATTCACCGCTGGAAACAGGCGGTGCCCCCGGGCTTTGTTTTCTGCCCCAAACTGCCGCAGATCATCAGCCATGACCAACTGCTGCAAAACGTGGGTGAACCCACCAAACAGTTCTGTGATGCTATTCTGGGGCTGGGTTTTACGCTGGGTATGGCCTTTCTGCAGTTGCCGCCTTTCTTCGGGCCCGATGAGTGGCCGCTGTTGGAACAGTTCCTGGTGAACTTCCCGCCTGAGGTGCCGCTGGCAGTAGAGTTCCGGCATGAGAACTGGTTCAAGGAGTCCAGAATTACGGAGCAGGCTTTCCAGACGCTGGAAGAACGACAGATCACCACCATCATCACCGATGTGGCCGGCCGCCGCGATGTGCTGCACATGCGCCTGACTACTCCCACTGCCATGATCAGGTTCAACGGCCATGGTCTGGTACCCTCAGATTACACCCGCCTGGATGCCTGGGCAGACCGGCTGCACCAGTGGCTGGAACAGGGCTTACAGACCGTTTACTTCTTTATGCACCAGAAAGAAGTGCTGGATGCGCCCCAGGCCTTGGTACACTTGATTGACCAACTGGAGAAACGCACCGGTTTTCACCTGCAAAGGCCGCAGAAGGTGCAGCAGTTCATCCAAGGGCAGCTTTTCTAATAAAGGCTTGCACTTTCAAGCCGAATTGTATAACATAGAATAGAATTCACAGGCAACCCCCACCTGGCAACTTGCATCTATCGCCATACCTTACTTGTTCCACCTAAGCCCTTACGCAAGATGTCTCTCAAAAGCCTTTTCCAGAAATGCTGCCTGTCGGTGGCTCTGCTCACGCCCTCCGTCCTGTTTGCCCAAAACGACGCGCCTTTATTATATGCGCCGCAAGACAATATCACCTTGGTCATGAAAGAGACCAAGATCAATTACACCTTTAAAGTAAGCGAGGCTGGCAAAGTAAAGCTGGTGCGCCTCAGCCCCAAATCAAGGGCAAATAAGATGTGGGTGCTCACCGGCAAAGACAGCCTGGCAGTGCAATACCAGAACAATCCATACGAGAAGTTTAGGATCACCAACGGCAAAGACACGGCGCAATTGGTGTTCTCCTACTTCACGCCACCGCCGCACGAAGACTTCAACAAGAAAGGCATGGAGGAGTATGGCAAGAAAAACTACCAGGAAGCCATCAACCTGTACCAGAAAGCCCTGGCCGCCACGCCTAAGGGCTCGCATGTGCGCTCTACGTATTACAACATCGCCTGCTGCTATGCCCTGATGGGCCAGAAAGCGCCCGCCCTGAAAGCCCTGCAGCAAGCCGTTGACGCCGGATACAAGAATGTGGCGCACCTGAAGAAAGACACGGACCTGGACCTGCTCCGGCAGGAAAAAACCTACCTGCAACTGGTCACCCGGCTGGAGAAGCAAAACGCCCAACTGGGTGATCCCCTCAAATCTCAGCTGGTGACCACCGATGTCCACAACTTCTGGAAAGCGTATGACCTGGCCCTCAAGGACCCGGCCCGCCAGCAGGAGATCTTTGAGAAAGAGTACTTCGGGAAAGCCTCAGTGGGCCTCCAGGATTACTATGCAAACAAGATCCTTTCCATGGAGCAGTTCCTGAACAACCTCAACAACAAACCCGCGTTTTTCACCGCTATCCGCAAAAACACGCTGGAAATAGACAACATGAAGCCCGATATCTACAAAAGCTTCCAGAAGATGAAGGACCTGTATCCGGCGGCCACTTTCCCCAACGTGTACTTTGTCATCGGCCGATACAACTCAGCGGGCACTGCCTCAGAAAACGGCCTCCTGATTGGCATAGACCAGTACTCCCGCTCAGCAGATATCCCCATGCACGAGTTGAACCTTTGGGAGCGCAACAACTATGACTACGTGAAAAACGTGCCACCCCTTATCGCGCATGAGCTCATCCACTTCATCCAGACCGATAGGAGCTCTGACACCACCTTACTGTCCAACGCCCTGGCAGAAGGCATGGCCGATTTCATTGGGGAGCTTATCTCGGGGGTGAACACGAACAAACGGGTTCATGACTTCGCCAATCCCCGGGAGAAACAGATCTGGGAGGAGTTTAAACGGGAGATGTACCTCAACCGCTCCTACAACTGGATCGGCAACGGCAGCCAGGAACGCCCAGACCGTCCTGCGGATTTAGGCTACTACATGGGCTACAAGATCTGCGAGGCCTACTTCAACAAAGCCACCGACAAGAAACAAGCCATCAAAGACATTCTAGAGATCAAAGACGCCCGCGCCTTCTTCGAGCAAAGCGGCTACGCCGATAAGTTTATGTAGCCGTTGTAGTTGATAGTTATCAGTTGTTAGTTGTTAGTTATCAGCTATTAGTTATCCCTCTATGGCGCGGAAGTTACTTCCGTGACTTACTGATTCGGCAAGTCACGGAAGTAACTTCCGCGCCATAGTATGTTTTTAACCATATCAGCCTTGTTCAAGGAAGGCAGCGCCCTTTCATCCTGCCGGATGACGACGTTACAGGGTAACGTCGCTACATATCTGCCTGTAGCGACGTTACCCTGTAACGTCGTACGCATTCTAACTTAAGCTATACTGTTCTAAGCCCGTTTTCAGAGAAACAGACCCAAAAGGCGAAACCAGTACTTTCCAGTTCAACATACCAATCTCTAGTGAAGCGCGGCTACCGCGGTGGCTTCGGTGAAGGCGATGTGGAAGGTCGTGAGGCCATCTGCGCCGGATTGCAGGGAGAAAGGGAAGTGGTGGTGCAGCAGGATCTCCCTGATCATGGTGAGCCCAATGCCCTGGCCATTGGTTTTGGTGCTGAAGAAAGGGGAGAACAGCTTTTCCTGTATCTCAGGGGTGATGGGTTTGCCATTGTCCTTGATATCAAGCTGGGGCGGCGAGGCGCTGGTCTGCACTTTCACCCAACCTCCGGGCTCGGTGGCTTCAAGGGCGTTCTTCACCACATTGATCAGAACCTGCTCCATCTGCTGCACATCCATGCAGATGTCGGGTACCTGTGGAGCCAAATCCCATTCCCACTGCACCTGCTTGCGCTCAAAGGAAGGCAACATCAATCTATGGATGCTGTGCAGCAGCTGGTGCAGATCGGTGGGTTGTTTCACAGGCGGCGGAATCCGGACTACATTCGCGAAATTGGCCATAAAGCCGGCCAGGTTCTGGTTGCGCGTGATGCAGACCTGCAGTGCTTCGTCAAAATCGGGGCGGGTGTCTTCGTTCAGTTGCGGAGAGAAATACGAGAAAGAGTGCAGAATGGAGTTGACCGCCCCAATGGAGTTGTTGATCTCATGCGACATCATCCGGATGAGTTTCTCATAGGCATTGCGCTCCTTCTCCAGCAGTTCCTGCGTGAGTTCCTCCACCAAAATAAAGTAGCGGTGGTAGCCCCGGTCCAGGAACCTGATCTTGCGGCAGCGGTAGGTCTCAATACCGTTGGGCCTGATCACGCGCTGCTCATCCTTGGGCAGTTTACCCAAAGAGGCTCCCCAGTGGCTGGGCAGCGCATCCAACGGCTTGCCCACCACCTCTTTCCCCGAGGCCTGTAACAGCAGCGCCGCCGCCGGGTTCACACCCGCCACCCGGTCATAGGTATCCAGGAGAATGATGCCAGAGGGCGAGGCTTCAATCAGGCGCTCCAGCAGGAAATGCTTCTCGGTTTGGGTGACCCGTTGTTCCCGCAGCTCGTCCATCATCTGGTTGTACACGTGAATGAGCTGGTCTACCTCTTTCTGGCCCGTTTCCATGAATTTGATGGAAAAATCTCGGTCCCGGATAGACTCCACGCCAGCGGCGATGAGGTTGAGCGGCCGCACAAAGGAGGCGTACAAACTGCCTGTAAAGATGAGGCTGACCAGAATCAACACCTCAGAAGCCACAAAAAGCCACTTGTTGTAGGTAAGCAGCTGCCAGGCCAGTACTCCCATAGCGGAGTACAGCAGAATGGTGGTTAAGATGAATTTACTCCGCAGCGTCATACGGAATATTGAACTTCTCCAGCCGGCGGTACAAAGACCCGCGGCTCACGCCCAGAGCTTTGGCCACTTTGCTCACGTTATTACTGTAATAGGCCATGGATTTCTTGATCATATTGGCTTCCAGCTCATCCAGGGTCATGGCGCCAACGGAGGGCAGCAGTTTCTCGTCCAGTTTGCGGGAACCGCCCTGCAGTTGGTTCTGGAAATCCTCCACGTCCAGCAGGCTCTTGCCAGACACCAGCACCGTGCGCTCCACCAGATTCTTCAGTTCCCGGATATTGCCCGGCAGCGGCTGTTCGCGCAACCACTTCAGGGCTTTGTTGCTCACCTGAAGCGCCTGTTTGTGGTAAGTGACCTTGAGGTTGTTCACAAAATGCTGCACCAACCGCGGAATATCCTGCGCCCGTTCGCGCAGGGCCGGCAGCTTCACGGTAATCAGGTTGATGCGGTAATACAGGTCCTCGCGGAATTTGCCTTCGGCCACCATTTCCTGCAGGTTGCGGTTGGTGGCGCAGATCACTCGGATGTCCAGGTTTCTGGAGCGGCTGTCGCCGAGGACTTCATAGGTGCGGTCCTGGAGCACGCGCAGGAGTTTCACCTGGCTGCCCATGTCCAGCTCGCCAATCTCGTCCAGGAAAATGGTGCCTTTGTTGGCCATCTCAAAACGGCCCACGCGGTCAGTCTTAGCATCGGTGAAGGCGCCGCGGCGGTGCCCGAACATCTCGCTCTCAAACAGACTGGCCGAGATGCCGCCCAAATTCACTTTCACAAACGGAGCTTTCCTGCGGTGGCTGTTCTTGTGGATAGCCTCTGCAATCAGTTCCTTGCCCGTACCGCTATCGCCTTCGATCAAAACCGAGGCATCGGTGGCGCTGATCTGCCCGATGTTACGCAGCACCTGCAAAAGGCCCGGGTCCTCGCCCACAATCATGGAGAAGTCGTACTGATCATCCAGTTGTTTGCGGGTCAGTTTTTCAAAGGAAGTTTCTGCGGAAGGTTTGGCCAGTTCAAGGGCTGTCTTCACAGATTGCAGCAGGGCGTCGTTGTTCCAGGGTTTGGTGATGAAATCGGCGGCGCCACCTTTGAGGCCTTCCACGGCCAGGTTAATAGAGCCCCAGCCGGTAATGAGGATCACCGGAACTGCCGGGCACCGTTGCTTTATCTGCCCCAGTAACTGCAGGCCGTCTTCGCCGGTGGTTTCCATGGAGAAGTTCATGTCCATGAGCACCAACTGGGGCACCTGGCGGGCCACCGCGTGCAGCGCCTCCTCGGGACCATTGGCTTGGGTCGTGGCAAAACCGGCTTGTTTCAGCAACAAACTCAGGGAGGCCCGTACGGCTACATCGTCATCAACTATCAGGATCATGGGTTCTGGAAACGGGTAAGTGAAGGTAACGTTTTTAGGCTGTTTTTGAAAAAGAAGCCGCTTTTGGTAGCTGTTTTTCCTTTATAGATTTGTCTGGGAGGCATGTCAGTTTAAGTCTTCTGGAATGCGGCCGCGTTTAGAACCTGCTTTCTCTGAAACAGGCCCTAAACGCAGCCGCACTATCCAACTTAACTCTCTTTATTCTTCATGCAGCGCCACGGCCGGGAAAATCTTGGAGGCTTGCCGGCTGGGGTAAATGGCGCATCCAATAGCCAGCAGGAAGATGATGAAGGCGGCCGCGCCAATGCTTTGCCAGTAAATGACGGCAGACAACTGGAACACGTTCAGCAGCGGGAACTGCGCCGCCAGCAGCAAGCCCAGCAACAGCCCGAAGGTGGCAATCACCAGCACTTCGCCCACAAACTGGTTCCTGATCTGTTTGGAAGAGGCCCCGATGGCCCGGCGCAACCCGATCTCAGAATAACGGCGGTTGATGTTGTACCACAGCACCCCAAACAAGCCCAGGGCCACGTTGATGATCAGGAAGCCGCACACCAGGCTCATCGCAATCATGGGCACCGTGGTCACTTTGGCTTTGCTCTGGCGCATTTTCTCCTGGGTAGTAACCTCTATGGTCCAGTCTTTGGCGATGCGGGAAAGCTCACGCACCATCTTTTCCTCAAAAGCCACACCCGCACCGGGTCTCACCTTAATGACCAGTCCGTTCCAGATGGAGTTCTTGTCTTTCTCCAGGTTAATGCGGTGGAAATACGCCCCTTCCTCGGGGTCAAACTCGCTGTAGGAGCGATAATGGTCTACCACGCCAATGACCGCGTACTGGGTAGAATCATTGATGGGAATAAGTTTACCAATAGGGTCTTCCTCGCCAAACAGCTCTTCCTGCAGTTTCTTATTGATCACGATGGGGTCATGCAAGCTGCCGTTATCCTGCGGCCCGAACCAACGGCCCCGGCTCACCTCCATGCCAAGTACATTTTTATAATCGTCCTGCACGTCAAATATGTCCGTTTCTACATCTTTTTTGCTTTTATAAGACAAGACATTGTTCATCTGACTGAAAGCAAAAGGGGTGTTGGAGTTGGAGAGCGAGGCGTGCTCCACCTCAGGGAAGCTGCGTACCCGCTGGATCAACTGCTGCTGCACGGCTATGTTGTGCGCCGCGGAGTCTGTGTTAGGGTTGAGCCACAGCTGCCACACTCTGTCGTACTTAAAGCCCAGCGGCTGGGTGTAGTTGTGGTAATTGTAGATCACGAAGCTGAGTACCGCAAAGAGCACCAGGAAGGAAAAGAAGATTTCGGTGATCAGCAGAAAGTTGCTTTTCTTCTGGTTCCAGATCAGTTTAAACAGATGGCGTATCATTTAGAACCTCCTTTCAGTGCCTCAACGGCGTTTAAGCGTGACATTTTAAAAGCGGGGTACACCCCGGAAACCAACCCGAAAATCAGGCAAAGCAGCAATCCCCAGGCAAAAACCCGAAGGTTCAGCCCCAGATTCACATAAGCCAGGATACCGCTGTCATTGATCATCTCCAGCACTCCGGCCGAGATCAGGAAGCCTAACATGCCGCCCAGCAGCGTCAGGAAAATATTCTCCACAATGAACTGCCCAATGATGGTAGCCGAGGAGGCCCCAAACGCTTTGCGCACACCAATCTCAGAAGACCGTTCCATGATGCGGCTGATGTTGATGTTCACAAGGTTGATGGTGGGCAGCAGCATGAACAGGAAAGCCGCAAAAGCAAGAATACCATACAGAAGACCAGATTTGTCTGTTTTCCCACCTCCCATGAGACTGCGGGCAAAGGTCCCGAAGATATCATCGGCGAACGAAAACACTTCCTGCACGCCCTCCGGCTTGCTGTTCTTGTTCACCTGCAGCATCATGGAAGCGAACTCATCCTTGATCTTGGGCACGTCACTCGCCTGTTTGGCTTTGATGGTGGCAAAGTAAGTTCCTTTGAGGCCTGTGCGTTTGAAATCCTGGCTCTTGAGGGTGATCGGCACCCAGACATCGGCGTAGGAATGCAGGCGCAGCACCGGCACATCTTCCACCACACCCACTACCTTGTATTTCACCTGGTCTACCTCAATGGTTTGGCCTATGGCCTCTTTGTCTCCGAAGTAGTTTTTGCGGGTGTTCTGGTTGATGACTGCCACACGGGTAGCGTTGTCCACTTCCTGGGCACTGAACGGCCGTCCTTCCACGAAATTGAACTCCAGAATGTCCCAGAATGCGGCATCGGTGTGTTTCTGGTCCAGGGTCAGCTTCTTGTTGTTCACGTAGCTGTTCACCGGCATAAAGATGGAGTTGATGGAGACGTTCTCCGGAGTTTTCAGCGGCCGCACGAAGCGGTTCAGGAAATAATAGCTGGGCGGACTGCTGTTGGTATAGCCTTCTTTGAACTGCTCCCGCATGTTGTTCACAAAAAGCAGCTTGTCAGATTCCCGCTCCGGCATCTGCGGCCCGAAGGCATGGTCGTAGAGTGAGGTCACCACCATGAGTACCATCAACGTGAAACTGATCCCGAAGAGGCTGATGAAGGTGAAGAATTTGCGGCGTTGCAGCACCGCCCAGGCAATTTTCAGATAATTCTTAAGCATGGCCGTACGGGTTAGATCTGTGCTTCTACTACCATGGAATCTGCTACTTGCTGCCCGTCAAAGAACCGGATGAGGCGGTTGGTTTTGAGGGCCATGTTCTCGTCGTGGGTCACCATCACAATAGTGGTACCTTCTTCCTGGTTCAGGCGCAGCAAGATGTCCATGATCTCTTCCCCCATCACGCTGTCCAGGTTACCGGTAGGCTCATCCGCCAGGATTATCTCCGGATTTCCGGCCAAAGCCCGGGCAATGGCCACCCGTTGCCGCTGCCCACCCGATAGTTGACTAGGGAAGTGCTTGGTGCGGGCGCTCAGGCCTACTTTTTCCAGCGCGCTCAAGGCTCTTTTCCGGCGTTCCCCCGCTGATACATTGCGGTACAGCAGCGGCAGCTCCACGTTGTCTACCACACTCAGGTCATGGATCAAATGGTAGCTCTGGAACACGAACCCGATCTTCTCGTTGCGCAGCTTGGCCAATTTGCTGTCTGAATGCGTTTTCACCGGCTGACCGTCAATGGCCACGTACCCGGCGGTAGGCTCGTCCAGCAGGCCCATGATGTTGAGCAGCGTGGATTTCCCGCAGCCGGATGGCCCCATAATGGAGACAAATTCGCCGCGCTCCACCTGCAGGTTCACGCGATTAAGGGCTACCGTTTCAATGGTTTTGGTGCGGTAGACTTTTTCGATGTCTGTTAACTGTATCATAGTTATAATGCGTTTTCTAATGTGCTAATTAGTTAATGTGCTGATGTGCTATTCTCTTCTTCGTCCCCCTTTGAAGGGGGTAGGGGGATGATTCACTTTTGCTGATTAATCTTAGTTTGTAGGGGCAATCCCTTGTGGTTGCCCTTCACGTTTGCCGCCGCCGTTAGGGCAACCACAAGGGATTGCCCCTACTTTCAAATGCGTGTTTTTCGATTGTCCCGTTTCTGGCCCGATTTCCGAAAAACAGGCCTGAAACAGCGTTAGGCTATTTTTCGACTAACAAAGATACTCCGTGTTCAAAGTCATATAAGGTAAGGGCGCGCAGGCGGTAATAGGCGACCCAGAAATCCTGCAGGGCGGCGATGTGGGCGCGGCGGGCCTGGTCTTTCTCCTGCAGCGCGATGTTCAGATCAGTGATGCTGATGCGGCCCACCAGGAACGTGGCCTTGGTAATGTTGTAGCGCTCCTGCCCAATGGAATCTGCCGAGGCCGTGATGCGGAGCCTTTCTTTCAGCAATTCAATCTGGTTTACCTGGGTGAACACGCTCTGCTCAAAGGCGGTCTGCTCCTGCTCCACGGTGTACTGGGTGAGTTGGAGTTTGGCCTCGGCGGTTTTCACGCGGGCTTTCTGACGGCCCCAATCCACGATGGGAACGTTGAACCCCAGGATGACCTGCTGCTGGTTCTCGGGACTGGCGAAGCTCTCTGAGAAGTTGTTCGCGTTTTTGGTAAGCCCGAAGGTGGCGTACAGGTCAGCGTTGAAACCGCCTTTCCCGCGGGCTTCGGCTACCTGCTGTTGTGCCTGCAGCACCTTGCGCTCGTTCTGGAAACGTTCTTTACGGTTCCGGCGGGCCTGTTCCAGGGCAGCTTGTTCATTCACCTCCAGGGTGGGCACCGCATCGGGGGCCTGCACCACGATTTTCTCGCCCTGCGGCAGGCCCACGTAGGCGGCAAACTGCATGGTCACAGTTTTAAGCTCGGTGGAGGCTTGCGCCTGGGCCAGTTGCGCGTTCATGAGGCTGAGTTGCAGTTGCAGGAGTTCGTTTCTGGACAATCGCCCCAGCCGATATTTTTCTTCGGCCACTTTGAACAGCGCCTGGTTGTTTTCCACGTTTTTGGAGGCGATGTCATAGTTCACCTGCTGCAGCAGCACCTCAAAGAAGCGTTGGGTAGCGGTGGTGGCCACGGTCTCGCGGTCCTCAGCGTACTGCCGCTCAGATTCCTGGAACCGCAGCGGCTCCACTTTCTTGGCCCAGGCCAGTTCATTGTACCCGAACAGTGGCTGCTTGAACCCGATCACCGCCGGGAAAGAGTTGTAGCGGCGCAGGCCCTGGTTGAAGTCATCAAAGCGCTGGCTCTGCGAGGAGATAAAAACCTGTCCGCCCGTAAGCCCTACTGCCTGGCTCACCGACAAAGCCACGTCTGAATTACTGATGGACACGGCCTTGAAATCTGTGGTACCGTCTGGCTGAATCACGGGCACGATGCTTCTTGAGAAATCCGGCAAAGTACCGCTGAGTGACAGTTGCGGCCGATAATCTGATTTGAAGGTACGGTACTGCCAGTAGCTGCTGGTCTTGTTGGTGGAGGCCTGCTTGGAGGCGATGGAGGAGGAAAGCGCCAGGTCTATGGTCTCCTTTAAGGTTAGGAGGCGGGCCGGTTCTGCGGCGGTCTGCTGCGCCTGCGCCAAGGGCACAGTGAAGAAACTCACCAGCACTATATATAATAGAGTCGTTTTCATGGCAAGACCTGGCTTAGTCATCAGAAAGTTGGATTTCCTTCAGCTGCGCGTACTCCTTGGTGTTGGAGAGAATGATCTGCTCGCCGGCGGCTATGTCGCCCTGCAGTTCCACGAAGTCCAGGTTGCTGGCGCCGGTTCTTAAGGTTCGGCGGATGGCTTTGTCGCCCTGCACCACAAACACGGCCTGCTCTGGTGACCCGGTGTAGAAAGGTCCGTTTTTCACGCGCAGCACGTTGGGCCGGAAATCGGTGAGCACGAAGACTTCTACCCGTAGGTTGGAGCGCAGCGTTTGGTGGTTTTTGTCCTCCAGCCGCACGTAGAAGGTGATGATGCCGTTCTCTACTTTGGGCTGCACATTGGCGATCTCGCCGCGCAGATCGGTCTCGTTCACCCGCACCGTCACGGGGCCACCCACTTTCACTTTCTCGGCGTAGTTATCAGAAATGGTGGCTTTGATCTTGAAGCTGCTCAGGTCGGCTACACGAGCCAGGGGCTCGCCGGCGTTCACGGTGGCGCCTACTTCCTCGTTCACCCAGGTCACCACGCCTTTGCGCACGGCTTTGACATCGGCTTGCTCCAGTTGGCGCTGCAATTGGCCTATGTCGCGGCGCTGGATCTCCAGTTCGTAGCCTACGCCTCTCATGCCTATGCGGGCGGTGGCCTGCTCATCCTGGATCTGGCGCTGCAGCTGGGCGAGTTCCAGCGAAGCCACTTTGAGGTCCATCTCGGCTTTCTTCACGTTTTCCTGGGTGCCGCCACCAATGGAGAGCAGGTATTTCTCATCGTCCAGGGCGGCTTGCAGGCTTCTCACTTTTACTTCCTGCACGGCGTAGCGGGAGCGGAGCTGGTTCACGTTTTTCTGGAGGGTGTTTTCCAGCTCGGCGTTTTTGTTCTGTTTCAGCTGTTGTTCATCCCTGAGCTTTTCAAAGGCAGTTTGGGAAGTCTGCTTGTCCAGAAGCAGGAGCGGCTCACCGGCCACCACGTGGTCGCCGGGGGTATGGAGCACGCGCTCAATTTTGGCCTGGATAGGACTGGCGATGATTTCCTCTACCTCTGGCACCACCACCCCGGAGGCGGTGAGCGAGGCCTCTACGGCGCCAACTTCTACCGTGGCAAAGCGAAGCTCCGATTTTGGGACTTCCGTTTTCAGGACGGACCTGAAAGCCAAAACCCCTAGTAGTACCGCCACTACCACCGCGCTGATCTGCCACATGCGGCGGCGTTTGGCTTGTTGTACTACGGCTTGGGATAGTTCTCTGTCCATTTTCTTAAAGGTTTGACACCATCCCTTATCCAAGCACTATGCCATAACATATATTATTGATTATCAACTATTTATACACACAACCTCAACTCAAAAGTGTCCAGTTCTGGACAGTGATTCCAGATGTGGGCAGGTTTTTACAACCCGGGGAAAAGAGCTTAGAAAAATTTCGTTTTGGGCCTTCTTTTGTAAAAACAGGCTTAAAAGGGAGAGCCGTCCTGCTATCTTTGCCGCATTCCCGGACAGCTTTACCATCAGCGGGGCAGCACAACATGGCAAGAAACAAGGCACCGTTTGAGGGCTACTTCGGGATTGGCATTATGGAACCCAAAACCGAGACCAACGTGGGCACGCTGTGGCGGTCGGCGTCTATCATGGGCGCCAGTTTCCTGTTCACCATTGGGCGGCGCTACAAGAAACAATCCACAGACACGGGCAAAAGCTGGAAGGATATTCCGCTGTTCCACTACGCAGACTTCGATGACTTTTACGAACACATGCCCTATAGCTGCCAACTGGTAGGCGTGGAACTGGACCCCAAAGCCGTGCCGGTAGAGCAGTTTCAGCACCCTGAGCGCTGCATTTACCTCCTGGGCTCTGAAGATCACGGGCTTTCCAATGCGGTGCGGGCGCGGTGTCACTACCTGGTGCAGTTACCCGGCACCAGCTCCATGAACGTGGCCTCGGCGGGAACCGTCATCTTGTATGACCGTCACCTCAAGAGCCAACTAGCCCTGAGTGGTCCGCCGCAACCGTAATTCCGTGCTCCCCTGGTGCCTAAGCGGGTAGACTAGGATATTCAAGGTACACTCCATATCTTGGAAGGGACGAACCCAGTTCTGCCGGGCGTTGTATGTCTTACCCTCTGAAGTCTCTTACCTAGTTTGTTCCAGTTTCTGCATCCCGGGTGGTTGTGGGCCGCCGCCAGCGTGGCCGTTCCCATTGCCATTCACTTATGGAATAAAAAGCCGCCCCGTACGGTACAGGTAGGGAGTATCCGATGGCTGCAACCCTCCGAGAGCAAAAAACTGAGCAGTCTCCGCCTTTCCGAGCCCTGGCTTCTGCTTCTGCGCTGTCTTTTGCTGGTGCTCCTGGCATTGGTGTTGGCCGGCCCGCAATGGAAACACCAGGTACCCGCCGTACCCGAAAAACACGCCTACCTGCACCCCGAGCTGCTCCAGCCCCGGTACCTCCCGCAGATTGCCGCTACCGTAGACTCCTTGGCCCAGAAAGGCTGGCAGATTCACCGTTTAGCGCCCCGTTTTCCCAAACTGCCCCTAAACGAAGAGACCCCGCTCCACACCTTCCAGACTGATAGCCTCACTCCAGACTCCACCAACGCCTGGGCCATGCTACGCGTGCTCAACCGCAGCCTGCCGCCTAGTGCCCATGCCTGGATCTTCACCACCGATCTGCTCCGGCACCACCGCGGCGCCTTTCCGGCCATGCGCTCCAGCTTCACCTGGATTCCCGTGAGCTCCCCGCAAACAAACCTCTGGCTGCAGGAAGCCTTTTACACCACCTCCGGCCAATTACGCCTGCGTTTCCGGCAGAGCGATGACCAACAAGTGACCCTCTTGGAGCGCAGCGTCCCCAAACCCGTTTCTGGCCAAACCATTTCTGTTCCCGGAGTTCCGGCTGTTAAATTCACCACCCACGCCACCACAGATTCCCTCACCCTCCTGGGCGCCGCCCGAAACACCGTTCCCTTGGCCAAACTGCCTCTGCAAGTTGTAGTTCGCCACAGCAAAACCCGACAAGCCGATGTTCGTTACCTGCGGGCAGCCCTGCAAGCTGCACTGGAATACCGGGGCGCCGCCTATAACCTGGCCTTAACTTCCGATGCCCAGCCTTTGCCCACCGTCGCTCCCGATTGGCTTTTCTGGCTCTCAGATGAACCCATCGCTCCGTTTTTGGCCCGTTTTCCTAAAAACAGCCTCAAAACGCTCCAGGATGCCCCCGGAACTACCCGACTGCAGAAAACCGATTCTTGGCTGCAAATCCCCGGCGTCTCCCAGAACATACCGTTGCTCCAACGTACCACCGCTATAGAAAAGCCCACCAATGAAGTCCTCTGGCGTGATGGCTACGGCAATCCAATGCTCACCCAGACACAGAACGCGCTGCAAACCCATTACCGGTTCTACAGCCGTTTCCACCCCGCCTGGAACGACTTGCCCAATAATGGACACTTCCCGGAACTGCTCCTGCGCCTGCTCTTCCCCGAGGATGTTTCCTGGCTCACCAGATTTGATACCCGCACCCTGCAGAAAGACCTGGAACGTCCCCGCGCGTTTACCGCCTCTATTTCTGAAAACAGCCCCAAAACGGAAGAGGTGCTAGACGTGAAGCCGTGGTTGGTGGGATTGATGGCGCTGTTGCTGGTGTTGGAACGGTGGGCGGCGGGGAGAAGGGTAAGAAGTAGCGCCTGACAAATGAACAAACACCCTTTTTTTCATCCTGAAAGGATCTTGTGAGCAAACGGTAGTAGCGTTTCTTAAATGCTTTTCTAGTTCGCCCACAAGATCTTTCCAAGATGACAAATGAGAGAAGGACGCTATGTTTCAACTAGACTTAATCCTTACATTTAGATTTACTTACCTGCGCAATTAAGCTTTGTCCCAACCCACCTCTCATATCGCCCCAGCTCTCACTGTTCTTGAACAGGTACGGGCAAACTACCTCCGGCAGAAGGCAGGGTTGTTTGCGCTGCAGGAGTTGGGTATGGTAGCACCCTTGCTGGTATGGATGTACCGCGATTGGGGCGGCGTTGGCGGCGGAACGGCGGGCGTTCTTTTGATCCTCTTAACCTTGGGAATACAGGCCATGCGGTGGCGGGAACTTCAGAAGAGAACGGACCTGCTCAAAGTAGCCCGGCACCTGAACCGAAGATATCCGCAGTTAGAGGAAAGCGCCGACCTGTTACTGCAACCTGAGGAGGAACTTCCACTCCTGGGCAAACTTCAGCGCCAACGGACCGCTGAAACTTTGGCCCAAATCCCGGTAAAGGAAGCCTCGTGGGTAAAATATAAGAACGGCTGGATAGCCTTGGGCTCAGGTTTAGTATTAGCCATGCTCCTCTGGTTTCTGCCTGATTTCACCAAAACACCTGATAAAACCGCTTCAACAAGGTCCGGCACCTCATCTGATGTGAACGCCCCGGTAGCCAAGGCCATTCTGCCGGCCATTGAAAAGATGAACCTGCGTATCTCGCCGCCCGCTTACACGCGCAAAGCCCCTTACGCCGTCACTACGCCCTCCTTCAAAGCCGAGGTCGGAGCCAAGGTCACCTGGACGGTGCGGACAAACCAGGCCGTTACTTCTCTCCAGTTGGTGCTAAGTAACCAGAAGCCTGTAACCTTGCGGAAAGTAGCAAGTCAGGAGAACACCTACACTACTTCTCTTACCCTCACGCAGGCCACGCTGTACCATTTGCGCCTGAACGGCCAGACCTCAGATTTCTACTCCATAGAAGTGATCCCGGACGAGGCGCCTTCCATCGTGGTCCAGACGCCTAAACAGTACACCGAGATCCTCTTCGGGGACCCGCAGCGGGTGCAGCTCAGGGCAACCCTCCGCGATGACTACGGGCTCCGCTCCGCCGATCTGGTGGCCACCGTGGCCAAAGGCGAGGGCGAGGCCGTGAAGTTCCGGGAGCAGCGCATTCCGCTCAACTTGTCGTTCAACGGGCAGCCGAAGGAAAGGCAATTAGTCCAGACCCTGAACCTACAGCAACTGCGCATGACCTACGGCGATGAACTCTACTTTTATTTGCAGGCCTATGACAACCACCGGGGCTACACCCGCACCGAGGCTTTCCTAGTGGAGATTGAAGACACTACCGTGGTGGAGACCATGGATGACCTCTCCCTAGGCGTAAACCCCAACCCCGAGTATTTCCGGAGCCAGCGCCAGATTATCATTGACACTGAGAAACTGATTCAGGAACAGAAAAGCCTCACGTCAGCCGTGTTTCAGGAGCGATCCAACAACATAGGGGTAGACCAGAAGCTGCTGCGCCTGCGCTACGGCAAGTTCCTGGGCGAAGAGTTTGAATCGAATATAGGGGCCGCCGCTTTACCTGAGGGGTTAGCCGAGGGCCACACTGCCGATGACGGCCACGACCACGGCGCTAAAAAGGAGGGCAGCGAACACGAAAACAGAATGGGCGAACTACTGGACCCCTACCTGCACAAACACGATCAGGAAGAAGCGGCTACGTTTTTTGAACCCGCCATCAAAGCCCAGCTAAAAGGCGCCCTGGCCCAGATGTGGGAAGCCGAACTTAGGTTGCGCACCGCCCGACCCAAAGAAGCCCTGCCGTTTGAGTACAAAGCCCTGCGCATGCTCAAAGAAGTGCAGCAAAAATCAAGGGTATATGTGAAGAAAAGCGGTTTTGAGCCTCCGCCCCTCAAAGAACCCGAAAAGCGCCTCACCGGGGACTTAAGTAAGGTACAGACCTTTCAGGCACAGCGTAAAGAAAAACCCGCGGAAACTTTGTTGGCCTCCCACCAAGCACTGCAGCGCGTGGCCCAACTCAGACAAGGCACCAAACCGACGTCTACTGATGCTGCTTTATTGGAGCGGGCTGGTCAGGAACTGGGCCAAGCCGCCGTGCGCGAACCCGGCCAATACCTCCAAGCGCTGCAGGATGTGCGGCAACTCACCCAGGATATCCGGACCGGCAAACCGCTCTGCCAGGATTGCCTTAGCCGCGTGGAAGCCGCGCTGAACCGTTCTCTGCCTGTTTCTATTAAATCGGCGCAAAAACCGGTTTCCTCTGGCGCTCCCAGGAAACTGGCCCAGGATTACTTTAACCGGCTGAACTAACCATGCATCTTCCATTGCCTCTTCTTTTGCTATTAGCGGCTCTGCTGGGTGCCTGGTTCACCTGGCTGGCTGTGCGCCGCCCAGACCGCAGGCGCCTCCTCTGGCGATTGCAGGCTACCTGGGGGGTAGTGGCCTGCCTGGTTTTGTTCCTTGCGCCGCCCAAGATAACCCGCACCGACAATGCCTCAGAAGCGATTCTCCTGACGGAAGGCTATCATGCAGATACCCTGAACGTCCTCCAGAAACGTCTGCGCCCCAAGCCCCAGGTGTATGCCTTCGGCGTGGCGGGCGAGAAAGCCAGGCAAGTAACCGATCTGGCTTCATTCCGGCGACAGCACCCATCAGTGAAAACCCTACACGTACTGGGCTATGGCCTCCCGGCCGAAGAACTGGCCATGCTAGATTCCCTACGTTTGGTTAGTCATCTATCCAACTTACCGGCCGGCGTCCTGACCGCCTCCAGGCCCCAGGAAATCACGCTAGGTGATGCAGTATCAGTACAGGGTAGATTCCACGGCTCAGCAGAAAAGAAACTGACTTTGTATCTGCAGGCGGCAGGTAAGTCACGAGATTCGGTAGAGATCAGAAAAGGAGCCGATCAAATTTTCTCCCTTCGGTTCACGCCCAAAACTGCCGGGCAGTTTGTGTACACGCTGCGGTGGAAAGACGAGGTTGACTCCTTACACCAAGAAAACTTACCAGTAGTCGTAAAGGTCCCGAGGCAGCTGAACGTACTTTTGCTTTCTTCGGCCCCGTCTTTTGAAGGGAAATTCCTGAAGAATGCCTTAGCTCAGCGGGGGCACAGCGTGGCCATCCGGAACCAGGTGAGCCAAGGCATCTACAGCACAGAATGGGTG
Source organism: Rufibacter aurantiacus (assembly GCF_017916345.1). NCBI lineage: Bacteria > Pseudomonadati > Bacteroidota > Cytophagia > Cytophagales > Hymenobacteraceae > Rufibacter > Rufibacter aurantiacus. The sequence continues at coordinate 226,807 of NZ_JAFMSV010000004.1, forward strand.
AACTTGCCGGCGCAAAACCTCAACCGCCTCACGCCCGCCCTGCTCAAGAAATTTGATGTGGTGCTGCTGGATGACTTGACCCTGCAACGATTAGGCGTCCAAGAGAAACAGACTCTGCAACAAGCCGTGCGCCAGCAAGGACTGGGGGTACTTACCGCTATTTCCCAGAAGTCACCCAAACCCATGGCCTTTTTCACCGAAGGCGTTTTCCGGCTTATTTCTGAAAAACCGGCCCGAAGCGGCGCCGTGCGTTGGCCCCAGCAAACAAGTGCCCAAGCAGTGCTGCCATTGAGCAACATCGTGCTGCAACCCAAAGAAGGACAACAGCCGCTGGCCTGGGAACAGAATCCTACGCAGGCTTTGGTGGTACGCTCCCGTAAAGGCCTGGGCCAGGTGGGCATCAGTCTGTTGCCTGAGACATTTCCGCTGGCACTGGAGGGGAAAGAAACGCTGTACCAGCAGTACTGGGCCTCCGTGCTGACGGCCTTGGCTAAACCAGAGGAAGAAAACACCTTCCATATTACCTCTGGATGGTTAACGCCCCAAGTACATCATCCCATTACCTTTTCATTCTCTTCTGCTTCTTTGAAGTTTCGAAGCCTCCAAGATTCTCTTTCTTCTTCTATTGCTTTTTACGCACAGACTTCTACGCTTATCCCAGACTTACAGCTTGGCCAAAAATGGCCGCAAAATACAGGCTGGCATCGTGTTCAGTTATCAGAAGGCTCAAGGTTCCTGTATGTCTATCCAGAGAATGCTTGGAAGCTTAGTCAACTATCTAAAAACCAAAGACTATTTGCTTTGAGAATACAAAAGAGGTCCCCTGCTCAAATGCACACCGCTTTAGAAAGACAGGAGCCCTTGCCTTTATGGCTGCCCGCATTTCTTTTTTTATTTCTACTTACCTATCTATGGTTAGAAGAAAAAATCTAGAATAGCACTATTTGCACCCACCTATTATTAATTCTAACAAACGCTAGACCAGAACTTTGGTTAACTAATCGCCTATTTAGATGCATTCACCTAGTAATATTAGTTAACTTTTCTTAGATACTAGTTTTGCAGATAATTCTTTCCATATCTTTGGGAATACTCTGAAAATATAAAGAATTATATATTCAATCTATGCGATCAACACTTCTACTCTCCTTTTTTCTCTTCCTTGGATTCATATCCTTCAATTCTGAAGCATCAGTTAAAAAGGCTTCTTTTATAGCGAATTCAGATACCCTTAGAACCCTGCCTATTTCTGGCTCCCCCTTCTGCGGAGGAACCACGCTTCAAGTCTCATATTCTACCAAGGTGGTGTTTCCAGCGGATAACATTTTCACCGTTCAACTTTCAAGCAATACAGGTAGCTTCAGCAGTGCAAGAGTTCTTGGCTCCGCGCCTGGTACTGGGTCGGGCACTATTCAGGTAACCCTTCCTACAAATCAGGTTGCCGGAACTGCTTATCGCATTCGGGTTGTTGCGTCAAAACCCACCTTAGGCATGATCACAGAGAACAACGGACAGAATCTCACCATCTATCCCTTACCTCCAACTCCCTCTATCACATCCAACACTGGGGTTTGTGCTGGCGGTACTTTAACTATCAGCGCCAGTAGTATTTCCAATGCTACTTACACCTGGACAGGCCCAAATGGCTTTACCGCAACTGGCCGGACTATCACCAGAAAAGGGGCTGAAGTAGAGGCATCTGGTATTTATACAGTTACAGCAAACGTTAATGGCTGCATCTCAACAGCTAGTGCTGAGGTAGTAGTGCGTCCTGCCTTGGCTAATGCCGGACCTGACAGAATCATCTGCTATGGGCAATCTGTGCAATTAGAAGCGACAGGCGGAGTAAAATATAGTTGGTCTCCAAGCGCCACCTTGAATGACGCATCTATTGCTAACCCTATTGCTACACCTACTGCTACCACCACTTACACGGTAACAGTAACGGGCGAAAATGGTTGTACACGCACAGATCAAGTCTTGGTAACGGTTAGCCCACTGCCAGTACTTACAGTAACCCCTACATCCCCTGCTATTTGCTTAGGATCTTCTGTACAGTTACAGGCTACCGGAGCGACCACATACTCCTGGAGCCCGGCTACTGGACTTAGTGACCCAACTATTGCTAACCCAATTGCATCACCTACGGCTACTACTATCTATACCGTTACTGGTACTTCCGCAGCCGGTTGTGTGACTTCTAAGACCGTGACTGTGAAAGTAAACCCTATTCCGGTAGCAAATGCAGGATTAGATAAAGTGGTTTGCTCCCGCCAAGCAACGGTATTAGGAACTCCTAGCGTTTCAGGCAATACCTATTCCTGGTCGCCTGCTATTGGTCTGTCCAGAACAAACATAGCTAATCCAACCCTGAATTATCCGGGAGATAACACAGAGCCGATTACAGTAGAATATACCTTAACGGTAACCTCTAATGGCTGTACTTCTACCGATGTAGTGAAAGTAACTGTGAACCCTGCTGCCTACGCTGGACCTGATGTGGCCATCTGCGCTGGGGGAGCTGCCCAGTTGCAAGCTTCCGGTGGATTAACCTATAGCTGGAGCCCAGCAACTGGCCTAAGTAATCCTACTATTGCCAATCCAATAGCAAATCCTGCGGTTACTACCAATTACACTGTGACGATCACTAATCCTAACGGTACCTGCGCTAAGACAGACCAAGTAAAAGTAACTGTCAATCCTTTGCCGGTAGTTACTGCTACTGCCTCTATTGCTTCTATCTGCGCAGGAGGATCGTCTAGGCTAACGGCCACCGGAGGTACCAGTTACCTGTGGGCACCAGCCTTAGGCCTGGACAATCCTAACAGTGCTACGCCTGTTGCAAGCCCTACCGCAACCACTACCTACACTGTTACTGCTACTAACGCCAAGGGCTGCACCCAAACTGCCCAAGTGACTGTTACGGTGAACCCACTTCCCAGCCCTGTCATTCAGGCTAGCGGATCTACAGACCTTTGTCCAGGAGGCAGTGTCACACTAACATCCTCACCAGCGCATACTTACCTCTGGAGCACTGGTGAAACCACACCCTCTATCACCGTAAACACCGCTGGTTCTTATATTGTGACTGTTACTAACGAAAACAATTGTTCCGCTATCTCCAATCCAACTTCAGTAACCGTACTACCTGTTACCACTGTTAGTTTAACGCCTTTTGCCAATATCTGTAAAGACAGAAGTATGTTTGCCTTGACAGGCGGCTCCCCGGCTGGCGGAACTTACAGTGGCCCAGGCGTTAGCAACAACCAATTCAATGCCGCAGAAGCCGGACAAGGAACCCACACAATCACTTACACCTATACTAATGCGCAAGGCTGTATGGCCTCGGCTACCCAAACCATTATGGTTGGGAACTGTTTAGGCGTAACAGATGACTTACAGGCAGCTTCCTTGAAGGCGTATCCTTCACCGGTTCAGGATGAGCTGACCGTAACAGTGACCTTGGTGAAGAAAGAAGAAGTTACCTTGATTTTAACCGATTTGAAAGGTCAAATAATTTACCGCTCATCCAGCACTGCCCTCCCTGGAGAGTTTAAGAAAAACATCTCAGTGAAAGACCTTCCTGACGGCATGTACTTGTTGCAATACCGCACTGCTGGTGCCAGCAGCAGCAAAAAGGTGGTGATCGCTCATTAATAGCATCCCTAAAAGGACAAACAAAAAGGCCCGGCAGAAGTCGGGCCTTTTTGTTTGTCCTTTTAGTTAAAAAGAGATTCCGTTCCTCTGCCAATTTCAGAAAACAAGGCCCAAAACACAGTTGCCTTTAGCTTAAGTAAATCTGCGGAAGTCTTCTCAAACTAGTCACAACCTCCTAAGGACCAGGTTCTCTTTCACTAATCCAGCCTGCACATGGCGTCAGGAAAAGCTTTTCTATTTTACAGGCGTTTATCTTAAAACAAGCTCAAAAAGGCTCAGGCATACTTTCCCTATTTATTGAGAAACCCCTGCCTGAAAAACCAGACAGTTTCTTACTTAATGATCTTGAACTCAGTGCGACGGTTGAGCTGGTGTTCTTCCTCTGAGCAGGAGACGCCGTCTTTGCAGCGGTTGAGCAGTTTGGTTTCGCCGTAGCCTTTGTCTACCACCCGTTTGGGGTCAATGCCTTGAGAGATGATGTATTTCACGGCGGTGTTGGCGCGTAGCTGCGAGAGCATGAGGTTGTATTTGTTTGACTCGCGGCTGTCTGTGTGGGAGCTCAGCTCAATTCTAATGGTAGGGTTATCGCGCAGCATGCCTACTACTTTGTCTAGCTCCGCAATGGCCTCGGGCCGAAGATTGTGCTTGTCAAGGTCATAGTAGATGTTTTCCAGCACAATAGGACGGTTGGGCGTGTCGCGGTCCAGCACCATCTCAATCTGCACGGTATCGGTGACTTTGCGGCAATCTGGCATCACGTGGAACGTGCGGGTGAGATAGCCTTTCTTGCTGCCCCTGATGGTGTAGGTCTGGTTGGCGTTCACGGCAAACAGGAAGCGGCCATTCTCATCAGACTCAAACTCCATCGGGCTGGAGGTGTTCCCGTTCACAGTGACTTCCAATTTCACGCCGCCCACGGGTACCTGGCGGGCGCGTCCGTTACGGTTGGGCACCCGGGCGTAGGTCACGCCTGCCAACTGGCAGGGGATTTCGGTGGGTTTGAACCGGTAGATGTTGTCTGAGCCGGCATCGCCTTCGCGGTTAGAGGACAGGTAGCCGCTTTTGCCGTCTTTTTCATAAATCAGCCCGAAATCATCGCGCGGCGAGTTGAATGGATAGTACAGGTTCTCCACGGGTCCCCAGGTGGTGCGGCTCCCCTCGGCAGAGAACAGGTCCAGACCGCCCATGCCTATGTGCCCATCTGAGGAGAAGTAGAGGGTTCCGTCTGGGTGCACCACCGGGAAAACCTCTTTACCCGAGGTGTTGATGGTGGGTCCGGCATTGACGGGCGTAGACCAGGAGCCGTCTTTCTGGCGCTCACTGAAATAGATATCGGTTTGGCCGTGGCCGCCTGGCATGTCAGAGACAAAGTACAGAATCTGGCCATCGGGTGAGAGGGCAGGGTGGCCCACCGAATAGTTCTCGCCCTGGTTGAAGGGGAAAGCTTTCACGTCCTGCCACTTCCCTTTGGAGAAGGTGGCGCTGTAAATCTCCAACCGGTTAATGAACTCCTCGCTTTTAGAGTAGCGCTGCCAGTTGCTCTCAGTGCGCAGTTCCTCCGGCAGTACGCGGTTTTTCACGCGCTTGGTACGGGTAAAGAACACCTCGTTGAAATCTGGCGAGAACGTGGCGATGGCGTTGTGGAACTGGGTGTTGATGGCCTTCTCCATGGGCTTGATGTCACCCCAACTGGCTGGGCCTTTCCGCTCAGCGTAGTAAAGTTGCAGGTAGGGCGTGCCGGTCCAGCCGTACTTCTGGTCAGACCCGTTGTTGCGCCCCCGGTCAGAGGAGAACACCAGGCCCTCACGGTAAAAAACAGGGCTGAAATCGGCGAAGGTGGTGTTGAGGGTGCTGTCTGGGATCACGTCAATGCCCAGCGGACGGTTTATCCAACTCATGGCCAGGTCACAAGCCTTGGCTAACTGCAAAGCCTCTTCACGTCGGCTCTGGTCCAGCTCGGCAAACCGCAGGTAGTTCTTTTTGGCAATAGTGTACTCCCCGTTCTGGCGGCAGGCATTGGCGTAGTAGAAAAGGTTAATAGGCGCTGAGCCTGGAAAACCCAGGGCCTGCCGGTACCAGAACTCGGCGGCGCCGGGCTGATTGATGAGTCGATAACAGTGGGCAATGCGCTCGGTGAGGTGAAGGGTGGGCTGCTCCTTTTCCAGAAGCTTCTGGTACTCTTCCAGCGCCAGGGCGTAATCAAAGTTATTGAAATGCTTGTCTGCCCTGCTCTGGTTTGCCTGGGCCTGGGTAAGGGAAGGACTTAAGCAATGGGTAAGGCAAAGCAGCAGTAAGAGGTAAAAGATCTTCACAATTCCAGTTTTGCACCAGTTGGTGGGTAAATGATTTAGATTTCAGGCTGTTTTCCAAAAATCGGCCTGAAATCAGAAATTCCATGTCACTACATGAGACAAATCAAAAATAACGCGGAGTTAACATCCGGCCATACTTCTTCTTCAAAAAATTAAAACCTAAAGAAATCTCATGGCTGGAATAGTTGCGCAGCTGCGTAAGCGAGAAGTCATAGGAATAACCAATCCGCATAAGTGGGGAGGGGTGCAGCTCCAGCAAAACAGCTAGCGCGTTGCCCAGGCGGGTAGCCGAGGCGAACTCCCGGTTGTTGAAGATGTTCAGCGTGGTTCTAAAGGAGGTACCCAGCCAGATCTGCTCATTGAACAACAGGAACGTGTTCAGGTCCAGCGCCGCCGGTCCGTTGAAATCCTCTTTCAGCAGCATGCTGGGTCTGAACTTCATCTTGCGGCCCAAATCAAACACCCCGCCCGAGGTCAGGAACACGTGCGGCTTGGGGTCTGTGGGCAAACCATCCTGGAAAAAGACCACGTTCCCTACCGAGAGGCCGGTGTAAAACCGGTTGCTGTACAGGTAAGCCCCCGCCCGGGCATTAGGTTTCACCGCCCGCTCTATCCCCATCGGGATGGCCATATCGTCCCGCTCAGCAGGGTCCAGCTTGGTGCCGTCCAGGGTCTGCTGGGTCATGCCTAAAGAAAGGCCCACGGCCAATCTGGTATTCGCGTTCAAGGAAATCCGGACCGCCGAGTTGAACGACACCTCCGTGAAGCGCTGGGCGCCCAACCGGTCATTGGTGATGATGAAGCCCCCGGCCAGTTTTCGGTTCAGGTTCCCGTCTACGCTCAGCGTCTGGCTGATAGGTGCGCCCTCCAGACCAGTCCACTGGCTTCTATGCGATCCGCTGAGACTGGTGAAACCTTTACTCCCGGCATACGCCGGATTCAACAACAACCCATTGAACATGTACTGCGTGAACTGCGGGTCTTGTTGGGCAAAACTCAGGCGCGGCATTCCTACAAAGGCCACCCATACCAGCACCAAAATAAACGCTTTTTTCATTCTCCTCATCTCCTTCTTAGCGCATGATGGTTATATAGCCTTTGCGGGTTACTTCCTGGCCTTCGCAGAGGCGTACCCGCAGCACGTAATAGTAAGTTCCTTCGGCTAAGCCGCCGCCGTTCCAGTTGTTGCGGTATTTCTTCATGCGGTACACCTCACTGCCCCAGCGGTTCAGAATCACCAACTCGTTCTCTGGGTACTCCAGCAGGTTGGCCACTTCCCAGGTATCATTCTTCCCGTCATTGTTAGGCGAGAAAACGTTAGGCACGTGCAGTTCCGGGGCCAGGTATTTAGGCATGATGTCAAGGCTAGCAGAAGTGTTGGAACAGGTACCGTTGTGGGCTTCCACGGAGATCCTCGCCGAGGCCACTGGTGCATTGGCAGGTCCTTGCACGGTTACCCGGTTAGAACCCTGCCCAGAGGTGATGGACCAGCCCGGGATATCTGAAACAATGCTCCACTTGTAAGACACGCCTGCAGCAGCCGGCACGGAGAACTGGTTGCCCACACAAGGCGAGCTCTCATCAATGATCACCGGTGCCACACCCAAACCAGTTGCCACGGTCACTGACAAACTAGCCTCGGCGGTGGCGCCGCAACCATTCACCGCTTTCGCGCTCACTACCCCAGCACCTGGCTGGGCAGTAACGGTGATGCTGGTGGTTCCCTGCCCGCTGATGATCTGCCAGCCGGCCGGCACACTCCACTCGTAAGAAACCGCGCCAGTCACCGTTGTTACCTGGTACACCCGCTGCTCAGGGGAGGCGCAGAAAGCGATTGGGCCATTGATCACGCCTGGTTTCAAGGTTCCGGCTGCACTTGAGGTTACCGTCAGGCTTTTCTCTACCGCCACACCGCAGCCGTTCAAGGCTTTCACCCGAATGGTGCCTCCCGTGGAGGACGGAATCACGCTGATAGAGCTGGAATTCTGACCAGACACCAGGGTCCAACCCGCAGGCACTGTCCATTGGTATTGGCTGATACCGGAACCAGAGATGCTATAGGTTAGCGCTGCCGCGTTGGCGCAGACATTCGCGTTTCCTGCAATCTCCCCATTGATCACCGGTGACCCCGTGCTTGGCACTACGGCCACTGCCCGGGCTTCACTCTGCCCACAGGCGTTCTTGGCAATGACGCTGATTTGGCCTGCCTGGCTTCCGGCCGTCACCGTTAGGGTGGTAGTTCCCTGGCCAGATTCTATTTTCCAGCCGGCAGGCACCGTCCACTCATAAGACGTTGCGCCGTTTACAGCTTCAATTTTGAAAATCAGCCCGGTTTGATTCACGCATGGCGCAAGCGCCGAAGCCGCTGCCTGGATGGCATTTGGCCGGAGCGGCAGGTCCTTCTGTACCTGCACCTGCAAAGCACTCGGATTTGATTTCACTCCGCAGCCATTCACACCCGACACACTCATAGCCCCGCCTGATGCACCTGGGATTACCGTGATGGAGTTAGTTCCCTGTCCAGCTTCAATGGTCCAGCCAGCGGGCACCGTCCAAGTGTATGTGTTCACCGTGGCATCAGGGGTTACGCTGTACGTTACCCGGATGGTAGCACAAGTTACCGGCTGCCCCATGATGGCACCTAGGTTAAAGGCCACGTTGCTGGAAACGCTTACGGCAAGACTGGTAGCGGCGCTGGTGTTACACACGTTTTTGGCCACTACGCTTACCTGCCCACCGGTAGTGCCGGTCTGCACCGTGATGGAAGTTGTTCCCTGGCCGGCAATAATGGCCCAGCCCACAGGCACTTTCCACTCGTAAGAAGTAGCCCCGGTTACCGGTTGAATAGAATAGGTAATCTGGTTCTGGTTAGCACAAATGGCTTTGTTACCCGTGATGGCAGCCGGTGCCGTCAGGTTGTTCACGCCAGCGGCCACCGCCAATACGCGTCTGGTGGAGGCACCGCAGGTGTACTGCGTGTTTACTGAGATTTCACCGGCACCAGTTCCGGCTTTCACCTGGATTTCTCTTGTACCCTGCCCGCTCACAATGGTCCAGCCAGTAGGTACCTGCCATTGGTAATCGGTTGCCCCGGTGGCAGCCGTCACTGAATAGGTCTGGGTAGCGTCAAAGCAAACACCGGTAGTTCCCTGGATTGGATCAGTGGCAGGCGTGAACGTTGATGGAGCAACCACCAACATCTGGGCCGTACTGGTGCCGCAATTGTTGGATGCTTTCACAGTAACTGCCCCGGCGGTATTGCCCACTTTCACTACCAGGCTACTGGTGCCCTGGCCAGACACAATCTGCCATTCCGCAGGCACCGTCCAGGTGTAAGTCATGCCAGCCACAGGATTTCTAACCGTGTAGGTTTGCTGGGTACCTCCGCCGCAAGGCTGGGTCTCGCCTATGATACCCGCCGGCAGCACCGGTGTGCTCTGCGCAGAAACGGCTAACTGCACCGCGGCACTGGCCCCGCAAGCATTTGAAGCTACCAAAGAGATGGTCCCAGCGCCGGCGCCGGCTTTTACCTGGATAACTCTGGTGTTTTGGCCGCTTACTATTTGCCAGCCGGCAGGAACCGTCCAGGTGTATTGCGTGGCCCCAGCCAAAGCTTCCACGGAGTACGTCAGAGGATCATTGGTGGAACAAGCTGTTTGAGGACCTGTAATAGCTTTAGGGGAGGCAGTGAGTGGTTGAGAAACGGTGATGTTCGTAGAGTCAGAGGTGGTTCCACAGTAATTAGCGGCCACTACTTTCACGTATCCGCCCGTCGTGCCAGGTCTCACGCTCAGGGATCTGGTACCCTGCCCAGACAAGATCACCCACCCCGATGGAACTGACCAGGTAAAGGTTCTCGCGCCTTCGTTCTCCGCGATGGTGTACGTGCGCGTTGCCGTAGAAACACAGAAAGCTTTATCGCCGGTGATGGGTCCTATGGCAGCAGGCGCTGCAGTTGACATATTCACGTTTAACGCCGCGGCACCGCTGGTTCCGCAGGCATTGCCGGCAGTTACCTGCACTTGCCCGGCCGCGGTACCTACCCGCACCACCAAAGAAGTAGTGCCCTGCCCCCGAACAATGGTCCAGGTGGCTGGCACAGACCAAGTGTAAGTAGTAGCTCCCGTTACCACCGGAACGGTATAGGTAAGCTCTCCCATGTTGGCGCAGAGATTGGCTTGCCCGGCAATGTTGCCAGGAGTCACCGGAACGGCAGAAGAAATGGAGACAGCCAAAGAACGGGTAACGCTCTGCCCACAACCGTTTTTAGCCGACACCTGGATGGTTCCACCGCTAGTTCCTGCTTTTACCTTGATCTCACCTGTTCCCTGACCACTGAGGATGGTCCAACCCGCCGGTACCTGCCACTGGAAAGAAGAAGCGGCGTTGGTAGAGGAGATAGAGTAAGTAAGTTCATTGGTGTTGGCGCAAACCGCACCTTCCCCTTGGATATTAGCAGTTAAAGCTGGCACCCCAGCCGAAGGAGTTACCGCAAGATCCGTAGAGGCGCTTAGCCCACAGCTGTTGCTGGCGGTCACTCTCACCTGGCCGGCAGTGTTTCCTGCTTTTACCACCACTGTAGAGGTACCCTGTCCGGAAACGATGCTCCAACCAGCAGGCAGTGCCCAGGAATAAGTAAGGCCCACTACCGCATTAGGCACCGTATAAGTCTGTTGCCCACCAATACAAGGGGCAGTTTCTCCGGCAATAGAGGCTGGCGCAGTTGGGATGGTAGTGGCAGGCGTTACCTGTAAGGTTCTTGCCGGACCGGTACCGCAACCATTAGTACCGGATACAGAAATGTTGCCAGCAGTTGCCCCCGCTTTCACGACGATGGATGAAGTACCCTGACCCGAAACAATCGTCCAGCCTTGGGGCACGGTCCAGGTATAGGCCGTCACGTCAGCTGCATTCGCTACGGAATAGGTAAGCGCTTCCTGTCCGTTACAAGGGGCAATGGAACCAGAGATGGCGCCTGGCATGACCGGTGGTCCGGTGCTCACGGTCACCTTGAGAGCGGTAGAGGTACCATCTCCGCAAGGGTTGGAGGCCACTAACTTCACTTCGCCGGTAGAACCTACTTTCACGTTGATCCTGCGGGAACCTTGCCCAGACAGAATCCGCCAATCGGCAGGAACAGACCAGGTGTACGTAGCGGCATTTGAGATTTCCTCTACAGAATAGGTGACCTCAGAGTTAGATAAGCAGACGGCTGTTTCGCCGGTAATGGCGCCTAAAGTGGGCACATCAGAGAAAATAGAAACGCCTAAGGAGGTAACCGGGCTTGTACCGCAGCTATTCTGGGCTTTTACCGTCACCTGGCCACCCATAGTTCCGGCTTTGACCACCACGGTGGCGGTACCTTGCCCACTTACAATACTCCAGCCGGCAGGAATCGTCCAGGTGTAGATAGAAGCATAAGGCACAGCCGCTACCTGGTAGGTAACTTCCTGCGTATTGGCACAGACCTGGGCAGGGCCGGAAATAGAACCAGGGGCCGAGGGAGCTGCAGGGGCTATGATTACCTGGGCTTCGCTGCTGGCGCTTTTCCCGCAACCATTCTCCGCGGTTACTTTTACTTTTCCGCCCGAGGTGCCGGCATTCACGGTCACCGAAGCAGTACCTTGCCCCCGTACAATAGTCCAGCCCACCGGAATTTCCCAGGCATAAGACACAGCGCTGGCCACCGGATTGATGGAATAGGTAAGTTCTTTCTGACCTCTACATGCTTCCAAAGGCCCGGAAATGGTGGACGGCATTGGAGGAGGCGAAGAAACGGTACTAACCGGCAGGACTGACTCGGGCCCGTCCCCGCAGGCATTTACTGCCCTTACCGAGATGGTGCCATTGACTTCAGCACCGCCAGTCGACACGGTGATCACATTCGTCTCCGCGCCTGAGGTGATGGACCAGCCAGCCGGCAGAGTCCAGGTATATTTACGGGTTCCGGCCAAGGGCTCAATTTGGTAGACGTTTCCCGGCGTGTTCACGCAGAGAGAAGTTTTACCGGTAATAGCGCCCGGCCTGGAAGGCGTGGCGCAGATTGACAACTCAGAGCTGTTGTTCTTGATATTGGGGTCCGTGCCGTTGCCGGTTACGGTTACAATGGTGGTAGAGAACTCGGTTTTGATGATGGTGGCTTTCACCGTCATGGTAGCGACAGCTCCACTCGGGAACTTGCTGATGACCCAATCTTTCCTCAAGAGGTCAAACAAAGACCCTGTAGAGGTAATGGCACTCAGAATTGAGAGCCCCGAGGTGGTTTCAAAGTTCAGGATTACATTAGATTCGTCTTCCGGTCCCAGGTTCTTGAGGGTGACGTTATACGTCACGATGGTCCCCGCCCCGTATGGTCCCTGGCTTACGGTATGGGATACCTCCAAATCCGAGATGTTATCAGATCCTAACTCAGACACATTGGTGCTGGAAAGCGTAACACTCCCAGATTTGCTCAAAAGCTTACCCTCTACCGCCGCTCCGCTGGCCGCCGTAATATTCCCGGCGCTTACCACCGTGCCTTTGAAAGCACTCTGGGCACCCATCAACACGTTTCCGGAAACCTGCCAGAACACATTCTTAGCCCTTACTCCTTGCCGCAGGTCAACCTTCACCGATGGGTCTACCTTCAGGTCACCTTCCACCTGAAACACGAAAACCCCGTTGGGGAATTTGCTTCCCAACAATTCCAAAGATTTCTGCAGGTGGGCATTTCCTTTGATCCGGTATACGCCCGGCCACAGCTTCGTCCCAGACAAGGCGGCACCATTAAGGGTGGCGGAAGGTTGTTGGCGTTTCAGGTCTGCGTAGATTCTGTCAATCTCGGCCCAGGTCTCCTGCGGGGCTGCCCCGGACCGGAGCACGCGTTTTTCTACCTTGCTGGTGCCCTTGCTTTCAAATCCGGCTCCGCCGGCCACGGATACTCCTTGCAACGACTTTAAGGCCGGAGCCGATTGCGTAAAGCCCTTTGAATAAAATACTAGAAAGATAAAGAGAAATAGTAGTCGTATTTTCATGCACACACCTCCAAATTCATCTCGCTACTCTTTGGAGCATTAATCCAATTGCAAGCACATGATTTTTATTATGATAAATAGTATTCATATTATGTTATGGACTTACCTGAATTCAATTAAACGGCCCCTTAGAATTAGAAAATCTATTGACTTATACAAAATAACCTTTGACTTCCTAGCCTTTATTAAATAATTATAATCCTAATTCTTATGTCGGACAAATTTATCAAATAAAATGCAATAACACATGGATAAAGTATATTCATTTTTTCTAATATTTTAAAAAACGGGGCGGGGACATCAACTTGGAACCAAGACACTTACAGGATATGAGGAGGAATTTTACAGAAAACAGTGGGAAGCCGACCTTGATTTTAAATTTTAAGGAAGAACCCTGCCTGAGGATTTCAGTTGCTGGCGTTCAGTGCAACAGGTCAATTTTAAATGCATTTTGAGCCTGTTTTCCCTGAAAGCACCTTAAAACAGCAGCCCACCCACCTTCTTTGAAGAGACTCAAAGAAAGTGGGTGGGCTATCTTAAAGCGGCCTGAACAATGACCGCAGCACACGTTTTTATTTATTCGCCAAGACTTCTATCATTCTTAAAAACAGAACAAGCATCAAGATAATAATACCTTTCCATCACTTGATTATTGTCTGTTTTTAAGAAAAGCAATAAAAAAAGCTCCTATACAAGCAAACTCACCTTGAATTACTTACGGAATTCTCAACCCATTGAAATGGGTTGAGAATTCCGTAAAAGCGTCATATTGCTGTATAATCATAAGACCCAATAGCTATCCAAAGACAAGGCACCGTTCAGCCTGAAAGCAAAGCCGTTCTAAGAGCAAACCACCATTCGGTGAGCTACCAAACCCATTGTGGACACAGCACTTTCAGTTTGTTGTTTACCTTAATCCCCACAATCACCTCATGGGAGCCGGCACTGGTTTTACTCTGGCCAGAGGTAGTGAGGTCATAAGAATAGGCAAAGTCCAGCACGTGGTTCACGTTCAGGCCGAAGAGAAAGGCCACGGCATCTTTGTTCCGATAAGAGGCTCCCACCCATATCCGTTCATCGTACATCGCTTTCATGTTCAGGTCAATGGCCTCAGGTCCGGTGCTGGCTTTTTTGTACAACACAGAAGGTGTAAAGGTGAGGTCCTGGACATGGAAACGGTAGCCGCCCGTCACAAAATAATGAGGCACCAACCTCCCGGAAATGGAGTAATCCTGGGGTGTCCTGAAGTCGCTGCCGCTGTTGATGAGGTGCGCCGCGGAGATCCCCAGAAAAGCATAACGGGTATAAAGCCAGGTACCCACGCTCAGGTCCGTCTTGAACATGTTCACCTGGTCTCCCAGCAAGGCGGCATCTGATCCGTTAATGGCTCTTGCCTTGCTGGTGTTGAAACTGTTTCTCACCACGCCGGCAGAAATGCCCGACGAGAGGTTCAAGGTGCTGGTAAGCGGCACATGGAAGGCGTATACCAGGTTAACGGAACTTGTTCTGAGGAGCCCGGCCTGGTCTACCTGCACAATGGCCCCAATGCCATGATGCGGGTTCACGCGCCGGAAACGGTTATTACGATCCACCCTGCTCTTCATTCCGTGGGCCCTGTTCCTGAATTTTCCACGGCCTTGGGCGTTCCGGTCGCTTTTGCCTATGGACGCGTGCATGCTGGTGTATACCGTGGTGGGGGATCCTTCTATTCCTATCCACTGCTTCCTGAAAGAAGACCGGATATCCATATAATTCTCTATGCCCGCCACCGCCGGATTAATTACTAACCCGTTGGTCATGTACTGGCTGAACTGGGGCATCTGCTGCCCCGCTGCGCGGAAGGACGCCAAACAAACCAATGCCAGGCTCACAACAATAACAATTCTTCTTCCTTTCATGGCCTTAATTGATGATGGTGATACTTCCTGAGATAGGCTCTTCGTCCTCGCTCAACTTAATAATATAGTAGTAGGCCGCCACTGGCAGCGGTTTACCCTGGTATGTGCCGTCCCAACGGGTTTGGTAGCCTTTAGAGGAGAAGAGCTTGATCCCCCAGCGGTTGTAGACCTCCACGGTGCAGTTAGGGTACTTCTCAATGTTCTGAATTTCCCAATCATCGTTCACACCGTCTCTGTTCAAAGTGAGCACATTGGGGATGAAGATTTCTGGCAGCACTGTCACTGTTACCTCATCTTTTGCATAGCACCCTTCCGCCGTTTTGACGGTTACTGTGTAGGTAGTGGTTTCTTTGGGTGTCGCTGTAGTAGTGGCAGTGTTCACCGAGGACAAGCCCGTAGCTGGTGACCATTCATAACTCACCCCACCCGAGGCTACCAGCGTAGCAGACCGCCCAGTGATAATAGAAACGTCAGGTCCGGCATCCGCCAACGGCGTTACCACCTCCACCTTCACTTCGGTGCGTTTACTGCTGGGGCACCCATCCGCTGAAACGGCCTGCACATAATAAGTAGTGGTTGCCGTGAGAGGCGGCGTAGCGTAGGTAACATCGGTGTACAGCAGCGTGCCGCCCTGCGGCTGATCATACCACTCTACCCCAAACCCAGGATTGGTTACCGTGACGTTGATTCTCTCGCCAGGGCACACTTTTGGGTTAACCGTCACCAACGCAGGCTCAGCAGGCAGCGGGTTCACTTTAATGCGCACCACATTGCTGGATTGGTTTTGGCAAGGCAAAGAAACTGCCACCCTTCTGAACCAGGAGGTTTTGGTCAGTGCTCCAGGCTGATAATCAGCTCCGTTATTGGTGCCAGGTGCAGGAGTGAAGCCGCTCGTTGGACCATCGGTGCTGACTTCCCATTGGTAGGTCATATCCGGACCGCCGCCGGCAGGGGTTGACCCTTGCAGCAGGGCTGGGGTCATTTGGGCGCAAATCTCCTGTTCTGTCTGGATGACATTGTTTGTGATAGGCGTGATCACCGTTATTTTGACAGGCGCGCTCTTGCTTTCCAGACAAGGGAAAGAAGTCACCGTACGCCGGAACCAGGTGGTGGTTCTCACAGCCCCTGGAGAGTAGCTGGCTTTTTTATTGTCACCGGGCGCCGCCGCGAAAACAACCCCGTCCGTACTGATTTCCCATTGGTAGACATAGGTGCCATTTCCGCCGGTTGGCGTAGAGCCCGTAAGCGGCTGCACGGCATCTCCGCGGCAGATGGTTTGGTCAGCGGTGATGGTGTTGCCACTGATAATAGGCACCACTGTTATCTGCACCACTGCTGAGGTAAGCGAGCATCCGCCGGAAAACACAGTGCGTCTGAACCAGGTTGTCTGGGTGAGGCTCTCGGGTTGGTAGATGCTCTCCGCATTATTACCGGCAGCAGGAGTAAAACCTCCGGTAGAACCAGTGGTACTGCTTTCCCAGAGATAGGTATAGGTGCCATCACCTCCTTGCGGCTGCGTACCGGTAAGCGGCGCCGGCGGCGTGCCAGAGCAGGTAGACTGCGGGAATGTAATCCGGTTGTTCGTGATCACCGGGCTGATGGAGATTCTTACGGGGGCACTTACGCTAGGCAGACAAGGACCGGCGGTTACCCTTCTCCTGAACCAGGTAGGTTTAGTGATATTGGTAGGCAGATAGGTATCACCAGTGTTGTTTCCGGGCGCCGGAGCAAATCCGGCATCAGGCCCAACCGTGCTGCTTTCCCATAGATAGGTATACACACCATCCCCGCCTGTTGGCACCGTACCAGTTAAAAGGCTTGGCGACGAACCTACGCAAAGCGCCTGGTCAGAAGAAACTATGTTGTTACCGATGTTCTGGTTCACCGTCACCTGAACCGCTGCCCGAGGGCTGGCGCAGCCCAGTGCATTGGTCACCTGCACATAATAGGTAGTAGAAGCGGTAAGCACCGGCGTAGTGAAAGAGGTACCCTGCCCTAAAGCTGTTCCTCCTGTGGCTTCGGCAAACCATTGATAGGTGTCGGTTCCCGCACCAGTCACCACCAAGGTTGCCGTGTTATTTTCGCAAATCACCTGGTTTGCCACCGTAGGAGCAGGTGGCAAGGGCTCTACCGTGATCTGCACCGCTGCCGAGGTACTGGTACAGCCTCCCGTAGAAACCACTCTCCTGAACCACGTAGTCTGGGTAAGCGCGCCCGGCGCATAGTCCATCTCTGTTGCTCCGGCAATAGGCATAAAGTCTGTAGCAATAGCAGAGGTGGTACTACTTTCCCAAACATAGGTGAACACAGCACCCGGACCACTGGTAGGCACAGAGCCAGTTAATTTTTGCGGCGCCGTTTCACTGCATATTCTTTGGGCCGCGCTGATGGTGTTGTTCGTTACCGGCACGGTCACCGTCACTTTCACCATGTTGCTCACGCTGGCGTCACACGCACCGCCTTCCACTCTCCTTCTGAACCAAGTGGTTTCATTCAGCCCGGTTGGCGTATACTCCGCTTGGGTTGCGCCAGCCACAGCCGTAAAGGTGGCACCGTCAGTACTGGCCTCCCACTGGTATTTGTATGCTCCGGAACCGCCGGTTGGCTGAGAACCGGTTAGGGTCTGGGAGGCCGAGCCTGCACAAATGGTTTGCTCCCCGGTAATGGTGTTATCCGCGATAGGCTGCTGCACTTCTACCTTCACCTCCGGACTCGTAGAGGTACAGGTTCGGGAGAGGACCTTCCGTCTGAACCAGGTGGTCTGGGTGAGTGCGCCTGGCGCATAGCTTATATCTGTGGCTCCGGCAATGTCTGTGTACGTTGTACCGTCGGTGCTTTGCTCCCACTGGAAAGTAAAGTTGTTATCACCCCCGGAAGGTTGCGCGCCCTGGAGTGGGCTTGGGGTAGAACCAGTACAAATGGCCTGTGGCTGAGCATTGATAATGACGTTATTGGACAAGGGAGGGCTTACCGTTACCTGCACCACATTGCTTATACTTGGCTCACAAGCGCCTCCCGTCACCACCCGCCGGAACCAGGTCGTAGCGCTTAGGGTTGTAGGCTCCAGATCACGTCCATTGGCGTTGGCCACCGGACTGAACCCGGCAGTGGCCGAAGTAGTGCTTTGTTCCCAGACATAGGTATAGGTTCCGCTGCCTCCGGTAGGGTCTGAGCCGACTAGCTTTTGGATAGATTCACCAGAGCAGATGGTTTGGTCCGCTGAAACAGAATTTCCGGCGATAGGCTGTTGCACTTCCACCAAAACGGCGGCACTCTCATTTCTCTGGCACGTACCCGACTCTACTACCCGCCGGAACCAGGTATTCTGGGTAACCGCTGCAGTAGGCGCAAAGTCTTTCCCCGTTGCTCCTGTAATTAGAGAAAACCCGCTGGTAGCAGAAGTCTCGCTGCTTTCCCATTGATAAGTATAGGTGTTGTTCCCGCCCACCGGCTGAGATCCCGTAAAGGCCGCTGGAATGCCTCCGGCACAAATGGTTTGCCCCGATGCTACTGTGTTATCGGTGATATCAGGCCGCACCGTCACTTCTACTGCGGCGCTTGTGGTAACGCAACCCGCGGAGTTTACTACCCGCCGGAACCAGGTGGTAGTGGTAAGGGCAGAAGGCGAATAGTCTTTTGCGTTAGCATTGGCAATGGGCGCAAACCCCGAGGTGCCGGAAGTTGTACTGCTCTCCCATACATAAGTAAAGGAGTTATTACCCCCGGTTGGCTGGGAACCCGTTAAAATGGCAGGGGTCTGCCCGGTACAGATTTCCTGACCTCCGGTGATAGTGTTATCCGCAATGGCCGGCGCTACCCTCACCCGTACTTCCGCCCGGGAGGTGCTAACGCAATTGTTCTCGTTAATGGCCTCCACATAAAACACCGTGTCACGGACCAGAACGGGGGTAGTGTACTTTTCACCCGTCGTCACCAAAGTACCGCCGGTATTGGCGGTATACCATCTGTAAGTGAATCCTGCCAATGGATTCACTGAGATATTAGCCTGTTGTCCCTCGCAGATGGCTACATCATTCAAAGTAAGTACAGGTGCGGCCGGCGTGGGGCTAAAGGTAAATGCCACCACATTGCTTTCATGCACCTGGCACCTCTGAGAGGAAATAGTCCTTCTGAACCAGGTATTCCTAGAAATCAGCCCTGGAGTGTAATCTCTTTCGGTATTTACACCCGGCGCATCTGTGAATGTCACCCCATCCGTACTGATCTGCCACTTATATTGATAAGGTGCTCCATCTCCTCCGGATGGCTGAGACCCAATGATGGTTCCTGGTAATACCCCTTCGCAAATTGTAGTGCCTGATTGAGCGGTTATGGTATTATTGGTAACACCCTGAAGCACCGTAACCGTTACGGCAGTCCTGGTGGCACTCACGCAATTGAACCCACTAACCGCCTCTACATAATAAGTAGTAGTGGCCGTTAGGTCTGGACTTGGCGTGAAAGCATCACCTGAAAACACCGGGCTACCTCCAGAAGCCACCTCATACCACCGGTAAGTGGTACCTGCCGCACCTCCGGTAGCGGTCAGGGTGACCGTCTCTCCCTGGCAGATAGTCATATTTGCCACCGTTGGAGCCACCGGCAACTCCCTGATGGTAATCTCTTGTGAAGCTGCCGCCGAGGCCCCGCACTCATTTGTAGCCGTGACAGTAACCGTGTAGGTACCAGGATTTGGGAAATCAATGGTGGGGTACTGCGACGTTTCAGAGGAACCCGCCACAAACGGAGCACCGCTGGGTCCACTCACAGCCCATTTATAGGCGGAGATGGTACCGAAGTTGGCTTCGTAGACCGGCGTATGGAGCGCATTTGCAGTGGTGAACGGAATGGCCTGTGGCTCGCAGAGTTCCCGTGGCGCCGGCAAGGTGACAGTTGGTTGGGAGTTCACCTTTATCTGGGTGCTATCCCTACTTACTCCGCAGGGGTTTGTGGTTTCTAACTTAAGCGTATAGACTCCGGCAGTGGAAAAGTTAAAGACCGGATCTTTGCTGGTGAGGGACCCAGACGTAATAGTATAACCAGTATTGGGAGAAACAGACCAAAGGTAAGTCAGCTGTTCGCCTACAGACTGGTTCGCAGTAGCCACCTCCAAGTTCGTACACCCGTTTGCAGGATTTAGGATGGTGGTAAAATCAGCAGTGGGCGGGTCAATGATTGAAAAGACCAGGGTTGTATCATGGGTGTTACAGCTGTTTTTTACACTAAGTTTGATGCTGTAATCACCTTTAGAGGTAAAGTTAATAACAGGGCTTTGAGATGTTAAGGTGCCGGTGGTAAGATTCCATCCGGTTGCTGGACTTATAGACCACTGATAGCTGGCATTATTGTCACACTTGCCAACCCCAAGCCTGTTTGCTCCCGGATCTGAAGTATTCTTAAGGGTATAGGGTGTGTTGATACAACCAGTGGGGCTCTTCGGCTCTACATGAAACCGTGCTTTGGGAGTAGCCGAAATAAAAATAGAGCTAACAGAAACAGTAGTCGTTCCACATGGATTACTGGCAGTGGCAGTTAGAACAAAGGAGTCTGTGGAGTTGTTGTTACAGGAGCTTTTTTTGAAAGTATGGGTAATACTGGTGGGTACATTTGCCTGCGTAAATGATTGGGCTGGGCTTCCATCATCAAATGAGAACGTATAGATGGTAGAGGGGCTATTATTAGCCACTCCAGTAACAGGAAATGTATAGGAAATTGGGGCACAACCTACCGTGTTGCCCGGGCTACCCAAGGTAAGACTTGGGTTACTCCCGTTGAATACCTTTATGTTTCTGGTTGAGGTACAATTGGGTCCGGCAATCACAAATTTCAGGTTAAACTCCCCTTGGGTAGTATAGGTATGCTCTGCCTCTTCAAAGGAGGCAGGGAAGTTCTGTATTTGGCCATCCCCCCAATCAATGGTGTAAGCCCTGTTGGTAGCCTTGGTAGTAGAAGTGTTCCGGACTTTCAGGAGGTAAGTAGAAGCTTCAGTGGCGCAATTGGTAAATGGAATGGTAAAATTTTGGGTGGCCAGCACATCCTCCAGGGACGGATCTGCCCGCTGGTTTACGGTAAGCTCTTTGGTGATTTCGCTGGTACAACCGCCCTCATTGGTCACTTTGAGCTTAATCTGATACTTCACAATGCCAGTACCATTGGAGACAAAGGTATGGTTGACCTCCTGTTGATTACCCGTATTTCCGGTTCCGGAAGAAGGGTCCCCAAAGTCCCATTCATATTTATATCCCGGGCCTGTAGGAGAGGCCGTGAATCTTACGTTAGAACCGGAGCAGACATTATCGGTGAAGGTGAAGTCGGGGGTAGGATTGCCGCTGGTCACGACCTTGAAAGGAACAGAGACTTTCTCAAAGCACGTGGTGCCTTTCACCAGCACAGTGTAATCCCCTACAGCCGTGACCGTTAATCTGTTACCTGTCTGACCAGGAAGGTCAGCGCCATCTTTTTGCCATTGGAAAGTGGCGCCTGCACTGGTTGAGGTAGCTTCCAATACCACCTGACTACTACCAGGACATATTGCTCCAGGCCCAACTGGAGAAATCGTGACTTCACAGTCCTGTGCCAATACCCGAACACAGGAAAACAAAATTAGAAAGCACGCTAAAGCTAGGCTACGGTAAAATTGTGCCATAGAATCAATAAAATATTGTATAGAAGGGGGAGTATGCTACTGATGAGAATTAGAAAGAACTCTCAATGTTTGCTAAATATACTAAGCCGAATTATTATTTACCAGTTAAGTTATATTTAAAATTAAAATAAGTATAGTTTAAATAATATATAATATCTTCTATGATAGAGTTGCAGGGGTGCTGGGCATTAGAACACCATCTTGCTGCATAAATTAAATCTATATTTTTCTCAAAAATAGTAAAATCAGCTTGAAAAATATACTATTACCAAGCACAAATTAACCTTATCAAATAAAATAGAAAAGAATTGCACTATAGGGCAAGAAGAAAATCACCCTCCAACAGAAGGCTGATAGTTACTAAACCTAATCTTCTGGTGAGAAATCTATAACAAACTCGCTTGCCATAGACTCAGGTTATAAGCCGCCCTATTTACCACATATGTAAAGAAGAATTCGAGTTGGCTCACAAGCGTTTTAGTCTCTCAAAAAATTGAGGATGTTAAAAAATGGCCCTGCAGCGCTCTTCACTAAGAGAGCGCCGCAGGGCCATCGCTGAAAAATTTATCCGAAGTAAGTTTACCTTTTAAAAGGCTTCATTGAAAGGGGTAAACTTCTTACCAACCTATTCCATAATCTTCGCCATGATTGCTGGAGCCGCCCCAGAAGCTGCCGTGCTTCCAGTCAAAGTAGATGGCATTGATAGGGCCGCTTGTCCGGTCATCAAAACTCATGATGTAACCCATCTTCTTCAGTTGCTCGCGCACCGCCTCAGGGGTGCTGTCATGCAGGAGGATTTGGCCGGGTTTGGGTTTGCGGTCCTCGGTTTTAGTGCCGCCCAGGCTCAGCCAGAGTTGATTTGTGTTGAAGTTAGCTGCCTCTGAGGCCTGCTGTACGCTCATCCCAAATTCCGCTACGTTCAGGAAGAACTGCAGCAGGTTCTGGTCCTGGGTATCGCCGCCCTGCACCGCGAAGGACAGGAAGGGTTTGCCGTCTTTTAGGGCCATGGAAGGCGTTAAGGTAACTCTTGGTCTTTTGCCCCGCTCCACTACGTTGAATGGGTTCAACTCCGCATCCAGCACGAAGCTTTGCATACGCTGGCTCATGCCTACCCCCGTATTACCGGCAATGCAAGCCGGGTTCCAGCCACCGCTCGGCGTGATAGACACCACCCAACCTTCTTTATCGGCGGCCTCTACGGTAGTAGTGCCTAGCCACAGCCTTTGCTGGTAATCGGACATGGAAGAGCCGTTCCGGATGTCATGGGTAGGAGCGAAGTTCCGTTTGGTGGTATCCAGTTCGTAGCCCCTCTGCTTCAGAAGCTTCAGATAGGGGTTTTTGGCCCCTTTTGCCTCAAACGGGTAAGGATCTCCGGGCCCGATATTGGGATTGTTTCGGTCGGGTTGGATGAGGGAGGCCCGCTGTTTCGCGTACTCTTTGCTGAGCAGGCCCTTCATGGGTTCCTGCGGCGCGAAGTAAGAGTCGCCGTAGTAGAAATCCCGGTCGGCGAAGGTGAGGTTCATGGCCTGGTACACCGTGTGGATATACTTGGCGCTATTGTGACCCATGCCCTTCAGATCGAAGTTCTCCAGCACATTCAGAGCCTGCAACAGCATGGGTCCCTGGGTCCACTGCTGCAGTTTATACACGTCAATGCCTTTGTAGTTGACGGAGAGCGGTTCTTCCTCCAGCGGTTTCCATTTAGCCAGGTCCTGCATGGTGATCAGACCGCCTTGCTCCTGACAGCCCCGCACAAACTCCTTAGCAATATCACCGGTGTAGAAACGGTCATAGGCGGCCATGATGGCGTCTTTGCGGCTCTTCCCGTTTTTGAGGGCGTTTTTCTCGGCTTCCACCATCTTGGTGAGGGTAGCCAGCAGGTCTTTCTGCACGAAGATCTCACCGGCCTCAGGGGCTTCCCTTTTCTCGCCGGGGTGCGTCAGGAACACTTTCTTACTGTAAGGCCACTGCTTCAGGCGCTCTTTCTCGCGCTCAAAGCTGTTGGCGGTCTGGGCCTCAATGGGGTAACCAGCTGCCATTTCCATAGCCGGCGCCAGCACTTGTTCCAGGCTCAGGGTTCCGTAGTTGGCCAGCATGTACAACAGACCTCCGGGAGTGCCGGGAGTGGTAGCGGCCAACGGGCCATATTCCGGCGGAAAATTATAGCCTTTGCTTTTGAAGAACTTCGCCGTAGCCCCGGTGGGCGCCACGCCCATGGCATTGATGGCGATGACTTTCTTCGTCTTCGGGTTATAGATGAGGGCCTGGGTCTCGCCGCCCCAACTCAGCACGTCCCACATGGTACAGGTGGCGGCCAGCATGGCGCAGGCGGCATCCACAGCGTTTCCGCCCTTCTGGAAAATCATGGAGCCGGCAGTCGCCGCCAGGGGCTTACCCGTGATGGCCATCCAGTTTTTGCCGTGCAAAGGCGGTTTTTGGGTCTGCTGCGCCGAGGCAGAAAGCACAGCCCCAAGGCAGAGAAGAAGCGTAAAAAAGCGTTTCATGTAGGTTTTGTTTATATAAGGGAAGGTAATCATAAAAAACCGAGGGACTGGTGGACAAAAGAGATTTTCTGCGGAAGGTGCGCCTTGCCACCAGCCGTTTAGGCCCTTTTTCCCGAAAACAAGGCTAAAACGCAAACCTCCTAAGCCATGGCCGAACCAATCGCTTTTTTCAGCACGGCCAGGATAGCCTCGTTGCTTCTCCTCAGGATGGTCTCATTCACAAAGAACTTGATCACGCCTTGGCTGTCGGGCATCCGGAGTTGGATCTGCTCTTTCTCTTTGAGGTAGGCCGCGAACTTCTCATAATTCACCGGCGAGGTGATCTGGAGGTTGAAGACGTTGCTGCCATTCTGGACAGGGCTGATTTTCATGTTCCCGGACGCGTTCATCAGGGCCATCAACTGGTCACCTTTGGCGCGGGATTTCTGGAGCAGGCTTTCAATGTTGCCGATCTTGTCCAGCGCCACGGCGGCATATGGCCAGTTCTGGTAGATGTTGCCCCCGAAAACCTTGATCAGGTGCGGCATCTGGTCAATCACCGCGGCATCACCGGCCAGGATGGCACCACCTTTACTACCCAAGTACTTGTAAAGCGAGATATAAACGGTGTCAAAATAAGACGAATACTCCCGGATGGGCACCCCAGAGTACGCCGAGGCCAGGTGCAGCCTTGCGCCGTCCAGGTGCAGCTTGATGCCGTTCTCCCGGCAATACCCCGATATCTTCCTGATCTCCTCCAGCGAGAAAACCTGCCCATCGGCTCTGCGCACAGGGTTCTCAATGGAAATGGCCCCGATGCCGCTCTGGAAAACTTCGCCCTTCTGGTGGTAGGTGATGGATTCTTTCAGATCAGCCAGGCTGAACTCCCCTTTGCCCGGCGCCACCGGCACCAGTCGCTTGCTGTGCACGGTTTGGGCGGCATCGGCCTCATCGCGGTAGAGGTGGCTCGTTTCCTGCACAAAGATTTTGCTCTTGCCTTCGCTCAGCACCCGCAAGGCCAGGTTGTTGGCCATGGTCCCCGAGGGCATGAAGATGGCTTTCTGTTTTCCGGTCAGTTTCGCAAATTCGGCCTCTAAACGGGAGACCGCGCCGCCTTTGGCGTAGGCGTCCGAGGTATCGGGGTACTTCTCGGCGATAGCCTGCAGTTCCCGGGCGTACTCCAGCGGCGAGGTCATGGCCCCATCCGTCACGAAGTTGATACTTTCCTCTTTTTTGGCGTAATCAGCAAACCCACCCGAGGCGGACAGACTGGTGGGCAGCAGGAAAGGAATCGTTGCCAAGCCCGAGGTTTTCAGAAAGTCCCGTCTCCCTTTTATTTTCTTTGCCATAAGCGAATCTCTAAGGATGTTTAATCCTCCCTAATATAAAAGACTCTGTTTGATTTCTTGCGCACCAGGGGTAGGTGAGACATCTACAACTGAGCAGGGGCAGGGCTCTCGGCCACCATCCAAAGCTGGAAACCTTGGAAATAAACAGGGAATCTTTTCTGGAGTCATCACACTAGACACAAATAGAGCAAGGCAGATTCTGGCAAATACCGTTTTGTGGCTCCTTTTCGCTTTATTTGGCAAAACAGATTCCAAGCATGAAGTTCAGCATCTCCAGTACCATCGGTTTACTTTTCCTTTGCCTCGCACCTTCGCTGCAGGCGCAGACCATCCCGGCGTACTTGGTCAAGAACGACCGGAGGATCATGGAAGAATATATCCGGTTTCTCTCCATCCCCAACGTTTCGTCAGACACCCTTAACATCAGGAAGAACGCCGCATTCATCCAGGAGATGATGAGTAGCCGGGGCATCCAAGCCGAACTGCTGAACGGCACCACGGCGGGCGTGACACCGGCGGTGTTCGGCGAGATCAAGACGCCCGGCGCTACCAAGACCATCGGGTTTTACGCGCACTATGACGGGCAACCGGTGAACCCCAAACAATGGTACGCGAGCGTGGAGCCTTTCAAGCCGGTGCTCATCACCGCTCCGCTGGAAAGTGGAGGCAAAATCATAGGTCCATACAAGCCTGGCGAGGCCGTGAACCCCGATTGGCGCATCCTGGGCCGCGGCTCCGCCGATGACAAAGCCGGCGTCATGGCCATCCTCAATGCCTACGAGGCGCTGGCCAAGACAGGCAAGCGCCTGAACGCGAACATCAAATTCCTGTTTGAAGGCGAAGAGGAAGTGGGCTCCATTCACCTGGACGAGATTTTCCGGCAGCACAAAGCCAAACTGCAGGCCGATCTCTGGATCATCATTGATGCCCCCAGACACGTCTCCGGCCGGAAAACCATTGTGTACGGCGTGCGCGGTGATGTAAACATGCACCTCACCGTCTACGGCGCCAAACGTCCGCTGCACAGCGGCAACTACGGCAACTGGGCACCCAACCCAGCTCTGAAGCTGGCGCAACTGCTGGCCTCCATGAAAGACGACAAAGGTAAGGTGCTGGTGAAAGGTTTTTACGATGATGTCACGCCGCTCACCGCCACCGAGCAGAAAGCCCTGGCCCAGATCCCCGACCAGGATGCCCAACTGAAAAAAGAGCTCGGCGTCCACTCCCCAGAAGTTGCAGATCGCCCCCTAGCCGAGGCCATCATGCAACCCACCCTCAACATCAACGGCCTGCAGAGTGCCAACGTAGGGGCCATGGCCAGCAACGTAATTCCCACCAAAGCCGATGCTGTTTTGGACCTGCGTTTGGTAAAAGGCAACGATTACCGGAGACAGGCAGTGAAGGTGATTTCCCACATCAAAAGCCAGGGCTTTCAGGTCATCGACCGGGAACCCACCGAGGAGGACCGCCGCCAATACCCTAACCTCATCAAGGTCACCGTGGAGCACGGCTACAATGCCCAGCGCACGCCCATGGACCTGCCCATCGCCAGGAGCATCCAGGCGGCGGTGCAGTCCACCACCAGGGAGCCGTTGGTCTTGATTCCGTCTATGGGCGGAAGCCTGCCACTGTACCTCTTTGAGGAGATTCTGGGCACCAAGGTCATCACTGTGCCCATCGTGAACTATGACAACAACCAGCACGCCGAGAACGAGAACGTGCGCATCCAGTACCTCTGGGAGGGCATAGAAACCATCGGCGCCATCATGGGCGCACGTTTCTAGCCTGTCGCTTGTACTTGCCTTTCGGCCGCTGTATCTTTAATTACCCTCTGCAGTGCGCGTGCGGCTGCAACCAAACCTTGAATTTTGGGCCAGCCCGATGATATTATGAAAAGAACTTTCCTCCGCGGGCTGCGGCCTGCCTCCCTCGCTATCTGCCTGACTTCATCGGCCTTCGCCCAAACCACCACCGCCGAGAAACCCATCCCGGTGGACAAGCGCTACGAGAACGAGATAAAAGCCCTAGCCAAGAATGCGGCGGTGAAGAACGCGTTCAAGGTGATCATGGATCTGGAACCACAGACGCACCAGGATCTGATCACCCTCACGGAGATCCCGGCGCCGCCTTTCAAAGAGGAAGCACGCGGCAGGAAGTTTGCCGAGATGCTGCGGGCCGCCGGCGCAGACTCAGTCTGGACCGATGAAGTGGGCAACGTGCTTTCGCTTAGAAAAGGAAAAAACAGGCAGAAAACGGTAGTCATGGAGGCGCACCTGGACACAGTTTTCCCCGAGGGTACCGATGTAAAGGTGCGGCAGAACGGTGATACCTTGCGGGCGCCCGGCATCGCGGATGATACCCGGGGTCTGGCCATGGTGCTGCAGGTACTGAGGACGCTGGAGAAAACCGGCATTGAAACCGAGGCGAATGTATTGTTCATCGGGACGGTGGGCGAAGAAGGCCTGGGCGACCTGCGGGGCGTTAAGCACCTGTTTTCAGAAAAAGGGCCTAAAAACATAGCTTCCTACATCGCTGTGGACGGCACCGGCCTGGGAACGGTGACCAACCGCGGACTGGGATCGCACCGCTACCGCATCACCTTCAAAGGTCCCGGCGGACACTCTTCCGGGGCGTTCGGGTTGGTGAATCCGCATAATGCCCTGGGCAGGGCCATCCACTACTTCGCGGTAGACGCCGATAAATACACGAAAGAAGGCATCAGGGCTACCTACAACGTGGGGGTGATTGGCGGAGGCACCTCAGTGAACTCTATACCGTTTGAATCCTGGATGGAAGTGGACATGCGTTCTGAGAGCCCCGAGAGGGTAGCCGGTCTGGACAAGCTTCTGCAGGCCGCCGTGCAGCGGGCGCTGCAAGAAGAAAACCAGATGAAGCGCCTCGGGGCAGACCTGAAAGTAGACGTGAAACTGATTGGCGACCGTCCGGCGGGCGGCATGGAACCCACCGTAGCCCTAGCCCAACGCGCCCTGGCCGCCACCCGCCTCCTGGGCACCGAACCTACCCTGCGCGTAGGCTCTACCAACTCCAATATCCCGTTCTCCAAAGGCGTTCCGGCGGTGACCATCGGGAGCGGCGGTACCGGCGGAGGGGCGCACGCACTGGAAGAGTGGTTTGTGCCTAAGAACACGTACCTGGGCACCCAACGCGCCCTGCTCCTGCTTCTGGCAGAAGCGGGCATGGCCAATGGGAAGAAGTAGACATTGGGTAAAAAGCGGAAGAGAGTCTGTCTACATCAACTTGCTCAGCACAAAATTGGTGTTCTTGATAAAGGTCACGCCCTCACGCTCTTCCAGCTCAAAGCCTTTGGTTTCCTCTTGCTCCTTGGCTAGTTTTTTGGCTTTCTGCTCTTCATGATACTTCTTAATAAGGGCAGTCGTCTCCAGGAGCCTCTTCTTTCTAAGCTCATCATAGTATTCCAGATAGAACAGTACCTGCAAGAAGGTAAGAGCCCTTATAAGCATGCCCGCTGGGTGAATTATCTTCCTGGAGAAAAGATAAAGCCCACCCTCTCTTTCCAGCGCAGCTCCCTCGCCTAGGTATCTTTGGTAAAGCAAACTGGTGTAGCTGGAGGCTTCATTTGGGTCTGCACCCTCTTTCAGGAAAATCAATGATTCATTGTTTTTGAATTGCCTGTTGTAGGCCATGACGCGGAGAGGAAGAGGGTAGGGTTTATTCATTTGATTCTTAGTTGAATTTCAGGAATAGCGTTACTTCCACGCCTTAAGCATTCCGGAGGCAGGGCAAAGCTGGTGGTTAGGCACTTGTAAGAGCAGAAAATTTCAGATTCAGCTTAAACTTATCGTTATCCGTAGGGAAAGGAGGATTATATTTGTCAGTTACTTACAAGCTTAAACACTCTTATTAATGGCAACCGTTTACTTCCAGAACCATGTAGTTACTATCACTTTCGAGGAGGAGTTGCAGCTAGGCACGGCTGTATGGTCTGGTTTTTTAAACAGCCAGGAGTTCCGGGAAGCTATCACAAACTGCATTGAGTTAATAGAGGGACGCAAGTTGTTAAGATGGCTCGGCGATAATAGACAGATGAAAGCCATCCGGCCGGTAGACCAGGAGTGGTTTGTAGAGCACATTATGCCCCGATTGCAACAGTCTGCCTTAAGGCGCAATGCCGTATTGGTATCTGAAGATTTTTTTAACCGCACGGCGGTAGAACAGATCTACAGAAGGGCCGAAGGCCAAGGCGAAATGACCACAAAGGAGTTTTCTAGTAAGATTACGGCTTTGGCCTGGCTGAAAGAACCTATTAATACACCCGCTTAGGCGTTTCCTTTACCTTCGCCCAATCTTTCTCTGGCGAGAATACTGAAAATAAATGATTACCTATCTGTAATCTGCAGCACCGAAGGCATTTTAAGGGCAAAATTCGTAAAACTGCCTATTTTCAGGAGCCTAGCCTGGCGCTAACTTTCGCCTATTATTCTTAAACTACTAAGGTCTAAAGCCTGCTTTTAAACCTATCACTTGGCACCATACGTCACCTTCACCAAGACAGGGAAATGGTCAGATGGGAATTTGCCATGGTACGTATCTGTCAGGATTCCCCATTTCTTCACCTCAAAGGCATTGGTAACAAAAATGTGGTCAATGATTTCCTTTCCGTCGAACTGCTGTTTGAATCCGTTGAATGAAGTGTTGTTGGCGTAAGGGTATTTCACTTGCCTGAACGTGTCTTTCAGCACCCCTGAATCAGCAATGGTCAGGTACCACTCACTTGCTTGGTCCCCGTTGAAATCACCGGTTAAGACCACCGGCTCTTTTCCGGCTATTTCCTGGATTTTACGCAAAATCAGCTTGCTGCTTTCTCTTCTGGCCTGCATTCCCTGATGATCAAAATGGGCGTTGAACACATACAGCTTCTTCCTTGTGGCGAGGTCTTGCAGATACACCCACGACACGATACGATGACAGCAGGTTGCGTCCCAACCCAACGAGGGCTTATCGGGTGTCTGGGACAACCAGAAATCACCTTTGTTCAACAGCTTGAATTTATCTTTCCTGAAAAAGATGGCCGAGTGCTCGCCTTTCTCTTTGCCGTCATCCCGGCCTGCGCCGTAGCGGTCGTACTCAGGAAGCGCCTTGCTCAGGTCATCCAACTGGTTCTTTAATCCTTCCTGGGTACCCAGCACATCAAATTCATGAAACCGGATGAGGGCAGCTACCACAGGCGCCCGGTTCACCCACAGGTTTCCCGTATCGCCTGGGCTGTCATACCGCAGATTGTACGACCCTATTGTTAACTCCTGCGCCTGAATGGCAGTAGTTACACCTACTATCAACAAGAGAAAAAGGAGGCTTCTTTTAAATCTCATAAAGCTTACAGGTATCGCGGTTTTACAATTCACCCATTTCAGCTTAGGCATTGCCTGACACAAGCTGTTTCGGGAATGAGATAAAGGTAGTATTTCTCTTCGCAGTTTCTAGCTAGTCTCTGGGGAACAAAGCTGAATAGATTTGCCTAGGAAAACTGTATGGAAGATGTTTGATAAGGAAATCGTTTCATAGACACGGCAGGAACCTACCAAAGAAGCGCAAAAACGAAAAAGCCTTGCAAGTTTCCTTACAAGGCTTTTATCTGAGGTAGCGGGAACAGGACTCGAACCTGTGACCTTTGGGTTATGAGCCCAACGAGCTACCAACTGCTCCATCCCGCACTGTTTGTAATACAAATGTAGGGGCTTTTTCTATACGCTCCAAATCCTTTGCAAAAGTTTTTCTAAAAACGGCCCGTAATCCCGAAGTGAATCTTGCCTCTGGAGAGGCTAAAACCCTCTTGCGAGGTCCTCCCCACGGAGTAAACTAGCTGAAACACACCGGCTCCCGTGGAAAAGCTGATGCCGCCGCCTACGCCGCTGGCCCATTGAATATTTTTTTCATTTTTTAGGTCGCGGCGCAGATATCCCTGGTCATACAGGAGAAAAACGTACGAATCCTGCCCGGTATACAACCTATACTCCAGCGTACTCACGGCGTAAGAGGAGGCGTAAAACGCATAATCATCAAAGCCGCGGAGCGAACCCAGCCCACCCAACCTGAACAGCTCGTTCAGGTACAGGCGCTGGTTCACCAGTCCCTCGGCCCGAAGACGCGTGAGCACCACCCCGTTTTTGGACACGGGCCAGTACCGCTCCACCCGCCCGGATAGAGAGATTTGGGAGGTCTTCATCTGCAGCGTGTCATAGTAGCTGGCTTCTACCCGGGCGTTCCGCTGTACCCGCTTGTTGCCCACAGCCCCCTGGAAAAACACCTGGGTTCCCCGGCGCGGGAAGAACAGATCATCCAGGTTGCCCCAGGCGTAGGCCAAGCCGTAGGAAGTGAAGTTGGCGTCAATGGCCGAGGAATCTGAGGTGCGCTGCCGCAGGGCTTCGGGCGAGAGCAGCTGCGAACTCACTACCTCGGCAAAGAACGTCACCCGGCTGGTAGTGGAAAGCGGATAGGCAATCTCCAGCCTCGGCCGAAGGTTCAGAAAGGAAGTGTCCTGTTTGTAGAGATGGAACAGACCTGCCACCTCAAACGGCGAGTTAAAGAAGTGCGGGTGCCGGTACGCCACATCCAGGAGCTGCGAGTTGCGTTCCACTTTGCGCCAGTGCAGGCCAATCTGTTTTCCGCTGCCGCGCAGGTTGCGCACCTGCAAGTTCACCTCGCCGGTAATCAACAGCTTGGCCGCCGATGAATTGGGATCAGGCAGAAACCCAATGATGCCATCAAACTGGTTTGCTTTTTTCTCATCCAGGAAGAAGTACACGCGGGCCTGGTTTTTCGCGAACAAAACTTGGGGCTCGCCGGTGATGCGCACAAACGGCAACTGCCGGAGCGCACGCATGGCGGCTTCTATGCGCTGAAGAGAATACGGCTGACCCGGAGCGATCTGGGTATAGCGGTAGAGCGTGCGCAACTGCATACGGCTGGAGCCCACAATCTGCACCGAATCAATGAGCATGAGAGGTCCGCGTACTACGCGCAGCACACCGCTCAAAGAATCATTGTAGAGGCGTAGCGAATCAATCTGCACGGCGGCGTAAGGAAAACCGCTGTTCTCGGCTTCGCGCAGCAAACTCTGCTGCAGTTGGGCAAACTCGGCGGGCCGGAAAGGCTGACCACTGTAGAGCTTCTCCCTAAAGCCCACTTTCTCCAGCAAACCCTCGCCAACGTTCCCGTTCTTGAGCGAGGCCCAACTGTAGGGTCGGCCCACGTACACGTGCAGCCAGAGGGAGTCATTGCGGCGGTGCAGGCTGTCAATGGAGGCCGTGAGGTAGCCTTCTTCCTGCACCCGGGCCAGCCAGCCGCGCAGGTCCTGCTGCAGCTTCAGGGAATCATTGACAGAGAGTTTGGGTTGCAGGCGCTGCCAGATCTTTACGGCATCGGGGTCTACCGACGATACCTCCACCACCACTTTCTTGTCCTGCGCCTGCGCCACACGGCCCAAAAGCAGCAAACCCAGGAGCAGCCCCAGAAATGCGTATCTTTGCAGGACATTCTTTTGGTACAGACGGGAACTAGACCTCCTCTTCATTGTTTCTAAAGGTACGGCTTGCGCCG
Source organism: Rufibacter aurantiacus (assembly GCF_017916345.1). Classification (NCBI taxonomy): domain Bacteria; kingdom Pseudomonadati; phylum Bacteroidota; class Cytophagia; order Cytophagales; family Hymenobacteraceae; genus Rufibacter; species Rufibacter aurantiacus. Next base: position 259,743 of record NZ_JAFMSV010000004.1, read on the forward strand.
ACAAATTATCGCACCGCCGTTTTCATTTACTCTAAACGCTTTCGCTAGCCTAACCATACTTTGGCCGGAATTTATCTTCATATCCCTTTCTGCAAACAAGCCTGTCACTACTGCGATTTCCATTTCAGTACGTCTATGGGCTTGAAAGAGCAAGTTCTGCAGGCCATGCACCGCGAACTAGACCTTCAGCAGAACTACCTCAATGGCGAGGTTATCAATACCATCTACTTCGGGGGCGGTACGCCATCCATCTTATCAGTAGACGAATTGAACGGTCTTTTGGAGGCGATTTACGCGAAACATACGGTAAACCCGAACGCCGAGATCACCCTGGAAGCCAACCCCGATGACCTCACGCCAGAGAAACTGCAGGCCCTACGGCAGACCCGTATTAACCGTCTGAGCATTGGCGTGCAGTCTTTCCATGATCCGCATCTGCAGCTCATGAACCGTCCGCATACCGCCGCTGAGGCTGCGGACTGCATCATACTAGCGCAGGAACTGGGCTTTGACAACATCTCGCTGGATTTGATCTACGGCATTCCCGCCGAGGACGCGGCGCTCTGGGAAGAAGACCTGGCCAAAGCTTTCGCCCTGAACGTGCAGCACCTTTCCTGCTACGCGCTCACCATTGAACCCAACACCGTCTTCGGGAGTCGGGTACAGAAAGGCAAGTTCTCGCCCGCCGATGAAGAGCGCGTGGCCCGCCAGTTTGAACTGCTCATGGATCAGGCCGCCCGGCACGGGTTCCTGCACTACGAGATCTCTAACTTCTGTCAGCCGGGTTTTGAGAGCAAGCACAACAGCAGCTACTGGAAACAGGTGCCGTACCTGGGCCTGGGTCCCAGCGCCCACTCCTTCAACGGCGTGAGCCGCCAGTTCAACATCGCGCACAACCCTAAATACGTGCAGGCCCTGGAAGCCGGGCAACTGCCCTGCACCGTAGAGGAACTCTCCGTAGAAGACCGGGTAAACGAGTACGTCATGACCACGCTGCGCACGAGCTGGGGCTGCGACACGGCTTACATCCGGGAGAAATGGGGCGTTGACCTGGTGACCCTCCACACGGCGTACCTGCAGAAGATTGAAGCCCAAAGATTACTACGCCGCGAAGGCAGTGTCCTGATCTTAACCGAAGCCGGCAAACTCTTGGCTGATGAGATAGCGCTGGATCTGTTTTTACTCCAGGAAGAAGAGGCGTAGCGCATTAGTTGTTTGGAGGCTGTTTTGGAAAAAGCAGCCCCCAAACAGAGCTTTATTACGGGATCACCAGGCACAAGGCAGCAGATTTTGGCCATTCGCCTTGAAATTACGTACTGCTAATGCTTGCCTAAGAGGAATAAATCCTTAAATTGTTCCTATTCCTTCACTAAAACATCCCTTCATGAAAAATTCTACCCAAACTTTCAGGCTGCTGATCCTGCTTTTCTGTAGTTTTCTGGTCACCTCCTGCTCCAAAGACGATGACGAGGAAGTGATCCCGCCCCTTGAAAACCAACTGGAGTACAATGATGTAAAGTACGACCTGGCCACCGTGTTATCCGTTGACCTGGGTGCGGCCGGCTTCTCCACCACCGAGACCCACTACGGTCAGGCCTTCCTGCTTTCTGACTACGTGGCCACCGGCACCGCAGCCCCAAAAATTATTCTGCAGCTGTATATGTTTTCCAAGGGCGCTGCTTCTTTTGGCTCAGGCACATTTGAGTTCGCAGATGTTGAACAGGCAGATGCAGAAACGAAATACAAAGACAAAAACTTCTTTTTTGATTCTGCCCTCCTGATTGACCTAAACGGCGATGAGGAAATGGACGAAAACACGGAAACGTTTATGATCAAGGCCGGCACCATTAAACTGTCTGGCACAGCGGGGAATTACAACATAGAGTGCGATGTCACCCTTGAGAACAACAAAGGGTTACTGGCCCAATACTCTGGCGTAGTTACTCCCATCACCATAGATGATGACGATGATGATCCTGCCACCGCAGAAATGAGGAAAGCACCCAAGTCTTTCTTTTCTATGTCTAAAGCCTTGAGAGGCCTGAAACTAAACTAAAGTTAATCCAGCCACTTACCTGGCATGCTTCTATTATCCTCTGTTTTAGGGCTATCTTCGCAAAAGATACCTTAAAACAGAGGATATTTTTATGGCGGGTGCTTTCCTGGGGGAAACAGTGCTGTCACAACCTTTTGGCCCCGTAAAGGTATCTGCCTTAGTTGCTTACCAGCCAATGAAGAAGTTTATGTATATCCTGCTCTCCCTTATCGCTACCCTGGCCATAGGGGGCACTATGTTTCTGGCGTTTGCGCCGCAGTTCGGGGCCTCGGCCCACGGGCAGAGCCGGGAGCGCATTGAGAAGTCAAAGAATTACCGCGATGGCAAGTTCCAGAACCTTTCGCCCACGCCCATGATGGATGAGTCGCCGTTCCTGGACAAGGTAAAGATCTTCGCCAAGTTCATTGGCGGTACCGAAGGCGCCACACCTTCCGATGAATTACCTATGGTTTCTCTGAAGCCTGGGGATTTTACGAGTCCTCCGGCCGAGGGCGTGAAGGTGACCTGGTTCGGGCACTCGGCGGTGCTGCTGGAGGTGAACGGTTTGCGCATCTTCGCTGATCCGATGCTGGGGAAACGGGCCTCACCGGTGTCGTTTATCGGGAGCAAGCGGTTCAGCGATAAACTGCCCATCGCCATAGAAGATTTGCCGCCGCTGGATGTGGTGCTGCTCTCGCATGACCATTATGACCACCTGGACCATGGCTCCATCCTGAAACTGAAAGCCAAGACCAAACACTTCTTCGTGCCGCTGGGCGTGGCCGCGCACCTGGTACGCTGGGGTGTGGAAGCCAGCAAAATCACGGAGTTGGACTGGTGGGAAACCGCCCAGTACCAGGGTCTCTTCCTGGCTTCCACGCCCGCCCGCCACTTCTCGGGCCGCGGCCTCAAGGACCGTGACCAGACGCTGTGGTGCTCCTGGGTGCTCAAAAGCGGTGACCAGTCCATCTTCTTCGGGGGAGACTCTGGCTATGACACGCACTTCAAACAGATTGGCGAGAAGTACGGCCCCTTTGACCTCACCATGCTGGAATGCGGCCAGTATAACGAGGCCTGGCGCTTCATCCATATGATGCCGGAGCAGACCGCACAGGCCCACCTGGACCTGAAAGGCAAAACCCTTATGTCTACCCACTGGGGCGCTTTCTCCCTGGCCCTGCACCACTGGAAAGAACCTATTGAGCGCCTGTCAAAGGCCTCGCAGCAGCACAACATCCAGCTGGTGACGCCGCTGATTGGCCAGCGCTGGAGTTTGCAAGCCGAACTGCCTCAGACGCAGTGGTGGAAAGGCGTGGAGTAAAAAGCCCAGGCAACATCCCAGGATTGCAGGTCGTAAAAAGTTTGTAGGAATTTCATTGCAAGAGAAGTGTTCGTTTCAGGCTTGAATTATGAAAAACAGGCCCCAAACGCATCTTAATAGAAACTAACTTTTCTGACTATGGAAACGCTAACCAATCACAATCGCTATGCGCCTGCTCCGGGTGGGCAGGGCCGGCATTCTTTCTTCGGTGTTGTTTTCGCCGGTTTTTTGGTCTTGTTCCTGGCCGGCGTGCTGTACTTCACCCGTCTAACCGACTTCTCCTCCCCAGAGGTGACATCTACTCAACCGGTGGAGGATTTGCCTGCGGCGCAGGAGATAAAAATTGATGCCGCGGTTACTGGCTCTTCCGTTGGAACCACCGCCAACCTGGCCAGTCATGCTATGTTTGCCCCGCTGCTGGGGCAACCCACAAATGCCGCACCTTTGATTTTCAGGTAGCGTCTACTGAGATCAAGGACGTTCCTAGGGATTGATTTACCCAAAAGGCTGAAGGGTGGAAAGCAGGTTTTCTTCAAAGATGCGCTTTGAAACAAACACGGTTCTCAGCATCTTTACCCATACCAATTTCCACCCTTCAAACCTTTTGGCTCCATGCGGTCCAGTGCCCTTCTTCGCTTCTCGGCTTTTCTTTCTATTCTGGTTTGGTCAGGCTGCGCCACGCAGAAAAGTATCACGGTTGCACCTAAAAACGAACAGGTGGCCTACATGGGCCGGGTGGGGAAACCATCGCCGGAGGCAACGGAACTGTACTGGTCGGGCACCTCGGTGAAGCTGAATTTTGAGGGTACTTCCGTGAAAGCGCGCCTGAAAGACAACACTGGCAGAAGCTACTACAACGTTATCCTGGATGGTGACAGCATTACGGTGATCAAGCCAGATACCGCCGCCAGGTTCTTCACGCTGGCCACCGGGCTACCGAAAGGCAAGCACACGGTAGAACTGTTCAAACGCACCGAGTGGGACAAAGGCACCACCACTTTCTATGGTTTTGAGCTGGGCGAAGGCGGCAAAGTACTGCCGGCTGCGGCGCCTAAGACCCGCAGGATTGAGTTCTACGGCAACTCCATTACCGCCGGATACGCCGTGGAAGATTTCTCGGGTAAGGACAACCCCGAAGGCATGAACACGAACCATTACGTGAGCTACGCCGGCATTACCGCGCGGTTCTTTGACGCCGATCACACCTGTATCTGCAAAAGCGGCATCGGGATTACGGTGAGCTGGGAACCCAACATCATGCCCGATATCTACGACCGCCTGAATCCGTCTGACCCCGGCAGCAAGTGGAACTTCTCGCAGATCCAGCCCGATGTCGTTATCATCAACCTCTTTCAGAACGATTCCTGGATTGTAAACCTACCGGAGAATGCCCAGTTCAAGCGCCGGTTCGGGAGCAGCAAACCCACCGAAGAGTTCCTGGTTACGGCTTACCAGAATTTCGTGAAAAGCATCCGGAGCAAATACCCCAACGCCCACATCATCGCCATGCTGGGCAACATGGACATCACGCGGGCTGGCTCTCCGTGGCCGGGCTACGTGGAGAAAGCCGTGGCCGGCTTACAAGATCAGAAAATCTACACCCTGTTTGCGCCTTACAAAGACACTCCCGGCCACCCGCGAGTAGAAGAGCAACAGGCCATGGCCAACCAGCTCATCAAGTTCATGCAGGAGAAGCTGAACTGGTAATGCGGGCTCTTATGAAAACAACCGGAATAACCCTGCTCTTCACCTTACTTTCCCTGGTAAGCTACGGGCAAAGCCGTGGGGCAACTGAGAAATTCAAAGCCAATCTGCTGCCCAGCAAAACCGGCGCCTTGCTCACCTACAACGGGCAAGAACACGCTTTCACCATCACGATGGACGCCGATAGCGTCAGGCCTTCTGATACACCAGGAATTGTATACGTAAACGGAATGATTGTTCAGGCTGGCCTTGTCCCTGTTCCAGCCGGACTCTATAAGGATAGTCTCACAGATAAAAGGCAGTTTGAAATCCTCCAGGCCTACGTTGCTTACGAGATGGAATACTTCAAGAAAGACTTAAACATCAATCATAGAGACTTAGAGGTGTATCAGGGTTTGTTTGGAGGAAAACCATTCGTGGTTTGGACGTTCTCCATGCCTAAGAATGATAATATAAGAAAGCAAATCTACATCTCGGGCATTTGCTTCAACCAGACTTTGAGCTTGAACATACCAGTCAGGAGTGAAAAGGATTTTGAGAAATCTCTTGAGTTACTTACTCAAATGGCCAAGACAGTAAAAGAGTATGACCGTCCTTTGGATTTGAACCAGCTCTACAAAGAGCTTAACTAGCTGCTGATTTAAGGCTGTTTTCCCAAAAACAGGCGGAAAAGCCATTTCCAGAAACTACTCCCATGCAAGAGACCCTGCACCAGAACAAGACCTTTGACCAGCTTAACTACACCGGCAAAGGCGTGGCGGGCCGCGAGTTTGAGGAATGCACCTTTACCAACTGCGATTTCACCGGCACCAACCTCTCCAACAACAGCTTCACAGATTGCGTCTTTGAGAACTGCAACCTGAGCAATGTGCAGTTAAGCCACTCCAAGCTGCACGATGTCACCTTCACCAACTGCAAACTGGTGGGCGTAGATTTCAGCGTGTGCCACGATTTTCTGTTTGCCGTACGGTTCAAAGGCTGTTCCCTGGATTATACCTACTTTGCCAAAAAGAGCCTCAAAAAGACCGTCTTTGAGAACTGCAGCATCAAGGAAGCTAACTTTACGGATACGGATTTAACCCAAGCCGCCTTCCTGGACTGTGACCTGGCAAGAACCGTTTTCCAGCGCAGCAACCTGGAGAAGGCAGATTTCAGGACGGCCTACAACTACACCCTGGACCCCGAGTTGAACCGCATCAAAAAAGCAAAGTTCTCGGTACAGGGCGCATTGGGCCTGCTGGCCAAGTACGACATTGACGTGAAGTAACAGCGGCTGAGACTGTTCCACGGGGAAAAAGAAATTTTGTGTACATTTAGTACCGGCATTTTCTCCAGAACAGGTCTTTACCGTTTGCTAACCTTATGCTTTCTTTTCTACGGCAGCCGTATCCGCTGAGCGAGCTCACGCTTTCCAAATCCGTCTTCCATTCGCTGCTGTTTGGGTTTATCATTGCCTTCTCGCTTATCGTGTTTCAGCCGTTTGGCTCTTATAACTGGCATCATCCGTCAAAGAACCCAATTCTGGCAGGCTACGGCGTGGTAGCGGCGGTCTCCGTTTTCCTGAACTTCTATGCTTTCCGGAAAATGCTGCCCCGGCTCTTTACCGAGGCGAACTGGAGCGTGGGCAAGGAAATCATCTGGAACCTGCTGCACTTTGGCACCGGCGGATTTCTATGCACCGTGTACGGCTCACTCATGGGTGTGATGCCTTTCACCCTGAACCAGATCCTCTACATGTCAATGGTGGCCTTCCTGATGGGCTTGGTGCCGGCGGTGCTCCTGGTGATGATCAACTACGTGTACCTACTACAGAAGTACCGCCCCCTTGAACCGATGGAGAAAAAGGAAACGCCCGCCCCGGCAGCTCCTTCAACCCAGGAAGAGGATTTGGTACTGGTGGCCGAGAACGGGAAAGACACCTTCCGGGTCTCCGCCCTGAACCTGCTGTTCATAGAAGCCAGCGACAACTACTGCACCGTTTTTCACCTGGAATCCGGAAAACTGACCAAAACCTTACTCCGCAGCAGCCTGAGTCGGTTAGAAAGCCAGATTACCTGGCCAGGCATTTCGCGGTGCCATCGGTCTTACTTGGTGAATCTGGAGCAGGTGCAAACGGTATCAGGCAACGCCCAGGGGTACAAACTCCATTTCGCCGGCACAGACCAGGTGGTACCGGTGGCAAGGTCGTACTCGGGGCTGGTGCGGGAGACGTTTGTGGCTGCCTGATCGCCCCAGGCGCCTTCACCATTCACCCCAAAACCCACCTGCAGCCCCAAATAAGCGGCATTTCGCCCCATCCTCCAGCGGCGTATTTCCGGGCCTTCTACTTTTGACGAAACGATTCATACCTCCTTCGTCATGAAAAAGATCCTGAAAAGAATTGCCCTGTTTGTGTTGCTCACCCCGGTGGTATTGCTGGTTTTGGTTTCTAGTGCGTATGGCATTTACGCTTTGCTGGCCGTGGGTGGCGAGAGTACCCCACACCAGGCGTACCTGCAGCAGCACAAACAGGAAGTAAACCTGCAAGCCGCCGCGCCTGCATTCCCTATCTTTGACAGTGCCTTTTACCAAAAGCAGATTTTCTTCCTGGGCGAGGCCCACGGCACTGCCGCTCCTCAGGCGCTGGACTTCGCCTTACTCCAACACCTGAACCAACGCGTGGGCCTGCGCCATTACATGGCCGAGGTAGACTACAGTCAGGCTTATTTCCTGAACCAATACCTGCGTACCGGCGAGGAGCGCCACCTGCAGACCGTGTTTCAGTTCTGGGCGAAAAACAACGCGCAATGGGGCAACCAGAACTTCTATGACAAGATCAAAAAGATAAGAGCCCTGAACGGAACCCTGCCCGAGACCCAGCGCATCCAGATTCTGGGCGTAGACAAACTGCAGGACCTGGAAACCACCCACTTGTTTCTGAAACAAACCCTGGCCCAATTACCGCAAAGAACCCTTCAAGACTCCGCCCTCACGAAGCTCCGCCAAGTCGTATCCGCCGACACCCTGGACACGGAAGCTTTGTCTTCCCAGGCTGCGCAAATGCTGCCATCCTTGACCAATGATTCCTCGGCTCTTGCCTTACCAACCGCTGCAAAGTTTGACTTACAGCACACCTTGCAGAACATCGCGTATGTAGATGTCAAAACCCGCCGCGACAGCGTCATGTACCTCAACCTGAATTCGGTGGTGAAAGCGCAGCACCTGGAGCACGCGAAGCTGTACGGCATGTGGGGCCTGTTCCATACCTTACCGGTGGAGTTGCAGCGCGGGGTGCCGTTTGCCTATTACCTGCAGGGCAAGAACTCTCCGTTCAGAGGCAAGACAGTCTCCATTGGCGTGTACACCCTGGACAGCGAGAACATGATGCCCGCGGCCTCTCTGCCCGCCTTCCTGAGCAAAGGCCAGCGCTACGTGAACAGCACCATGGCTAATAACGATGGCCCTATGGTGTTTGTGAACGGCATCAAAGACCTGCGGGTCGCCAGCCGTGAGAACTCAATCACCCTGTTCAAAACCGATGCCCCTGATTCGCCTTACCGCGCTTCTTCAAGACTGGCCAGCATCAAGGTACTGTTCCCTAACCAGAGCATAGATTTCGCCGGGGAGAACCCACGCATTACCCAGGTTTTCCAGTATGTGTGTCTGGTGCGCAACTCCCCGGCTCTTACACCTTTACCGCTGTTGTAATTACTGAAATGGTGGATAACTACCCAAATTAACCGGATAAAGCTGCAGACCTGCACCTTTATCCGGTTTTAGCCTTATTTTAGCGAAACAAGGCTAAAAGGAAGGAATGAGCCCCCCAACTCATGAACTTACAGGACCATTACACCCAACTATGGGAAAGTGCCGAGGCCAGATTTGCCGCCGGTGATTTTGACCTGGACACCCAGATTGACTCGCCTGAGGACACCAGACGAGGACTCACTTTGCTGGCTCGCCCCAGCCAGGAGGTGGTAAATGAAATGCAGGATTTGCTGCAGCATTTAGCGCAGGTAGAGCCAGACCAGTACTACTACCCGCCTGCAGACATTCACCTCACCGTCCTGTCCATCATCTCCTGCTACCCTGATTTCACACTAGACCACATCCAACCAGAGGCGTACGTTGACCTGCTGGAAAAGGCACTGAAGCCCCATTCAAAATTCGACATCCTTTATGCAGGGCTCACCGCCTCCCCCTCATGCGTGCTGGTGCAGGGCTTTCCCAAAACCGATGAACTAGAGCGTTTACGGAACGACGTACGGGAGGCTTTCCGGGCCTCGGGGCTGCAGGAGTCCATTGACCAGCGCTACACCATCCAGACCGCCCACAGCACCGTGGTGCGGTTCAGAAAGCCCCTGGCCCAGCCTGCTTTATTTCTGCAGAAGCTCCGAGAATGCCGCCACCGCAAATTCGGGACCTCTCCCATCCACTCCCTGGAACTGGTCTACAATGACTGGTACCAACGCGAAAGCACCACCCAAACCCTGGGCACTTTTACGCTGAAGTAATTTCTTTTCGGCCGCTTTCCGTTTTCCGCGTATTTTAGGGAAAACAGGTCCAAAACGCCGCCCATGCTTTCTTCTGCCACCATCACCTTCCGGGACCGCACCTACGGGTACAACCCTAAACAACCACTGGATATTTCGCTGCCACTGGCGTCGGGTCCGGAGAACGTCAACTGCTTCTGGGCCGAACCAGTGCAGGTAGACACCATTATTGTGGGAGACTTTGTAGGAAGCGTGGCCCAGGGCGGCTCCACCAATTACCAGCGCGTCCACCTTACGCCCCACGGCAACGGCACCCACACCGAGTGCTTCGGCCACATCTCGCCAGACCCAACCGCCACGTTGGACAAATGCCTCAACCGCTTTTTGTTTGTGGCGCAACTGGTCTCCGTTCAGCCGCGGGTATTAGAAAATGGAGACCTTATGGTGATGGCGGAAGATGTGGTAGCCTGGTTGGATGAAGGTAATTTACCCGAGGCTTTGGTCTTGCGCACCCTGCCTAATTTGGAGAGCAAACGCACTGCGCAATACTCGGGCACCAATCCCACTTACCTGGAACCAACCTTGGCTGAATATCTGGCGCAGCACGGCATCCAGCATCTTCTGCTGGATTTGCCTTCAGTGGACCGAGAGGAAGACGGCGGGGCTTTGCTTGCGCATCATGCCTTCTGGCAGTACCCAAAGAATACGCGCATCCAGGCGACAATTACGGAGTTGATTTTCGTGCCGGATGCGGTAGAGGATGGATGGTACCTGTTGAATCTGCAAGTCACCAGTTTGGTGTTGGATGCTAGTCCGAGTAAGCCGGTGTTGTATGCGTTATTGCCGGTGGTTTCTTCTTTGGGAGGGAGTGTTTCTTTTGCGGAGGCGCCGCATTAGCCTTTACTCCTTTGCCTTTGTTGATTGCTTGAAAATTTGTGTTTGCGTAGTCCGCTATTGCTGGCGTGGCGCTGCAGTTTGCTTGGGTTTATAAGCTTGATTGTTGCATTGCATCTCTCCGTGCGCTCACGGCCGCGAGGCCCCGCCTTCCGGCCTCGCGCTGCGCCAGCTTACTTTGCTCCCTGGCGGTCGCAATGCCTTGCGGCACCGGAACCTGACAAGGCGCTCACCCGAAAGGCTGGAAATGGGAATGCGCTAGCAGGAACGCCCCAGACCTCACAGGTTTTGAAAACCTGTGAGGTTTCTAAATACTATGACATGGTTCAAGTCTGTGACTTGGACCTACTATGACCGGCAGTTTGCAACTGCCGTGAGGCGAAAGCCTCAATTCCCAGCGGCTACCATCATATTTTCAAATACAAGATTTCAGCATATTTTCTCTAAAACACTTGAAAAAGAAAAAGGCTGCCTTGTGGGCAGCCTTTTTTGTGATCTGTACCAGCCGTAAGGCTAGGGGTATGCTTAGGCAGTTACTTCTTCTGAAGTTGCAGTAGCAACTGGAGCGTCTACTGGAAGAACTGATACGAAAGAACGGTTCTTAACGCCTTTTTTGAATTGTACGATACCATCGGTCAGGGCGAACAGGGTGTGGTCTTTACCGATACCTACGTTTGCACCTGGGTGGTGAGCTGTACCGCGCTGACGCACGATGATGTTACCAGCGTTGATGGTTTGACCACCAAAGATTTTCACGCCTAAGCGTTTGGAATGTGATTCGCGGCCGTTGTTAGAACTACCGACACCTTTTTTGTGAGCCATTTCTAGTCTATTTTAATCCGGGGAAAAACCCCAGAATAGGTTCTACAATAATTATTCTCTACCTCAAAAATTAACCAATGGTGTTGATCAACACTTTGGTGTACTGTTGGCGGTGACCGTTTTTCTTCTTGTAGCCTTTTCTTCTTTTCTTCTTGAAGACGATTACTTTGTCACCTTTGGCGTGGCCCTGGATGGTTCCAGTTACCTTTACTCCGTCTACAAAAGGAGCACCAACAGTTAAAGTTCCGTTGTCATCAGTTAAAAGAACATTGGCGAACTCTACGGCGTCACCTTCATTGCCGGAAAGCTTGTTAGTGTAGAAGAACTTACCGCTCTCTACTTTCGTCTGGATACCAGCGATTTCTACAATTGCGTACATCAGCTTACGATATTTTTAAAAATTGAACCGCAAAAGTACGGACAGTCAAGCTAATATCCAAACAAGCCCCTATTATTTCAGCCTGATTTTTACTGATACTTCGCTGGTTTATAGGAGGTTGTGAGTTATGCACCAAGATGTGGATAACTTTAGTGGATAAACATAATGTATAATGATACTCAATGAGTTACGAGTGGATAAAGACAAGAAAAATGTTGGCCACCCAGAAAAGACGGCTAGATTGAGGTACTTCTGGCTAGTAAAAGTGGACGAACTCCTGGCCCTGAAGCATAGATGAAAGTAAAAAACTTCTGGGCTAATATCAAGAGAAACAACAGGTTTGTTTTCCCACACAGCCTCTCCAGCCTTTCAGCCCAATTCTCTTTTCAATTGCCGCTGTTTTAGCCATTACATTTGCTTCCCAATGTTGCACAAAGAAGGCTCTCAGCGCCTAAGCAACTACGCAATCTGCAAGCACCCTCCAGCTTTCACGCTTCTATCATTAAGGTATTCCTTCCTCAAATCTTAGTCACACCACATCACCGGGCAGAAAGCAGCAAGAACAAACCCTTGCATTCATCAGCACTTTTTCTCTTCGTTTTAGAGCGACTCACAGCCTGACTAGAACCCAGAAAACCCTGCTTAAAAGGTACTTCTAGCCACTAATAATGACCTTGCCCGTTTCCCTTCCAAAATCAGTTACTATCCTTTAAGATACCGCTTACCAACCCATATAATAAAGCCTATATTTAAGGTTTCTAATTTTTATAAAATTAGAACACGCTGATTTGCAACATGTTGGAAGTGCATTACAATGTGGATAACCGCTGTATAAGAAATGGATAAATTCAACTGTTCTAATCGGGCAAACCACGTATTTGTCCCTATATTTGAAATCTCAAGCCGGTACAACTGCTCCTAAACCCAATGGTTCAGAAGCTGCCCTGGCCGGGGAGAAGCGCCGTTGCGGCGGCGTCTCGTTAATTATTTTAGAGCAACAAACCGTTTTAGTCTATGGAGCCCATATTACAAGAAAACCCTAATCGCTTTGTCCTTTTCCCCATCCAGAACGATGCCGTTTGGCAGATGTACAAGAAAGCGGAGGCTAGCTTTTGGACCGCCGAGGAGATTGACCTCTCGCCGGACTTGAAAGACTGGGAGAAGCTCAATGATGGCGAGCGCCACTTCATCTCCCACGTGCTGGCCTTCTTCGCGGCCTCAGACGGAATTGTGAACGAGAACCTGGCCATCAACTTCATGCAAGAGGTGCAGATGCCAGAGGCGCGTTGCTTCTATGGGTTCCAGATCATGATGGAGAACATCCATTCTGAGACCTACTCCCTGCTCATTGATACTTATATTAAAGACCCGCAGGAGAAAGATCGGTTGTTCAACGCCCTGGAGACCGTTGACTGCGTGAAGAAGAAAGGCGAGTGGGCCCTAAAATGGATCAACTCTGAGAACTTCACTGAGCGTCTGATTGCGTTTGCGGCCGTAGAAGGCATTTTCTTCTCTGGTTCTTTCTGCTCTATCTTCTGGATGAAGAAACGTGGTTTGATGCCAGGGTTGACCTTCTCCAATGAATTGATCTCCCGTGACGAGGGGCTGCACTGCGACTTTGCTTGCCTGCTATACTCTATGTTAGTGAACAAGTTACCCGAAGAGCGCGTACAAACCATCATCCGCGACGCAGTGAGCATTGAGCAGGAATTTGTGACCGATGCGCTGCCCGTAGACCTCATAGGGATGAATGCAAAACTGATGAACCAATACATCGAGTTTGTGGCCGACCGCCTGCTGGTAGCGTTAGGTTGCGGCAAAATCTACAATTCAGCCAATCCATTTGACTTCATGGAGATGATCTCCCTGCAAGGCAAAACCAACTTCTTTGAGAAACGTGTGGGCGAGTACCAGAAATCAGGCGTGATGAGCGACCGTGACGCCAACGTGTTCTCTCTGGACGAGGACTTTTAATCTATCACCCCAGACAGCCCTAAAGCGCTTTGGGGTTGTTTCTCTAAAAACGGGCTCAAAGCATCCGGCAATCGGTTGGAGGTGGGGCTCTCAAGTAAAATCAAGCCAAAAATATGCTCCGGCGCAAAAGCGCATGGGAGAGAAATATCTGGATGGTACGTCATCCGTCACCTATTAGTGTAAGCGTATGTTAGTTGTAAAAAGAGACGGCCGCAGGGAATCGGTCAAATTTGATAAAATCACGGCCCGCATAGAGAAACTGTGCTACGGCCTGAACATGACGTTTGTGAGCCCGATTGAGGTAGCCAAGAAGGTGATTGACGGGATCTACGATGGCGTGACCACCGTGGAACTGGATAACCTGGCCGCCGAAACCGCTGCCTCCCTTACGACCAAGCACCCCGACTACGCCATTCTGGCGGCGCGCATTGCCATCTCCAGCCTGCACAAGGTGACGCAGAAGTCGTTCTTCAACACCATGAAGCAGCTCTACACCTACGAGGATCCCAAGACAGGTGAGAATGCTTCTCTGATTGCGAAGGACGTGTTTGACGTGATCAAGAAACACGCGGCCGTGCTGGACTCCAGCATCATCTATGACCGCGACTACAACTATGACTACTTCGGGTACAAAACCCTGGAGCGCTCTTACCTGCTGCGCGTAAATGGCAAAGTGGTGGAGCGTCCGCAGCACATGCTCATGCGCGTGGCCGTGGGTATCCATAAGAACGACATTGACGCAGCCATTGAGACCTACAACCTCATGTCTGAGAAGTGGTTCACGCACGCTACGCCAACCCTGTTCAACGCTGGTACGCCTAAGCCGCAGTTGTCTTCGTGCTTCCTGTTAACCATGAAAGAAGACAGCATTCCGGGTATCTATGATACTTTGAAGAACTGCGCTTTGATCTCGCAGAGTGCGGGTGGTATTGGTCTGGCGGCGCATAACATCCGGGCTACTGGTTCTTACATCAAAGGCACCAACGGTACGTCTAACGGCTTAGTGCCGATGCTGAAAGTGTTCAACGACACGGCCCGTTACGTAGACCAGGGCGGTGGAAAGCGGAAAGGCGCTTTCGCGATTTACCTGGAACCATGGCACGCTGACATCTTCGAGTTCCTGGATCTGCGCAAGAACCACGGCAAGGAAGAAATGCGGACCCGCGACTTGTTCCTGGCCCTCTGGACGCCAGACTTGTTCATGAAGCGCGTAGAAGCCAACGACGACTGGAGCCTGATGTGCCCTAACGAGTGCCCGGGCTTGTCTGAGACCTGGGGCAAAGACTTTGAGCGTTTATATGAGAAATACGAGAAAGAAGGCAAAGCCCGTAAGACTATCAAAGCGCAGGAACTGTGGTTTGCCATCTTAGAGGCCCAGACCGAGACCGGCACCCCTTACATGCTGTTCAAGGACCACGCCAACGGCAAGTCTAACCAGCAGAACCTGGGTACCATCAAGAGCTCTAACCTGTGCACCGAGATCATTGAGTACACAGACAAAGACGAGATTGCCGTATGTAACCTAGCGTCTCTGGCCCTGCCGCGTTACATCAAAGAAGAGAAAGGGGTTAAGACCTTTGACCACCAGAAACTCTACGAGGTAACCTATACCGTTACCAAGAACCTGAACAAGGTAATTGACATCAACTACTACCCGGTTCCAGAGGCGAAGAAATCAAACATGCGTCACCGCCCTATCGGGTTGGGGGTACAGGGCTTAGCTGATGCGTTCCTACAACTGCGTATGCCGTTTGAGAGCGCCGAAGCCGCCCGCCTGAACAAGGAGATCTTTGAGACCATTTACTTCGCGGCCATGACGGCTTCTAAGGATCTGGCCAAGAAACACGGTCCGTACGAGACGTTTGAAGGCTCGCCTATCAGCCGGGGTATCTTCCAGTTTGATATGTGGGGCGTGACGCCGGAAAGCGGCCGTTGGGACTGGGAAGCGCTTCGTCAGGAAGTGGTAGAGCACGGCGTACGCAACTCTCTGTTGGTAGCGCCAATGCCAACCGCTTCTACCTCGCAGATCCTGGGCAACAACGAAGGGTTTGAGCCTTACACCTCTAACATCTACGTACGCCGCGTGTTGAGCGGGGAGTTCATGGTAGTAAACAAACACCTCCTGAACGACCTGATCGCGCTGGGTCTGTGGAACGACCAGATGAAGAATGCCATCATCGCTGCCAACGGCTCGGTGCAGGGCATCTCCAACATTCCGCAGAACATCAAAGACCTGTACAAAACGGTATGGGAAATCAGCCAGCGGACCATCATTGACATGTCTGCCGACCGTGGCGCCTACATCTGCCAGAGCCAAAGCCTGAACCTGCACGTGTCTAACGTGAACTTCGGGAAACTGACCTCTATGCACTTCCACTCTTGGAAGAAAGGCTTGAAAACCGGTATGTACTACCTGCGCACCAAAGCCGCCGCCGATGCCATCAAGTTCACCGTTGAAAAACAAGCCGCCGAAACTCTGGCGCCGATGTACAACCAGGTTGAACAAAACATGAGCGACATGGCGTGTAGCTTGGACAACCCAGACGCTTGCGAAGCTTGCGGTAGCTAAGAACTAAAAAAGAGGAGGCCTAATCGCCTCCTCTTTTTTTTACCTTTTCTTTTAATATAGTGTTTTTAATATTTTAACTAAAAACTTTAGAAAGGAATAAAAGAAGAAGAATCACAAATAAAAAAGGGGGGCGCCACAGTAGCAGCGCTCCCCTTAACAGGATAAAAAGCTTTGGCGAGCAATTAGGGCTCTTCACCCTAATACAGTTATCCTTGAAGTCATGCAAATGTGTAGATTAATCAATCAATCTACAAGTACGAAGGCTCTTGCTACTAGTTTTTAACCCAAAATTTATAAATGCAAAAAACTAGAACAAAATTCGCTTCTCAAATTGAACGTACATCTCCGAGAATTACAGTTAACAAAATGGGAGAGTACTTATGCGCTTTCGCAGCTAGAAGAGCTAGAATAATCTATGATGCGAAGTATCCTAAAGATTTTATTACAACAAGATACTCCAAAGCTGAAACAGCTATAAAAGACTTTTTCCTTAATGAGAATAAGGATAGTCAGTTGATCCTTCAAGCCATTGATCAACTAAGCAAACAAAAGCCTACCAATAAGCATCAGCACGAGGTGATTTATTCTTGTATAGAGGCTTTAACGGAATTCCTTAAGTTTATAGGTGATTCAGATTTGCTTGAAGATGATAGGGGTTTCTTTGATGGAATTAGTAAATCTGCATCAATGACAATCTCAGGAGTGAAAATCAGTATACGTCCCGAAATATTGATTCATGATAAGAAAGAGATTTCTGGAGGAGTTAAGCTATACTTCTCTAAAAGCTTTCCTTTATCTAAAACTTCTTCAGAGTACATTGGTACACTTCTAATGAAGTATTTGGAGCAAGAATACCAGAAGCCTATCAAGGCAAGAAACTGCTTTGTGATTGACATATTCAATAAGACGATATATACTGCTCCTAAGGCATACATAAAGAGGTTGCAGGATATCGAAGCAGCTTGTACAGAAATATCAAACCAGTGGAAGTTTGTTCAATTTTAATCTAGTATAAAAAGGAGGCTGTTTCTAGCCTCCTTTTTACTTTATAACAAAATAATACTATATTAATTAACACCTACATTATTGAGGAAATAGCAAAAGGATTGTAACCTATATGATAAACTAAACTCTCTCATGAGCAAGCCCAAAGAACGCACCATCCAACTTAAAGCCCTTGAATATTTAAAGGCGTACTATTCTGATAAGTTTTCTATCGCATTAACAAGAATTGATTCTACAGATGAGAGATGGACAAAAAAGGAAAGAGGAGGGAAAAGAGCAGATGGACTGATATGCTTTGAAAAAGAAGGAAAACCCTATACAATTTCTTTAGAAGCCAAGTCACATAAGACATTAGGCGCTCTAATCTCTTATTCCAATGACAAGAAATTTGGTTTACATTGTTTGATTGTGTCATGTATCATGACTTCGATAACAATCCTGGCTCTTATTTCATTTACAAGTTTAAGATGGTATTTTATCACACCTATTACACTTGCCGCTTTTGTAGTACTTCTTATTTTAGCAGCAGCAATTTTTGAGGTATTAGACTTAGATAGACACAAGGTGACAAATGTGATAAATCAACTAAAACAATATCCTGCAAATGAACAATGGATAGCATATTCGAAACACACCGACAATCTTCTTTTAAAAAGTCCTTTTCTAAAGAGGAGAAACAACCTTGACACGCTTGAAAAGCTATGCAGAGCTAATAATTTCGGACTTCTACTTGTAACAAACAAGACCTGCCTAGTAAGAATAAATCCAGTTCCTAAGAAAGGTGAATTTCTGCATTACTACTGCAAAGAACAGGAAATTCTAAAGGCTATTTCTGTGCAAACTATACTTCAAGAGTAATCTTCCATGCAGTTTGGGATAATAGTTTTATCACCAACATTCCAACCTGCAATTCCTCTCAGTAACTCAACGCAGTTTGCAGGTGATAACACCTGCAAGGGCAACAGTATAAATTGCTACGTTCCCTTTAAACGCTAACTCCCGCTTAGGGCCTATTTTCATAAAAAACAGGCCCTAAGCGGGAGTTCTCTTTTTGAACACTAATCAACCTTACATCTGGTAAGTATAGTCCGTTACGAAGGGGGTGCCGTTTTCTGGGGAGGTGGTTTTTCTTACGGGTAGGTTCTGAGCGTTGTATTCGTAGGTAAAGGTGGCTACGCGTACCTCTCCGCTGGCCAGCGTGGTGGTCACTTTGCCGGGGTTGTTACGGAACAGCAGAATGTTTGGCGTGAAGAGGGCATCTGCCAGGTGCTGCACGCCTTTTTTGGTGTCATAGTTCTCGTACTTGCTCTTTTGCACCAGTTCCCAGGCTGCGCCGGTGGTAGGCCTAGTGTATAGCGCAATTTCACTCACGTTGCCGTTGGCGTCATAGGTGTAGGTGACCTTGTTGGTTTCCCGGGGCGTGGTGGCGGTGGTCACGTCTTTGTAAAAGTCGTAGCGGGCAGTCAGCCGGCCGTTCACGTTGTATTCAAAGGTGTGGTAACTCTGCAGTTTGTCGTCAATGAGTTCATCCAGTTTGTAGAGCTGGTTCTCTGAGGTGTAGTAGTAGGCATTCTCCGTGTCTACGGTGGGGCCATCGGTGAGCACGTAGGCAAAGCGGCCCAGGTTATCATACACAACCTCGCTTGTAGACTGGGCGTTCTCGTTCAGGGCCAGGGAACCTTTGCCCACCACTCGGGTAAGCCAACCTGAGGCCGAATACTGGAACTCCCGGCTATCTCCTTGGGAGGTGTTGATCTTGGTGAGGAAAACGGGCGAGGATTGGGTAGAGGGTTCCGGGTCTTCCAGGTCACAGCCGGCCAGGAACAGGGTGGTGAAAAAGACCAAGGTGAGCTTACTTAAGTAGTTTTTCATTTCTAAAGGGCATGTAAACATTAAGGTAGAAGATCTATACAGAAGAGCCACTTACCGCCCAGAAGGTTGCACGCCCCTGGAAAATTGCCAGGGTGCCAATTGGCCTTCATTCCCCCAACTCCGCAAGAGCCCAGCCCAGGAAGTCTCTACCCGTTTCAAGCCCGATCTCACAAGAACAGGCCCTAAATGCTCCATCCGTTTTCCGCCTATTGTACCAGAAACAGCGCAAAACAAAAAAGGAAGCCTGCTGCGGCTCCCTTTCCTGGTATATGTTGCTGAGTAGGCTTAAGACTCCTATTTCACGGGCTGAAGCACCCAAGCCAGGGCTTCTTCGCGGAATTCAAAATCCTTGAGGGCCATATCGCCTAAATCTGGCGCGCGCTTCATGAGCTGTTCTACGGCCATTTTGTTGAAAATGTCTTCAGAAACCACGGTGGCGTTCCGCCGGATGCTGCTGTCTCTTAGCTTTGGGAAGGCGAACTCAGCGTACCAAGCCTGATCTGCCTGCCTGATGGCCTTCATCTGGCGGTTATCGGCGAGCCAGCGCAGGGGCTTGTGTTCCTCCAGCAGACGCACGCACATGGTAACGGCTTCTCTAAACTCTTCGCTGCTCAGGAAACCAATCGCCTCAGCTACGCCCAGCTGGTTAGTGTGGTCATACAAAAGGGTAAAGGCCTTACTCTGAAAATAAGTGGTTACCATAACAGGTTTTAAGCGATGTGATGTAACGGTTCTGGGTTTTGTAAAAATCTCTGCAGTAAACGTATTGACCCAGGCCACCTTGCCTGGCTTGAGCTAATCTTAGAACTTAGGCCAGCCGGGTCTCCAGCGCGGAGATAAGACTGGTCAATTGCTCAGAAAGCTTGTCAATGTCTTGGAGGCCCTCGTGGGCTTCTTCTATCTTTCCGGAGCGGTACTGGCTTATCAGATGCATGGCGGTGGTAAGCAACTCTTTGTACAGCCTTGACATGGTGCTGAACTCGGGTAGGTTGCTATAGCGTACGGCACCAATGGTCCTGAACCACTGGCCCAAGGGACCGCTGGAAGAAAAGAACTCCTGGTCTGGAGTGCCGCCGTACACCGCAGAGCGTACTTTAGACTTAAATAAAATCAGCTTTATCCTGAGTTGCTGAAGGTCACTTTGGGCAGCGTTCATGTAAAGCTAGTAACTGGTAAACTCATGGGCTTCTATGCTTTGCCTTCTTTCTGGAGGCTTTCCCGCAGCTTCACATGTTCCGTAATCTCATATCCGAAAACCAGAATCCCGATGATCTTCATCCCCTCGCCAAAGATAGGCTGGTAATTGAGCGTAAGGTAAACATCTTCTGATGTGTTGATGTCTTGCCGTTTCCGTTGGAAATAGACTTCCTTGGCAGAGAAGGCCTCGCCGGTTTGGTACACTTTGTCCAGCAGATCCACAAAACC
This sequence comes from Rufibacter aurantiacus, assembly GCF_017916345.1. NCBI lineage: Bacteria > Pseudomonadati > Bacteroidota > Cytophagia > Cytophagales > Hymenobacteraceae > Rufibacter > Rufibacter aurantiacus. The sequence goes on from NZ_JAFMSV010000004.1 coordinate 280,215, forward strand.
CTGTTCCTTGGCTTCGGGCACCGCCTCGGCTACGGTTTTATCCTGCAGCTCCCGATCAGGGAAAAGTCCCTGGTAATACGGGTTGATCAGCTCAAACCGATGCTCCGGCCCCTTCAAGGTACAGAAAATAGCCGGGGCGTTCATGATCATGTTCTCCAGGGTCTTGCGCTCAAATTGGGCTTTCTCTAAGGCCGAGTGCACCTGGTCTGAGAGTAGCGCCATCTGCTCATTGCTTTCCAGCAGTTCCTGTACCATCTGCTTGGTGGCATGGATGTCTGTGGCACTGCCTACCCACAAAGAAACCTTGTTCTGGTTACCCAGCACCACGGGCGAGCACTTTTTCACAAACCAGCGGTAATTGCCATCGCGGTCCCGCATCCTTATCTCGGCCTGGAACTCTACCTGCTTCTGAAAACTCTCCTGGGCCCGGGCTATAAAGGGACCTTGGTCATCTGGGTGCATCACGTCCAAGAATCCGGTGGCAGAAGCCATGATGTCTTGGGCAGAAATGCCGGTGTATTTCACAAAACGCTCATTCACGTACGTCACCTTCCCCTCGGGGCTCACGGTGTATATCAACTGGGGCACCGTATCGGTCATGATCCTGAACTTGTTCTCGCTTTCCTGGTGGGCCAGTTTGGCTTGCTCCCGCTCCGTCACGTCCATGGTTTTCTGGATGATGTACTCCACATTGCCTTCCTGGTCCAGAACAGGCGTGTGCGAGGCCTCCCAAATGCTCTCGTAGAACCCGCCGCCCTCAGAGGCGGGCCGCGCTATGTTGTACCGCACCAGGTCCATGAAATCTACCCGTTTGGTTTCTATTACCTTGGCAATGGACTTGCGTACCGGGTTTTCCTCAAAAGAATAATGTATGTCTGGAAAAGCCTCCAGTAAAAGGTGAAGCCCCAGAATGTCCTCCTGTTTGCGCATAGTGGTCTGCAGGTAGGCATCTGTGGCGGCTATGATCTTAAAATCTGGGGTAAACACCACCAGGTTGTCTGGCACATGCTGGAATAAATTTGAAAAATCCATCTCACAAACGGGTTACGGGAGTGTAAATAAACGCAATAACTTAACTGAATGCCCAATTGTTTTTGACGCCACGTAAACTTGGGCCATGACCTCAAAGCTGATGAAGCTAAGCCTAACCAGATCAAGCCTTTAGGAATTCAGATCATTAGAGGGAAGGTTGAGCAAAGCCAGGGTGGGGCCACAAGGCGATCACAGGTCAAACATTTCAGGCCTACCGCCAGGCAGAAGCCCATGCGGTAGAAAGCATCTTCATGCACCCCAAAGCCCGGACAATGAAGAAGCCCCTTTCAAGAAAAGCACCTTTAGCCAAGCCTTTGCTCCAACCCAGGCAGGCATCTATAAACCACATTTTTTTGTAATATTAGACCTGTACAAAACCTGCTGCACTATGAGAAAAACTTGTCTTGCGCTTCTTTTCTGGGCATGTGTTTTAAGCAGCTGCGACTCAGATGACGCAGATGCACCTGCCGTGACCTTGAACACCCGGTGGCAGATGTATTCAAATAAAGTGCTGGCACTAGGGGGAAATGAAGCGTGTGCCTACAGCACCAAACCCTCAGACATGGCTTTCAAGCCTACCAATGCCACCTGCCAGGATGATGATGTCTATGACTTCAGCAGTTCAACAGAGTTAGTTATTGAGCATGGCACCCGCAGTTGCAGCGCCAACGAGCCTGCATCTGTCACCACTGCCTATGAGCGGCAGGGAAACAAACTTATCATAGGAGGACGGGAACACACCATTGTACAACTCACCAGAGACACGCTTATTCTAGACGTATGTGTTCCCTTAGCTGCTGGCAACTGGCCCACTACCAACTACGGGAAAGTAGGGATGAAGCTAAGCAGAATAAAGTAAACCAGAGACGTTCTCATTGCCCAACAGGACTGGTTTTGCGGAACACGCAAGAAACATGGGAACTGTTCTCTGTTGCTCATTTGTCGTCTTTATAGACCACACTAATGCTTCCGCTGCGCTCCAGGCAGGCCGTCTCTATTTTGGCAATATCCACCGGGCCTCCCTTGGTGCGCAATACCTCTATGATATCGTTTTCTGTGATGCTATGCGCCCGCATCTGGTCTTCCAGCACCTTCCCGTCTTTCACCAGGGATACGGTTTTGCCTTTGAGGAAATTGCTGATGCCGTGTCCATGCCCAAACTGAAAGGCCACGGATGCCAACATGCGGTGCAGGAGAATAAGCACTATGCCAGCGGCCAGCGTAGGAAAGAAAGGGGAGGTACCCGTAATGGCCCGGCTCATGATGGACCCGTACATAATGCTCAGGACAATGTCAAAAGTGCTCTGCTGCCCAAAAATGCGCTTGTTGGCCAATCTTATGTAAGTCAGGGAGACAAAGAAAACAATCACCGCCCTGACAGACATCTGCCACCAGTTAAGGTGCTCGTCTCCTATTCCCAGAATGTATTCCAGTGTTTCCATCTCCTCCCCAAACGAGGGAAAGAAGAGAGGGTTACGGCCAGAAAAAGCACTTCTTTTATTTCTCAAAAAAGCAGAAATGGGATTTATAAGGGTATACCTCCCAGCAATTCTGCCTACTTTTTGGAGCCTGAATCCATAAAACAGGCCCTAAACACATGCGGGGTCTGGAGCATTACTTGGATGCTAAAGCCAACAGGAACGGCGAGCCTACCAAGGGCTGTGGGTCTCGCACATGGGAGACAGCCTAGAACTCCTCCATAAGCCAATCCAAAGCCTTGTTTTCATCCTCAAAATGTTTGACTTCCAGGTCGCCCAGATCACCGGCGCGTTCAATAAGAAAGTCTACCGAGGCTACCTGTTCCTTGTCTTCTGAGGGAATGATGGCCATACGCCGTAAGGGACCAGCCAGCATGGAAGGCACTATGTTCTCAAAAATCCAGTGGGTGTCTTCTTCTGAGAAGGCCTTCATGTTGCGGTCATGCGCTAACCAGCGGGTTAGCTTATATTTCTCCATCACGTGGGAGCAAAGCAGGAAAGCCTCCTTCAGATCCTCACTACTCATTTTTCCCTGCCAGACAGACTGGCCAAGTGAGCGGTTCTGGTCATACTGCACGGTGAAGGCATTACTCTGGTAATAGACGGAGGGTAATTGTTGAAGCATGTGATTATATCAAAATGACTCCCTCGGGAGCCGGGCAATTCTAGAACTCTTGCATAAGCCAGTGAAGGGCCTCTTCCTCAGTCTGGAAGCTCTTAAGCACCAGGTCATCCAAATCACCTGCCCGCTGGATGAGATGCTCAATGGCTTCTACCTGGCCCTGGTCTTCTGAGGGCAGGAAAGCCATGCGGCGCAGGGGACCACTCAGATAAGAAGGCACCACGTGCTCAGAAATCCATTGGGTGTCTTCCTCAGAAAAGGCTTTCATTTTACGGTCATCGGCGAGCCAGCGGGTAAGGCCGTATTTTTCCATGACATAGGCACAAATGAGTAAAGCCTCCTGCAGGTCTGCACCGGTCAATCTGCCTTTCCAGACGGCCATACCCAGGGAACGCGCCTGGTCATAACGCACAGAAAAGGCCTCACTTTCATAATAGACAGAGGGTAAGGTTAAAAACATAAAATAAAAGACTACAGCTGCGTACGGGGGAAAGCAGTCTCTTTTGGACTAGTCTATTGGTTAATTAAAGTATAAAATATTAGGGTGCCCGGCAGCAAGACGCGGGGAGAATACTTGCAGATTTCCGGGCAGATTTTCAGGAAAGGTTTTTAAAATATAATAAACAGGGCACTATTTTATCTGGCAAGCTCGCCAAAGGCTTTTCCTTCTGCAGACTTCTCCTTCCTTTACCTTGGCCGCAAAGGTAAGCCGGAAACTGCTTTACAAATGACAGAGGACCTTAAATCTTTACCCAATTTTGTTTCTATCACTATGACTTTACTTGCGAAGACACAGAAAAAGGGGCCATAAGCCACTGCAGGGCTTCTTTTTCATCGTTGAAATCACGCATGGCCAGGTGGTCAAGGTTGCCGGCGCGTTGCAGCAACTGCTCTACCGCCATCTTGTTGAACATATCCTCAGACACCAGGGTAGCCATGCGGCGCAGGGAACTCTGCAGCATGCGTGGGATGACATTGCTTAAAAACCACTGCTGGTCTGCCTGCCTGATGGCTTTCATCTTCCGGTTGTCGGCAAGCCAGCGGGTGATGCCTTTTGACTCCATCAGTTCCAGGCACTGCAAAACAGCCTCCCTAAGCTCGGGGCTGGCCAAGAAGCCATTCCACACGGCGTAGGCCGTGGCATGGTCTTCGTCATAACTCAAGGTAAGTCCGGTGGTTTGATAATAAATCTTTCGCATTGCGCCTTACATAGCACAGCCTCTTTCAAGCAAGGCAACTCCGGTTACCTTTGCCTTGCTTCCTTTCTGGCTATCTGGTGAAATATACCTATCAGTCTTCTTATTGACACCTGCACCTGGGCATTCTCCTGAACACCTCCATTTCACAGGACCCCATACCATAGTGTCTTGCTGCCGGGCTTTTCCTGCCGGGTTGGCTGCCCAGAGCAGCAGCTTTGCACCATACTGGTTCTCCTTCGCTAGTCCGGTTCTGTTTTCAACAGCGTTGCGGTCTGGCAAATGCTATAAAATCCTGTACGTAGATATACACCCTTTAGACAGGAAAATACGGTGTTTTCTTGCGTTTAGGGCACATTTTTTACTTTTCTGCCGGCCGGCAGCCGGCTTTTAGAAGCAACCTCCCTTTTCTACCTTTCAGCCGGCGTAAAAAACCTGCCAAAATTACACCATTGGCATTTCACCCATTGCCATTATGTCTTAACACCACGTTTAAAAGGCCTCTGGGGGCATTGGTATGCCGTTTGCAATATGCCACCTAGAAAACAGCGACCGGAGGAGGAGAAACATCATGAAACTGATTAAAGATAAAAAGTTCTTACAGAACGTAGCGCATTATATAGACTTAACCAACACGCTGGGCGGAGGCACGGTGCAGCCGCAGGTGAAAATGGTGAAGCACAAGAAAGAGGCAGTTTTGCAGGTGTTGTTGCCTGGCGTCTCTGCCGAGCAATTCCAGGTAGTCCTGGACAAAAACCAACTCACCGTGATGGCCCTGCACCAGAGCGAGCAGCACCCAGCCATGCAGATGCCGCTGTTTCACCAGCAGTTCCTGTTGCCGCCTTATGTAGATTTCAACAATCTGCAGGTGGTACACGAGGGCAAAAAACTACGGGTGCATATCCCGTACCTGCCACAGGGACCTAGATTACTGGAGATTGAGCAACGTTAACCTAGTCATATAAAAAGGAGAACCCATTACCGTTTGGGGGCTCCTTTTCTCAAACCCGGCCTAAAACGGCCCTTGTGAACTGATTGAAGCTATTACAAAAGGCAGCCTGGGTCTGCCAAATGTTTCACAATTTAAAGAACTTAAAGCTATGGCCATTCAACGTTTTGGAAGCGGCTTTGACGACATGATGCCGCAGACCTTCAGCAGCATGCTGGACCGATTCTTTAATGATTCTGTGAATAGCCGCGAGCGGCTGAATAGTTTCAGCCCGCAGGTAGACACCTGTGAAACCGAGAAAGGGTATGAAGTGGAAATGTCCCTTCCTGGCCTGAAGAAAGAAGACATTCACCTTGACTTCCATCAAGGTCGTCTTACCATCTCTGGTGAGCGGCGTTTCAACAGGGAGCAGAAAGACAAACGCTACCACCTGGTAGAAAGCCAGTACGGTTCTTTCAGCCGGTCTTTCCAGTTCCCAGACAATGTGAAACCAGAGAACATTGAGGCGGTGTTTGAAAACGGTGTCCTGCACGTGCGGGTGCCTAAAGATGAGCAGAAAACTGCCCGTCACCGCATTGAGGTACGCGAAGGCAGCAACCAGCCTATCCAGATAGAGCAAAACGCCGAGAACCAGGGATCTGACGCCAAGGGAAATACTTCTTCCCGCAAGAAGCAGACATCCATGAACGAGAACGGCAACAAATAAGAAGGCTATGTAAAGCCTCTAAACAGAAAGGCACCACAATTGTGGTGCCTTTCTGTTTATTTATCTGGTGCAAACAGGTTAGCCCTGCTTGCCGGAGCTCATAGCGGCATTGCCGTTGCCGGCGCTATCTGGGATACTGCCCGGGTTGAAGGTACTTCTGGAAGTCTGGCCCGGCGTAGCGGGGGCGTTAGGTCCGCCGCCCGAGATACGGGTAGTGGTTCCCTGTGCGGCAGCGCCTGCCTTGTTCGCCCGCACGTAATACACGGTAATGAACAAAGCGATAATCAATAAAATACACAATGCAATGAACATAGTAGAATCAGGTTAAGTAAAACATAAGGCTTCTCTCTTTTACTTAGTTTTCTGCCTGCTGTTGCGCTTACCGGCTGCTTATTGCAATTGACAGGGGCTTATTGTCTTTTTTTATTTAGCTTTATCATACAGTGTCCACTTTTTTCGTTTACTTTTTGCTATGATAAAAAAATTATATTTCCTGGTTTTCCTTTGCTGGATGGGGGCACAAAGTAGTTGGGCCCAGATCAACAGCACCACCTCGGGGCAACCTTACTTTATAGAATTGCACAACGGGCAACGCGTGTACGCGAGCCGGCTCCAGTTCAAGAGCCCCATCTTCAAACAGAACTTCTTCCTTCTGGATGATTCTCTCAAATATGCCCCGGAAACGGTGAAGTATTTCCAGAGCCAGGAAGGCTTCTTTGCCCGCGTAGACGCTGGGCGACGCTTCAGTAACTTCGCCCAGCGGGAACAGGCCGGGCGCGTGTCTACTTACTTTGTGTACCGCACAGATTACAACTCCTATGGCCCAGGTATTGGCGTAGGCTATGGCGGCTACGGAGGTTACGGCATGGGTGGCTACGGAATGGGAGGCTACGGTTACCCAACGCAGCGCCGCGTGTACTATTTCCAAAAGGAGAATGGCCCGCTGCAGCCCCTCACCTACAAGAACCTGCGCACTGCCCTTTCTGACAACCCGGGCAGCATGGAAAGCCTGCAGGACTACAAACGCGGGCAGAACATCCAGACGGGTATGTACGTGGCGGGTGCGGGCTTAATGGTGGCCGGCATTACGCAGCAGTTCAGAGGCGGCAGTACCAGCGGCAAGATCTCTCCGCTACTGCTCATTGGCGCGGGCGTTTCGCTTATTCCGCAGATCCTGCGGCTGGTGAAAAAAGACCAGCTTGGCGAGGCCATTGACATCTACAACTATACTCCCAAAGAATAGAGACTAAGGTTTGTCCAAAAAGCAGCGGGCCCACTCAAGACTGAGTGGGCCCGCTGCTTTTTGTATGATATAGAGGCGGAAGCTGCCCCAGCCATCATTTCTGCGGCTTAGAGCTTGGCGCTTTTATTGGGGGCGACAGGTGTTTTAGCGGCAGTGGCTTTTTTGGCCTTTTTGGCTTTGAGATAGGAATTCAGCACGTAGCCTGCTTCCCCGTCAATCTGCACCAGAGACCACTCATGGTTTTGTTTCCGCATCACAATGATCTCGTCTTCAGGGCCCAGCAGGCGCATTACCTCTCCGCCTATGCCAGGCTGACGGTACATTTTAACTTTCTCTGTATTCACCCGGCTGGTAGGACCCTGGGCGAAAGATGATACTACTTGCATGCAAACGAGGGCGATAATGAATAATAAACGTTTCATAATTATTTCTTTTAAGTGAGTTAAACTGTTAAAAACAAATCTTTCTATTTTTCATTTTTTGACTTAAACAAACACCTTTTATCAGAAAAAAGGACGTACAGATCCAGGGCATAAAAAATGCCTATTTTGTTAATGTATGTTTCCTATGTATTTGTGTTATATTCTAATAGATGCAGATTCTAAAAGAAGGTTGCTTGCGGATAGCTAATTTTTTTCTTTTTTATTTAAGCTTCAAATCATTCTCTCACAAGTCCTGAAATCCCTTAGCCTATTGGCCGATCATTTGTTCATGTTCTGATTTTACAAGTTGCGTGCCATTAAATAAAACAGCTGATTTACAACTATTTACACACTTAACACCATTCAACATGTGCGATGCCGGACACAACACTATTTGAAATCGTACACTTTGCCAATTCAATCTTTCCAGAATAACTGAAGAAATATTTTTCCCGGTTAATTCAGAAAGTCTGCATGCAGACAAATTTTACTTTGTAAGTATTCATAGCGCAGGGAAAAACCGTGTATCTACATATACAAACATAAAGACCAGCGCCTCTAATTACCTGCTTAATTCAGAACAATTATCTCATCATTTCTGGCTATCAACGGATCAAATATAGAAGGGGTATTCCCTAAAAACCAGGGCACAAATACTAATTAACAGATATTTAACTTTATTGGAATTAAAGGTGAATTCTTTAACATTTTGTTAGCATTTGTTTCACCGCTGGTACGTGCTTCCTATTTTTGCCCCTTATTTGATACCCCATGGCTACACCTTTGCAGATAAGGGAAATAACAGAGTTGGCTGCGATGCTGCAGCAGTTCCCCTTGATCCAGTACCTGAACCCCAACATGGAGCCGGAACGCTATGAAACCCTGTTGCGGCTCATGCTGCCCCAGCAGTACCGTATGGTGGGCGTCTTTGAGGGAGATACCTGCCTGGGCCTCTCGGGATACTGGATGGGCACCAAACTATACAGCGGCAAGTACCTGGAGATAGACAATTTTGTGGTGGATGAACAGTACCGTTCCAAAGGCATTGGCAAAATGCTGGTAGACTGGCTAACCGATGAGGCCTCCAAAAACCAGTGCGAGACCATGATGCTGGATGCCTACGTAGTGAACAACGCCGCCCATAAATTCTATCTCCGCGAGGGCTTCGTGATCAAAGGTTTCCACTTCCTTAAGAGGCTGGCCTAATCCCGAAGGATTTATCCCCAGGAAGAAGTAACCTGGGCCCCAAACCATAGGAATCGTTTAGCGGGTATTTTTACAAAATGGACGGTGAAACAGTAATGTTTGGTCAGAATCTCTAAGAACACTTACCTTACAGTATGGAACCACTGCTTTTATTACACGGCGCCTTGGGGGCCAGAAGCCAGTTTGACCCGCTGCTGCCTCTGCTTCCCGCGCAGGTGCCGGTATACGCTTTGAACTTGCCCGGTCACGGCGGAGAACCCTTCCCTAATGGTCCTTTTACCATTGAGTACTTCGCCCAGCAACTGCTTACCTGGCTGGAGGAACACAACTTGCCTCCCGTTCAGGTGTTTGGCTACAGCATGGGCGGCTACGTGGCCCTGGAGGCGGCTCGGCAGAAACCAGAACGCTTCTCCAGGATCTTCACCCTAGCCACCAAATTCAACTGGACGCCGGAAATTGCCCAGGGTGAAACTGCCAAACTCCGCCCCGAGGTCATCTCAGAGAAAGTACCGGCTTTTGCCCAGACCCTGCAGCAGCGCCACGCTCCCCAGGATTGGGCGCAACTGGTGCGCCACACCGCAGACCTGATGCTAGGCCTGGGCCAAACTCCTATGCTCTCTGTGCAAGAATTAGCCCAGATCAACGTTCCAGTTTGCATAGCTGTAGGCGACAAAGACCAGATGGTTTCCGTAGAAGAATCCCTGGCCGCATACCGGCAGTTGCCCAAGGGGCAGCTGCACGTTTTACCCAACACCAAACATCCGATGGAACAACTTAACTGGCCGTTGTTAGCCAGTGCTTTACAACATTTCTTCTCTTATGCGTAAGCTTACCCATTTATTCCACCACCTCTGCATCTTGCTTTTACTGGCTCTGCTCGCCACCAGCTGCACCACCAAAGCCCCAGCCTTCGGGGAGCGGGGCTACACTGAGAAAGGCAAAGCGTCTTATTATTCAGATAAACTCCGGGGAAACAAAATGGCCAACGGCGACCGCTACAAACCCGGCAAACGCACGGCAGCCCACAAGAAACTACCCTTCGGGACCAAGGTAAAAGTGACTAATCCGCAGAACGGTCGCTCCGTGAAAGTACGCATCACCGACCGCGGCCCGTTTGCACCCGGCCGCATCATAGACCTGTCAAAATCGGCGGCCCGTAAGTTGGATATGGAGAAAAGTGGCATTGTGTCGGTGCAGATGGAGGTAGTGAAGGAAGGGAAGAGGTAATTCTTTTGCTGCTGACGCAGTGTTGCATATGCTTGGTGCTAACTGCGCTGTGGTAAGTTGGCTTACCTACTGTTCTATTGCTTAAATTTTTTGTTGTCGTAGTCCGCTGGTGCTGGTGTGGCTCCGCAGTTTGCGTGGATGCATAAACATTATTGTTTCATCGCTGGGCTCCGTGCGCTCACGGCCGCGAGGCCCCGCCTTCCGGCCTCGCGCTGCGCCAGCTTCCTTTGCTCCCTGGCGGTCGCAATGCCTCCGGCACCGGAACCTGACAAGGCGCTCCACCGAAAGGCTGGAATTGGGAATGCCCTGGCAGGAACGCAACAGACCTCACAATACAGAAAACCTGTGAGGTCTTCTATATTTAGCATGGTTCAAGTCTGTGACTTGGACCCATCATGCGGGCAGTTTGTAACTGCCCTGAGGCGAAAGCCTCAAGTTGTCCCTGCCACGTATTCCGCCGGCGCGAGCTTCCAGCTCGTGTCCGCACGCATACCTGAGAATCTTTCCTGCAACATTTCTTAGCGTTCTATTTAGCCTATAAACATCGTATTATGGCTGATTTATGCAAAACGGCCATAAAGCCAAGCGGTCAAGATCGGAATTACCGCCGGGCCTTCAGCCATTCGTAGATGCTGTCTACATCGGGTTTGCGGCAGAGTTCTGAGCCGGGGGTCATGGTGGCGGCGGTTCCGGCGGCTACGCCGTAGCGAATCACGTCAGACAGGGGCCAGCCTTCCTGCAATTTAAGCACCATGGCCCCTACCATGCTGTCGCCGGCACCTACGGCGCTTTCCTGTTTTACGGTGGGCGGCACCACGTACTCAAATCCTTCCTTAGAGGCCAGCATGGCGCCCCGGGGGCCCAAAGACACCACCAGTACCTGGCTCTTGCCCTCGTTCAACACCTGGGTAGCCAGATCTTCCTGCTCCTGAGAGGAAATCACTTCTTTGCTGGCTAGCGCGGCCAGTTCGTTCAGGTTGGGTTTGAGCAGGTAAATGCCTTTACCCGCCGCTTTCATCAGGGCGGCGCCCGAGGTATCCACTATCAGTTTGAAGCCTTTTTTGTAGGCCAGATCGGCAACGCGGGCATAGAAGTCATCGGGCACACCGGGTGGGTTACTGCCGCTGGCAATCACAAACTCAGGCATCTCTTCCAAGTCCTCCAGCGCCTGAAGCAGTTGCCGCCACTCAGGCTCGGTGACCTGCGGGCCGGGCATGCCAAACCGGTACTCCTGCCGCGAGGAAACCTCAAAGACCACCAGGTTCTCGCGGGTAGACTCCTGGCAGTTGAACCTCCTGAAAGACACCCCTTCGTGATGGAGAAGCTCACCCAGTTTTTCGCCCGTATGTCCGCCGGCCAGAAACCAGGCGCAGGATTCCCCGCCCAGTTTTTTGATGGCCCGGGAAACGTTGATACCGCCGCCGCCCGGCTCAAAAACGGGTTTCTCGCAGCGCAGTTTTTTCTCGGGGGCCACAGACTCTACCCGGGTGCTTTTGTCTATGGCCGGGTTCAGGGTAATGGTGATGATTTTCATAGTGTGGTAGATGGAGGTTTGGCATGGGACCCTTTCCAGAGCGGCAGTCTGTGCAAAGGCAAACGCCACACTGTTTTGGTCCCCATTCTTGAAAAACAGGTTCTAAACGTCTTTTACACCAGCTTTACGGTTATCTTTAGAAAGAAAGTAAAAAAAGATTGCCGCCCCTGCGACTTTTCTGACCTCCGGTGCCACTTACTGCCAAACCAGAGAATAGTCTTATGTCTCAACCGCAAGATCCCAAAAGTAAACAGCAGGCGTTTCTGGCGCTCTATGAGCCGGTGCATGCGCCCTTTGCCCGGTTCTGCCAGGCACGGGTATTCCACAGCGCAGACGCCAAAGACCTCATCAGCGAGACGGTGCTACAGGCCTATGAGCATTTTGATTCGCTTCGGCACAAAGAGGCGTTTCTGCATTTCCTCTTCGGGATAGCGAGCCGACTGCTCAGGAACAAAAGCCGCCGACGCAAGTTCTGGGGCATCTTCAACAGCGAGGAGGCCGAGGAAAAACAGACCGTCTCCGACAATGCGGAACTGGACACCGATGTCCGGCTACTCTACGAGGCCCTGGCCAAACTTCCCGAGGAGCAACGCGAAGCCATTATCCTGTTTGAGATCTCAGGCTTCGCCCTGAAGGAAGTGCAGGAAATCCAGGGATGCAGCCTCTCGGCGGTGAAATCACGCGTGGTGCGGGGCAAGAAACGGCTGGCGCGCCTGCTCAACGACCAGGAAACCCTCCGACTGCTGGAAAGCGAACCCACCGAGGAAGCCCAGTTTGAGAAAATCAGCCCCAGAACGCAGGTAAGTTTAACTTTCTAACCAGAACGCCCATGTCACCATCACATAAAAACCTGAACCAGTATTTTGAGGCCGCCAAAGCGCAGGAGCCGGTGATGCCTCTGGAGGAACTTCAGGAAACTTTAAACCAACTGCCGGCCAGCTCTACCATCGGGAAGCAAACATCGGCGGGAGCCGGGAAAACCACTGCTTTCTGGACCGCCGGCAGCTTGAGCATTGTAGCAGCCCTAGCTTTGCTCTGGAACATGCTGTCCCAGGAACCTGAAGCGGTACAGCCGCCTGTTGTCAAAGAAAGCACAGCCACGGAAACCCAGCTGGATGAGAAGCAGATGGCAAGCCTTGAGCCAATTCAAGCGCAGAATATTGATTCTGCTCGTTTCACTGCCAAGGCCAGTTCTATAAAGAGACTGGTTTCCGCAGCCGGGAGCAACGCAAATGCCATCGCCACCGGCGGCACCAAGATTGAGCCCCGAGAAACTGTAGCGAACAACCAGACCAGCGCGAAAGTATCTGCCAAGCCCGGAAGCATGATCACCAAACCCGGCGAAAAGGTATTTGACCGGATTACTTTGCTGGAATTGCCGCAGGAGACAGAGCAGAAATTGGGCATTCAGATCAATGACCAAGGCATCAGGTATGAAAGGCTGTTCAACGACCCCGCGGAAGGTATGATCCGGCTGGAAGTCACCGTCTATGGAGGGGAACACTCCGTTGGCTTAGGCGATCCTACCCTGGTATTGAGAGACGGAAAGTTTGTGAGAGACAGCAGCAGGCTTTATTTACCGGTGACCAAATTCGTGCCGATGTATATCTCTAACCGAAAAGGGGAACGCCGGGTCATGTACCGCACCGATAGCGAGGACGAGCGCAAGTTTGAACCCGAGTACTTCAACGAGATCGTGAACACACTGATCCCGGTGTTGGTGAAGGCCAATAACAAAGCCAAAGATGAAGCCATTTTCTGGTTCTCAGCCACCCCAGATTTCCTGGCCCAGTTGCCTAAACCTTTGCACCAAGCCATCGCGCAGGAATACCAGCTGCTGGAGGACCAGAAACAAGCCGAAGAATCCTCCATGGCTAAAGTGGGCACAGCTACCCAGCTCAAGTACTTTGAATCAAAGCCCGGCAGTTTGTCTTCTATCCAATATGCGGTGGTATTCCCCAATCCGGTCTCTGAATGGCTGAACCTATCCATGAGCCTGAAGCGGGAGGAAGAGATGCGCGTGAGCCTGGTAGACATCAACGGTAGCCTGGTAAAAACCCTCTCTCCGTACAAGCGCTATGCGGCGGGCTCCGTTACCGAGAAATTCCTGATCAAGGGCACGCCCCGCGGCTTGTACCTGCTCCTAGCCGAGACCAAATCCGGGCATAAACACACCCAGCGCATCATCATTGAGTAACAGATTAGTTAGAATTGACAAATCGTTTAGGGGCTGTTTTATAGAAATCAGCCTCTAAACTCTATGCTTACTTTTGGGCTAAGGTTACCTCCTGCCCATCTACCCATACCTGTTGCAACTGCAGATTCTTGTCCAGCACCACCAGATTGGCAGCCGACCCGGGAAGCAACTGGCCTACTTTGTGCTCCAGTTTCAGGACCTGGGCCGGGTAAAGCGTAGCCATGCGCAGGGCCTCATCCAAGGGCAGACCTACCATGTTCACCGTATTCTGCACGGCCTGCAGCATGGTCAGGGCAGAGCCGGCCAGTCGGCCATCCTCGGTTTCGCAGCGACCGTTGCGGTAATAGGCTTTGAAGTTTCCGAAATCGGTGAAGGGGATATCTGAGCCCACGCAGGCGGCGCAGTCAGAGATGAGAAGGAGTTTCTCGCCCAGCATCTTTTTGGCCAGGCGCACGGCGTAGGGGTGACAGTGCTCGCCGTCCACAATGATGCCGGTCCAGGCCTGACCATAGTCCAGCGTGGCCGCCGCCAGCCCGGGCTGTTTAGTGTCTATCCCGCTCATGGCGTTGTAGAGGTGGGTCACCGCGGTCACCCCGTTCTGGAAGAACTGCATGGCCTGATCATAGGTAGCCAGGCTGTGCCCCGCCGAGAGCACGATCCCGCTTTCCACCAGCCGCTGCAACACGCTTTCTTCCACGCACTCAGGGGCTAAGGTCAGGTAAGTGATCACGTCTTTACCCGCTTCCAGCAGCACGTCCAGTTCCTGGTGAGTGGCCTCCCGGATGCAGGCGGTGTCATGAGCACCGGCTTTCTCCAGATTAAAGAACGGTCCCTCCAGATGCATGCCCAGAAAGGTGCTGGGGCTCTGCTGCATAGCCTCGCGTACGGCCGTGATGGTTTCCAGAATCTTGTCCTGGAACGCCGAGATCACCGTGGGCAGGAGGCTGGTAGTGCCAAACTGCAGATGCGCGTCCCGGATGGTGTTCAGGCTCTCCAGCGTGGGATACTGGGTAAAGTACACTCCGCCACCTCCGTTCACCTGCAAATCCACGAAGCCCGGGCAAATAATGCCGCCTTTGGCATCCAGCACGGTAATGTCACCAGGAAGCTGATCATCGGGCACCAGGCCAATGATATGACCGTCTTCAAACAAAACCGCCTGGTGCTGGAAAATGGTGTGCCCCGAGTAAATGGTGCCGTTGGTAAGAGCGAAGCGCATGAGCCTGAATTTCTATTTTAGGGCAAATTTCAGGAAAACAGCCCGAAAACATTGCAGCCATCCTCTGTTTTTCGCCTCTTTCCTGAAAATAAGCCTCAAAATGGAGGTTAAGCCACAGCTTTCCTGCGGCAAGAAGAATACTGGCCACGAAGGGCTGCCGCGCTCAGCAAAGGCTGCCCCCACAAGATCCTTCCAGGATGACATGCGTGGGGCGCTTTTCACGTCCTTATCAACTTAACACAACCTTCATACAATTACTCATTCTCTCATTCACTCACTCTCTCAACCACTCATTCACTCAATAAACATCACTCTCCCTGCTTCACGTCATCGTTGCGGATGGCTTTCTTCTTGCGCGGTGCTTTACCGGCGCTCTGCTGCCCGAATTTGTAGTCAAAGCTGAGGCGCACGGAGCGGTTGAAGTTGCGGTTCTCGTTGGTCTGGGTGAAGGTGGCGGTGCGGGTCTCGGCGCCGTAGTTGATGGACCTGGTGAACGGGTTGTTCACACCCACGCTCACGCTGCCCTTCTTGTTGAACAGCTCCTTCTTCACAGCCAGGTTGTAGTACTGCCACGAGAGCGCCCGGCCCTGCAGCGTGACCCGGGGCGAGTTGAAGCCGCCGGTAAACTGCGCGCTTACGCCTTTGCCCAGTTCATAGCCGGTAGTCACGTTGAGGTTGTACTGCCAGCCGGTATTCTGGGTGCCCAGGCCCTGCAAACGGTTGTAGTACACGTTCAGGTTGCCGTTGAGGCTTAAGGCAGGCACCGGTTTGGTGGAGCCAGACACGTTGAGTCCGTAGCTCAGCAACTTGCCGGCGTTCTCAAAAGTGTTCTGCGCCACACCCTGGTCTATGCCCAAAGTCACCTGCTGAATGGCGTTGTCTACCTTCCGCAGGTACAAAGCGGTGGTCACGGAACTGGTCTTGAAAAACGTGCTGTAACCCAGTTCATACAAGTGCGTCAGTTCAGGGTCTAGTTTGGGATTGCCGAAAAAGATGCTCTTAGGGTCTCGGTTATCGCGGTAGGGATTCAGCAGGAAAATATGCGGCCGCTGGATGCGCTGCGTGTAGCTAACCTTAAGCGTGTGGTTTTCCTTCAGCGTGCGTGACAGCGTGACGTTGGGAATGAGGTTGCCGTAGGTTTCATCCAGAAAGGTGTTGGTACTGGTAAAATCGCCTTTGAGGCGGGTCTGCTCATAGCGGGCACCGGTTTTCAGAGAATACTTGCCCAGCGTAAGACCATAGGAAAGATAACCGGCTACCACATCCTGATGGTAATTGAACATGTTCTCCTCGGGCGCGGCCTGGTTCTCCAGCGGGTACCGGATATCATACCGGGCATTGCTCTCGGCGCGGCGGAGGATGGTTTTAACTCCTGCCTCCAGCGTGGATTTGTTTGAGAACGGATGGCTGTAATCTGCCTGGAAGGTAAGCTCGCGATTGCTGTTCTGGTTAGTGTTGCGCTGCAGGTAGAATAGCTGGTCCTCACTGTTGAAGCGATCCTGGTTCACGAAGTTGTCGTGGTTTGACTGGCTGAACTGCGCCAAAAGCGTGAGTTCCTGCTGCGGCTTGAAAATGTGCGTGTAGTCCAGGTTGACATCGGTGCCCAAGGGTATGAACTGGTAATCATTGGTGTTGCGGATGTACGGCAACGCGCCCGGCTGATCTGTGGTGGTTTCCTGCGCGCTGTTGCCCTGGTAACGCCCGGTATTCATTTGCAGGCCCACGGAGAACAGGTTCATGGAATCCAGGTCATAGTCCAGGCCCAACTGCAGGGAACCGCCGCCGCCGTGCACCCGTCCATCACCGGTCTGAATGGTAATGATGTCGCCACCCTCAGCCACCTCGCGGCGGTACATGCCGTAGCCTTTGGGCACCGAGTACTTGAAACTGCCCAGGTTCAGGTTTAAGCCAACTTTGCCCCGCCGCGCGCTCAGATTGGTGAAAGCGCTGCTGTTCTGGGTGCCCACCGTAAAACCCGCGCTGCCATTCAGGCCGGGCATCGCGTTCTTTTTGGTGATGATGTTGATGATACCAGCCGTGCCCTCGGCATCGTATTTCGCCGATGGACTGGTAATCACCTCCACGCTTTTGATCATCTCAGCCGGAATCTGTTTGAGGGCATCAGCGAGGCTGGTAGCCATAATGGTAGAGGCTTTGTTGTTGATGAGCACCCGCACATTGGCGGAGCCCCGCAACTGCACGTTGCCGTCCACATCCACTGAGAGCGAGGGCACTTTCTTGAGTACATCGGCGGCGTTTCCACCCGTGTTCGTGATATCCTGGTCAGCGTTGTACACCAGGCGGTCCACCTTATCTTCCACCAGCGGCTTCTGCCCCACCACCGTTACCTCCTGCAGCTTGTTCACTGCCGGACTCAGCATCACGCGCCCCACTTCCACCTCTTCATCTGTCACAGAAACCTCCCTGATGCTTTTGACCTGGTACCCGACAAAACTGAACGTAAGCTGATACACTCCCGCGGGCACTTTGCTGAATGAGAATCGGCCCCGTTCATCGGTTAAGGTGCCGTCTACAGACACGTTGCTGTCTTTACGCAACAGCGCTACCGTGGCGTATTCCACCGGCTTCCCTGATACAGAATCTATTAGTACGCCAGAGATTTTACCGATGCCTTTAGCGTGAGTACTGGAGAGAGCTAGGGAGGCATTCTGAGCCCAGCCAACCATGGTGCAGTTGAGGCAAAGGCATAGCAGTCCCATCAAAAAGAGGGCTCTTTTTTTCATAGCAATATTGGATAAAATGGGAGGATAGAAAGGAAGTGGTGCGCTGAGTGAGCAACCGCGGTTTGGTATCAGATCAGACCCGCCAGAGAACGGAAAAGGCGGAAACGGAGTGATTGGTATTTGATTCAGAAGAACGTTTCAGGGCTGTTTTCCAGGAAATGGGGCTAAAACTGAGTTGCTTAAGCGGGAAGCAGGATGTTCTTGTGGCGACTTGGAATGATTCTCCTGCTAGTTAATGTAGGGGCAATCCCTTGTGGTTACCCTTGCTTTTGCCATCGCAATTCAGGTTGTTAACCTTTTAAATACGATTCCTGATCGTCCCCCTTTGAAGGGGGTAGGGGATGACAAGACCGTGAAAAGAACCATCTGCACCAGCCATGAAACGATTCATAATCATTCTCGGGAATGCCATGACCCGCACGAGCAATCATCCCCCTACCCCCTTCAAAGGGGGACATCCGGGTAGCGCATCTATCTCTTAGTTGACCTCAGCTGTTCTCAGCCGTTTTTGGTGTTATCAATAACAACCAGGACTACGGCTCTGCCAGCGTTAAGGGCAACCACAAGGGATTGCCCCTACAAATCGGTAGATGAAAACACTCCTCTCCAGAGCTGCGCTCGCTGCCTCAAACTCCCGTTTGGGCAATCCTCAAGGAGAGAATTGGCGATAGTAGAAATTTTTGTTTAGGAGCTGATTTCTGGGAAACGGCCCCTAAACGGGAGTTAATTTTTCCGGCGGAAGTAGACGTTGTTGCTGATGGACTCCAGCTTGATGTTGGCGCCTCCGTCTTTCACTTTGCCTTGAAGCTGGTAGCCTACTATGGGTGCTTCCTGCTTCTTGTTGGCCAGGGCAATGTCCAGGTCTGAGTACACCTCGCCGGTGATGGTTTTGAGGGAGACGGCGGCGCCCTGTTGGGTGGGCCAGTCCATGTCTACGAAACCGCTGATGGATTTGGCGTTCACGGTGCCCCGCAGGCCGCGGAGTTCCAGGTCGCCGTTGATGGTTTCCAGGGTGAGGTTGGCGTCGCGGGGCAGGAAGATCTCGTAGTCAATGCGGGTGCAAGCTTTGTTTTTCAGCACCCCCTTAGAGTAATTCCCGAAGGTGGCAGACGATCCTTCAGGGCAATCACCGGCGAAGGTGCTGTTCTCCATGAGTTTCTCGTCCAGATCAGCGGTGACGTTGAGCTGGTCTTTGCCGGGTGTAAAGGTGAGCAGCATGGCCTGATTCAGTTGGCCGCCGTTGATCTCGTAAGTCACTTTCACGTAGGCTTCTTTTTTATCCCAGGCGGTTACCTTCACTTCGTCTCCGAACTTGAGGTTCAGGTGCACTTTGTTAGAGGCGGGCATAGCCATGGTCTTCTCCACCGTTTTTTTTTGGGCATGGAGGTTCCCTATACCCCACAGCAGCAGGGCTACAAGTAACAGATTTTTCATAAGAGGAGTTGGTTTTAGAGTACCTAGAAGGTTTATTTTTTCTTCCGGATAAAGATGTCGCTGGAAATGGACTGCACGCTAATTTCTACGCCACCGCCGTTGACTTTACCGGCAATGTCTCCGCCGCCGCCCACGATGGCTAAATCTTCATCCCCGTCTTTGCCTTTTTTCCGCTGCATATCCATGTCAAAATCGGTGTAGATCTCGCCTTGCATGGATCTGAGTTTGAAATTGGCTTTGTCTTTGGCCGGCAAGGTGATGTCAATATCGCCGCTCACGGTAGAGATGGCGCTGGGCTTACTCTGGGCAAGCGAGGAGAAAACTACTTTGATGGAGCCGTTGGTGTTATTGGCCACCACGGGTCCGGAGATGTTGTTTAAAGAGACCTCTGAGTTGTTCAGTTTCAGTTCCACCTCTCCGTCTACATCTGAGATGGAGATATCGCCCCCTTCCCAGTTGGTTTCTTTGTACACCACGGCGGCATTTTTAGGGATTCTGATCACGTACTCGGCGTCTATGCGGGAGGCTTTGGTGATGGTGACGGTGTTGCCGCTTTTGTTTACCCCCAGCCCCAGTTTGGTGTTGTCCTCCACCTGGTTGTAGAGCGGTTTTAGGCCCTCAGCGCGTTTGGGCGGGGCGCTGTAATCCTTTGTCTCAATCACGACCTCATCGCCGGAGTAGCCTACAATTTTCACGTTGCTGTTGAACATGGAAAGTTGCACACGGGCGTCTTTGCCGTTGCCCAGTTTCACCTTGTAGGTGCGCAGTTCGGCTTTGCCGGGACCATCCTGTGCTCCGATTATATTTGATGAAATAGGAGCGGCGGTTGCTTTCTCTGAGACAAGGCAGTTCCCGGTGAGCATGAGCAGGGCCCATGCCAGTACAATTGGTTTTTTCATGGAAGTAGAGTTAATGCGTGACTAGATAAGGGTTCCAAGGCCCTCTTGTGCTTTGTATTTTACAATAGGTAAAAGGTCTTCTTTGTGCATGAGTCGTTCCAGCTGGGGCACCGCGGTAGCCTCCTTCAGTTTCACCACCATCTCAATGAGGGTGAGCTGCATGAGCGGTTCGGTCTGGGTACCCAGGGCGTGGATGAACGCTTTCCGGACCTCTTTGTGGTCTTTGAACTGGTAAAGCGCCTCGCAGGCAGCCAGCCGCACATTGAGGTTACCGTCATGGTTCATGGTTTTCACCAGCAGCTTGATGATCTTCTTGCTTTCCTGCTCGGTAAGCCCTTCGGTTTTGAGGCCCTGGGTTACCAGTTGCAGCCGATCGCTCGCCGATGAACTGACAGCTGAGGTTCTGGCGGTCAACACATGCCTTACCGGTTGTTTCCTGGCTGGAAGGTAAGTTTCTCTCTCAGGCGCAGGGTTGATGCTTACTGTAGCGGCATCATTCTGCATCGGGCTTTCTTCCTGCCGATAAGTTTCCACCGTTTGCTGAGGCTCCTGGGTTTTCGGCTGCAGTGCTACAGTCTCCGTAGGGTTTGCCGGCATTGAATCATTCTGTCTGAAGTAATTTCCGGCCCAGAAAGCCACGATGAGCAAACTAATGCTGGCGGCTATCTGCCAAACGTAAGTCCTGAAGAAGCTATCTTTTTTCTTATCTTGAGGCGCCGCACCAGCAGCCATGGCCGGATTCTCTATTTTCTCAAAGAGCCAGTCATCGGCCAGGAATCTGTCCATCTGCACGGCTTGCTCCTGGGCATAGAACTGGAACTGCACGGCGTGCGGCTTCAAGGTGTCTGGCAGCAATTTGGTCTTCCGGAAGAAGTCCTTCAGTTGGTCTTCTTCTTCTAAAGACGTGTCGCCGTTGTAGTATTTCTCCAGTAAGGTTTCTACCTGCTCAAACTGCATAGTTTTCCATCTTTAAAAGTCCGTCTCGCACACTTTTGCGGGCCCTGCTCAGCGCCACCCTGATGGCGTTGACGTTGATGCCCGTTACCTGTTCAATCTCATCATAGCCGTAACCCTCTACATCGCGCAGGTGCAGAATTAGGCGCTGCTGCTCTGGCAGAAGATTCACCAGTTCCAGCACCTTGTTTACCTGATCGGTTTGCTCATAGCGCTGATAGGGGTTCACTTCCAGCGAGTCCAGTTCCATGTCCACCACGTCTACCATGTGCTTGTTTTTGCGGCCCTTAAGCTTGTCAAGGCACAGGTTTTTGGTGATGCTCATGGCGAAGGCCTCAATGCTGGCGTAGGCGTGGAGCTTGTGTTTGTTGGACCAGAGTTTCAGGAAAACATCCTGCAAGATATCCTCAGCCTCCTCCTTGTTCTGCAACAGGAAGAGCGCCATTCTGTACAGCTTCTGCTTAGCCGGGAGTACCTTGGTTTTAAACTCTTGTAAGTCCATTCATTAACAGAGACGACTGAGGAAGGAAGTCATTACAGGGTTTTCAAAATAAATTTTGAAAAAGTTCTGAGTCTTGAGTTCTGAGTCCTGAGTTAGATGGAAAGTAGCTGTTTTAAGCCGATTTTGAGAAAAACAGGGCAGAAACATCAAGCCGGACGAGGGAGTAGTTGAAATTAGTAAAAATTGACTCAGGACTCAAGACTTAGAACTCAGGACTACTTAAAGAGGATAATCAGCACGGAGCCCGCCACCATGATCACGGCGCCCAGCGTTTTCTTGAGGATGTCTGTTTCCTGGAATAATCTATAGCCCAGCCCGATGCTCACCAGTGTGGACAACTGGAACAGCGACAGCGCGTAGCCCACCGGCATCTGCTCAAACACATAGTTGGTGGTGAATTGCATGAGCCCTATACAGAAGACCAGCAACACATACCGCTTCAGCTTGGACCTAATGAACTCCTGCTTGAACCCCTGCCGGTGCGCAGAGCTCCATAACGTGACCACCGCTGAGAATAAGGCCCCAAACCAGCACCAGCTGATAAAGGAGACCGTAGGCGAGGAATACAGAATAGTCTTTTTGATGAACACCGCCTCCACTGCCGCAAATACCATGGCCCAGATGCGGAACTGGATGCTGGGCTGCCGCAAAAGCCTCCAGGAGAACTTCTCCTCGGTAGTGTCCAGCACGAAATAGCTGCCACCAATAATAAGCGCAATCCCCAAAATGCCCCAGCCGTTGGGGAACTCCCGCAGCAGCACCATGCTGGCCAGCAAACCAATCACCGATTTATAGGCGTTGATAGGCCCCAGCACCGACAAGTCTCCGCTTTGCAAGGCCCGCACCAGGAACCCATTTCCCAACGCCCCAAACAGCCCCACCAGAAGCGAATAACCCCAGAAGCCCATCGGTAAGGCCAGCCAGTCAACCCCAGCAGCCGGGAAAAGACACAGGAGGCTCAACAGGAAATACGTATTGAAATTGACCAGCAAAGGCAAGCTACCCGCCGTGGTGAGCTGCTTCTGGAAAACATTGGCCAGAGGATTTGAAAGGATTCTGAGTAAAACGGCTAAAAAGGTCAAATCAATGGGGGTAAACGAGGCAGCAAGTTCAGTACGCTGCAAAGGAAAGATAAAAGGTCAATTCACCAGAATACTGGCAAATGGGGGTACTTCTTTCTGCCTCTTTTTTGAAAAACAGCCTCAGAACAAGCTTACGCCCACAGCCGTCGCACCAGGTAACCAGACAAAGCACTGAGCCCGCCTACCACCCCGCCAATGACCACCGTAACCACCAGCAGAATCCAGGGAGAGTTCACAGTGAGCATGGCGGCCACGCGGTGACTTAGAAGGCCATCGGTGACCACGTGCCAGAACAGCGCCGCCCCCAGCCAGGCCAACCCAATCGCCCCGAAGCCCGCCAGAAAAGCCTGCCCGCCGTAACGCGCCTTCCAAAACGCCACCGCAAAACAAACCAGCGCCAGGCTCCACCACGGCAGAAAGAACTGTGCTACAAGGCTGAGGAGAAGAATAAGGAGGAAGAGCATGGTTAGTTTTTCTTTAAACCTTAAAGGTTGGTTTCGTTACCGGGCTACATTTTAGAAAACAGGCAAAAACTGGTAGTTAACTCCAATAACAGCCATGTGTACTTTTTAACTTCCAGACAGTTCCCTCTCTTTCATAAACATACAGACATGCTTCGGCGCATAAACTTCCACAAAGGAAGTATTTCCAGAACATTACTTTGTTCATATCCTTAGAAAAGAGCGGAATGGTCATTTGGTAGGAATCCATCCTAGAGGAAATCCGTATTCCTTTCTTGAAGCTGGTTTCCCATTTAGCTTTCTTTTCAGATTCATATTGCTGCACTAAAAAGTCAATGTCTTCTTCATTGAAGGTTTTTGACTCCTTAAAAAATTCTTCGAACCTTTTTCTGAATTCCAAGGAACCATCCATATCAAACATGCTCGTTTGAGCTTTCTTCCAGCTAACGACTCGCTTGTAAATCTTTTTACTTCCTGTAAACCACCTCTCATTGTACTTGGGGGTATTTGTCACCTCCCAATCCACAAACTGCAAGATTGCTGAATCAGGGATAACGGAGCTGTAAGTCTGACAATAACACAGGGCTGGGCAAAGGACTAGAAACAGCAGAATAACTCTTTTCATTTTTTTCAAGCTGAATAGCCAATCATTTTTTCCCATTCATGACCCACACCACATTTGTCTGTTCCTTTCTATCATTGGCTGAGCGCAGAAACAATAATGGATGCAGTTTGCCGACCTGCCAGTCATTGAGCAGATTGTCATAGAAGCGGCTGGCGGGGTTGCCGCTCTGCCCGCCGGGGTACACGCCCCAAGCCTGAATCTGCGGTCCCATCTGCACCACCATGCGCCAGGACGGGCCGTGGCTGCCGTTAAGTGCGTTGATGGAGTTGGCGCTGCCCCCGGTGAACAGCTGGTGCTCAAAACCAGGCAACTGGGCCATGTGCCGGATGTAGGAATCGCGGGCATTGCCCCAGAGCCATTGTTCGCCACCCACGCCCAGGCTATCGGCTACTTCTTTGAAGGTGGCGTTCACCAGCATGGGCAGAGTTTCTTTCTGCGGGGTGTTTACGTCATCGTACCAGCGGCTTCTGGGCACCTGCTGGATCATCTGCACCAGACGGTCGCGGGCGGGCGCTTTATAAGTCTCCGGCGGAAAATCATCGCTCCAGATGGCGCGGGCCAGGGTCTGCCACCAGTTCTCAAAAAGCGAGGGCGCTATCTTATCGGGGTTAAAGCGGTAGTCCCAGGAAGCCAGCAGTTGATACGCCTTTTTCTGGGTAGCCGAGAGTGAGTCTTGGTTGACCAGTTTGAGCATGGTGGGCAGCACGTTCTGCGGCACGAAGCTGTAGTTGTCCATCTGCATGAGCCGGAAGGAATCTGGCGTGGCCTGGGTCATGGCCGAGAGGCGCTGGTGGATGCGGGCGCTGCGTTCATACCCGGCAAAGCTGGAGCCCAGGTAATACGGGTAATCTTTGGGGCTCACCGGCGTCTGGTTCGCGGAGCTCACGAAGCCGCGCTTGGGGTTAAAGACCTGCGGCACCTGCTCCATGGGAATCCAGCCCTGCCAGTCATGCGCGGGATTGGAGCCGTCCAGCAGGTACTTGCCCTGGTCTGGCCACTTCAAGGGAAACTGCCCGTTAGAGACGATAGCGATGTTCTGGGAATCGGCGTAGACGAAGTTGAAGGCCGGAGCCGCCCAGGTAGTCAAAGCATTTCGGAACTGCGGATAATCCTTAGCCCGATTCACCAGAATCAGCGTTCGCAGTTCATTCTGCGGATCATGGGCAATCCAGCGCAGCGCGTGCCCAATGGGCGTGCTCCCGGCCCTAAAGGCTTTCTCATGCGGCAGATAAGCCACTGGCCCATGGTGCGTGTACAGGACCGTATCCAGGATGGTCTTCCCGCCTTTCACCTTGATTCTCTCCACTACCCGGCGCACCGGTTTCCATTGGTTATCGTGCCAGTACTGCTGCCGCTTGCCGTCTTTGAACTTGATCTGGTACCAGTCCAGGACATCGGCGCCCACGTTGGTCATGCCCCAGGCTATGCGCTCATTGAACCCGATGCCCACCCCCGGTGCCCCCGGAATGATGACCCCGTACGTATTGATGCCCGGCGCGTGCAACTGCACCACGTGCCAGATAGAGGGCAGACTCAGGTTCAGGTGCGGGTCTGAGGCCAGCAGCGGGTACCCGTTAGCGGTTTTGGCGCCAGTCACGGCCCAGTTGTTGCTGCCCAGGTTCTCGGGCTTCTGGCGCTCCAGGGTATGAGAAGCTGCGGCCGCCATGAAATCTTCGGGGGTAGGTGGAATGGGAAGCGGCGTGAAATCTGGTTTGCTGCCCAAGGGCACAATAGGTTCCTCGTGGAAAGGATAATCCGGGAAAAGGTCCTGGGTGATTTCCGGCCCGTACTTGCGCAGGTTGTTCGTCATGCGCAGGTCATCTGAGTACCCGGTCATGTCATAGGCCAGCATCTTGAGCAGCAGCGCAATCTTTAGCGTGGTCCAGGGCTCAGGCTTGTAATGCAGCAGTTTGTACTCAAAGGGATACTCATGCGGCGACAGTTGCGCGATATAGGCGTTCACCCCGGCGGTATAAGCCTCCATCACAGCCCGACTCTGCGGATCGGCCTGCATCTTGGCCAGGGATTTCTTCGCGGCGGTCACCATGCCTATCCGGCGCTGGTAGCGGTCCATCTCCAGGGTCCGGTTCCCAATGATCTCAGACAATCGGCCAGCCGCCGCGTGCGTCATGAACTCCATCTGCCACAGCCGGTCTTTGGCCGTGAGGTAGCCTTGGGCATAGTACAGGTCATGGTCGTTCTGCGCGAAGATGTGCGGCACCCGCAAAGAATCGAACCTCACCTGCACCGGGGCCCGCAAGCCTTGCAGCGCCAGTTCCTCAGATTCGAAATCTCCATCGGTGCCGCTGCGCCAAAATCCTTCATAAGGGCTCAGGAACGGACCCAGGGCCGGCACCACGCCGTACGTGCGGTTGAGGCCATAGATGACAAGGAGGGTCAGGGAAACAGCAAGAATGGCTTTGATCCATTTCATAGAGGCAGGAGGCAGCGGTGGATTGTTCCTGTAAGATAGTTTCTTCTCCAAGCAATGGCAAGCCGATGAGGGTTAAGTGCCTTGCAGGGGTTCTGTTTTAAGGGTGTTTTCTGGGAAAATGGGCTTGAAACGGAATGCGCATAGCGCCAGGAACGGAATGCAAGATACGCCAATCAGGAGATTGGCTGTCCGGGAGTGACGTAGTCTGAAGACTACGCACAACAGCGGTTGTAGAGGCAATTCCTTGTAGTTGCCCTTTCCGAATCAAACTATTGCGCTGGCGCGAGCGTCCCGCTCGTGTCCGCACGCATACCAGATTCTCTTTTGCCCATCAGTAAGACAATGTTCAGGAATGTGTGGACACGAGCGGGGCTCGCGCCAGCAGGAATTGCCGCAGAATCAGAAACTGTGGATCTGATAACCTGGAGACAAGGCGATGCCTGGTCTCTACCATGGCATTATACCAACAGGCACAAAAAAGCCGGAGGGTTTCTCCGGCTTCTAGGCTTTCATTAGATGAATCTATTAGATGTCGCCGGGGGTTTTGATGCGGCGCGGTGCGCCTTGGCCACCGCCGCCCTGGCCTCTTTCCAGTTGCTCAGCCAGGATCTTGGCGAATTTCTCCTGTTGCTCCGGAGTTAGGATGGCGTTGATTTCCAGGGCGCGTTTCTGGGCTTCGGCCTGCATGGCGGCACGGTCAGGGCGTCCGCCGGCGGCGCGCATTTTGTCCATCTCCTGGGCCGAGGACAGCACGATAGCTTTGATTTTGACGCTCTGCTCTGGGGTGAGTTCCAGTTGCTTCTCATAGCGCTGAAGTTGCATCAGGGCCCGCTCCTCAGAGGTTAGTCTGGCACGACCTTGGCCTTGCTGACTGCCCTGGGTGCCCTGGGCAAACGCCGAGGTGCCGGCTAAGAGAGCGATGAACAGAAACGCGAGCTTGGTTAAATTTTGCAGGGTTTTCATACTATAGTTTCGCTTTGGTTGGTTAAGAGATTAGAGACAATTGAGTGCCTTTGGTTTAATGGTCAATCAAAAAAGATGAACTATCTGGAAGGCAATCAGGCATATGGAACGGTTTGTAAAAAAATTGCCTTAATTTTAAGGATGTTTTCTGGAAACCAAGCCAAAAACGCGCCATACTTCCCAAACGACCCTTTTTATTTTTAACGCTTTTTGAATGAAACGTAAAATTTTGAGTATCCTGTTGCTGGGTGCCAGCTTAACGGCGGCCGCACAAAGTAACAAAATTGAGTTCACGGAGTACGACCTGCCCAACGGTCTGCACGTGATTCTGCACCAGGACAAAACCACGCCCACGGTAGCCGTGACCATGATGTACCACGTGGGTTCCAAGAACGAGAACGCTGACCGCACCGGTTTCGCGCATTTCTTTGAGCATTTAATGTTTGAAGGCTCAGAGAACGTGGAGC
The DNA here is from genome assembly GCF_017916345.1 of Rufibacter aurantiacus. Lineage (NCBI taxonomy): Bacteria > Pseudomonadati > Bacteroidota > Cytophagia > Cytophagales > Hymenobacteraceae > Rufibacter > Rufibacter aurantiacus. Next base: position 307,811 of record NZ_JAFMSV010000004.1, read on the forward strand.
GCGGCAAGTACATCAACATGATTCAGAGCGCGGGTGGGGCCGTGAACGCCAACACCTCCTTTGACCGCACCTACTACTACCAGATTCTGCCGTCTAACCAGCTGGCCCTGGGCCTCTGGATGGAAGCTGACCGATTGCGCGCCGCCAAAATTGACCAGCAGGGCATTGAGACGCAGCGCCAGGTAGTGAAAGAAGAAAAAAAGCAGCGCATTGACAACCAACCCTACGGCACTTTGCTGGAGAACACCTTCGCCACGGCGTACTCGGTGCATCCGTACCGCTGGGTGCCCATCGGGTCTGCGCAGTACATAGACCGGGCCTCGGCCAGAGAGTTTGAGCAGTTCTACAAGACGTTCTACGTGCCCAACAACGCTACCCTCACTATTGCCGGCGACCTGGACATCAACCAGACCAAAGCCTGGGTGGAGCAGTATTTCGCCAATATCCCCAAAGGCACCAACAACATCCCGCGCCCAACCGTGGTGGAACCCGCGCAGATTGAGGAAGGCCGCAAAGTGGTGTTTGACAACATCCAGTTGCCGGCGGTGGTGCAGGCCTACCACATCCCGGCGCAGGGTACTGAAGATTCCTACGCCATCAACATGCTTACTACGCTGCTGGCCGGCGGACCTAGCTCCCGTTTGAACAAGGCGCTGGTAGACAAGCAGCAGAAAGCGGTGACCGTGGCTTCCATTCCCATGCCGCTGGAAGACCCGGGATTGTTCATCAACCTGGCCATCGCTAACATGGGTGTAGACGTGCATGACCTGGAGCGGGCCATGGACGTTGAGATTGACCGCGTGAAGAACGAGACCATCTCTGACCAGGAGTTCCAGAAGCTGCGCAACCAGATGGAGACCGACTACATCAGTAGCATCTCTACCCTGGAAGGCCGCACCGAGAAACTGGCTTCTTACCACGCGCTGTATGGCAACACCAACCTCATCAACACCGAGCTGGACAAGATCCTGGCCGTGACCAAAGATGACCTCATGCGGGTAGCCAAAAAGTATTTGACCAAAGAAAACCGGGCCGTGCTGCATTATTTGCCTAAAGCAACCCAAGCCAGATAAGCCTTGTTTTCTTTTCCTTACTCACAGAATTCCATGAAAAAATATATTTCTATTTTCTTTTTGGCGCTGGCGGTCTCTTTTGGCGGCGTAGCCCAAACAAAGCAAACCCCACCGCCGGCGGGTCCGGCACCTACCATTGCCTTAGGCCAATATGAATTCTTCACGCTTTCTAACGGCCTGAAGGTGTACGTGGTGGAAAACCACAAACTGCCCACCGTGGCCATGAGCCTGGTTCTGGACCGTGCCCCGGTGCTGGAAGGCGAGAAAGCCGGCCTCACGGGCGCTGCCGGTTACCTCATGCGCACAGGTACCACCACCCGTACCAAAGACCAGCTGGACGAGCAGATTGACTTCATAGGTGCCTCGCTTAACACCACCTCTACCGGGTTCTCAGCCTCGGGCCTGAAGAAGCACTTCCCTAAACTGATGGAGCTGACCGCCGATGTGGTGCTGCACCCCAAGTTCACCCAGGAAGAGCTGGATAAGTTCAAGAAGCAGATGGGCTCCAGCTTGGCCTCGTCCAAAGACGATCCGGCTACCATGGAGGCCAACGTGCAGCAGGCGCTCCTCTTCGGGAAAAATCACCCGTACGGCGAGGTAGTCACCGAGAAAACCGTGGAGAACATCACCTTAGCCGATGCGCAGCAGTACTACAACACTTACTTCAGACCCAATATAGGCTACCTGGCCATTGTGGGCGACATTACCGCCAAAGACGCCAAGAAACTGGTGAAAGAATACTTTGGCAAATGGAAGAAAGCCGAGGTAAAGCAGAACACCTATCCGGCCCCGGCGCCTTTGACCGCCAACCAGGTGGCTATTGTGGACCGCCCCAACTCAGTGCAGTCTAACATATCGGTGACCTACGCGGTAGACCTGAAGCCCGGCAGCCCTGATGCCATCGCGGCCAGCCTGATGAACAACATCCTGGGTGGTTCTTTCGCCCGCCTGGATGCCAACCTGCGCGAGAAGCACGCCTACACCTACGGTTCTAACTCCTCGCTGGCGTCTGACCGCCTCATGGGCCGTTTCAGTGCTTTCGCCAGCGTGCGGAACACCGTAACCGACAGTGCCTTTACCCAGATCACCTACGAGATGAACCGCCTGCGCAAAGAGCCTGTACCGGCTGAGGAACTGCAGAAGGTGAAGAACATGATCATCGGGTCTTTTGCCCGCTCGCTGGAGAATCCGCTTACGGTGGCCATGTTCGCCATCAACACCGCGCGCTACAACCTGCCCAAAGACTACTACGCCAACTACCTCAAGAATGTAGCCGCCGTTACCCCTGCCGATATCCAGCGCGTGGCCCAGCAGTACCTGCAGCCTGAGAAAGCGTACCTGGTAGCCGTGGGCAATGCCCGCGAGATCACCGACAAGCTGAAGCGTTTCAACGGCAACCAGCCGGTGGCTTATTTCAACGCCTTCGGCGAGAAGACCGATGCGCCTATGGCCTCGCTTCCGGCCGGGGTAACCGTACAGACCGTGTTGGCCTCGTACATCAACGCCATCGGGGGCAAAGCCAACGTGGAGAAAGTGAAAGACCTCACCATCAAACGCACCATGAAAGTGCCTGGCGCGCAGCTGTCGGTCACTAGTCAGCAAAAAGGCGTGGACAGGTCATTGCTTACCGTGAACTTCGGCCCTAACGAGATCAACCGCGTGGCCATTAACGGCACCAGGGGCGCCATCATCACGCAGGGCCAGATGAAAGAGATGACCCCGATTGAGTTGCAGGACCAGAAGCTGGACAACTGGCTGAGCTTCCTGAACTACGACCAACTGGGCGTGAAACTGGCCCTTAACCAGATAGAGAAAGTAGAAGGCCGCGATGCCTACAAACTGGAGCTTACCCTGCCCAGCGGAAAGAAGTCTTTCCACTACTTTGACAAGGAAACCGGCCTGAAAGTACGCGAAGTGGTGACGGAGCAAACCTCCGTGGGCACCGCAAACCAAACCACCGATCTGAAAGATTACCGCGAGGTGAACGGCATCAAGTTCCCGCACCAGATTGACCTGCACATCGGCAGCCAGGTAATCTCCTCCACCGTGAACAGCGTGGAGATCAACAAGAACCTCAAAGACGATGTCTTCAAGCTGAAATAAGGTTCTTCAGTTATTTCACAGTTCGTCCCCGTTTAGAGGCTCTTTTGATGAAAAGAGCCTCTAAACGGGGACGAACTGTTTAGTAAGTACTTGCTAGTTCGTTTTTAGCTTTTTTCAGGAAAGTAGGCAGTAAACATTGTGGGCAATTTCTTACTTCAGAACGTTTTTATTATGGTCTTTTGAATCCCTATTACCTCTTTCATCCATTTCAGTTCTTCCATGGATTATGAATCTTTATCAAATAATACGTTTCCGATTCAGTGGTATAAACTTTTGGTAACCTCTCTTCAAAATTATTATCAAAAAGACGAAGAGAATCTAGAAGTGAAGCATTGAATATCTCCTCATATTGGCGGATTGGGGAGTTTATGTTCCTTGTTTTTATCAATCTACTCCTTGGGTTACCTGTTACACCGGTTTCATAGTACTGAATTATAAGATGCTCCTGCCTTTCATTCTCATAAATGGCTATATCCATATGAGATGGCCTTAAGTCGCTTAAAGACATGTAAAATATGATTACAGAAACTGCCCAAACAAGCGCTACTAATACTACTTTAAGATACTTCCTGGTTTTGAAGAGTGCATAAAAGGCAAAAGTGAGGACAAAGGTTAAAGTACCCCAAAACAAAGCTCCTTGGTCAAGAGCGATGACAAAACTGCTTCTAGGTTCATGGTCATGAAATCCGATGTATCCAAGCGGGAAATAAATTCCTATCAGGAGTGCAAGGATTATTAACCCTGAAACTATTTTATGCAGATTCGTTACTAAACACTTTCCCATTATTTCGATTAGCGTCAAGAACTCCCCTTACACTCTTGCCCGGTTGATCAGGAATGCGCGTAGGGCTTGGTCCAGCGGCTCATGCAGGTGGAAGCGCTCGTAGTGGATCTGCTTTTTACGGGTATCGGTTTCCAGAGAGCGAAGCCACTCCTGCAGACGTTGGAGGTAATCGGCGCGTTGGCCCTCAGTACTCACCTGCACAGTCTGGCCTGTCTCCAGATCCTGAAACGCGAGCTGGCCTTGGTACGTGAACTCCAGCTCATTCTTGCCCATGAGATGGAATAGCAACGTGTCCTTCTCTAAGGCTCCAATCTTGCGCAACGTTTCAGAAATCTCAGAGGTCTGCTCGTACATATCGGTGACCAGCACGGTAATCTCCTTCTGGCGCTTTTTCGCGAAAACAGGCGCTAAACGGTCCGGTGCCGGGAATGCTCCATTAGGTTTCACCTGCTCTAACTGATGAAAGAACCGCTGCAAATGCTGGCTGGACTGCTGTGGCGCCAGCTGCAGCAATTGCTCTTCCTGTAACACAAACAGCCCCACAGCATCGCCTTGCTGCACCGCCAGGTACGCGAGCGAGGCCACTAAATAGCGGGCATAGTCCAGTTTGTTAAGCGTCCCGTCTTGGTGCCCCATAGAACCACTGGCATCCACCACAAACCGCACCGCCACGCTGCTGTCCACCTCTGATTCCCGGATGTAGTACCTATCTGAGCGCGCGAACATCTTCCAGTCCAGTTGCCGCAGATCATCGCCGGGTTGGTAGCTGCGGTACTGGCTGAACTCTATGCCCGCTCCCCGCCTAATGCTCTGGTTGTGCCCCAGCATAAAGCCATCTACCACCGCCTTTGCAATCAGGCGCAGGTCTTTGATAGCAGCAAACGTTTGCGGGTTGAGGAGACGGTGAGGCATAATTTATTTTAGTTGTTAAACGGGTAGTGTAATCACTTCTTCTGTCATCTTGGAAAGATCTTGCGGGCGTACTAGAGAGGCTTTAGATTATGGCTATTACAGCTTGCTCACAAGTTCCTTTCAGGATGACAGAAGAGGAGAGAGCCACTGGTAGCTAGTTAGTTGGCTATTTAATTAGAACTGTAGTAGAATCCCGTGCTTCGTTCTTAAAATAAACAATGGCCCTGTCAGGATATTTCCTGAAGCTCAGGATTTCGCTTGGTGAATGGCTATCTCTAAAATCAACTATTTTTCTATCAAACAGTAAGAACTTTTTCTCATACAGAGTATAGGAGCAGCACCCTCCTAAGAAACCCGAGAACGAACTCCTGATTTCATATTTGCCATATCTAGCTGTTGCCTCTGTATCTGTGATGGAAGCAGGTGGACCCCATATGCCAAGAAAAACAGAACTTAAGATTGCTCCTAATATGCCGTCAGCCATACAGCTAATGATGACTACAATAGGTGATATAATGAATAAGGATGTATAATACTTTAAAAAGCTTTTACTCTTTAAGGTAAGGAAGAATAATAGAATGCCTGAGGTGTAAGCTATTACTTTCAGGATGAAAACGAACCTATCGTCTATTTCTATCCTGAAAATTACCTGAAGTAAAAGGTTTAACGCTAAGAACACCAATAAGCCAAAGTGGATCTGCTTTATTCTGCTTCTCATTCCTCAGCTATTATTTTACCTTAAAACCTCCCTCGGCATCTCCACGCCTTTCAGCAGTTCTTCCACTACTTTGTCTGTCGTGATATTGTCTGCCTCAGCGGTAAAGTTCACCAGCACTCTATGCCGCAGCACAGGATAGGCCATGGTCTGCAGATCAGGCAATGTTACCGCGAAACGGCCTTGCAACAGAGCCCGAGCCTTGGCGGTGAGAATGAGCGCTTGCCCAGCCCGCGGACCGGCTCCCCAACGTACGAACTCCTGTATATAAGGCACGGGACTTTCAGCGGGGCGGGTGGCGCGGACCACCCGGGCAACATAGGAGACCAAATCATCTGAAATGGTGACTTCGCGCACCAGACTTTGCAATGCCAAGATTTCAGGTCCGGATAGAATGGGTTGTACCGTCTCCCGTTTGCCGCCGGTGGTGTTTTTCAAAACCGAGATTTCCTCCAGTTCTGTGGGGTACTTGATTTTGATGTACAGCAGGAAACGGTCTAACTGCGCCTCGGGCAGCGGGTAGGTGCCGCTCTGTTCAATGGGGTTCTGCGTGGCAAGCAGGAAGAACGGGCGCGGCAGCGGGTAGGTTTTACCGGCGTAGGTCACTTCAAACTCCTGCATGGCCTCTAGCAACGCTGCTTGGGTTTTGGGCGGTGTCCGGTTGATTTCATCGGCCAGCACGATGCTGGCGAAGATGGGACCTTCATTGAACTGGAAAAAACGCTTGCCCGTAGTGTGGTCTTCCTCCAGGACTTCGGTGCCCAGAATATCGGTAGGCATAAGGTCTGGCGTGAACTGGATGCGGCGGAACGGCAAATCCACGGCACTGGCCAGGGTGCGCACCAGCAGGGTTTTCGCCAGGCCGGGCACGCCCTCTAAGAGTCCGTGGCCACCGGCTAACAGGGTGATAAGCACCTCGTCCAGCACTTCCTGCTGGCCTACAATGATTTTACTTATTTCCTGCCGAAGCGCCGGCAGTTTGCTTAACAGTTGGGTTACGTCTTGTGGGGTCACGTGGGGCGGATGCTAAACGATACTACTTGAACCAGTAAGTAAGCGATTGTTCTTGAATTTGCCTTTCTGATTTTGGTTTGTTTTCAGGAAATCAGGGCAAAAAAGCTACTAGGCATTCTTTCGCTGGCGTGAGCCTCAGGATCGTGCCTTCACATTGCTAACAGGCTAATGGGTTGAAATGCGTGCGGACACGAGCCGGAGGCTCGCGCCAGCGGGGTACAAATAACCTGTCCATTCATACAATTCCATGAAGGATATTTTCTGTATCTTCAGGATAACTTTAAACCACACCACTTCATGAGAAGCTTTCTCTGTTTTATGCTGTTCTTATTCGCTTTCGCTCAAGTTCAGGCACAGTCAAAAGCATGGGAAGAATGGCAGAAACGCGGTGAAAAGCAGATTAATCTACTTCCCATGTACGGCGGCAAACCAAAGCCAAAGAATCTGCTGGCCTTGGACAAAAAATTCCTTGCAACTGTAGATAAAGGCGGCGGAACCAGAGCCGAAAACAGTAAGTATTTCTCTGACCGTGGCTGGCAGTACTTTCAACAAGGCGATTTTGCAACGGCTATGTTCAGATTTAACCAGGCATGGCTTTTAGACTCCACCAATTCTAAATCTTATTGGGGATTTGGTCTTATCTGCGGAATGTTGGAAAATTATGACGATGCCTTGGTCCATTTGCAGAAGGCATATACCTTGGATTCTTCTGATGTCCAACTATCATGCGACATCATTTTCACTTATTTCTCTAAATACGAAGAGTCAGGTCAAGCACAATACTTGGAAAGCGCAGCGTTTGCAAGTCAGAAAGCACTGCTGCAAAGTCCTGACAATGCATTTGTGCTCTATGCCCATGCGTTGGTTCAGTACATGCAGAAAGAATATTCAAGCGCCTGGGATTATCTTTACAAATCCAAAGCAAAGGGAGAAGTTGGGTTGGATCAGCGATTTCTAAAAGACCTGCATGCCAAAATGCCTGACCCTAGAAAGGAGTTTGTGAAAAACTAGTGAAAGAACATCTCCACTCATTAAGCGTTTTCGGCTACTTTTTCAGAATAAAGCCCGGAAACGAACTTAACTGATAAGCGCATACATCAGAATATTCACGCCAAACTTAGTGTTGTCCTCGGCGAGCCAGCGCTTGTTCCTGAAGTCATAGTCCCACTCGCAGCCGTAGTCTTTGTTGCTATAAAGCACGGCAATGCGGCCGTTTACCTCGTAGGCTTTGAGGTAGTCGTGGACCAGGTCATCGCCCCAGCCGTTGAGCTCAAAGGAGGTGGTAGGCGGGCCTTCCTCGAATTTGAAAAAAGAACGGTAAATAGGATGGTTATTGGGAATTTTCTTCAGCGCCTTCGGCCCGAAACAGACGCGCATCTGCTCCTCAAACGACCGTGCGAAGAGACCGTCTATGTCATGGTTGCAGTCATCCACAAACACGAAGCCGCCGTTCTTCACGTAGCGCTCAAAATTGGCCCTTTCCTTCGCGTTAAACTGCACCAGCTTGTGGCCACTCAGGTAGCAGAAAGGATAGCGGAACAGCTCGGCACTTTCCAGGCTGATGACTTTTTCCTGCTCCACGATAGGCACGGTGGTGTACTCTACCAGCGAGTGCAGCAGGTTGGAGGGCATCCGTTGATCGGTGTCCCAGTTGCCGGAGCGGTATTGCAGGCGTACGAAGGTGAAAGGAGCGGGCATGGAAAAGCAAAATAAAGCCGTTCTAGTTCATAGAACGGCTTTAAGCATGATTTCATTTGATTAAACAGCGTCTGATAAGCTGGTGAAGGTGAAGTCTCTGATCTTCATAGGGGGCACCAGGTTGCCGCCGATGCGCTGCGGTTTGCCCAAGGCCTCCAGGTTGTTGAGCATGATCACCGGGCTCTCGTTGAAACGGAAGTTCTTCACAGGGTGCTTGATCTTGCCGTTCTCAACGTAGAAAGTTCCGTCGCGGGTGAGGCCGGTGTAGAGCAGCGTCTGCGGGTCCACGGCTCTGATGTACCACAAACGTGTCACCAGAATGCCTTTCTGCGTTCCTTTGATTAAGTCTTCCAAACTTTGGTTACCACCGGCCATGATGAAACCGCCCGGAGAGGGTAAGCCTTTCACGCCTTTCTTCTGCGCCCAGAACTGGGAATAGGTCATGTTCTTCACCACGCCTTTGTCAATCCAGGTCACTTTCTCGTGCGGCCGGCCGTCGCCGGACCAGGTAGAGGAAGGGATCTCGGGGTTGGTAGGATCTGAAGTGATGGTCACGCGCTCGTCAAACATCTTCTCGCCCAACTTGGTCTTCCCACCCGGCTTGCTCAGGAACGAGCGGCCTTCCTCAGCACTACGGGCATCCAGGCTGCGGAACATGTTTTCCAGCAGATCCACAGCCGCAGTAGGCTCCAGGATTACAGTGTATTTGCCAGGCTCCACCGCTTTGGCGCTCACTGAGCTTAGGGCTTTCTGGGCCGCAATCTCAGAGGCAGCAGCGGTATCCAGCTTGGAAACATCGCTCACATCACGCGTTACGTAGCCCGATCCCGTACCATCTGAGGTACGCATGGTCACGGAGAAATCTACATCTGAGCTCTGGTTGTAGGCGAACAGACCTTTGGAGTTCATCTTGGCGCTGAAGCCACTGCGGTCTTCCCAGAAACCGGCAGCCGTCAGTTTCTTGCTGTCGGCTAGTTGCATGCTTTTGGCAGCAGCGTTGGCGCGATATTCAGGGTCAATGTCGTGGGTGGTTTTGAACCAGGCATTGCTGGGCAAATAATTCTGCGGGCCGAGCATGGGCACGTACTCCGGGCTTTCCGGAGCAATGCGGGCTACCTCTTCGGCACGGCGCACTACTTTCTCCAGCGAGGCATCGTCAAACTCGTTGATGGTGGCCACTCCGGAACGTTTCCCGAAACGGGCTTCCACGGCCAGCGACATGTTTTCCTCTTCACCGCTGGTAGACACGGTACTGCGGGCGTAACGAATGTTACCGCCTTTATAGCCGCTGAGGTTTACCTCGCACTCATCGGCTTTGGAATAGCTCAGGGCCTTTTTCAGCAGCGCCTGCGCCTGATCTTTACTTAATATTGCCATTGGTCTGTATCACGTATCAAGTAGCAAGACACGACTAATATAGTCGCACTTATCTCGCTAGTTTCTCCTTGTTAGATTTTTCTTCCAGTGTTGATGACATTCACGCCGTTGAAACGAGTGTGCGAAGAGCCGTGCGAAACGGCGCTCACCTGGCTGGGCTGGCCTTTGCCGTCGAAGAACGAACCGAACATGCGGTAATCGCTCTCGTCGCAGACAGCAGCGCAGGAGTTCCAGAATTCCTGGGTGTTGCTCTGGTAGGCCACGTCTTCCAGCGGACCTACAATCTTGCCGCCTTTGATCTCGTAGAACAGCTGGCCGCCAAACTGGAAGTTGTAGCGCTGCTGGTCAATAGAATAAGAACCACGGCCCGCGATGTAGATACCACGGTCCACGCCTTTGATCATATCATCTACGCTCAGTTTCTGTTTGCCTGGCGCCAATGACACGTTAGGCATGCGCTGGAACTGCACCGAGCTCCAGTTATCAGCGTAAGAACAGCCGTGTGATTCTTTTTCACCAATGATGTGGGCCTGATCACGGGTGGCCTGGTAGTTCACCAGTACGCCGTCTTTGATGAGGTCCCAACGTTTGGTTTTTACGCCTTCGTCGTCATAGCCTACCGCGCCCAGAGAACCCGGTTGCACTTTATCAGCGAAGATGTTCACGTGCTTGCTGCCATATGGGAAGCTCTTTGATCTCCATTTATCTAAATCAGCAAAGGAAGTACCGGCGTAGTTGGCCTCGTAGCCCAGCACACGGTCCAGTTCCAGCGGGTGACCCACGCTTTCGTGGATGGTCAGGCCGAGGTGGTTAGGATCTAGCACCAAGTCATATTTACCTGCCATCACTGATTTAGCTGTCAGTTTCTCGCGGGCTTGTTTGGCTGCCAGACCAGCATCAGCGACAATGTCAAAGTATTTATCATAGCCGGTAAGGCCGGTGCCTTCCGGACCTTTCATGGTAGGTGCCTTCACAGTCAAGTACTCGTAGCCCATGCCCATTGGCGCACTCAGCGCATCGCGGGTCTTGAATTTGCCTGAGGTTTTGTCTACGGCGGTTACTGTGAAGTTAGGCCAGATGCGGTGGATATCCTGGTCAATGTAAGAGCCATCGGTAGACGCGAAGTATTTCTGCTCGTTTATCTGAAACAGCGCCGAATTCACGAAGTTGGCGCCGTTGGCCAAGGCCGCGGCATTGGCTGCCAGAAGCAAATCGGCTTTCTCTGAAACAGGTACTGCGAAGGCATTCTGTTTTATGGGTGTTTTCCAGGAAACCTCGCCATAACCTTGCTGCGGTGCTAGTTGTACCGGCTCTTTCTGCAGCTTGGAATTGGCTTTGGCAATGGCCACGGCCTGCTCGGCGGCTTTGGCAACGCCTTTGTCGCTCACGTCTGAGGTAGCCGCGAAGCCCCATGTTCCGTTGGCAATCACGCGCACCCCCACGCCGTAGCTCTCGGTGGTGCTGATGCCTTGTACTTGCTTCTCGCGGGTAAACACGTTCTGGGCCAGGTAGCGGCCAATGCGTACATCGGTGTAAGTGGCACCTTTGCTTTTAGCGGCGTTTAAAGCCACATCAGCCAGGCGCTTTTTCAGGGCCACGTCCACGGTTTCCAGGGCGCGGGCCGGATCAATCTCGTGACCAAACGTTGGGATGTTGGAAAGCAAAAGCCCTCCTACACCCATGGCGGTCAGTCCTATAAAATCACGTCTTTTCAAGGGTTTGTTTGTTAGGTAAGCGAGAATTTCAGGAGCAAAAAGATTTGCACTTCTAAGTTTACTTCATGTTGCGGAGGAAAGCAAGAAAGTTGTGCGGTAACTGTGGAAAGGGCCGATGCGATTAGTAACAGGCACTGAGGTTTACCACCTGTGAGGCTGCTCGTTTTAAGCCCGTTTTAGAGAAATCAGGCTCAAAACAAAAAGGCGCCAGCCCAAGTGGGATGGCGCCTTTTCGTATTCTTAAAGCTGTTTACAGACTATTTGGTAAGAACCAAACGGTTGGTGAAGACCTTGTTACCAGCCTCTACTTTGTAAATGTAGGTTCCGGCAGGCAAGCTGGTTCCGTCAAAGTTCACGGTGTGGTTGCCGGCAGCTTTGCGTTCAGCCACCAGCGACTGCACATTGTTACCCATCACGTCATACACGTTGATCTGAACCGGTCCCTCCTGCGCTACGGCGTAGCTGATGGTGGTTCTGCCAGAGAATGGGTTAGGGTACGAGTACACGCGATCATTAGCCGAGGCAGCTACGGCAGTAGAAGTACTGGTAGCAGCAATTGGCTGGGTAGCGGCATTCCACTGAGCGTGGGTGCGGGTAATGATCACGGCAAAATCACCGCGGGTTACATCTTGCAGCGGCTTGAAAGTAGCATGCAAGGTTGGCTTCAAGTCATAAGGACCTTGAGTCACCGAGTAGTAGGCGTTGATCAGGTTCAGTTCCAGGGCCACGCTCACGTACCCTTCCAAACCAGCCGGGATAGAAGCAGCATCCTCAATGGCGTACTCCACGCCGTCTACGTTCACGGTTGGGGTTTTACCGTTGCGGGCCAAGGCAAATTCCTGCAAGCCCAGCGCCTGTATCAGCGAGTAAGACAACTCAGCACGGTTTACTTTTCCGGCTGGCACAAATTTACCCGGAGACACTGGTAACATGATGCCGTTGAACTTGTGGCTTAAATCACGCAAGGCACCGCCTTTGGCCACGATAGACTCAGCCAGCAGCTTTCTGTCTTTCACATCGGTTAAGGTGAAAGAGCCATCAATGGGCAGGAACTGACGGATGCCTTCGCCCATCATGAGGTAATCTGCCAGGTCAATGCGCTTCAGAAGCTCGTCTGGCTTGAAACCACCACCTGCTAAACCATCAACCAAGCGGGCACCTACGGCCATTTTGATGGAAGCCTCGGCAGGGTGACCCGCGATATCAGCTAATCCGGTAGTGCCAGCAGCCGTCATTTTGTTTACAACGCCGTTGATGGTCTCGGGGAAAGCAACGCCGTTCAGCCCGGAAACTTCAGCGGTCCAGGTGCCTGCCTCCGGAGAAGCCACGGCAACGCCCCGGTCATAACTCAGTGAGAAAGTCACCGGAATGCCAGCACTGGTTCTCACGCCGCTTGGCGAGATGAGGGTTAATCTAACGGGGTTACCAGTTTCACCGGCTACGCCAGTGGCTTTGATTTTGGCTTCAATGCTGGTAGTGCCTGAAGCCACATTGAATTTGTAAACGTTGGTTGCAGTAGTGGCCGGGTTGAAGTTGATGCTAAAGTTCTCAGATTCACTGTTCGCGTTCACGTTGCTGTTGAAGGTTCTGGTCATGTTCACCGTGGAACCATAGATGGCAGACGCTCTAAAGGCTCTGTCAACGGCCGCATACGCGTTCACATAACCGGCGCCTACTTCCCATGACTCAGTGCCCGGAATGTTAGAGGCAGTCTGCTGCAGTATCTCTTTTACCTGCGCTACAGTCAACGAAGGGTTGGCATCCAGCAACAGTGCCACGATACCTGCCACGTGCGGAGCCGCCATAGAAGTACCGCTCATGTGCGTGTAATAAGGCAAATGCGCAGGCTCTAGGGTAGTGGCATCTTTGTCAATTGACAGGGAAGATACCGGGGCAATTACGCGGGTTGAGATGATATCCACACCCGGAGAAGTCACCGTTGGGCGGTCTTGCCAATTGAAGGTTTGTCCGTCAAGGGTGAAGGAACCGCCTTTGTTTTTAACCCCTCTTGAAGAAAAGTCAGCCAAACGGCCCGATTTGTCGCCAGCGGCCACGGCAATCACCCAAGGGGCTTTTTTATAGTTACCGGTAATGGTGCTGGAGCTAGGGCCAGAGTTACCCGCCGAGAATACTACCACGATGTTCCGGTCAACGCAACGCTTGGTAGCCAGCGTGATAGGATCGGCAGGGTTCACGTCTGAACCAGTGTCACTGGTGTTCCCGAAGGAGTTGGTGATGACCCGGATGTTGTAGCGGGCCTGGTTGATGATGGCATAGTCAAAGCCAGAAAGCACATCCAGCAATAACAAGGCAGCACCGGAACCATAGCCTACCAGGTCAGCGCCAGGGGCTACCCCGGTGTACTTGCCTCCGGAGGCTTGGCCAATACCGCCCACAATACCGGCTACGTGTGTTCCGTGGCCGCCGGTGGCATCGGTGTTCGGGATGTTCTCTACCGGTGTGTAAGGCAGAATACCAGACACCGAGTTCAGGTTGGTCACCGAAGTAGCGTTCTGCTTCAGGTTCTTGCCAAACTGCAGATCTGGGTGCGTTCCGTCCACGCCGCTGTCGTTTACCAATACGCCTACTCCTTTCCCGGAAACCGGCAGACCGCCATTCTGGGTAGTGAACGACATCTCCGTGCGGAGTTTGTCAACTCCTGTGATGGCGCGGGCACCATCGTTCTCATACTTGAGAGATTCATTCAGGTAAAGAGAGGCTACTCTGGGGTCTTTGGCCAGGGCTTCTACCTGGGATGGGGTAGCCACAATACCGGCAATAGGCAAGGCACGCAGGGTCAATCCTTGCACGATACCTATTTTGGTGAGGGAAGCGACATCCAGTAACGTAGGGGCCGCATCGCCTTTGAAAGTTACTACCACCTGCACGGGCAGTAATCTGTTAACGAGGGTTGCCTTAAGTTTTGGGTCTACAAAGGCTTGTGCGAAGACCTGGCTTACTGCCAGAAAGCAGAAAGCCACAATGGATAGAATTCTTCTCATAAAGGAAGGTGGGTAAAAGTTTTACATTTGTTAGTTTGGTAGTGTGTAATGGGGCTTATGGAGTGTACCTACGGCATATTATGTCAAGTAGGTTTTTCTATATTTGAAAAATATAAAAGCAGTTTTCAGCTCTCTTAAACCCCCACTTATTCTCTTTTATCACCCTTGCTATTACAGATAAAACTTTTGCAAGACACACCTCCTCTTTCTTTTCAAAATTTCATATAAAATACTTTACTAGTGCTAGTTATATCAGCCAAAATCAATGTAACTACATCTATTTACCAAGTGACTTTTTTATTAAAATGATTAAAAAATACAACAACCTTTTTTACTCCTCCTCGTCATGCCTCCTGCTTTATCAGTGCACTTGAGAACTCCCGGCAGATACACAGCAAGGCTTAAGGGTACTCATTCTTGAAACCTCGGCAGGGATTTAGGACTATATAAATATGGCATCCACCACGCTTAGATAAGGCCATCCGGAGAGGCTCACCTGAACGCGAAAGCCTTTTAGCCAGACAAAAGAAATGCCCCGGCAGATGGCTCTACCGGGGCATTCAACTGATCAATATTTATCCTAGAGAAACTAGATAGGTTTTACCTTGCCCATGCCGCTGTGTTTCACATTAGGCGAGCCTTTGTAGCTGACATTCACAATGCCGGCGGCTTCTACACTCAGTTCTTTAGAAACGTTGACCTCCGCGTTGCTGGCGCCAGCGGCATCCAGGGTCAGGTAATCGGTTTTTAGGTCAAGGGCTTTCAGGGTGATGGCTCCGGCCAGATCCATCTTTACTTTATCGGCGCGGCCGCTTAAGGTTACTTTGGTGCCTCCGGCAAAATCACCGGTAAGTTCTTTCACCTGCACAGCCATTACCACGTTAATGCCGCCGGCAAACTCAAGGTTTAAAGCCGAACCGTTAATGGTGTTGGTAGAGGTGAGTTTGATTCCACCAGCCAGCTCCAGGGCTTTCAGGTCACGTACCGTTACGTACGCTTTCAGGCGCTTGGCATTCCGGATGCTGTTTGGTTTGGTCTTAATAGTGAGCATACCATCTTCTACCGTAGATTCAATCAAAGGCAGAATGTTATCCTCGGCCTCTAGTTTCAGTGCCTCAGAGGTACCTTGGGTAAGCACCACCTCAAAGCCGCCGCTCACTCTAAGTTTATTGAAAGAACCTACAGAACGGGTCTGGGTAGTGATTTTGCCGTTGCCTTCTACAGACTGAGCCTGCACTTGTGACGCCCAGCAAATGAAGGTGAAGAGCAATAAAAGGGAAGCGAATGTCTTTTTCATGGGTTTATGGAGATTTAAGGTCAGGTTGTAACTGTGTCTTTTTATCATAGATGCCGAAATCTGGCAATGGTTGCCTGACCTGCTCAAAAAAGAGATTAAACCGCCAGGCTCACCACCAGTCCTAGCAGCAGCGTAGTTACCCCGGCAATGAGGTAAAGGAACAGGAGCGTGGCCATGTTGAAGAAAGTACGCAGGTAGCCGCGTTTGAAAACCCGCCGCAACCCAAAGAAAAGGTACAGAAAACCCAACAGGTTAACCCAGCCAAACAGGTCTATGGAGGTGAACAGGTACAGCGTAAGCATGTACAGGATGTACAGCACAAAGTAAAAGCAGTGCAGGTGAATGCTGAAGATAAGATGCTCCATGTAAAAGCGCCTAGCCCTGAAAAAGACCAGCTTGAGCAGCAGCGCAAAGACCGGCATGAGCACAAACATCATCAGGGAGATGTATTTGAGCCCCTTGGCAATGAGTTCGTTTCTGGTTAACCGCTGAAAATCGGCGGATTTCTGCAGAACCCCGCGCGTAAACCAGTTGTGTTGTTTAACCTTAAAGGCGGTAAGGGCAGAGTCTAACTGGGCATTGGAGGCATGCGGCGGAATGCTGTCCAGCGTGGCGAAATTGTATTGTTCCGCTTTGCTATCGGCCACCAGAAGACTGTCCATCTTAAGGTTTTTCTCCTCCAACCTCTCCCGGACAATGTTCCGGATAGAATCAGGAGTTTGGGGGGTAGCCTGGGTGATGAGGCTGTCTACCTGCATCGGGGCTTTTCTTAATTGCTTCCCTATGATTTGTTCACCGCCTTCCACATGGCCTATCCGCAGGGAGAGCAGGAAAAAGAAGACAAAGGAGATGAACACGTACAGCCTGATGGGCGGCACATACCCCATGCGCCGGCCCCGGTGGAACTCATTGGTAAGCTTGCCAGGATAGAAAAGCAGGTACTTAAGCGTAACCCAGAACTTGCTGTCATAGTGGATGGTGCCTTCCAGCAATTCCAGCGCCACGTGTTTGAAGGGCACGTTCAGGTCATGGTTCTCCTGGCCGCAGCGCGGACAGAAGTTGTCTGGCTGCGCCTGGGCAAACTCAAAATCACAATTGGTACAGACCGGATATTTACGCAGATGCTTGCCCATAAAGCTTTGTACTACACGCTATATATTAGAGAAGCAATATACTGTAAATGGCGGCAAGTAGCAAAGAAAACCCGCCGCTATTGCCTGTAAAGGGCTTTTCTGCAGATCCTTAAAACAGGGTCACGTCCTGGCAGGCAGTAGAAAATCCAGTCAAGCCATTTTGACCTTGGTTTTAGGAAAACTGCCCTTAAACAGCAGCGCCCGGCTAGGCCCGCTTTACGCCCTCTGCCCCGAAAGCTACCCCTCCGTTGTCCTGCACATTGCTGAAGAGGCGCCAGAACTGACCGGTGTTTTCCAGCACGCCCTCGCTGGGCCTGATACGCAGCAGCCGACCGCCTTCCAGGGCAATGGTCAGTTCCCCTTCTTCTGAGGCCGTCACCTGCCACACGCGCATAGGCTCTTTCTGCCCGCGCACTAACTCCTGCAGTTTCCGGTCTCTGAGGTTGCTGCCGGGCACCATCGGGTCAAAGGCTGGATCTGCCAGCGTCTGGGTGTCTTTGGGGATCTCCACCTCCTCAAACCTGATGGCCAATGCTCCGGCCTCCTCCAGTTGCCAATGGCAAGCCACCTCCAGGGTCCAGGCGCCCACATCCAGGATAAGGCCGGTGGCGTTCATGATGTGCGCTTTTCCGAAGTGGAAGAACTGCACATGCCCTAGCCGGGTGGTTTTGGTCAAGGGCAGCCCCAGCAAATGCTGCATTTCCGGAAAGATGTTCTCACTCATACACACGCGTTTCTAATCAAAAGCGAAGGTACGGATTTACCTGTTTCAACGGGCAGCGTGTTTCATGGCTGTTTTCTGAAAAGAAGGCTTGAAATAGAGAACGTTTCTGGCCCAAAGGAATAGCAGGCGATTGAAGGTTCTCTGATGATTCGGGAATAAGGTGTATGTTTATTGTTGTTATACTCTGAATAGAACCAAACATAGTGACAGATTACTACAAGATATCATTAGACATCCTGTTTCGCCTTTTGAAAGAGTCAGATAACCAACAGTGGAAAAACTGGATTGCTAAGGATATTTATCTATGGGAAACACAAAAAAGGGTTGATCATCATCTAAGTGCATTCGGTGGTATGGGTTCAATCAATGACCTATCTGTTGGAGGCTCAGACACAATTGACGTTTGGAAGAATAAACTATTTGATTCCATAAAGACGCTTTCCTGGAGTTTGGCAAAAGGAAGAATTCCAGCACCCCCAATTGACGAGAAATTCTACCGGCTCCATTCAAATGAACTTAGTGGTTGGCGTTGCACTCTCTGCGGGCATTCAAGAATCAACAAATCAGCTATTGAGCTATATTTATCAAATGAGTTTATACCCAAACTCATTGTAGATTATATCAAACTAGAAAAGCTGCTTGATATCTTAGATATGAAAAGCATAACTACTTATGAGCAAGTAGTTGATAAAAGGCAAAAAATTGAAAAGCTAATTGAAAGCGAAAACATCACTTTGACAGATGGTAACGAATGGCTGTGTACCTGTCCAAAGTGTAAAGACAAAAACGTCTGTGTTTTCAGGTGGCACATCAATGACGAATACACACAACTTGTTGAATCAAAAGGAAATTTAAAAATACGACCGAAGGTAATACCTGCTCATAACAGCAGCGTTCAGAGATGGTGGCAGAAGCTATTCAAATTTGGATAACCAATAAGGCGCAGCGTGGTTTTTGCTTGGAGACACAGCAAAAGCAGCAATCCTATATAGTATCAACTGCCAATGGATTGTTGTAGAGTTCAGCCTTTAAGTAATAGCCCATACTTCCTCTACACAGACCACTAGGTAGCAAGGCTTACTAAGTACTCAGCCTTACATGCTATCTTACTAATCACATGAATTTCTAATCAAACCAAAATAGCGCATGATGACTTTAGAAGCTGAAAAGGAGTTGTCACCAGAACAACGTGAAGAACTCCTCACCACGTTAAAAGGCCGTTTTGAGCAAAACAGGCATCGCCACCAAAATATTGAATGGGCTGCCGTGCAAGCAAAGCTGGTAGTCAATCCTGAAAAGCTGTGGTCACTCTATGAAATGGAAAGAACCGGGGGTGAACCAGATGTAGTGGGCCAGGATGCAAATACAGGTGAATACCTAATCTATGATTGCGCCGCAGAAAGTCCAAAAGGCCGAAGAAGCGTTTGCTATGACCGTGAAGCACTGGACTCCAGAAAAGAACATAAACCAGAAAATAGCGCCGTAGAAATGGCCGGCGCCATGGGCATTGACCTTCTCACCGAAGAACAGTACCGGCAACTTCAAACCCTCGGCAACTTCGACACGAAAACCTCCAGTTGGCTCAAAACACCCGCTGAGATCAGAAAGCTAGGTGGTGCCATCTTCGCCGATTTCCGCTACGGCCAAGTCTTTGTATACCACAATGGCGCCTCCTCCTACTATGCGGCCAGAGGGTTCAGGGGTTCTTTAAGGGTTTGAGTTGAAGTTGCGAATGTGTAGAATCAAAAAACAATAAATGATTAACCAAGGCTCTGCACATATTCTACACAAGTGCGTTACGCTTCATGCTAAATGAAAATAATTGCTTATCTCCTGATTATTCTTTTTTCTGTGTTTACAAGTCATGAAGTGCTAGCCCAATCACCTCCTTATAAACCCAAAGTAGAAGTAGTATCCTCTGACTGGAAGGACCATGGATTGACCATCGGACTGAATTATGGCAGATATGCCTATGGCGAAGTAGGGTACTTTAAACATTATGTCTATGAAGCCGGTGGATTCCCTGTAAGCTCTTATGGCATTAATTATGGCCTGGAGCTCTCCTACATAGATGAGGTAGTTCTGGCACCAAAAGTCCAAGGCCGGTTCCACTTCTACTTTCTCAATGCCAGCTTATCTGCCCTTTATTATTCTAACCTGGCAAAAGAATACGCAATTAAGCTAAGGCCTGAAATTGGAATAGGTTTACAGAACTTTGATATAAATTATGGATACAACATTGGGGTGGTAAAAGATGATTTTACAAGAAGCAACAAAAGCCTTCTTTCTATCAGGTATTACCTTAAATTGAAAAGAAGGCACCTGAACGAATACGATGCTAAAGGGAACAAAATCAACCGGTAAGTGATCAGTATAAGCCAAGGTGAAGCTCTCAAAAAAGACATTACCTAAACCATTAGACACAAAAATCCCCTTCTTCTCCGTTTCACGCGCCTTTCTAGAAATTAGGCCCTAAACAGAGAAGAAGGGGATTCTGGTTTATAACCTACCGGAAAGAACGCTTACTTTTTAGTTGAGTTCTTGCTGGAGTTGCGATTAGACTGGATCACGAAATTAGAGCCGTCTTTCTGCAGCATCAGGTCCACGTCTTCGCCGGTGGTTGTCTGGATGAGTTTTTTGTATTTGGCAAACAGGGCATCAGACTGTTTTTTGTCATTGATGTAGAGTCCGGTTTTGTCCAGCTTGAATTGGTAGTCATCATCCGCAGATTTGATGAGGCCATCAGACACCAGGGCAGCCTTGAGCTCTTTCATCATGGCCTCATGTTTCTTCATGCGCTCTTCGTGCTCCTTCATCCGGATGCCGTGCTCTTTCATGCGTTCCTCGTGTTCCTTCATGCGGACGGCGTGATCTGCCATGCGGCGGTCATGCTCGGCAGAAAAACGGGCCTGGTCCGCGGCGTGACCTTCCTGGCGATCCTGCATTCTGGCGCCAAATTCCCGTTGCCGTGCCTCAAATTCCTCCATTCTGGCGTGGAATTCCTTCATGCGCGTCTCATACTCCTTCATTTCCTTTTTATAGCGCTTGTTGCTTTCCGGGTCGCCAGACAAAGGCGCAATGGGCGGGATTGGGGCGATTGGCGCAATCCCAGACCTTGGCATGCGTGGCATAGGCGGCATAGGCGCTAACTGGCCTCTTCTGCCCCTGAAGTTCACATCGTCGCCTATTCTGTCCAGCGAGGCCTCTACTTCTTCCATGGCGCTTTCCACTTCTTCATCATCTCGGATGGTTTTGCCTTTCTTGGCAGCGGCCAGTTGCTGGTCAATGCGGGACTGGTATCTGCCCAGTTCGCTCTTGGGAATGCGGCGGCCATTCACGTAGACTTCCACCACTTTGCCCTTCTTGTTCTGCACTATCACTAACCCGTCTCCCAGTTGCTGCAAGGTCAGATCTTCCTCTTGCTGAAACTGCACAGGCTTCTTTTCTGGCTGCACTTCCGGCGCAGCAGGTAACTCTTCCGCATTCTGGACTACAAGAGGTTGTTCCTCCGGAGTCTGGGTCTGGACGGTGATGGGTTTGGCGGGCACGTTGTAGTTGGCCCAGGCACTGGCCGAGAAGACCAGCACCCCGGCAATAACGGCACAGCTGGCCAGGAATCCTTCAGAGAAAGAAGGCCGGAGGCTGGATTTCTGCACCAGCCGGGTAATGCGGCCCAATAAAGACCTGCGGCGGCCTGAGAATGCCACGGCAAGTCGCGGAGCGGATACTTTCGTTTTCATGAGCAGTTCTTCTAAGTTAGTTAAGGCGTAAGCATAGGTAAGGGAATCGCCGCAGAGGGCCAGGGCCAGGTCATCGCAGGCGTGCTCCCGCTCGGTGCGGGCGCAGTCTGAGATCCACCACACGGCCGGGTGGAAGAAAAACAGGGTCTCCACCATGCTTTGCAACAGGTTTAACAGGTAGTCACGGCGATGTACGTGGGCCAGCTCATGGGCCAGAATGGCTTCTACTTGCGCGGTCGATAATCCGGCTAAAGCGCCCAGGGGCAGCAATATCAAAGGTTTGAAGTGCCCGATGACCATAGGCACCTGCACCAGGGCAGACTCGGCTACGCTCACCAGTTGGTGCATGCCCAGTTTGCGGGACAGTTCCACCGCTTTCTGTTGCCAGACCTCGGGCACCACCCGGGTACGGTAAGACCGCAGCCTTTGCACATACACCCAGCCACCCAGCACGCGCAGCCCCATCAGCAGCATACCCATGAGCCACAGCGTTACCACGGCCGGCAGGTTCTGGTTGAAATATCCCCGGCCCTGCGCCAGGGCGTTCTCCCAGAAAGAAGGCGGCGCGGTCTGGATAATGACGGTTTGCACCTGCAATGCGCTGGCCTCCACCACGGCTACTTCCTGGATTGGCGCGGTGACCGCAGGATTATAGAGGTTACAGTACGTGATGACAGATACCAGCAGCAGGGCGATGAGCCCACCCCAGGCTACCCAGTACCGGGTAGCCGCCGAGTGCCGGTGCATTAACCTAAGCAAGACGCCCACCAGAAGGGCCATCAATGCTCCTTGCCAGAGAGAGTGCAGGAGGGTCCAGCCCAGCGCGTTGGTCACCGCCTGGGGCATGAGTTCATGAATCAGCGTTTGAGGAGTCATCTTCCAGTTTTTTCAAAAGGTGGCGGATTTGGTTTAATTCATCTGGGGTGGTGCGGTGATTGCCCAGGGCCTGCATCACCAGTTTCATGGCCGAGCCGCGGAAAGCGGTATCCAGGAAGCGGCCCAAGAGGTGCTGCTGGGTTTCCTCCTCGGTCACAGCGGCGCGGTACACGTGCGAGCGGCTTTCCTCATCACGCGTCACCAGATTTTTCTCGTGCATGATCTGCAGCAGTTTCAAAGTGGTGGTGTACCCGGTTTCCTTGGTCTTGCTCTGCTCTTCGTTCACAAACCGGACGGTGCTGGGCCCGTGCTGCCACAGGATCTGCAGGATCTCCAGTTCGGTTTCAGTGGGTTTTAAAGGGGCTGTATTCTCCATAGCTTCTCTTCAGGTCAACTCTACGACTTATTTCGTAGTCAATTATACGAAGCTTTTCGTAAAAAGAAAATTTAATCACGAAATTTTTCGTAGTTAAGGTAAAAATAAAAGCTTCTTTTTGCAAAGAAGCTGACTTTCAATAGAGTGCAACCTCAACCCGCGGTGCTACCTATAAATGATTCCGGACCCGTGAAAGAAAACCCGCCTTAAGGCCGTTCTGCTGGAGAGTGTTGTCTGCCTTTGAGGCGGCTGTTTGGTTTTCTCTTCCGTACTTTACCGCATGAAGAAAGTATTTCTGTTAGGGCTTTGCCTTTCTCTGCTGGCCTGTTTGCCGGCCATGGCCCAACGCTACAAGACGGCTGCCGGCCTTAGGATTGGCAGCGATGAGTTTGGGTTTACCATTCAACAAAAGATCCTGGAAAAAACCACCCTTGAAGGCCTGGTCACCGCCTCTCCTCGGGAAATAACCGCCACCATTCTGGGCGAGCAACACTTTCCTATGCTGGGCCAGCGCTTCAACTACTATCTGGGTGGCGGAGCGCACGGCGGTCGCCTCAAAGATTACGGGGCCATCTACGGCGTAGACGCCATTGTGGGCCTGGAGTATAAAGTGAACGGGCTCCCGTTCCTGCTGTCCGCCGATCTGAAACCGGCCATCCATTTCCGACACGAGGAGTGGTTCAACATGGGTGGGGCCTTCTCTATCAGGTACGTTATTATTAAGGAGAAGCCACCCACCCCGGGGCAAATCATCAAGGGTATTTTCAGCCCGTCAGACAAAAAGAAGAAGAAAAAGAAAGAATCCTCCTCCTGGTTCTAGCCTGATTGACCTATGCGCTGTTTCGGGCTTATTTAAAGTAAAACGGGCCTGAAACAGAAAGCGGTGTTTTACGCTCCGAAGGACACTTTGCCGGTAGGGGCGTAGGCCACTGTGTTGGGTTGCGGAACAGTGGCATCGGCGGTAGGGCCAGGCATCCGTTTTCCGGCTTGGTTGATGTAAATCACTTCTTGTTTGTAGTTAAGGCCGCTCAAAGCATCTTGCAAGGCCAAACCAGAACCAATACACATTGCGAATAATAAGACGATGATTTTCATGGCTTTAAATTTTTAAGGTTAACAGTTACATTTTAGGTTTGTGGGATTGGCCTCCCTGGCGAAGCGCGGGACTCTGTTTTTCTGTTCCCTTACAACTAAAAGATGCAGTGACTGTACTTTTGGTTGTCTGCTCTGATTACTTTCTTTTCCAAAGGTGTGCCAACTTGTAAATAATTGATTATCATGAATTTACAGCACACCCCCTTTTTATAACTGTCCGCCCGCGGACTAAATCTGTCCAGAAATGAACAACCTTTGTTCACCCGTACAGTTCCAGGGTTTTATCTGCCAGAAAACTTCATTTTTTTCTCCAGTTGAGCCGTTTTCCCAGGAGTTAATCTAGGAGATGGTTTCCCTAAATTTGAGATTTGGTTTGGAAGCCTTGAACCAAGATTGAAAGATCAGCGCCGAATGGCTCGGCCCGCACCAATGGCTCCCCAGGCAAGAAAAAACATCTGACCTGGCGCGTTTACGTATTGCTTCTATGCTCCCAGATCTAACCCCCGAATTGACTTTCCAGACCTCGCGCAGCAGCGGCCCCGGCGGACAGAACGTGAACAAAGTTGCCAGCAGGGTAGAGGTATGGTTTTCCATTGAGAACTCCGCTTTGCTTACCCAGGAACAGAAAGACCTGCTCTTAGAGAAACTGGCGCCCCGCCTCAACAAAGAAGGCTTTCTGCATCTGGCCAGCCAGGAAGACCGCAGCCAATTGGCCAATAAGGATTTGGTGGTGCAGAAACTCTATGAAGTGTTGGAACAGGCCCTGCACCGGCCCAAGCCCCGCAAGAAAACCCGTCCGTCTAAAGCTGCTGTGCAGAAAAGGCTCCTGGCCAAGCAGAAGCAGGGGCAGAAAAAAGCCAACCGCCGCGGAGGCAGCGCAGAAGACTGATCTTGTTTTTTGAGGTGTTTTGAGGAAAAATGACCTGAAATGGACATCTATCCTCCTCTCCTCTGGTTCAAGTCTATGACTTGGACCCACCATGGCCTGCAGTTTGTAACTGCAGTGAGGCGCCAGCCTCAAACACGGATTTCACTTGCGTTGTGCGGAGAGTTAGCAGCAGCGCTCTCCGCACTTCCCGGACAGCCAATCTCCTGATTGGCGAATTGGAAGCGGTTCCAGTTGGTAGTATATCCCCGTGGTTAGTGTTCTCACCAACAACCTCTACTACCCTTCAATTCACTAAGTGCAGCTACCTCTCACTTCCTTCTTGCTTGTTTCCCGCGCTTGTTCCTCCGTTTAAAGGTTTGTTACTTTTCTCCTTGATGAGAAAAGTAACCAAAAGAATCAAGAAGTCTCAAACTCGCTGACGCTCGGACAGTGAGGCTTCACTTAAGATACCACCTGGCTAAAGCTATCTGTTGCATCGTACACGCAGGCCACTGCCACTTTAATTGCTCATCCGTGCGGCAGACCGTGTCTCGGCCTCACTGTAGGCCTTCGCCCCGGCCCGCCGCAGGTGAGCAACTGTAAAACCTTATTCCCTGCGCAGGCACAAAGGCATCCTTCATTTTATTGGGAATCTTAGAAACTTACCTGAATTCCGTTGGTGAGGCTGTACAGGTAGTTAGGGATGGGCACAATGGGGCGGTTCTCGTAGGTGTGCGAGAAGTTGGTGGTGAGTTGGAATCGGCTGTTGATTTTCATGATGATGGACACATCGCCGCTGAAGCGGTGGCGCGCCATGCCCGCCGGCCGGTCATAGCCTACCTGGTAATAATGAATGGTACTCAGCTCCAGAAACGGGTTCAAAGGCAACCGGATACTGGCATAGTTGGAGAGTTTGGGGATGCTCTTGTTGATGTACCGGTCTTCTTCCAGATTATGCCAGCGTTCATATTCGTACATGGGGCCGGTGCCCAGGTTGAACCTGATGTTGTCTTTCCGGATTACCGCAAACCTGATACCGGCGCCGGCCAGCATCCTTAACTCCAGTCCCCGGTTATAGTCATATTGAGCTTGGGCGTAGGTTTCATAAGATAAGCGGTCTTGCCGGTTAAAGGTCACGCGCCCGTGCACGTAACCGGTCTCTACCTGCGTCTCGCCCTTAAGGCGCACGTAATTGTAAGAACCCAGCAGCAGATACGTATTGCGGTCAGACACGTACCCGATGTTGCCGTTCCCGGTAAGCCCCAGGAAATGGTCGGTTTTGCCTTCTTTGCCCACAGCGCGGTTGAACAGGTTGAGGTTAACGCCCAGCTTGCCGGTGAAATAGTTGGAGGTATCTTTCTCCACCCGGGCTTTTTCTACATTCAGGATTTGGCCCGAGGCCGAGGCAACCAAAAAGAAAAGGATAAAGAGAAGACCCGAAAGCCGAGGAAAAGAAAGCATAAGCAAGTAATGGTGACCCGGCCTGCAGAAGCCTAGAGTCATTTCAACGTAAAAAGAAGCCCTGTTAAGGTGCTACTCCATGGGTAAATTGTCCTCATCAGGCACGGCTCCTTTCCCGAAGTTATAGATTTTAGCTTAAAACCCAGCTACTTCCCCCTAAAACCAAGCTTTGACCCTCCCTGGCAACTTAGGTCTACGGCTCATCTCAAAGATGATAAACCCAGGTTTTATAAGGTCCAACATGGTCTTTCCCCGGTGATTCTGGCTGGAAAAAGCAACCCCTGTTTTTCGGCTGTTTTATGAGAAACAGCCGAAAAACAGGGGTCCTTTGTACGCTTGGATACAGGCTATTGGTCTTTGTCTCCGTTGAATTCAGTAATGGCTTCCCCAAGGTCATAAACAGGTACCTGGGTGATTTCCTGGGCCACAATGCTGGCAGCGGCGGCAGAACGGTACCCTGCAGCGCAGTGCACCACAATGGGTTTGTCTGTCGGGATTTCGTCTAAGCGGTCGCGGAGTTCAGGCAGCGGTATCTCCAAGGCATTGGCAAACACCTTGTTCTCCCGCACCTCATTCGTGTTCCGGACGTCAAGAATGGTGAAGGCGTCTGGATTGGCCCTGAACTGGGTTAGATCCAGCACCGGCGACTGCACCGTACCGGGCGGGACCACCGGCAGCGCACCCGAAATAAAAGCTTCGTAGCCAATACTGGCGGTACGACCAATCAACTCGCGCAGCTTTTCCTCATCCTCGGCAATGAGGTAAAAACCTTCCTGGGGTTTCACCACAGAACCAAGCCAGGTCTCAAATTTGGGGCCTTCCTGCAGGTTAATTGCCTTGGGCAAATGCCCCTGCTTGAACTGGTCCTGGGGCCGCGTGTCAATGATGAGGCAACCCTTGCTTAGTTTATGGCCTGGTTCTATGATGGGCACCTGCTTCACCGAGGTCTGGAACTTGGGCGCGCCTTTCTGGTTCAGGTGCACATCGTACTCAAAGTAATGCGGCACAAAGGGCTGGTCGGCGGTGATATAGGCCACAAACTCGTCCTCGGTCATGTCCTGCAGGGCGGGATTCGTGCCTTTCTCGTCTCCTATGGTGCTGGACTTGGCCTCGCTGATGGCTTTGCCGCAGAGACTTCCGGCTCCGTGGGCCGGATACACCAGCACATGGTCTGGCAGCGGCATGAGTTTCTGGCGGGTAGATTGGTATAGCTGGCGGGCCAGTTCCTCCCGGTCGGCGGTCTCGTGACCGGCGCTTTCCCGCAGATCTGGCCGGCCCACATCGCCAATGAAGAGGGTATCGCCGGTGAAGACGGCATGCTCCCGCCCCTGCTCATCACGCAGCAAAACTGAGATGCTGTCTGGCGAGTGGCCGGGCGTATTGAGGGCCTGCAGGGTCACGCCTCCAATGCGTAGTTCATCTCCTTCGTCAAAGGGCTTGTGCAGGTATCTGGCCCCGGCGCGTTTGCTCACGTAAACACTGGCCTGTCGGGCTTCTGACAGTTCCAGGTGGCCGCTCACAAAATCGGCGTGCGGGTGCGTCTCAATAACCGCGACAATCTTGGCATCATGGATCATGGCAAACTCTTCGTAAGGCCTGGGGTCCCGTGCCGGATCAATGACCGCAATCTCTGAATCATCCATCACGATGTAAGAGAAATGGGCCAGACCTTTGTCTTCAAATTGCTGAATCTTCATATCACTAGCAGGTACGTATCCGGGGCAACATCGTTGGAGCAGCGGGTTTGCCGCCATACCCTTCCTTGGCGAGGCTGGCAAAGCTTGTTTCCTGCCATTTTCTGTCCTATTTTGACATCCTTGTGCAGGAGGCTACGTTCATACCTCTAGTAGTTTTGCCCACGGCACGCCCCACAATGGTTCGCCCTGACAGAGCCAGCCAAATTTAATTTCCCAACTTATGCAAGTACCCAAAGGAACCCTAATAGCACTGGGCGGCGGCGATGATGACGGTCTTATCAACCTGGTCCGCTCTGAGCTTTGCAGCATTGACTCTCATATTGAAGTGATTACCACGGCTACCCTGGAGCCTATGGAGTCTGGGCAGGCCTACAAAGAAGCGTTTGAGGAGCTGGGCTGCAGCAGCGTACGCTTCATGCACATTGACGAAGACAACGAAGCAGATAAACCAGAGTACCTTTCGCGCATCGGCAAGGCCGAGGTGATCTTTTTCACCGGCGGCAACCAGCTGCGCCTGAAAGAGTTTCTGGCCGGCACCCAACTGCACCAACTCATGCAGCGCCGGTTCAAAGAAGAGGAAATCACCATTGCCGGAACCAGCGCCGGGGCCGCCGCCATGTCTGACCGCATGATCTACGAGGGCTACGGTTATTACTCTCTTTTGAAAGGCGAGGTGAAAACCACCGAGGGGCTCTCCTTTATCAAGAACGTGTTCATTGACACCCACTTCACGGAGCGGGGCCGCTTTGGCCGTCTGGCCCATGCCGTCTCCAAGCGCCCGCAGTTTGTAGGCATTGGTTTAGGGGAGGAAACCGGCATCATCATCAAAGGCGGGCAACACGTGGAAGTTTTCGGGAATGCGGTGGTCACCATCATGGACAGTTCCCACGTGCGTTACTCTAACCTGGAGGAGGTAGAGGAAGGCGAGCCCATTGCCGTAGAGAACCTCATTATGCACCTGCTGGTAGAAGGCCATGAATACTGCTTAACAGACAGGGTCTTCCGGAAGGTCTCCCAACAAAAGCGCAAGTCGCCCAGCAAGACTTAAATCAAGCGTTCTTAAACCTCCATCACAACAAAAAAGCCCGGGGCCTTCAAAGAAGCTCCGGGCTTTTTGCTTATGACTGGTCTGTTTAGTTCTTAACCACCCTGCGGGAGATCTCTTTGTTGTTATCGGTTCTTATATGCAGAATGTACATACCGGCAGAGAGGTGCTCGGCAGGGATCACGTACGCCCCGCTGGTGAGAGATCTTTGCGAGATAGCGGCACCGTACACTTTCACGCCCTGCAGGTTGAACAATTCTACCTGGGCCTCCTGGAAAGAGACGTTGCTCAGGGCTACTTTAAGGCTGCTGTTGGTAGGGTTAGGGAACACGGCCAGAGAAGACGCCG
Organism: Rufibacter aurantiacus; assembly: GCF_017916345.1. Lineage (NCBI taxonomy): Bacteria > Pseudomonadati > Bacteroidota > Cytophagia > Cytophagales > Hymenobacteraceae > Rufibacter > Rufibacter aurantiacus. The sequence continues at coordinate 336,864 of NZ_JAFMSV010000004.1, forward strand.
GCAACTGCTCCGCAGATTTCATGATGTTGAAGGTCTGGAAATCGCTAAACACTTCTCTGAGGGAATTTTCCAACGCTTCACCTTCGGTCTCTCTTATCCTGGTGATTCTCTCGGTCAAGACGTTGCTGCTGTTGTAGGTAAGCACGTACTGCACCTCACTATCAAATGCCCATGCGTTGTTCTCCCATTCCTGGATAAGCATCCCCGTTATGTTCTTTTTGTCATCATAGGTAATGGTTTCGCGGTCACTGTTTACCCAGGTGGAGCCCGATGCCTCTTCTGTGGTCATGACCAGGGTTCTGGTGGTGGCGTTATAGGACGTGTTCACGCGCTCTTCGTTCACCCAGGTATTGGTGGCGGCGTCGTATTGCTGGGTTTCATACATGATGAACCCAAAGGGGTTGCTGGCTTCAGAAGTCCACATAAAGTTGGTGTCCCGCTCATCATCTTTCCAGGTGTTGGTGGTGGCGTCCCAATCCTGGTGCACAATAGTGTTTGGTTGGGTTTCATTACCAGTGTACAGGTAAATGGATTTACCAGAGTTGGTGAGCGGGCCGGTGCCGCCGGTGGTGGATTGGTATGTAATAGTAGAGGTGCGTCCCCGGGCATCATACGCGTAGGTAGACTTGAAGTCGGTTTTCCAGGTGCTGGTGAGCATATCCCAACTCTGGTTCACGGCCTCGGTCAATCTGAAATTGTCATAGGTATTGACTGTGCGGGACATATTTATTGCGTCTGTGGCTAATACCTGCTCCGTGATCTGCGCGCGGGAGTTATAGGTAGTGGTATAGGAGCTTACCGCTTGCCAGGCTGCCGGATTGGCGTCAGCATCCCAGACGTAGAATTGAGTTTTGCGGGGTAGGGTTATGGTGGTAGTCTGCGCGAAGGCGCTCACGCACAAGGCGCATAGTAAAGCAAGAATGTAAAGTGTTTTCATGGGGCTTATGGTTTAGGATTCCTGGATAAAAGGTTTCATTGCTAAGACTCCTGACATTGGGTGACCTCCGTTCTAAAAGCACGTACTTTCTCCTCCCTACTACCTCCGCTGCCCAGGCACTATGCTAAGACCTTTGAACCCAACCTGTTAAGCTTTGACAGTTACCCTTAAGACTACCCCTACCCGCACTACCAATTTTTTTGTATTTTTTAGGACACTCATCTGAAAACAGGTTCCGGAACCCCTTCTTCCCAGCCCGGCTCTTGCATAAAAAAGGTGCGTTTACGGGCTGATTTTTAGAAATCAGCCCGTAAACGCACCTTTTCTCTCTCCCAAACCTTTAGGCTGGTTTACTTCGTTTTCACCACCGTGCGCGAAATCTCTTTATTGTTGTCTGTGAGGATGCGCAGGACGTACACGCCCGCCCCCAGGTGCTGACAGGGAACCACGTGGTTCCCCTTACTGATAGAAGGGTACGAGGTCATGGCCTCATACAATTTCTTTCCCTGCAGGTTGAAAAGCTGGACCTGGGCCTGCTTAAAGCCTGCGGCGGCTAAGGTGATATTCAGGTCACCGGAAGTGGGGTTGGGGAACACCGCCAGAGAAGACGCAGGCAACTGCTCCGCAGCTTTAGTGACAATAAAGGTCTGGAAGTCTGAGTACACATCTCTATAGCCATTCTCTAATTCTCCGCCCTCGGCTCTCCTTATTCTAGCGATCTTCTCTGTAAGCACACTTTCAGCATTGTACGTCAGCGTGTATTCTGTCCCCAGCGTGAACCGCCAAGCATTGTTGGCCTGTTCGTACGTCCGTATTTGGGTGGGGTTCATTTGAGCATCAAAGTTGGTAAGGGTACGTGAATGGGACACCCAGCCATCTCCGGATGGCACGTCAAGGACATAAGTTAATGTTCTGGTGGCAGGGTCATAGGAGTTGCCGTGTCTTTCATTATTCACCCAATCAACATCCAAGGGTGCAGGGGCTGTTTGAATGGCATGGCTAAGCAACTTGAAGGGGTTATTCTGATCTGTGGACCAGACCTGGTGGGTGTGCCTTTCTGCATCCAGCCAACTATTGCTAACCTCATCCCAATCCTGGCGCAGAACGGCAGAAGGGTTCAGGTCATTTTCTGTATACTGGTACATGACCCTGGAGGTATTAACAAATGATGAGCGGTCAGGGCCCTTTGCCTGTTGCGTTTTACTGATCAGCCTTCCCTGCGCATCATACACATACGTAGACTTAGAGCCCTCCACCCAGCCTCCAGAACCAGGAATTAGCTCCAACGTTTCCAGTAACCCAAAATCGCCATATGTGTGGCGGGTCTTGTGTAATTCAACATCACTTTGAATAAGTATGCGTTCTGTTTCCTGGCCGCGCGTGTTGTACACATGGGAATTACTGAAAGCAAGTACCCAAGAGCCCGTTTCCTGGCTTCCGTACCATTCATAATAGTCTGTCCAGCGAGGCAGCGTGAGGGTTGTTTGCGCCCATGATCTGAAGGCAAGGGCACATAAGATTAGAGAGAGGTATATTGTTCGCATGGCAAGCAATGATTACTTACACAAAGCCACACAGAGTGCCGGGAAGCACCGCTCGTCCATTTCCCAAAGGCAATTTCACCTACTACTCAGCCATCCTGCAAACCACCTTTGCCGATTTTGTCTTGCACATAGTTAAGTTACAAAAAGCGTTTGGTAATTCACGCCATTTCCTACACATAACGGGAATATAATCATTAAGTTGGTGACAAATAATATGCGCGTTTAGCAGCCGTTTTGTGAAAACAGCCGCTAAACGCGCATCAGAAGCTTCTGTACTTAGGGCTACAGCCTGAACTCTTTCTGCAGCTCCATATTGATGGCCACGGCGGCCTTGGTGCCTTCAGCGGCGGCTACAATAACCAACTGCATGTCACGGGCGGCGTCTCCGGCCACGTAGAGGCCGGGCACGTTGGTTTGCTGGTGTTTGTAGGTTCTTACCACGCCTTTGCTGGTGAAGTCACACTGCAGTTGCCGCGCCAGGTCTGAGTGCTGGTCTGAGCCGGTGGAGAAGAACATAGCCTCGCGGTTCTCCACCTGTCCGTTCTTGAACACGATGCGCTGCAGATGCCCGTCTTCGCCCTCCAGCCTTTCAATGGCTGCGGTGTTGATCTGCACTTTGTTACGGGCCAGGAGCTCGCGGTCTTCGCGGGTAAGGCGGTTGGTGCCATCTGTGAACAGCATGACGTCACTGCTCCAGGTTTTCAGGGAAAGGGAGAGCCCAATGGCATCGCGGTTTTTGCCGTAGGCGGCCAGCGGCTTGTTCTTTGACTCGTACCCGTCGCAGTAAGGGCAATGGTGGATGCTGGAACCGTAGAAGGGCTCGGCCCCGGGTATTTTGGGCCAGCGGTCGCAGAGACCGGTGGCCAGCAGCACTTTCCGGGACAGGTACACCTGGTCTTCTTCGTCCTCCACCTTGAACAGGTCACCCTCTTTGGTCACCCGCACAATCCGTTTCTGTTTGATATCCACTTCATACTTGGCCAGGTCTTCGCGGCCCAGGCGCAGGAACTCGGCCGGAGGGGTACCGTCGCGGGATATGAAACCATTCATGGCATGGGAATAGGAGTTCCGGTACACGCCGGAATCAAACAGGGCCACTTTTCGCATACACCGCCCCAGGAGCATCGCCGCGCTAAGACCAGCCGGGCCTCCGCCAACAATCAATACATCATACATACTTGAAATCTCTTAACCAGTCATGGCTAAACGCATCTGGCAAAAAAGAGATGGTTTCTGCGTGATTTTTTTCTTAGAGGGCTTTTGCCTTCCTATGGATTATTTGAAGGAAACCGTACTTACCACAACGTCATAAACCGCTTTTATTTTACAGCCCCCCTTATGGTTAAGGAAGGAGTCTTAATGGCTAAGCCGGAAGACTCGCACACGTATGGGTACACAGGAAAATTCTCCCCGATGGCCTGTAAAAATACCATAGCATATTTCTGATCAAAACCGCACACACTAAATCATAATTAATAATTATAAAAAATATGGCGATATGCATAACACTATCAGAATATCAGTTCTATTTATCTATATTTGATTAACAAATCCTTAAGAACCAAATACACTTATTTTTAACTAGCGAACGCATGAAAAGTAAATTTTTAGCCTTACTGGGCAGTGCTGTGCTCTCGGCGGGCGTTGCCCAGGCCGGAGGGTTCCAAGCTAACCTACAGGGGCAAAAGCAGATAGGCATGGGCCACGCAGGCACTGGTTTGGCGCTGGACCAAAGTAGCATTTTCTTTAACCCAGGAGCGCTGGCCCACCTTCGGCAGAATGGTATCCAGTTGGGGGTTAGTGCGTTGAATGCGAAAATAGCTTACAGAGAACCTTCTCCAGGTTTCTCAGAGTCTACCACAGACAATCCCATCAGCACCCCGTTCCAGGTGTATGCTTCCTTTGGGAAAGAAGAAAGCCCGCTCCGCTTCGGTATTGGGGTGTACACGCCATTTGGTTCTTCTGTTAACTGGGGTAACCAGTGGCAGGGACGTTACGGCTTGAATGAGTTAACCCTGAAAACCATTTTCATTCAGCCTACCATCAGCTACCGCATCTCAGAGAAACTGGGCGTGGGAGCCGGGTTTGTTTACTCTACTGGTAGTGTGAACCTGCAAAGAAGCATTCCTTTGACAGACGCCAGTTACAATGAGGCCGGGGTAGAACTGGACGGTTCGGCGAGCGGTTTCGGGTTTAACCTGGGCGTTTTCTTCCAACCTACAGAAAAACTCTCCCTGGGCCTTACCTACCGCTCTAAAGTGGAGATGGAAGTGAAAGACGGCGACGTGACCTTCATGCTACCTACCTCACCGTTGGTGGCGGGACAGTTCCAGGCTACTCAGTTTGACGCCAGCCTTCCTATGCCTGCCAACATCACCCTGGGTATTGGCTTTAAACCTACAGAGGCCCTTACCTTTGCCGTTGATGTGCAGCGCGTAGAGTGGAGCGCCTACAAATCGCTGCGCTTTGACTACAATGCCGGGGTACGCGGAGAAACCTTCTCTGAAAGCCCACGCAACTACGAAGACGTTTTCATTTACCGCGTAGGTGCCCAGTACAAGGTGTCTGACATCTTCACCGTCAGAGCCGGCGCTTACTATGACAACTCACCGGTACAGGAAGGCTACCTGACCCCAGAGACACCAGACTCTGATTCAAGAGGGGTATCTGGCGGTTTAACCCTGGCCCTGAGCGATAAAGTTGACCTTGACGCCTCCTTCCTGTACATTAACAAGAAAGAACGCACCGATGACGCAAGCAAGTCTGGCGGTGTAGCCGGTACTTTCAAGTCAGTAGCCTACATTCCGGGTGTTGGCATCAATTACAAGTTTTAATTTCAAGACAAGATGAAGAACATATTCTATAGATTAGGCGCGGCCGCTCTTCTTTCCACCGCTTTCTTATTCAGCGGTTGCGAGCCCGAGTTTGAGGAGGACATTACCCTTAGCAAAGGTCCCCTGGATTTCAGCAAGTACGTATCCGTAGGAAACTCTCTTACCGCCGGTTACCAGGACAACGGCCTTTACCTGGAAGGTCAGGTGTTCTCTTATCCAAATATTCTGGCTAACCAGTTCAGCTTTGTAGGCGGCGGTCAATTTGTGCAGCCTCTGTTCACACAGGCCCAAGCCAATGGTTCTGGTTACCTTCGCTTAGGTGGATTCTCCTCCACCGGAGCTCCTATCCTGGCCCCGGTAACCACCAACCTAGCCGTAAGAGGCATGGGAGCCGATGGCAAAACTGCGCTTTTAACCAGATTTACTGACCTGGATAAGATCCAGAACTTTGGCGTTCCTGGAATTAAGCTAGCAGACATTAAAACAGCTGGATACGGCTTAAACAACCCAATTGGGTTTAACCCTTACTTTGAACGTATTCTGCCGGAGAACTCTCCTGCAACTTATCTGCAGCGAGTAAGCGGAAACCAGCACACGTTCTTCAGTTCTTGGTTAGGCAACAATGACGTGTTAGGTTACGCTACTGCCGGTGGTTTTGCCGGGTCCATTACACCGGTTGCTACCTTTACGTCACTGTATACAGAATTGATCACGGCTATGACGGCAAACGGCGCCGAAGGAATTGTCGCCACCATCCCGGATGTGCGTTCAGTGCCGTTCTTTACGACCGTTGGGCCAACCGCAAAGCCATTGTTAGCCTCTGCTGTGGCTGCTGCAAAAGCAGCCGGTTTACCTATAACCGGCGTAACAGCTCTTACTAAGAATACTGCGGCTCGTATTGTTATCACCCCAGAGTCTATCAAAGATGCTTCCGGTGGAAACATTCTACTAACGTTGACATCTAGCGCGTACCTTCCTTTAATTGGGCAGCCTACAGGCCGCTACTGGCGTGAATTGGCGGTTTCTCAGAACCCCTCTAACCCTTCAGCTCAGTTGCAGGGATACTTGTCCGCGTTCCAGATTGACACCACTAAGGCATTCGGGCTAGACCCAAGAAACCCGGTGCCAAGCGCTTTTGTACTGGATACGGAAGAACAGAACGAAATCACTACTGCTACTACCGCTTACAATGCTGCAATTGTAGCTCAGGCAAATGCTAAAAGTCTAGCAGTGTTTGATGCGTATACCTTCTTTAACTCTATCCAGAGCGGCTTTACACTGAATGGCGTAGGATATTCCCCTGCGTTCATCACAGGTAACCTGTTCTCGCTTGACGGCGTGCACCCAACGCCGCGCGGATACGCCATTATTGCCAATGAGATGATCAAGGCCATCAATGCCAAATACGGTTCATCCGTGCCTACCATTGATGTGACCCAGTTCCGGGCGGTGCTTATCCCGTAACCAGAACTACCTACTTTTCAGGAAAAGGCCAGCCCACCAGCTGGCCTTTTTTATTCGCCTCCTGGGTGAGCCCGTTATACTAGTCTAGAAAATCCCTCGTTTTCAGTCCGAAAGAGTTTATATTCGTATACCACCCTATCTAAAACCTGAGCTTATGAAAAACTATCCTTTACTTCTACTCCTGTTTTGCTGTACCCTTTTCTTTACCGCCTGTAGCGATGATGATGACGAAGCACCCTCTAAAGAGCAGATGCTGCAAGACAAGCGCTGGCAGATAACGGCTCTGGAGGCTTCCACTTTGTTTGGTGATATAGACTTCTACGCCGATCTGGAAGATTGCCAGAAGGATAACTATGTTGAGTTCAGGGACAATGGCGTGCTGGTAGTTAACGAAGGAGCCACCAAGTGTGATGATTCTGATCCGCAGGAGGCCCAAGGCACCTGGTCTTTGAACGGAGATGTGCTGCAGATTTCGGGCATAGGCGCTTCTTTTGGCCTGCCGGTGAATGATCTGGAACTGACCATCACAGAGCTTACTGCTAGCAGCCTCTCCGCAGATTTCAAACAGAACGTCTCTGGCTTTGATATTGACGGCACGGTAACCATGGAAACCATGTAGACCCCAGAGGTACATAATATATATATTCCTTAAAAACAGAAGAGGGAGCCCGGCAACAGGCTCCCTCTTCTGTTTTTAAACCGTTTTTCAGAAAACAATGCGATTTCCCCAGGGTATTGCCATACAATCCCCACTCTCACAGTTATTTCCCTAAAATAAACTATCCAATTCAGGTCGGCTTTCAACGGTTTCGCTCGCCAAAAATCCTGATTGGGTGAGGATGTCTACTTTTTCTAAAATCCTGTATAGGGGTTATCTGCAGAAGCCCGGTCTTATTTCTACAAACGGCAATTATACTTTAAGAACATGAAATTGCACCAGACACACAGAAGCAAGCATGTAATTAGAGTTGAACAGGCCGGTAGCTAGAAAGAATTCTAACCCTATTTCTAACCTATAATCATGTTTGTTTCACTTTATCAACTCCCTATCATGTTAAAAAAATCTTATCTTCTGACCATCTTAGCAGCTTTCACACTGGTGTTCTCTTCTTGCAGCAAAGACGATGACGGTGACGAGCCAAAATCAAGAGTAGATGTAAGCCAACTGGAAAAGCACGAATGGAAAGTAACTGAGCACATTGTAAAGGCCGCCGGCCAGGATGACTATGACGTAATGGAAGAAGACTACGGCGGAGACATCTTCGTGAAGTTTGATGGCGATGGCGAATTCTCTGTTACCACAGAGAGTGATGGCGATTCTGAGTTTGACGGCAGCTATGATGTCAACGATGATGAGATCGACTGGAACTTCCCGCTCTCTGTAATGGCTCAGTTAAACGGAGAGGATAATGCCACTTACACCATTGAGCAGCTCAACGCCAATACCTTTGAGCTTACCACCTCTGAGACCATGCAAGGCGTGAAAGTGACAGAGAACATCACCTTCAAGGCTCAATAATCTTCCATACTTTAAGCGTCACCAGGTACCTCTTACACAGTTCGCCTGGTGACGCTTTTTTATGGGCAAACCTCATCCTTTATCTAATCTCTTATCTAAACCATCTATCCGCTACCCATCATGTTACACAAGTCATACCTCCTCACCATCCTGGCCGCATTTACCCTGGTGTTCTCTTCTTGCAGCAAAGACGACAAAGACGATCCGGAGCCTACCCTTGAAGCGCAGATATCCCAGAAGACCTGGCTTCTGGATGACCATGAAGTCCTGTTTGACGGAGAAGATGAGCCAACGAACGTATATGATCTATTCATTAATGCCGTGGGTACAGATGATATCGCCTTTAAACTTGACGGTAAAGGAGAATACATGATTTACCTGGACGGTGAAGAGGAAGAAAACGGAGATTACCAGTTGGAGGATGACAAACTTGACTGGGAATACCCATTGACATTCAGCTATGGAGCCTCAGATGGAGAAGACAATGACTTTAAGGTGAAACTCAACGGCAGCACCCTGACCCTAACCGGCGAAGGAACAGACCCCAGAGGTATAGACTTTAAAGAAACCATTACCTTCAAAGTAAAATAGAGTAAATTGAATATTGCAAAACAGGAAAGGGAGCCCGTAAGCTCCCTTTCCTGTTTTATGGGCATTTGTTTCTCCCCTGTTTTAGGAAAAATGGCTTTAGAACACTTAATGCGCCTGCAGCCAGTTCTCACCAGTACCCAGGCCAACTTCCATAGGTACGCTCAATGGGAAAGCGTGCTTCATCAAGTCCTCTATCTTAGGCTGCACAATGGGTAACTCCTCCTTAAGCACATCAAACACCAATTCATCGTGTACCTGCAGGATCATGCGGCTGGCCAGTTTCTCTTCACGGAGCCACTGGTCAATGTTGATCATGGCAATCTTGATGATATCAGCAGCCGTGCCCTGGATAGGTGCGTTGATGGCGTTTCGCTCGGCGTAGCCCCTGATGTTCTGGTTACGCGAGTTGATGTCACGCAGGTAACGGCGGCGGCCCAGCAGGGTTTCCACAAACTCCTGGTCGCGGGCCTGGTTGATGGCGCTGTCCATGTACTGTTTCACGGCCGGGAATTCCTGGAAGTACGCTTCAATGATCTCGGCGGCCTCGCGGCGCGGAATGGCCAATCTTTCTGCCAAACCGAAGGCCGAGATGCCGTAGATAATCCCGAAGTTGATGGTCTTGGCTTTACGGCGCATGTCAGAATCTACCTGGTCAACGGGCACGTGGAACACCTTGGCGGCGGTAGAAGCGTGAATGTCCAAGCCTTTCTGGAAGGCCTCTTTCATGGTAGCGTCGTTGCTGAAGTGCGCCATGATACGGAGCTCAATCTGCGAGTAGTCAGCGGAGAGCAGCACGTGGTCTTCATCCCTCGGCACAAACGCTTTGCGGATTTCGCGGCCTTTTTCCGTCCGGATTGGGATGTTCTGCAGGTTGGGGTTGGTAGAGCTTAAACGCCCAGTAGCAGCCACGGCCTGGTTGTAGGACGTGTGCAGGCGGTTATCCTCGGTGCAGATCAATTGCGGCAGGGCGTCTACGTAGGTGCTCTTGAGCTTGGTCAGCTGCCGATGGTCCAGGATGAGCTGCACAATCTCGTGCTCAAAGGCCAGCTTGGAGAGAATCTCCTCACCGGTAGCGTACTGCCCGGTCTTGGTTTTCTTGATCTTATTTCCGCCCAGGCCCATGCGGTCAAACAGCACCTCACCCAACTGCTTCGGCGACCCGATGTTGAATTCCATGCCGGCCAGGTTGAAGATCTTCTGCTCTATCTCCTTGATATCGGTTTGCAGCACGATGGAGGACTCGGCCAAGGCTTCGGCGTCAATGCTAACGCCTTCGCGCTCCATGTGGCCCAGCACGCGCAGCAGTGGGTTCTCTACATCGTTGAAAAGGCGTTTCAGGCCTTGTTTCTCTAAAAGCGGGTCAAAATAGTTCTTGAGCTGCAGGGTGATATCGGCGTCTTCGCAGGCGTACTCGTAGATCTGCAGGGCCGGCAACTTGTCCATGGTGAGCTGATTCTTGCCTTTGCCCAGCAGCGTCTCAATCGCGATAGGCGTGTAGTGCAGGTACGTCTCGGCGAGCAGGTCCATGTTGTGGCGCATGTCGGGCTCAAGCAAGTAGTGGGCCAGCATGGTGTCGTAGAGCGGTCCCTGCACGTCAATGTCGTAGCGCTGTAATACTACCAGGTCATACTTTATGTTTTGGCCTATCTTAGTAATAGTGGGGCTTTCCAAGACTTCCTTAAACTCCTGCACAATCTCGCGGGCGGCTTCTTCATCGTGTGGCGGCACGGGAATGTAGTAGGCCTCACCCGGCATGTAGCAGAACGAGATACCCACCAGACGGGCCGTGATAGCATCAATGCTGGTGGTCTCGGTGTCAAAGGAAATCTCTTTCTGCAGTTTTAGATATTTGAGCAATTGCTGCCGTTGCTCGGGGGTGGTGAGCAGGTGATATTCGTGCAGCGTGGTGTCAATGGTTTTTCTTACGCGGGGGGCATAATCCTCTCCGGCGGCAGTTGCATCAGTTCCTTCTGCCGTCTCCATGGTCTCGGCGGCGGGCATGTCAAACAGGGAGGTCTGCCCCATGGGTTTATCTGACTTGAGGCCTTTGCCCACGGTGGGTTTGTTGCTCACAGGTTTGGGAACGGCCGGAGAGGCGGTGCCCAGCACGCGGGTAGCCAGTTGCCGGAACTCCAGCTCGTCAAACAAAGCGGCCAGTTTCTCCATGTCCGGACCATCGTAGCGCAGCCCTTCCTCGTCAAAGTCAATGGGCACATCAAGGTGAATGGTGGCCAGTTCTTTGGACATGAGTCCCTGCTCGGCGAACTTCTCCACGTTCTCTTTCTGCTTGCCTTTGAGCTCATGCGCGTTGGCGATCAGGTTCTCTACGCTCCCGAAGCGCTGGATGAGCGTTTTAGCGGTCTTTTCGCCAATTCCGGGTATTCCCGGAATGTTGTCCACGGCATCGCCCTGCAGACCCAGGATGTCAATGACCTGTTTCACATCGCTGATTTCCCAGCGCTCCAGCACTTTGGGCTTGTCAATCACCTCAATGGCGTTGCCCAGGAACGCCGGCTTGTAGACAAACACGTGGTCCGTCACCAACTGGTAATAGTCCTTGTCTGGGGTCATCATGAAGACATCGTAGCCGGCCTTCTCGGCCTTGCAGGACAGCGTGCCAATAATGTCATCGGCCTCAAAACCGTCCATCATCATGCCCGGAATTCCGAACGCCTCCACAATCTTCTTCACGTACGGTATGGCGATGGAAATATCCTCGGGCATGGCCTGCCGGTTGGCCTTATATTCCACAAAGCTGTCATGGCGGAAGGTTTTAGAGGGGGCGTCATAGCAAACACCTATGTGGGTGGGCTTTTCGCGGTTAAGCAGGTCTACCAGGGTGTTGGTAAAGCCCAGTGCGGCCCCGGTGTTCATGCCTTTGGAGTTGATTCTAGGGTTCTTGCTGAAGGCGAAGTGGGCGCGGTAAATGAGCGCCATGGCGTCTAGCAGAAAAAGGCGTTTGTCTGGTGTACTCATAGGTTAGCGAAGGTACGGGCAAAGCCGCGCGTATGCAATGGTGACTCTTGTATAAACTCTGGATCAGGCAAAAAGTTAAAGCCCGCCGTTTTTATGTTATTCTGAAAAAATAAGTCCCAAAACGGGATGCCACCATGCTTCTGCCTCTGGATGAACTAACACTGCTTCTGGTAATTCATACAACTAGAAACTGCTGTCCACGTGTACATGGGTTTGGCTAGTGGCCCCGCAAAGAACTAATATACAAGCTAAAAAGGCCCTTGGCTTTCCTCCTCTTTTCATTTTACCAACATAAAATCCGTTTTGCGGTTAACTCTCGTAGACATAGAGGTAAAGGACGTCTGCATTTGCGCGTTACCAGGCCCCATGTGTAGGATTTGTACAAACTTCAACCTGAAAAGAGGCAAATCTCAATCTTAAAGCATTATATTTATGTTTTGCTATATAATAAGCTTATAGGAAAGCAGATGGAAGAAGAAAAAGATAAGTTCTTATGGAAACTGGCCAAAAAGCGCGTGGCTTTCAGGCGGCACCTTTTTACATACCTGCTGATTAACCTGGTGGTGTGGCTGGTGTGGTTCTTTACCAAAGACCAGAATTACACTTACATGGGGTTGCCCTGGCCTGCCTGGATGTCCTTTGGCTGGGGAATAGGACTTGCCTTCAATTACTATGATGCCTACTACAGTTCCCAGGACTACGCCGTGGAACGCGAGTACCAGAAACTAACCAGAAACAAGAATCTTTAGAACTAACGGATTTATTACTTAGTTTTGCTAGTAGACCAAAACTAGCAAATCCATGCCTAAATTTAGATCTGGGGTTCTGTACGGAGACGAGGTGCAGGACTTATTCAAGTACGCCAACGACAATAACTTCGCGCTTCCCGCTGTAAACGTAATTGGTACCAACTCCATCAACGCGGTGTTGGAAACGGCCAAAGCGGTGAATTCTCCCGTTATCATTCAGTTCTCCCAAGGCGGCGCCCAATTCTATGCCGGCAAAAGCCTGAGCAACGAAGGGCAGGCAGCCTCCATTGCCGGTGCTATCTCCGGTGCCCACCACGTACATCAACTGGCCGAGGCTTACGGTGTAACTGTAGTTCTCCACACTGACCACGCCGCTAAAAAACTGTTGCCTTGGATTGATGGTCTGCTAGATGCCGGCGAGAAATTCTACGCCCAGCATGGCAAGCCTTTGTTCAGCTCCCACATGCTGGACCTTTCTGAGGAGCCTCTGGAAGAAAACATTGAGATCTCTGCCAAATACTTTGAGCGCATGTCTAAGATGGGCATGACCATTGAGATTGAATTAGGCGTAACCGGTGGCGAAGAAGACGGCGTTGACAACTCAGACGTAGACAGCGCGCACTTATACACCCAGCCAGAGCACGTAGCTTATGCTTACGAAGAACTGGGCAAAATCAGTAACCGTTTCACTGTGGCAGCCGCTTTCGGGAACGTGCACGGTGTGTACAAACCAGGCAACGTAGAGCTCCGCCCCGAGATCCTGAAGAACTCCCAGGATTTCATCCAGCAGAAATACGGCACCCAGGCCAACCCTGTAAACTTCGTATTCCACGGCGGTTCCGGCTCTGAGAAAGAGAAAATCACCGAAGCCATTGAGTACGGCGCTATCAAAATGAACATTGACACTGACATGCAGTGGGCATTCTGGGACGGCATCAAAAATTACTACGAAGGAAAAAGAGACTATCTGCAAGCCCAGATCGGTAACCCAACCGGCGAAGACAGCCCTAACAAAAAGTACTACGACCCCCGCGTATGGTTACGCGCCGGCGAAGAAACCTTTGTGGCCCGCCTGAAAGAAGCCTTCCAAGACCTGAACTGCATCAACCGTAACGCATAGTTTAATGTGCTAATTTTTTAATGTGCTGATGTGCTATTTCTAAGACAGCAGCGCTGGTAGAAAGCCGATCCTTTAGGATCGGCTTTCTTGTTTTATAAGGGTTTGGAAGTGAAATCAGCCTATTTTGGAAGAGAATTCTAGAATACGTCAAGTAGCGTTCGGACGGCAGTTTTGGTTGTTGGTGATAACACCAACAACGGCGGGGAGTGTTGCTAGGAGAACGGGAAGGATTATGTAGGGGCACCTCTTGTGGGTGCCCTTTCCGGTAGCTACAGGTTATTTCCAGTAGCTGCTGTCTATTGCGAAGGACGCGTCAGAGACAAGGCATGCCTTGTCTCTACATTCTACAAACGAGGAGAACAAGGCAAACACGCCAACGCTCCACCCGTCCGCTAGGACGATGCAGGCATTGCAGCGGCTCTAAAGCCAGGGCCGGACCATGCAGAGAGGCGGAGGTTGGGCGCATGCGTAACCCAACCTCCGACGACCGCAGGCAGTGGCTTCTCAAATTGCAGTGGCGTAAGTTCACTATGCAACAGAGTACGGCAGCGGGGTGTTACAGAAAGTGAAGAAAAGACTGTTTGAGCGTCAGCGAGTTTCTTTTCTTCTTGATTCTTTTGGTTACTTTTCTCATCAAGGAGAAAAGTGACAAACGCCCGCAGAACGCGACTGCAGCAATGAGACTTGGTAAGAAGGAAGTGGGAGGTAACTGCGGTAAGTGAATAGAAGTTATTTGAGGTCGTTGGAGAAAACACCAACAGGGCGATATACTACCAACTGGAACCGCTTCCAATTCGCCAATCAGGAGATTGGCTGTCCGGGAAGTGCGGAAAGCGCTGCCGCTAACTCTCCGCACAACGCAAGCGAAATACGAGTTTGAGGCTCGCGCCTCACTGCAGTTGCAAACTGCAGGCCATGGTAGGTCCAAGTTGAAAACTTGAGCCAGAGATAAAAATTAGAAAAGTCAGCATTCACATTCTCTTCCATTTTCAAAGGGAAAATCCGCGTTCATTCAAGTCTACTGACAGGCAAGAATTACTAAATAAACAAGAAAGCGCTTTGGGGCCATTTTCTAAAAAACAGCCCCAAAGCGCCTTACTCTTATATCCTTTTTCCGCTAAAGCAGAAAACAAACTATTTCTACCAGCTTGAGCCGGCGCCACCGCCGCCGAAGCTACCTCCTCCGAAGCCGCCGAAACCACCGCCTCCTCCACCTCCAAAGCCGCCACCGCCGCCTCCGAAGATGCCGCGTCCGCCGGAGAAGTCCCCGAAGATCACAGGTGGGAAGAATGGTCCGCCCAGGGTGCGCATGCCGCCGCCCCGACCACCTCGTCCGCCGCCACGACGGCTGATGATGAAGATAAGGATCAGGATACCAATGATGATCCAGAGAAAAGGAATACCTCCGCCTTCGTCGCCTTGTTGTTGCCGGGGATCTGCTTTGTATTCGCCGCTGGCCACGTCAATGATGAAGCTGGTGCCTTTGTCCAAGCCGGCGTAGTAATTGCCCTGCTGGTACTCTGGTTTGATGGTGTACTCGGTGATGCGTTTGGCAATGGCATCAGGCACTACGCCTTCCATTCCGTAACCGGTAGCTATGAACACCCGGCGCTCATTGACGGCGGTGAGAATAAGAATACCGTTGTTTTTGCCCTGCTGACCAATGCCCCACTGTTCGGCTAGTTTAAAGGCGTAGTCAGAAATGTCATACCCGCCAATAGAGGTGATGTTAACAATGGCAATCTGGGTGGAGGTGCTGTCATTGTAGTTGACCAGCTTCTGCTCCAGGGCCTGCTCCTCCTGCGGGCTCAGGATATCGGCCAGGTCATTGACCAGGCGCGGCGGAGAAGGGCGGGGCGGAAAATCCTGCGCCAGTACCGGCCATGCCAACAGCCACAAAATCCCCAGAAGCCTGATTGATTTTCTCATTTATTTTTGATTCTCGTCCAGGTTTTTACCAAAGGAGATATCGTCAGACAGCTCGTTGATATCTTTATGGTCTCCGGCGTAAGGGAAATAACTTTTGAGTTGCTCGCCCGCCATGGTAATGCCTTTCCGGAGGCCATCGGCGTACTTGCCCTCTTTGAAATCGGCGATGACGATTTTGTTGATCTCTACCCAGAAATCTTTAGGAACAACGGCATTGATCCCGGCGTCGCCCAGCACAGCAAACTTGTGGCTTTTCATGGCCACGTAGAACAGCACGCCGTTGCGCAGCTTGGTCTGGTGCATGTGCAGATAGGCAAACACCTGGGTGGCCCGGTCCAGCACTTCGCCTTCGCAGGTGCCTTCAATGTGCACCCGCACCTCGCCGGAGGTGTTGCGTTCAGCTTCCTGAATGGCCTGCACTATGATGGCCTCATCTGCTTCGGTAATGATGTCGCGGGGCATGGTGTGGAGAGTTCTGAGTCTTGAGTGATAAGTCCTGAGTCAATGGCAGTTTCTGTTTGGAGGCCGCTTTTGTGAAAACAGCCTCTAAACAGAAGTTGAAGTCTTGCTACCTGATACTGCTTAGAATTGTACCGTTGGGGCTTTCTGGGCACCGGCCTCGGCCTCAAAGTAGCCTTTCTTCTCAAACCCGAACCAGCCGGCGAAGAAGTTGCGCGGGAAAGCCCTGATGTACGTGTTGTAGTCCTGCACCGAGCCGTTGAATTTCTGCCGCTCCACGGAGATGCGGTTCTCAGTGCCTTCCAGCTGGGCCTGTAGCTCCAGGAAGTTCTGGTTCGCTTTCAGGTCAGGGTAGGCCTCGGCGGTAGCCATCAGGCGGGAGAGCGAGCCGCTCAGCTGGCTTTGCGCCGCCTGGAATTTCTGCAAGTTCTCGGGGGTCAGGTCATCGGCGTTGAGCTGGATGCTGGTTGCCTTGGCGCGGGCCTCTATTACTTGGGTCAGCGTTTCTTTTTCAAAGTTGGCAGCACCCTTCACGGTGTTCACCAGGTTAGGCACCAGGTCGGCGCGGCGCTGGTAGGAGTTCTGCACCTGGGCCCACTGGCTGGAGACAGCCTCGTCTTTCTGCACCATTTCATTGTATCCGCAGGAGCTCTGCGAGGCCAGAATCACGAAACCCACAAGGTAAAGCAATAGTTTTTTCATAGTTGAAGGTAGTTTATTCAGAATGGTGGTAATTACTTGCGTATTAATAGCCGTTGGCACCCTCTATACGCAACCGCGACAGAAATGTGCGTTTTTGCCCCGTTTTCCTGTAAACAGCCGGTAAACGGGAGCCTAGGCAACGTGTTAGAAGCGCCTGAAGAACAGACGACTAAAGATAAGGAGGTTCGGCTTAAATATTCAAAAAGCGCTATTTAAATTTCCTATCCGCCAGATTTTCTGATTTTCTCCTGCTGGGCGGGTGTGCAGGAAAACCACAAGAATTCCGTAGCTTGTGGTGAAAAGCCTTCTAGAAAGTAGTATGAAAGCAGTAATTCCGGTGGCTGGCATGGGCGCCCGCTTGCGGCCCCACACCCACACCCAACCCAAGGCCTTGGTTCCCATTGCCGGCAAAGCCATTCTGGGCCATATCATTGAGCGGCTGCAGGCGGCGGGAATCACGCAGTTTGTGCTGGTGGTGGGTTACCTGGGCGAGAAGATTATGCACTACGTGCAACGCAAGTACCCGCATATTGAAGCCGAGTTTGTGGTGCAACAGCCGCGCGAAGGCCTGGGTCACGCCCTCTGGTCGGCGCGGGAAACCTTCCGGAACGAGGAATCGGTCCTGATCCAGCTGGGTGATACCATTGTGGACGCAGACATGCAGCAATTTCTGGCGGCAGAGCACACCATTCTGGCGGTGAAATCGGTGAAAAACCCCACCATGTTCGGGATCGCGGAGATGGGCGGCGAAGGCTTTATCACCAAAGTGATTGAGAAACCCAAGATTCCCAAGTCAAACTCGGCGCTGGTGGGCCTGTACAAGATCGCACACCCGGCCAAACTGGTGGAGGCCCTGGAACATATTGTGGTCAATGACATCCGCACGCAGAGCGAGCACCACCTCACCGATGCGCTCATGCACATGATCCAGCACGGCGAAAAGATGGTCTCCTACACCGTAGACCAGTGGTTTGACTGCGGCCGTAAAGACACGCTGCTTCAGGCCAACGCCACGCTCCTGAACCGCCCCGAGTTCAAACGCGCCGAGTACCCCGAGTTCCCCAATACCATCATCATTCCGCCGGTGAGCATTGGCAAAGGCGTGCAGATCTCCAATTCCATTGTGGGGCCCAACGTGGCCATAGGCGAGAGCGCCATCCTCAACTACACCATCGTGCGCAACTCCATCATTGGCGGCTACGCCGAACTGGGGTACGCCGTGCTGGAAGATTCCCTGGTGGGCTCAGACTCCGCGCTCAAAGGCCTCAGCCAGCGCCTGAACATCGGAGACAGCACCGAGATTGATTTCAGCCATTAAAAAGCATAACAAATAGAAAGACTTCAAGCCCAAACAAACATCATTTCACGCAAGTGAACAAGACCTGCTTAGATGAGTAACACTACCCAAACCCGCCCTTCTAAAGAATACCGTCTTAGCGCCGCTTGGCGCATCTTCCTTTCTGTAGTATGTGTCCTCATGTTGGGGGGCTCCATTTTCATATGTGTACTTCCTTTCATAGATGAGACAATGCAGCCCAGCGCGGCTTATTTCCTGGTACCGGTAGGAATTGGCTTTGCCGTGTTCATGCTGTACGCTTTGCTAGAGTCAGTGAAAGGAAAGGTAATCTTAGGGCAGGGACGCATCATCCAAATAGAGGCTTTGGGCAAAAAAGAACTGCTGGCCGAGGACATAAAAGGGTACACCGCTGATGACACCTACATTAGGGTTTTTCCTAAAGACCCTAAAGGCCCCAAGCTCAAGATTTCACAATATATAGCAGACAATCAGGAGATTTTGCAATGGGTGGCTTTTCACGGGCCTAATTTAGACCTTGTCACCTTTCAGGAAGAGGAAAAGCAGCTCCTCTCAGACCAGACTCTGGGGCTTACGGAGCAAGAGCGGGAAGCAACTCTGACCCAGGCCCGCAAAGTAGCTTTCTGGCTCAACGGCATTGGCTATGCCATCATGGCCTGGCTTGTTTTCTATCCGGAGCCTTATAGATGGGCTGTGTTAGCTGGTGCCGTGTACCCATTGGTTCTAACATTGGTTAGCTTCAAGTATAAAGGCATTTTCAGGCTGAATACCAAAAACAACAGTGCCCATCCGTCTATCACCCCAGGGCTTCTGGCTGCCGGAATAGGAATAGCCCTGAGAGCACTCATGGATGTAGAATTACTGCGTTTTGCAGACATTTTGCCCTGGGTAGCAGGTGTTGCTGCGTTTACCTTTGCTTTTCTCCTTTCCACCACAAATGAGTTCAAATACACAAAGCTGAAGGACGCCACCATTGCGGCACTTATTTTCCTTTTGTTGTCCTTCTATGGTTACGGTGTAAGTGTGGAGGCAAACTTCCTGCTGGACAACTCCGCGCCCCAGGAGTTTGAAGCCCAGGTTACTGACAAGCACATCTCCAACGGCAAAACCACCACATACTACCTGACGCTTGCTCCCTGGGGCCCCAGGAAAGAGGCCGAAGACATCACCGTCACGGAGGAATATTATGAGCAAATACCCGCGGGAGAAACCATTCCGGTGTTGCTGTACTCCGGGGCTTTGGATGTCCCGTATCTGGTAGTAGAATAGATTTCTTTTAACCACACATGCAAAACAGAATTACCCAACTCTTCAATATCCAATACCCCATTATTCAGGCCGGAATGATCTGGTGCAGCGGCTGGAAACTGGCCTCGGCGGTGAGCAATGCCGGTGGGCTGGGCCTCATTGGCGCCGGCTCCATGTACCCCGATGTCCTGCGCGAGCACATCCAGAAATGCAAAAAGGCCACTGATAAACCTTTCGGGGTGAACGTGCCGCTGCTATACCCAGACCTGGACGAACACTTCAGAATCATCATGGAAGAGAAAGTGCCCGTGGTGGTGACCTCGGCAGGGAATCCTAAGACCTGGACCAAAAAGCTGCAGGACAACGGCGCCAAGGTGATACATGTGGTGAGTAACGTGAAGTTTGCCCGCAAATGCGAAGAAGCCGGGGTAGATGCCATCGTGGCCGAGGGGTTTGAAGCCGGAGGGCACAACGGCCGTGAGGAAACCACCACCTTCTGCCTTATTCCGCTGGTACGCCAGGCTGTGAGTCTGCCTTTGATTGCCGCCGGCGGCGTGGCGAACGGAGCCGGAATCTTCGGGGCTCTGGCCCTGGGTGCAGATGGCGTGCAGGTGGGCAGTCGCTTTGTGGCCAGTGTGGAATCCAGCGCCCACCAGAGTTTCAAAGACCGTGTGGTAGCGGCCCAAGAAGGCGACACGGAGCTTTCCCTAAAACAACTCACACCGGTGCGCCTGCTCAAAAACAAATTCTACCACGATGTGAAAGCCGCTGAACTCCGGGGTGCCAGCAACCTGGAACTGGCTCAGCTGCTGGGCTCGCGCAGGGCCAAACGCGGCATGTACGAGGGTGACCTGGAAGAAGGCGAACTGGAGATTGGCCAGGCGGCCGCCATTGTCCAGAAGATTCAACCGGCCGGAGAGATCCTACATGAGATGTGGCAGGAGTTTCTGGAGGCCCGGGCAAAGTTCTGCGGGGCCTGGTCTTAGGATAGGGGAAAGGCCGTGGCTCGCTGTCATTATGTAAAGAACGTATACCGTTCCGCTTAATCACCGAAGTTGCCCATGTTTCTCTTCCGTGCCTTCCATAGATCAACCTGGTATCTTTTGCCCTTGGTTTTGCTTCTCTTTTCCTGCGCAGAAAAAGAGTTGGAAGAAGAGGACCTGGACTTCCCACAAAAGTTTATAGGCACCTACAAAGGCACAGCCCAAGAGAACTACCTGGACACAAAAAGCGGCACCCAGATAGACACGGCGTATACCAATGTACTGGTAACCATAGGCAGAAACCCCGAGGAAGACAGCCAGGTGTATGTGACGGTAGAGCTGCCCACCGGCCGCATCCAGAACTACATAAAAGTTGATGTGATAGGCAGCCAATTGTCTTACCTCATGTCGGGAAAGGGTTGCGGGTGCACCTCCAGCCTGGAAGCCACCTTACAGGGATCAGTGCTGACCATGTCGCTCTACGAGCATAATTCCATCCTAGCCGACTCACGCATGGAGTTGCGGGTGACAAAACAGTAAACTCGGCTAGGACCTTCTCTCTGCCACCATGGCTTATATGAATACTGTGGAAGCTGCAGCAGGATTTTAATAGGCAAGGGATTGATTTTGTAGGTAGTGGTAGTCAATGCCTCTTTTTCGCATTATGCGTATATTTGGATATGGCAGCCATCAAAGACTTTATCACCATTGACCAGGATATTCTATCAGGGCAACCCGTTTTCAAAGGAACCAGGGTTCCTATTGAGGCCCTGTTCTCTCACCTGGAAAAGGGAATATCGCTGTATGAGTTTCTGGAGGATTTCCCTACGGTACACAGGGAACATGCGGTGGGCGTTTTAGGAATCGCGGAAAAATTGATGACGTCAAAAAATATTGAGCAGCTCTATGAAACTGCTGCTTGATGAGAACTTACCTAAACGGCTCAAAGCCCACTTTGCAGAACATGAAATCTATACCGTTCGTGACAAAGGCTGGAAGGGGAAGAAGAACGGGGAACTAATGCAGTTGCTCATTTCAGAAGACTTTGACGCCCTGCTTACTTTTGATAAGAACCTCCTGTTTCAGCAGAACTTCAAGAAGTACGCTCTCCCAGTCCTTGTATTGGCCGCCCCAGACAATACTTATGTGACGTTGAGCACGATGGTTGCCGCTATCGAAGAGGTTTTAGCTCATCCTTTGAATCCTGGCCCAACTGTTATTTCTATTTGATTTTGCCCCAGGACCTCCTTACAGCCGCCCTAGCCCAGCATGTTTCCCTTTCCCCGGAACAGGAAGCGGCGTTCATGGCCATCTGTGAATTGCGTGAGGCGAAGAAAAAGGAATTCCTGCTGCGCACCGGTGAGCAGAACCATTACCTGTACTTTGTGCTGAGTGGCTGCCTGCGCTCTTTCATCATTGACCAGGCGGGCAAGGAAGTGAACCTGGAGTTTGCCGTGGAGCGGTACTGGATCAGTGACATCGCCTTCAATAAACCGGCTTTACTTTCTATCCAGGCGCTGGAGCCCACGCAGTACGCCCAGATCAGCAGCACTGCTTTTGAGGAACTCACGCAGCAACAACCTGTTTTTAACCTGTTTTACAGAAAACTGCTCCAAAACGGCTACTTCGCCTTCAAGAAACGGATGCTCTCTGGCATGACCCAAACCGCCGCCGAGAACTACCGCGATTTTCTGCTCAAGTTCCCCACCCTTAGCCAGCGCATTCCGCAGTACCACATCGCCTCGTACCTGGGCATCACGCCCGAGTTCTTCAGCTCCATCAAATCCGAAGGGTTGGACCTCTACCACCAGGCGATTTCTTAAACTACCTTATTCTTTTCATGCCCTGGCCTCCTGATCTTTGTATAGTGAACCTGAGGCAGGAGAGACACTGTTTTACAGATGACTCCATCCTCTGGCTCAAACCCTTTTTCACGCTTAAAAGCAACATCCGTGGAAAGAAGAAGCTTTATAAAATCAGTTGCAGGAGGAGCAATAGCCATGACAACTTTAAGTGCTTTCAGAAAATTCACCGAGGATTTAACCCCTCAGGACTATACCATGCCGGTGCTCTTTATTGGGCACGGCTCGCCGATGAACGGCATCGAGGACAACGAATTCAGTCAGCGTTGGAAAAAGATGGCGCAGGAAATTCCGGTACCCAAGGCGGTGCTGGTGGTATCGGCGCACTGGTTTACCAAGGGCACCAGGATCACGGCCATGGACTTCCCGCAGACCATCCATGATTTCGGGGGCTTCCCCAGAGAGCTGTTCGCGGTGCAGTATCCCTCACCCGGCGATGCGGACCTGGCTAAGGAAGCCGCTGCGCTCATCACCACCACGCAGGTGGAACTGGACCACGACTGGGGCCTGGACCACGGTACCTGGACCATCATCCGGCACATGTACCCCGAGGCCAACGTGCCCGTGCTGCAGCTCAGCATTGACTACACCAAAGGCCCGCAGTACCACTATGACCTGGCCAGGGAACTGACCAAATTGCGCAAGAAAGGCGTGCTCATTGTGGGCAGCGGCAACATGGTGCACAATCTGCGCATGATGGACTGGAGCATGATCAACGGCGGCGGTTATGACTGGACCCAGACCATCAACGAGAAGTTCAAGGATCTTATCTCTACCCGCGATCACCAGCCGCTCATCAACTACCAGACCTTGGGCAAGGAAGCGCTTCTGGCCATCCCGACGGTGGAACATTACCTGCCGCTGATGTACACGCTTGGCTTGCAGGGCAAAGAGGAGGAGGCCACTTTCTTCAACGACAAAATGGTGGGCGGTTCCCTGACCATGACCTCGGTGAAAATAGGCGCCTAAGCGCCCTATCCTTGACTTAACCTTTGCCTGAGGCCAAGAACCTGCGTTTTTGGCCTCTTTTGTTAAAAACGGCCCATAAACGCCCAACCCGGGGGAAGTGAAAACCCGGGTTGGTCTAAGTGTTGAGGCGGTTGGTCTAAAAGATTTTCACAGTTCTTACCGGCTTCTTTACTTGTAGTCGTTTCGGGGCCGTTTTCCGGAAAACAGCCCCGAAACGTAAATCAAACTACAAAGCCATGCTCAAGAACAAAGACTTTTTGGTGCTGCTCATCCGCCTGTTTCTGGGCTACGTGTTTTTCTCGGCGGGCATCTGCAAACTCACGCACGGGCATTTTGGGCAGTTGATTGGGCCGCCGTGGCTGGAGGAATCCCTGGCGAAGTACGGTCTGGGTTTGTTTGCGCAGGTGGTAGCGTGCTGCCAGGTGGTATGCGGGGCTTTGCTGCTGAGCCAGCGGTTCAGCACGCTGGGTGCCGTGATGCTGGTGCCCATGAACATTTCCATTTTGGCCGTCACTATTTCTCAGAACTGGGCTGGTACGCCTTACGTGAACGCCGTTTTCCTGCTCCTCAACCTCTTGCTGTTGTTTTATGAGTACCAGCGGTTCCTGTTTCTGTTTTCAGTAGAGGCGACAGCCGCGGCAACTCCGTCAAGAATAGAAACGCTCCGACACGGGCGCCTGCCCTGGATTATTTTGGGCGCCGCTTTGTTGACCATGGCACTGGCGCCTTTCCAATACCAACTCACCAATTTCGCCGGATTACTGACCTTCGGGCTGGCGGGGGCCATCTTACTCACCTCGGCCATCCTCAGGAAGCTGGAGAAGGTGCTGGTGGCGCAGGCCATTGCCAATATGTGGCTGATGACGCTGGGCTTTGTGTCACCCTTTGTTCCGACGTTGGTGGCTGTTAATTCCGGGTTGATTCTCTTGGTATTGCTGGTGTATCTCTGGCGGAACAGGAGGAAAACAGAGCGGGCGCCCCAACTTGCCTCTGTGGTGGCGTAGCAGGTAAAATGGTCTGGATTCTTTACTTTAGCGGAGCAGAATTCCTCTGTGCGAGGTTCTGGTGACAAGCGAAAGTCTTTCTCCTCTATGGCGCACACCACTTCCTACCGGCAGATTCCACCGCCGCCGCACCTGGCGGAGTACGTGCGTTATTTCTGGATTGCCGAGGGGCAGGACATCTCCGCGCCATATCACTTCAGCTCGGTGGCCAACGGCTGCGCGCAACTCACGTTCCACTACAAAGGAGCCTTCGTGGCGCCCGGCTCAGAACAGGCCATGCCTGAGTTCTATTTGCAGGGACCATCCAGCAAGCCTACTAAATTGGTGACAGAGGAGAGTTTCGGGATCTTGGGGGCGGCGCTGTACCCGTACACGGCTAGTCTGCTGTTCAAAACCCCGGGGAAGGAAGTAAGAGACCAGGTGAGGCCAGTACAGGAGGTATTCGGCAGCAGTTTGAGGCACCTGGAAGACCAGATCACCAACTCAGCTTCCACCGATGAACGCCTAGCGCTGCTGGTACACTTCCTTACGAAGCAACTACTGCAAGACAAAACCCCGGATGCTGCCCTCCAGCAGTTGATCAAAGCGGAGATTGACGCCGGGCAGCAACCCGATGTGGAAAAACTCTACGAACAGATGCACACCTCGCGGCGGCAGTTTGAGCGGCGGTTCAAAAATTTGCTGGGGTTCAGCCCGCGCGAGTATGCCAAAATCCAGCGGTTCCGGTACGCCCTGCAACAGTACCAGCAAGCTCCGGAGCAAAGCTTCACCCAACTGGCCCTCTCCAGCGGCTACTATGACCAGGCCCACTTCAACCGCGACTTCAAGGAATTATCGGGCGTGACGCCCCGCACCTTTTTCGCTGATGACCCGCAAGCCCCGGGCCTCCGCATCTAACCACAGAATGTCGTTCTGATACAATCCCGCATGCGCCGCTGCTGCTACTTTTGCTCTGTACTTAAACGAAAGCAAAATGGTAAAAGCAGTTCATTTCACAGACACCACCTTTGAGGAGGTGCTGCAATCAGACAAACCCGTGTTGGTTGACTTCTGGGCCGAGTGGTGCGGTCCTTGCCGGATGATCGGTCCGTTGGTAGAGGAACTGGCCCAGGAATACGAGGGTAAAGCCATCATCGGTAAGCTGGACGTGGACAGCAACCCCATCATCTCCGCTAAATACGGCATCAGAAGCATGCCCACCGTGTTGGTCATCAAGAACGGACAAGTGGTAGAGAAGCAAGTGGGCGCAGTGCCCAAGAAGGTGCTGGAGCAAAAACTGACTGCGCATTTGTAACAGACAAATATTAGGTGTATTGAATCGCGTTACATGGAATATCCAAATTAGTCACTTCTCTTCTTCCTATCATCAGTATATTCCTTTTTCTGTCATCCTGAAAGGATCTTGTGGGCGAACTAGAAAACATTTAATAGCTGCTACTCCCATTCGCCTACAAGATCCTTTCAGGATGACAGAAGAGGAAGGAAAGTGCACAAAAGCAAAGAGCCCGGAAACTTACGTTTCCGGGCTCTTTTAGTAAAAACCGCTTTGAAACGGCAGACTATTCTTTGTCAATCAGTTCCACGCTGCGTTTCACGAAGGCAGTCAAGGCAGCACCAGAAAGCATGTTCTGCGACAAAAGCGCCAAGTCATAGGCTTGTTTCGCTATCTTCTCGCCGCGCTCATCGTTGTGCTTCAAAATGCGGTGGTTGATCGGGTGGTTGGCGTTGATGGTCACGTTGTACATGTCTGGCAGGTTGCCCATCATCATCATGCCACCGCCGCCCATGCGGTTCATGTCTTTCATGCGGCGCATGAATTCTGGCAGGGTGATAATTACAGGGGAGTCATCGGTGCTCAGGGCTTCTACCGTTACTGTCATGTTCTGGTTAGAGATCGCTTTCTCGAAAAGCTCCTTTAAACGCTTGGTTTCGTCTTCAGACAGAATGCTCTCCGGCTTGGCATCGGTCTGGATGAGCTTGTCAATGGTGTCGGCGTCTACGCGTTTTAGGGTCGTTTTCTCTAGTTTCTGCTCTAACTGGCCAATGAAGTGCGGGTCAATCATGGAGTCCAGCTTCACCACATCGTAGTTGCGGGTTTGGGCGGTCTCAATGAAGGCGTGCTGCTTCTCGGCATCGGTGGTGTACAAGATCACCAGGTTTCCGTCTTTGTCGGTTTGGTTCGCTTGCACCAGGTTGCGGTACTCTTCCAGCGTGTAGAATTTCTCGTCGGTGCTTTGCAGCAGGGTGAAGTCTTTGGCTTTCTCGTAGAACTTGTCGTCTGAAAGCATGCCGTATTTCACGAACACCGCAATGTCGTTCCACTTCTCCTCGTAGGCGGTGCGGTCTTTCTTGTAGATCTCATTCAGCTTGTCGGCCACCTTACGGGTGATGTAGGTGTTGATCTTCTTCACGTTGGCATCGGCCTGCAGGAACGAGCGGCTTACGTTCAGCGGAATGTCCGGCGAGTCAATCACGCCGTGCAACAGCATCAAAAACTCCGGCACCACGTCTTTCACCTCATCAGTGATGAACACCTGGCGGCTGTAGAGCTGGATTTTGTTTTTCTGGAAATCGAACTCATTCTTCACTTTAGGGAAGTAAAGAATACCGGTGAGGTTAAACGGATAATCCACGTTGAGGTGAATCCAGAACAGTGGGTCCTCAGAGAACGGATACAGTTCTTTGTAGAAGTTCTTGTAGTCCTCATCCGTCAGTTCAGACGGAGACTTGGTCCAAATAGGGTTCGGGTTGTTGATGGTCTCGCCGTTGAACTCCACCGGAATAGGCAGGAACTTGCAGTATTTGTTCAGGATGGTTTGCAGGCGGGCTTCCTCCAGGAACTCCTCAGAATCCTCGGCGATGTTCAAGATCACATCCGTTCCGCGCTCGGTGCGGGTTCCGTTGGTGATAGAGAACTCCGTGGAACCGTCGCAGATCCAGTGAGCGGCCTCAGTGCCATCCTGGTGTGACAAGGTGTCAATTTCCACAGTACCGGCCACCATAAACGCCGAGTAGAACCCTAAACCGAACTGCCCGATGATCTGGCTTTTGTCAGCGTTAGAGTCTTTGTAGCGCTCCACAAACTCGGTGGCGCCAGAGAAAGCGATCTGGTTGATGTATTTCTTGATCTCCTCGGCGGTCATCCCAATCCCGTTGTCAGAGATGATGATCTGCTTTTTCTCTTTGTCTACCTTCACGGTGACCTTCAGCTCGCCCAGGTCACCTTTCAGCTCGCCAATGCTGGAGAGGCTTTTGGCTTTCTGGCTCGCATCCACGGCGTTGGACACCAACTCACGCAAGAAAATCTCGTGGTCTGAGTACAAGAACTTCTTGATGATGGGGAAAATGTTCTCGGTGTGAATCGAAATCGTGCCTTTTTCTTCCATTTCCTTATCTATGTAAATAATGATGTGTGTTGCAGTTTTGTGAAAGTGTCTTGGCAAAAGCTGTTCCAGTACCATTCAAAATGACAGGATGGCAGGATTTCAGGTGAAGCGTCTCGCCCAAATGCATCTTGCACGTTGCCGGTAGGTTGCAGATCGGAGGGCAATCCCTCTTCCTGTAAACGGCTCTTCCTGTTTTAGGGCCGATTTTTGAAAAACGGCCCTAAAATAAAAACGCCTTCCTGCAGGGAAGCACCTGTTCTTTTTGGGCTTGACCTTCGTATTACACCAATACCCGGCAGTTTCACTCTGAAATATGAATGCTGGTGCTATATTTGCGGATAACCTTCTAGTTGTGCGAAGTCTAAGGAATATAAGTGCTTACCTTTTGCTCCTGCTGTTTATGCGGGTGATGGTACCTGAAAAGGTACTGGTGGCACTGCACGCCCACGCCCACTCAGAAGATAAACCGCACGATGAGAACCGGCCCCATATTGACAAGAAGCACACGCACTGTCCAACGGCCGAGCTGTTCAACACCCCTTTTCAACCCTCAGAGACCATAGTGGAGCTTACCGCTCCTATTCCTTTGGTTGACAGTTACCAGGATGGCTACGCTTTCATCTGGAAGTTCAGCTATCCGCATACCGCCTCTCCGCGCGGCCCGCCTGTAGCCCAGCTCAGTTAATTCTTTTTCCTTCAAGACTGGGCAGGTACTCCCTTGCGGCTCCGTTTACAGGCTGTTTTTGTAAAAACAGGCCCTAAACTCAACCCTTGAAGGCGGTTTGGAGGACGCTCCTCCTTTTCCCATTTCTTTTTTCTTACTGAGTTGCGCAAATACTTAAAATATTTGGTGCTGCTACTACTGTGTATTGGCCTGGCTTCTGCCCGTGTCCTGGCACAGAATGGTCCTATACTTACCGGAACAGATGCTCCTGCCGATGCAGACTGCGGCATCACGCTTTCCGGCAAAGTCACCGACCATGAAGACCGCAGCCCTTTGATTGGTGCCACCGTGGTTTTGGAAGGAACCCCCTACACCAGCATCACCGATGCCAACGGCCATTACCATTTCCATGACCTTTGCCCCGGTACGTACCGGTTGGTGGTGTCTTACATTGGCTACAACCCAGAACGGCTGGAGAAGTCGGTTCGCTCCCCGGAGGTCATCAACTTCCGGCTGCATCCAGACGCGCTTCAACTGCACTCGGTGGAGGTCCGAATCGCCAAACAGCGTGAGCAAATTCCCCAGGCCACGGGTCATCTAAACGGACAGGAACTGCGGCAGACCCACGGCCAGTCGCTGGCCCAGTCGCTGGAAAGGATGACCGGCGTGACCAGCATCCAGACCGGACCCAGCATCGCCAAGCCAGTGATTCACGGCCTGCACAGCAGCCGCGTGCTGGTCATGAACAACGGCGTGCGCCACGAGGCCCAGCAATGGGGTTCTGAGCATGCGCCTGAGATTGACCCGTTTGTAGCCTCTGAACTGACGGTGGTGAAAGGTGCCGC
Source organism: Rufibacter aurantiacus (assembly GCF_017916345.1). Lineage (NCBI taxonomy): Bacteria > Pseudomonadati > Bacteroidota > Cytophagia > Cytophagales > Hymenobacteraceae > Rufibacter > Rufibacter aurantiacus. Next base: position 365,964 of record NZ_JAFMSV010000004.1, read on the forward strand.
CGGCGTACGCTACGGCGCCGATGCCATTGGCGGCGTGATTCTGGTGGAGCCTAAACCGTTGCGAGACTCTACTGGAACCAGTGCCGAGCTGAACCTGGTAGGCGTGAGCCATAACCGCCAGGGCGTGGTGTCGGGCATGGTGGAAAGCAATCCGGCGGGTATCCCGTCGCTGAGCTGGCGTCTGCAAGGCACGCTCAAGAAGGCTGGAAACAGCAGAACCCCCGACTATTACCTGGCCAACACCGGCTATCAGGAGCAGAACTTCTCTGCCGCCGCCGGTTGGACCCGCCAAAAATTCGGGGTAGATGCCTTTTTCAGCCGATTTGACACCAGGCTGGGCGTATTCTCGGCCTCGCACGTGGGCAACCTTACCGACATCCGCAACGCCCTGCAACGGGAACGTCCGGAGCCGGAGGCTGCTTTCACCTATGACATCGGGGTACCGTATCAGAACGTGACCCATGATCTGATGCGCCTGCACGGTTTCTACCGCACAGGTCCGGCCAGCCGCCTGCTCTTCACCTACGCCCGGCAATACAACCAGCGCGAGGAGTATGATGCCCACGGCGACCAAAGCACCCCTGGTTTACGGTTTGAGATCACCACCCACAGCAGCGAGGTCGTCTGGGAACATCCCTTGGTTTGGAATTTGAAAGGCAGCATCGGGGCCACGTACCAGTACCAGTTCAACCGCTACGAGGGTAGGTTCTTCGTGCCGTTCTTCCAAAGCCACACCGGTGGACTGTTCTGGATTGAGAACTGGGAGAAAGGTAAATGGCACGTGGAAGCAGGACTCCGGTACGATTACCGCTATCTGCAAGCCAAATTGTTCCGCAAAGACACACCGCAGAAAACCGGTCAGTCTGAGTTGGACAATGAACTGCTCACGCCTACGCACCGGTTCCAGAACCTGTCTGGTACGTTGGGCGCCATCTACCACTTCGGACCGCACCTTGATTTGAACCTGAATGCCTCCACGGCCTGGCGTTCGCCTACTACCAGTGAGCTGTACAGCAACGGCATTCACCACGGTACGGGTACCTACGAGTACGGCAACGCGAATCTGGGGGTGGAGCGGGCCTACAACTTCATGGCTACGTTGGCTTACGTGCAGAACAAGCGCCTGAACGGTGAGATCAGTGTGTACCACAACTTCATAGACAACTACATCTATCAGGAGCCGGATACGGTGCCTACGCTCACCATCCGAGGCGCTTTCCTGACGGCCCGGCAAAAACAAGCCGATGCTACCTTTACCGGCATGGATGTGAGTGCGTCTTATCAGTTGACGGACCATCTTCTGTTCGCCACCAAAGCCTCGCTGGTGCGGGCCTACAACCGTACCGCCGATGAGTACCTGATTTGGATTCCAACAGACCGCTATGAGAACAGCCTGCGCTATTCCGTAGAAAGATTGGGAACCCAGGGAGTATTTGCGCAAAACTTTCTTCAAATCAGCGGCCTGGCCGTGCCCCGGCAGCGTCATATCCCAGACAATTACCTGGCCCGGGATTACGCCATGCCACCTGCTGGCTATTTCCTGCTGAACGCCGAGGCCGGGACCACCCTGCAGTTAGGCAAACAGCAGATTGAGGTAGGCCTCATTGGCCGCAACCTCTTAAACACCGCCTACCGCGATTACCTGAACCGTTTCAGGTACTACGCCGATGAAATAGGCCGGTCCATTACCCTGCGGGTGAGTATCCCGCTGAATTTCTAAATCTGATTTTTCACTTGATTTAAGACCTAAGACCCATATGAAATTATTTTTGAAACCTTCTCTCGCCCTTTTGTTCACTGCTTCTGTGTTCATGACTTCCTGCAGCAATGACGAAGATCCAATTCCTACGAACGAGGAAGAACTGATCACCACCTTGCAGCTGACCATGATTCCACAGGGCGGCGGCGCTACTGTCACCGCCACGTACCGTGATCTGGATGGCGACGGAGGCCAGGCACCTACCGTTACCGGCGCTACTTTGGCCGCGAACAAAACCTATGACGTCTCCGTGAAAGTGATGGATGAGTCTAAAAACCCCGCAGAGGACATCACTGAGGAAGTGGAGGAAGAAGGCGATGAGCACCAGTTCTTCTACGTGGTTTCCAATGGCCTGAACCTATCTGTGGCTTATAATGACACAGATAGCAACAACCGTCCGGTAGGCATCCACACCAGAATCACGACTACTACCTCCTCTACCGGCAATCTGCAAGTGGTCTTGAAGCATCAGCCTAACTCTAAAAGCGCTACCAGCACCATCAACACCGGTGAGACAGACGCCGAGGTAAGCTTCCCGATCACCATCCAGTAAGGGTAATAACCCCAATAGTGTAAAAGGCCCCGGCACATGCCGGGGCCTTTTTTGTTTTTTTTAGCCTGTTTTCTTCCAAAGGGGCCAGAAATGCAAAACCCGCCTCAGGAGATGAAGCGGGTCTTGCTGCGGGTTTAGATAGATCTGCTTTAAAATATATTAGTCAAGTACTGGCTCTACTTTGTAGCCCTGGGCACGCAGCAGTTGGATGAGTCCTTCTTCGCCGGCCAGATGGGCGGCGCCTACGGCTACAAAAGAGGGGCTTTTCTGCATCATGTCTACCATGGGGGCTAACCATTTGTGGTTACGCTCATCCAGCAGCATGTCGTTTGATTTGGCGGCGTCTTCCTGGGAGGTAATCAGATTATATAATCCGTTGAGGTCTTCCTGTTGGTAAAGTGACAGCATGTTCTTCATGAGCTTGCGCTGTTTGTCAAACTGCTTCACGTTGTTGAGTAGCTGCGAGGTCTGGTCCTCAAGGGTAGATTGGTCAAAAAGGGCCACCTGCTCTTCGGGGGTTTCCAGCACATACACATTCTTGTGCCACTTTTTGGCCAGGTCCAGCAGGGCCAGATCATAAGACTCGGGGCTATAGCCCAGCAATTTTGGGTAAAGAAGCAATTGACCCAGGAACCCGGGCTTTATGTAGCGGAACTGTTGCATGCTGCGCTCCAGCGTGTCTTTCACAAAGCTGGTAAGAAGGCTGTATTCCTGCACCGTCATCAGAGACTCCAGCGGCTGACTCATGCGCATGGACTTTGAGATGAGGCGGGTTAACTTGGGGCTGTCCAGGTCTACTTCAAAGACCACAGTCTCGGACTTTATCATTTTTTGTTTTACCTTATTAGGCAGAACAAACTGATCTTTTGGTACTAAGTGGAAGGTTCCGTAGAGATAGGAGGTTTTTATTCCTTTGCCGCTTACTTTCCAGAGCAGGGAGTTGCCTTGGGCATTTGGGGTAGCGCACATTCCCTTCTCAGGAGAAAGCATTACGCCGAGGAAGAGACTCAGGAAGAAAAACCAAAAAATGCCGCGTTGGTACGTGCCCATAGAAAGAAGGTTACAGAACTTTAACAAAATTATAATTTTTTTTTAGAGCACCATACGGTCTATGTTATTATTCCGATGAAACCGGAAGATTACCCGTTCAAACCTAACCTCCTGCCGATAAAGAAATTACCCCCATATGGGCATGAATACAGAATTATAACTAAAGTCCTACTCCGCTTTCACCCTTAAAACCTGTTTCTCCTTTATGCAACCTACCACCTCTCCGGCCACAAAGAGTAAACTGCTAAATACCGCCGTTATTGTGGCAGCCCTGGGCTACTTTGTAGACATTTATGACCTTGTCCTCTTTAGTATAGTAAGGATAGCGAGCCTGAAGGAGATAGGCATCACCAGCCCGGCAGCCTTGCTAGAGGAGGGAGTGCATCTAATAAATATGCAAATGACGGGCATGCTGCTGGGCGGAATCTTCTGGGGTGTACTAGGCGACAAGCGAGGCCGCATTTCGGTGCTTTTTGGCTCTATCTTCTTGTATTCTGCCGCGAACATCGCCAATGGTTTCGTGACGGATCTGGGGCTTTACGCCTGGCTTAGGCTCATTGCCGGGGTAGGTTTGGCGGGCGAACTAGGCGCGGGAATCACGCTGGTTTCTGAGGTTCTGCCCAAGGAGAAACGGGGCTACGGAACCACCATTGTGGCTTCTGTGGGCATTTCGGGGGCTATTTTGGCGGGTATCATAGGCGAATACTTCCATTGGCGTACGGCTTACTTTGTAGGCGGCGGCCTGGGCTTATTGCTGCTGCTCCTGAGGATTGGGATCTACGAGTCCGGAATGTTTGAAAAAGCCCAAAAACAGGAGGTGGCCCGGGGCAATTTTCTGAGCCTGTTCACCAGCGGTACCCGCTTCTTCAAATACCTCAAATGCATCCTTATTGGCGTGCCCATCTGGTTTGTGATTGGCGTGCTTATCACCTTCTCCCCCGAGATCAGCCAGGCTCTGGGCATTACGGCTCCCATCTCGGCAGCCAAAGGCATCGGATTCTCTTATTTCGGGCTAACGGTGGGTGATCTTGCCAGTGGTCTGCTGAGTCAGAAACTGCGGAGCCGCAAAAGGGTGGTGGTGCTGTTCCTGCTGCTGCTTTCCGGCATTGTGGCCTTGTTCCTGCTGGCCCAGGGCGCCAGCGAAGCGTACTTCTATGCCCTGTGCGTGGCTTTGGGTTTCGGGAGCGGGTACTGGGCGGTGTTCGTGACCATCGCGGCAGAGCAGTTCGGCACCAACATCAGGGCTACCGTTACTACCACCGTTCCCAATTTCGTGCGCGGGGCGGTTGTGGCGCTCACCCTGTCTTTCAAAAGCCTGCAGGATGATTTAGGCCTGCTGACTACCGCCGGTTTGCTGGGCGCCATCACTATCATCATCGCGCTCATCTCCATTAGTACCCTGCCCGAGAGTTTCCACAAAGACCTGGACTACACTGAATAAAGTTTAGGGCCTGTTTTTCTCAAAACAGGCCCTAAACTTAAAATGCCTCTGATCTTATTGGAGCTGTATATTTCACGGGCACTTTCTCTCCGTCTTGGATTCCGGGCGACCACTTGGGCATGGCTTGCACCACTTTCCGCCCGATTTCCCCCAGGAACTCATGCGTAGTCTTCACTACCCTGAATTGGACCACGTCACCATTCTGGTTTACCACAAATGAAAAGACAACCAATCCATTCACTTTCTTGGGGTGTGCCTTTATGCCCTTCCTGAAACTTTGGGCTAAATACTTGAACATCTCCTTGTCGCCGCCAGGGAATTGCGGCATCACTTCAAACGGATAGAACGGAACCTCTTGCTCGTTTTCATCATAGCAGGTGCCTTTCACTAATTTGCCTTGCGCATACACCTCGTGCCGCTTCCGTTGTCCGTTAGGATGGAATACGTTCATATCTCCTTCCAACTTCCCATTTACATGGGGTTGCTCCCATCTTAACTTTCCATTTTCGAACCAAGCCTCTGATTTTCCTACCACCTGATTCTTAACATACATGGTTCGCTTTTCCAGTTGTCCATTCCGATGCCAGTTCAGAGAGAGCCCATCTCGCACAGAATCGACCTTGCTGAAGTTGATTTCCTCATACTTCTCGCCGTTGATGAAAAAATCTTTCTGATACCCACGGCCAGTTTTGGGGTCTGTAATGCGCACTACTCTATAATAGGCAGCCTCGGGCTGCGGAACCTCATCAAAGTCAGCGCTTAGGTAAGTAATGGTAGAATCTGTTTGACTGAAGCAGGTGCCGGCAGCAAAAAACCACAGGCATAGGATAAGCAATACGTTTACTTGTTTGTTCATAACTACTGAAGCCATTCGCCTCTGGCTCATGGCACATTTTGCACACTTTTTCTGTTATTGCAAGATAAGCACTATTTTTAGGAATGATTCTTTTCAACGAGACCGTTAGCATAGACAACTCCGTGGCCGCCGAGTGGCTCCAGTGGATGCAGGAAACGCATATCCCTGAGGTGATGGCCACTACTTATTTCGTAAAGTTCCAGATTGCCAAAGTGATGGAAGAGGAAGATACCGGTGGCACCACCTACGCCGTACAGTACTTCGCCCGCCACATGGATGACCTGATGGAATACCACCGTGACCATGACCAGAACATGCAGGCCAAAATGCAGGCTAAGTATGCAGGTCAGTATGCCGCCTTCAGAACCGTACTGGAAGTGGTAGAATAATTAGTTATTAGTTGTTCATTCTTAGAAGAAACCCTTAACACACATAAATTACACATAGCATGGGAGCTTGGGGTATCTCAATTTCTTCTAATGACACATACGCTGATATCTACTCGGCCTTCTTTGACCTTTACCACAGCGGACAAGAGGTTCCTGGAATCTCAGAGGCTCTCGTTTCTGGTAATTCAGAAATCATTAATGACGAGGATGACAGTAATAACTTTTGGTTTGCATTAGCAAAAGCGCAGTGGGAATGTAAACAACTAGACTCTGGAGTTTTAGCAAGAGTGAAGCAGATAGTTGAGTCTGGCTCAGACCTTGAAATTTGGCAGAAATTAGATGCAGATGCAAGGGACATCAAGAAGCGGAAGATGGTTCTTGATAAATTTTTGTCTGACCTTCAAATCGAAAGGCCTAAAGCAAAGACTAGAAAGAAGAAAATTAACAGGCAACCTGTTTTCATAAAAGGAGATTGTATCACCTTCAAACTCGCTAATGGGAATTTTGGAGGGGCAGTTGTATTGGAGTCAGATTACAAGACAGGATATGGCCATAACTTAATTGCTACTACCCGCATAAACCAAAAGACTAAACCAATTAAAGAAGAGTTTGAAAGTGCTGAAGTAATGGTTATAAACTTCGCAAAATGGGAAGATACAGCAAGCATAAGGTGGATTTTCCCTGTAAAATTTAAAGCGATCTCACACCTTTTCGAAAAAGTGGATTCTATACAAGTAGATATTTGCTATGATCTAAGTGCTACGAAGTATGGCTTCTCTGGCGACCTAGTGGGTAATTTAGTTGAATTAACTGATCGCCAATTTGAATCTGAGTTAATGAAACCAGCATCAGCAGGTCAAAGACAAACAATCAAAGAACTGACAAGAAAAAACCTTCAGAAAGCTCATTGATATTCAAAAGAAAGCCTGACCTTAGTTTACGGTCTTATTTTCACAAAACGGCCCGAAAGCGCATCTTGCTTTTCGGGCCGTTTTTATTTGGTAGGCGCAATATATTAGAACTGCTGTAGTTCCTCGTGGCTCAGGTTGCAGTTGATCCACTCGCCGTCCAGGTTGGCGCCTATGCTGCGGTAGAAGTTGATGGCGGGTTCGTTCCAGTCAAGCACCTGCCACTTCATGCGCTTGTAGTTCTCTTCTTTGGCGGTCTGCACCACGGCATTGAACAGCATCCGTCCCAGGCCCTGGCGGCGCAGCCGTTCAGTCACCACAATGTCTTCCAGGAACAGCATCTTGCCTTTCCAGGTGGAGTAGGCGGTGTAATAGAGCGCGATGCCCACAATACCTTCCTGGGCAGACTCGGCCACGAAGAACTCAAAGATGGGCCGCCCCCCGAAACCGTCGCGGCGCATGTCTTCAATGGTGTTGGTGACTTCATCGGGGGATTTCTCGTAAACGGCCAGTTCTACAATGAGGGCGTGCACGCCGGGCAGATCGGCCTCGATGCCTCTCCGTACTTTTATGGTTTCGCTCATAATGCTTCTCTAAAAGGCCTCTCGGCCGATGGTGCTGCAAATTACGCCTCCCCGGCCTAAACCAAAAGACCTTGGCGCTGCTTTCCCAAATTCATCAGCCCGGCTCAGGCTGCCATTCACCTTTTAAACACCTACCACTCACCCCAGAATACGTCTCATCCGCTGATTCAGGACGGTTTTCAGTTCCCAAACTGGTTAATATTGCCTCAGACAAACGGCTGAACCGCCTTCGTCTTCCAAAGCAAAACCCATCCCCTGAAAACAAAAAATGATAGACCCAAAATGGAAAATGTAAGCTTAAAACACCCAGTCACCGAGGCACAGCAAGTACCACGTCATTCCACTGGCTTTATGAAGCAGTTACTGTTACCTCTCAAAGCCTTCGCGCTGCTGGCGTTCATACTGGGCGCGGCCATCGGCAATGGGCAGGCCCAAAATACTCCCTCAGAAATCATCTGGGATAAATACGGCGTGCCGCACGTCTACAGCCAGAACACCGCTGAGATGTACTACGCCTTCGGGTGGGCGCAGATGCACAACCACGCCAACCTCCTCCTGGAACTCTACGGACAGGCCCGGGGCCGCGCCTCGGAATACTGGGGCGACAAATACCTCGATTCCGATAAACAGGTGCACCTTTTCAATCTACCCGTAACCGCCAGGAAACAGTATGCCCAACAGCCACCCGAGGGCAAGCAGCATCTGGATGCCTTCGTGCGCGGGGTGAATGCCTACGCGCAGATGCACCCAGAGGCCATTGATGCGGCCAAAAAGCAAGTGCTGCCCATTACCGCCTACGATGTGCTGGCCCATAGTTCCCGTGTGATCTGCCTGGAATTCCTGGGCAGCGATGACATCAGGGCGGCGGTGCGCGAGATTACTCCGGGCTCCAACGCCTATGCCATTGCGCCGTCCCGGTCCGCGTCTAAGAAAGCGATGCTGGTGACCAATCCGCACCTGCCCTGGGAAGATTTCTTCGTGTTCTTTGAGGCGCACTTATCGGCTCCGGGGTTCAACGCTTATGGGGTGTCATTGGTGGGCCAGCCTATTTTGAACATCGCCTTCAACGATCACCTGGGCTGGACGCATACCGTGAACACCATCGATGCCTCGGACCGCTACGAGCTCACGCTGCAGAACGGCGGCTACCTGCTGGATGGCAAAGTACAGGCCTTCGAGAAAAGGACCGTGCCGCTGAAGATCCGGCAAGCTGATGGTTCTGTGAAAACGGAGAACCTGGTCCTCGCGTCGTCTAAGCACGGCCCGGTGGTGGGAGAGAAGAACGGCAAGGCCTATGCCGTGCGCATTGCCGGGCTGGAGAACGGACTGCTGGGCACGCAGTACCACAAAATGGCGCAGGCCAAAAACTGGCAGGAGTTTGAAGCGGCGATTAAAATGATGCAGAACCCGCTGTTCAACATCATCTACGCCGATAAGGCCGGCAATATCCTGTACCTGTTCAACGGCAACGTGCCCAAACGCCCCGAAGGTGACTGGGCGTTCTGGAACGGCACCGTAGACGGACGCTCCTCCAAGTACATCTGGAACTCCTACCACCGCTACGAAGACCTGCCCAAAGTCTTCAACCCCGGCACCGGCTTCGTGCAGAACGCCAACGACGCCCCATGGACCAGCACCTACCCCGTAGCCCTTAAACCCGCTGATTTCCCCGCCTACATGGCCCCGCTGGAAACGCAATTGCGCCCACAGCGCGCCGTGAACATGCTCAAAGACGATACCTCTATTTCCTTTGACGAACTGGTGGCCTACAAGATGAACACCGGCATGGAAGCCGGGGACCGTTTTCTGGATGATTTGCTCAAAGCGGTGCAAAAACACCCTGATCCGGTAGCCCAAAGAGCCGCCGCCGTGTTGCAGAAATGGGACAGACAAACCGAGGCCCACAGCAAAGGCGCCATCCTGTTCGCCCGTTGGTTTGACAAAATGCGCGAAGACATGTTCACCACGCCTTGGAACCCCGACCAACCCTTCACCACGCCAGACGGCCTCAAGGATCCGCAAAAAGCCGTGGCCCTGCTGGTGACCACCGCCAACGAAGTAGAGAAACGCTACGGCGCTCTTGATGTAGCCTGGGGCGAAGTGTACCGCTTCAGGGTGGGCGATTACAACGTGCCCGGCAACGGCGCGCCCGGCCACTACGGCGTCTTCCGGACCATGTACTACTACAGCGCCGATGACAACAAAGAATACGCCTTCCACGGGGATTCCTACGTGGCCATCACCGAGTTCGGGGACAAGGTAAGAGCCCAGGTACTGCTCAGCTACGGCAACGCCACCCAGCCCGGCAGCAAACATCGCGGTGACCAACTCCAGTTGCTGTCAGAAAAGAAGCTTCGGCCGGCCTTGCTGGAGAAACAGGAGATCCTGAAGAATATGGAGAAGCGGGAACAGTTGCAGATGAACCAGTAGCCAGGTCCGTGGGTTAGCTTTCGCCTAAATTGTCTTTCTCTGTTTTGGGGCTGTTTTCATAGAGATGGCTTCAAAACAGAGAAAGACAGTTTACAGGGCGTACTCCCGCATCCAGGCGTTGAACTCCGGGGTCCTTCTTCGGCTCACGAAGACTTCCTCTTTGAAGGCGGGGTCCAGGGAAATGAGCAGACGGCCGGTGCCGTCTGAGGAGAAGCGCTGCACGGCGCTCATCTGGGCCAGCACCTGTCGGTTCAGCCGGAAGAAAACTTCGGTGGGGAGGGTATTCTCAAAGTGCTCCAGCGTCTCGTCTACCAGGTAATCTTTCCCCTGAAAGGTGCGAAGGAAGGTGAGTTCTTTGGCTTTGTAGAAATACGCGACTTCGGTGAGGGGCACGGGCACCTGGGATTTCCCCTGCTGGGCCATGATGTTGCGGGTAGGCGCCTCGGGTTTTGGTTCCAAAATGAACACTGATTCCTGTTTCAGGTCCTGGAGTTTGGTTTCGTACTCTTGCTGCACCCGCAGCAGGGCATACAGCAGGTGAAGGCCCGTAAACATCAGGAAAGCCACCGGCACATCGGTCACGAACACCACCGTGACACTGAACACATCGGCGCGCTGCGCGGCCATGATGAACTCGTTGTAAACGAAGGAGATGAGCGTAACCAGCAGCAGCGTAACCCCGATGCCCAGAAAGGCTTGCTGCAACAGGCGCTCAAAAGGTGCCGTGAGCCAGGAGTAGCGTTGGTCCAGCCGTTCAATGATCCAACGGTTGTACTCCCAGAGCGCCCAGATGGATACCATGCAGACAGCCAGGTCCGCGTAGTAATCGGGGTTGCGCAATAGCTCAATCAGGGGCGCTGGCTCCCCCACGTGCCTGAACAGCAGCCCCAGGAAGGGCGCTACGGCCAATCTGGTTTTCAGGTCGGGGTAACGTGCCATGCTTGCGGAGATAGGGTGGATTGCCCTTTAAAGATAATCATCTGCCGGAGAGGACACCAACCCAAGCGGCTCTCTTTTTCATCTCAAATTCCAAATGTGTTTATAGCCTTATTTCCCAAAAGAAGCACAAAAGCCGATACTCCAGGGGAATATCGGCTTTTGGCTATATGACAGGTTAGGCTTCTATTGCGCCGCGTACGGGTTCACGCCCATGTTATAGTACACGAAAGACCAGACATCGGCAGCCTCCGCAATCTGGGCGGTAGTGGATTTCCCGGCACCGTGCCCGGCTTTCACGTCTACCCTGATGAGGTACGGATTGGTTCCGGCACCTTTCTCCTGCAGCGTAGCAATGTACTTGAACGAGTGCGCCGGCACCACACGGTCATCGTGGTCGGCGGTGGTGACCAGAGTGGCGGGGTAGTTCACGCCTTCTTTGATGTTGTGGATGGGTGAGAATTTCATGAGGTTCTGGAACTGCGCGGGATCATCTGAGGAACCGTACTCCGGCACCCAGGCCCACCCGATGGTGAACTTATGGAACCGCAGCATGTCCATCACGCCTACGGCTGGCAAGGCCACTTTGAAGAGATCAGGGCGCTGGTTTACCACGGCGCCAATGAGCAGGCCACCGTTAGAACCGCCGGCAATGGCCAGTTTCTGAGACGAGGTGTACTTCTGCTTCACCAGGTACTCGGCGGCCCCGATGAAATCATCAAAGACATTCTGCTTGTTGGGGGTCATGCCCGCTTTGTGCCAGGCCTCGCCGTACTCGCCGCCACCTCTGATGTTGGCCACGGCAAATACGCCGCCGTTCTCCAGCCACACCATGCGCGCAATGCTGAAACCCGGGGTCATGGACGCGTTGAATCCGCCATAGGCGTACAGGTACGTAGGATTGTTTCCGTCCAGCACCAGGCCTTTCTTGTGGGTGATGAACATGGGTACCTTGGTGCCGTCTTTGCTGGTGTAGAAGATCTGTTTGGTCTCGTAGCCTTCCATGTTCACGTCTACCTCAGATTTCCGGAACAAAGTGGATTTGTTCGTAGCCACATCGTACTGGTAAATGGTGGTAGGATACGTGTAGGAGGTGAAAGAGTAGAAAACGGTTTTGTCTTCCTTTTTTCCCGTGAAACCATCGGCGGTGCCCAGGGTGGGCAGGGTCACATCATGCAGCCATTTGCCACTGGTGTCATGCACGCGCACCAGCGTGGCGGCATCCTTCATGTAATTCAGGATCAAACGGCCACCTACCAGCGAGGCGTAGTTCAGTACATTATCGGTCTCGGGCACCAGGGTTTTCCAGTTGGCTTGCTGCGGTTTCTTGAGGTCTATCTCAATGAGCTTGTATTTGGGCGCGTTCTGATTGGTGAGCACAATAAGCTTGTCGCCGATGTTCTCCACCACGCCAAACTCCTTGTCAAAGGTCTGGACCAGCGGCACGATGGGGCTGTTGGCTTTGGAGAGGTCCTTTACGTACAAAGAGTTGTTGCTGGTTCCTTCCGATGCCGTCAGAATGAGGTACTTCTCGTCCTCGGTGGTGCTGGCAAACAGGAGGCGCAGCGGGTGCGCTTTGGCTTCCCAGATGAGCTGATCCTGGCTCTGCGGCGTGCCTACTTTGTGGTAGTAGACTTTGTGGTACTCGTTCTTGTTGGCCATTTTGGAGCCCTGGGTGGGCTCTGCGTAGCGGCTGTAGAAAAAGCCGTCTTTGTGCCAGCTGGTGCCCGAGAACTTGATCCAGTGCAGCTCATCCGATAGCTTTTTGCCAGTGGCCACGTCCAGCACGTAGGCATCGCGCCAGTCAGAGCCGCCGGTGGAGGTGGTGTACACCGCGTACTTCGCATCTTTGCTGAAATCCAGGCTGCCCAGGGAAGTGGTGCCGTCCTCAGACAGTTTGTTAGGATCCAGGAACAATTCAGGGGTGCCGTTCAGGCCTTTCTGGCGGTAAAGCACACTCTGGTTCTGCAGTCCGTCGTTTTTATAGAAGTAATAGTAATCGCCCTCGCGGAAAGGCGCGCCGTATTTGGAGTAGTTCCAAAGCTGGGTAAGCCGTTTCTGAATCTGCTCCCGGAACGGGATTTTGGAAAGGTAGTCAAAGGTGACGGCGTTTTGCTCTTTTACCCAGGAAGCCACGTTCTGAGCGGTATCGGCTTCAAGCCAGCGGTACGGGTCTTGCACCTGGGTACCGTGGTAGGTGTCTGTATGGTTTATCTTCTCGGTTTTGGGGTACATAAGGGTAGTAGGTTTGGCTGCCGCAGTTGGCGCAGGTGCTGCGGCGCTTGCCTCAGCGGAGGGTGAAGCAGTGGGCGTGCTGGTTTTGCAGCCGGTCATCGCCGCCAGGGCAGCAACCCAGATAAACGTAAAGGACTTGTTCATGTTTATGTGCGTTAGTTTCACCAGTTAAAAATCAAAAAAGCGCGGGTTTATGGCCAGCACCCTAAAGAAAACTTACCGGGCCATCCCAAATCTACAAAATGGAAGCCTCTTCAGGGTTATTTTTCGGGCTATAATCCGGAAAACGCTGAGAGCGTTTGAGCCTGAGAAGCCATACCCATGGGCTTGTAGCCAGCTATACTATATTTGAGAAAACATTCTTATATTCCCAATAAAGAATATTGGCGCGGCGCTGCACAGAACCAGAGACAAGCTGGCCCGGAGAGCAGCGGCGGGTTTGTCATTTACCTGCACAAACCTTTATCTTCAGGACTTTTGAGCGTTCAGACCCACACACCCTACCACAACCATGCAATTAAAGCACATTCTTCTTTTGGCCGGACTCTTCTGGGGAGCTGCCTCTGCCCAGGCCCAAAACAAACCCGTTGCCAAAGAACCCGCCAAACATGCCGCGAAAGCCCCGGCCAGACAAGGAGCTAAAGAGGCCGCCAAACCTGCCGCCCAGGAACAGATGAAACCCGTAATCAAGGAGCCAGCCGAGGGCGAGATGAAGCTTTACTACATGGCTTTGCTGAGGAAAGGCCCCAACCGCAACCAAGACTCCTTGACTTCCATGAGGATACAGGACGCGCACATGGCCCACATCAACAAGCTGGCCGCCGAGGGCAAACTCACCCTGGCCGGCCCGTTCATGGATGACGGCGACCTGCGGGGTATTTTCATTTTCAACGTCCAGACCATGGAAGAAGCCAAAGCCCTCACCGAGGCTGACCCAGCCGTGAAAGCCGGTCGCCTGATCATGGAACTGCACCCGTGGTTTGCCCAGAAAGGAGCCAAACTCAAATAAAGAGTAGCTTTTCGCCCCTTTTCAGAAAAAAGCCCTAAAACGCAAAATAAACTTTTGCAGCCACACAATATACCACAACCTACTTCCGTTTTAAGGGGGAAATAGTTGTTGTGTAACGTACCAGAAGGATCCGACTGACTTAGCCGGATCCTTTTGCGTTTCCAGGCCCCACCCTTTCACCCTTACCGGCGGCAGAAATCAGCGTGCCGTTGCTCCTTCCTCTGATAGCATTTACCCATTATGTTAAGTGTGAAGCCCTTTCTTACCTCTACACTTCCCTGGTAAGGCAGTTTCCGGTTTGTTTCCTGCCCGGTTTTCTGAAAAGAGGCCAAAATCACCGGCTCTCTTATCCTGAGCCACAATAACTTACCCACATTTCCCGTTTTCAACCCGAAGTAGTTTCTGTTTAGCTTTGAGGCATTTATCTATACTGGGTAAGTGCCTCATTTTTTTACCGGCAGAAGCAATCGCACCCAACCGTGGCGGCTATTTTATCCGTAGTGATATTGCATTGATGTCTCCAGACCAGTATCTTTCACAACCGGCGTTACCCTGCACTATCTTCCAACCAGCAGTCTCTATCCAAAGTCACAATATGAAGCATCGCTTTACCCGTCTTTTCTCTTGCTTACCTAAGAACCTTTTTTCTGTCATTCTGCTGGCCCTGAGCCTGCTGGGCACTTCAGCCGCGCAAGCCCAGGACGCATGTCTGCTTATTCCGCTGTCTCTGGAAGAGCGCACCCAGTCCGCCCAAGTGGTGGTGGAAGGGAAAGTGATAGGCCAACGCTCTTTTTGGGATGAAGGCCACAAGAACATCTACACCGCCAACCAGGTAGAAATCTACAAAGTGTTCAAAGGCACCCCGGCGTCTACCACCGTGGAAATCATCACCGAGGGCGGCCGTGTAGGCCTGGACCTGCACACGTACTCTGCCACCCTGCAACTGAAGAAAAACCAGCAGGGCGTTTTCTTTCTGCAACCGGGCAAAGCCCAGAGCCGCTACACGGTTTTCGGGAGTATGCAGGGTTTTATCAGGTACCAGTTAGCAGAAGGCACGGCCAAAGACCCGTTTGCCCAATACGGCTCTATTCCGCTGGAACTGTACGGTTCGCTTTCGCGCCTCTCCGGCACTCCCATGCGCTCCGTAAAAGCCAACCCAGAACTGGAACTGGCCCTGAAACCCAAAGCCAGCACCCAGAACCAGCGCCGGGCTATTCCGCTTATCTCCAGTTTCAGCCCTTTGACCCTGCGGGCGGGCACCGGCGATGTGCTCACCATCAACGGCACCAACTTTGGGGCAACGAGAGGCAACGGCTACGTGGAGTTCCGCAACGCCGATGACGGCGGCAAGACCTTTATCCAGCCACTGCCCACCGATTATGTGAGCTGGACCAACACCCAGATAAAAGTGAAAGTACCCTCTTACGGCATAGACGGGGGCACCGCCGGCACCGGCGATTTCAGGGTGGTGAACAATGATCCCAATACAGCCACCTCGGCCGCTCCCCTCACCATTATCTTCGCGTACTCCAACGTAAGCTATGAAGACGATGAACGCAACATCCCAGAGCAGAGCTTCCAGCCCCGCCTGATTGACCAAAACAACCTGGGTGGGTACACGTTCCGGTTCTCGGCCAACTTTGAGACCAATACCCCGGCGCTGTATGCCTTCAAGCGGTCTATGAACGAGTGGTCCTGCAACACTTTCGTGAACTGGATTACCGCCTCCAATGAGCCGGTGGCCAGCACCGCCGATGACAACATCAACTCGGTACGGTTCGCCAGTTCCGGCGAGTTGCCCGCCAACGTGCTGGGCAGAACCATTAGCCGGTACAAAGGCTGTATCTCGGGCACTACGGTGAATTTCTGGGTAGAGGAGATAGACATGGAGTATTCTCCGCGCAGTGACTGGCAGTACGGCCCCGATGCCTCCGGCAACACCCAGTTCGATTTTCCGTCGGTGCTGGTGCATGAGTTAGGGCACGGGCATCAGCTAAGCCATCTTATTTTGCCCAGAGCCATCATGCACTACGCGGTGGCCCGGGGTCCGTCTTCCAGAACCTTGAACCAGATAAGCGATATTGACGGTGGTAAGTTTGTCATGGCCCGCAGCACTACTTCCATTCCCTGCAATGTGGACCCTATGGTTCCCAAGCCCGCCAACGCCTGCGCCATTCCGGTGGAGCTGATTGACCTGACGGGAGAACTCACCACAGAGGGCACGGTGCTGTTGCAATGGACTACCCAGCAGGAAAACGGCATCACGGCTTTCGCCATAGAAAGAAGCCCCGATGGGGAGAACTATACCACCATTGGCACCGTGAACGCCAGCGGCAGTTCCACTACCCCCCGTTCTTATGAGTTCGTGGACGCCAACCCTTTCTCCCAACTCAACTATTATCGCCTGCGCCTGGTGAGGACGAACAATACAACCGAGTATTCTGATGTGGTGCAGGTGGCCGGCCCGGGCTTTGTGCGGCAACTGGCCCCTAACCCCGGCGGAAACCAGACCTCCCTCTTCTTTAATGTTGCCCAGGACGAAAGGGTGCGACTGTCTATCTATGATGTTACTGGCCGGCTTTACCGCAGTTTTGAGGTGACAGTAACCCCAGAAGCCAACCGCTATGACCTCACGCTGTTCCCCGGAAACGATGATGACGAGGTTCCAATCGTGCGGGGCCTGCTGCTCATCAGGTGGTCCACATCGCGCGAGAGCGGCACCTTAAGGTACCTGAAGTTAGACTAGCCGCTTGTTGGGCTAAGCTTCTTTGAAAACAGATGGGGTACGGAAACATTTGGCTTTCCGTACCCCATCTGTTTTAGGGCCGTTCTGAGGAAAACCGCTCTGAAACAGAGTTTTCTCTTGGGGCAGTTTTGGCTTGCATTGCACGTTGGGGAGGCGTAGTTTCGGGGCTTAGAGTTTTGCCATGCCACAGATGAATTGGGAGCGCCTGATCTCCAAGAAACGCTTTGACCTCCAGACCAAAGAACACGCCACCGATGAGTCGGTGCGCGGGGAATTCCAGCGCGATTATGACCGTTTGGTGTTCTCCACGCCTTTCCGGCGGCTGCAGAACAAAACGCAGGTCATGCCCATGCCCGAGAGCGATTTCGTGCACAACCGGCTTACCCATAGCCTGGAGACATCCTGCGTGGGCCGTTCTCTGGGTCGCATGGTGGGCAAGGTGCTGCTGGAGCGCCACCCGGCCATTCTGGAGACGCACCCCGGCATGCTGGAATCTGATGTCGGGGACATGGTGGCGGCCGCCTGCCTCACCCATGACATCGGGAACCCACCCTTCGGACATTCCGGCGAAGACGCTATTTCCTCTTTCTTCCGGAGTTCTGAGGCCGCTGATTATCTGAAAGACCTGACCGCAGCCCAGGCTTCTGATTTGCAGAACTTTGAGGGCAACGCCGCCGGTTTTAGAATCATCACGCACACCTACCCGGGCCAGAGCACCGGCACCTGCGGCATGCGCCTCACCTACAGCACCCTGGCCACCTTCACCAAATACCCGCGCCCCTCAGACGCCGTGGTGAAAGGCACCAAAAAAGCCAGCGAGAAAAAGTACGGGTTCTTCCAAGCCGAGCAGGCGCATTTCAGGAAGATTGCCGAGGAACTAGGCATGCTGCCGGCCGGTGAACACGCATTCCACCGTCACCCGCTGGCGTTCCTGGTAGAAGCCGCCGATGACATCTGTTACCGCATCATTGACTTTGAGGACGGTTGCCGCCTGGGCTTGATCCCTTTTGAGCAAGCCGCATCATTGCTGCACCCGCTCCTGAACGAACGCCCGGGCAAAACCCACAGCACCACCTTCCATGACTGGCGCGAGCAACTGGGCGTCTGGCGGGCCGTGATCATCAATAACCTGATCTATGAATGCGCCGGCATTTTCCTGGAGAACGAAGAGGCCATCCTGAACGGCACCTTTGACCAGTCTTTGATCAATCTGGTGCAGCAGAAAGCAGCGCTGGACGAGATCAAGAAAATCTCCATAGACCGCATCTACCGCCACCGCCCGGTGCTGGAGATTGAAGCCGCCGGCTTTGAGGTGCTGGGCGGTTTGCTGGAAGCTTTCCTGAAAGCCGTTTTCGAACCGTTTTCCGGAAAACACCGCAAATATTTGGATTTGGTGCCCGACCAGTTCCTGGGCCCACAACGCCAGCTTTCCCAGGACAACTACGAGAAGATCCTCAACATCACCGATTTCATCTCAGGCCTCACCGACAGCAGCGCCATCAGCCTGTTCCGGAAAATTAAAGGGATTGACTTGCCCAGGATGTATTAGGGAATTGTTGATTGCTGATCGTTGATTGCTAACTATTCTTAGCTGACTGTTCTTTGCAGGACACTTACCCCCATGTCATCTTGGAAAGATCTTGTGGGCGAACTAGGAAGGCTTTGAATAACTGCCTTTGCTGGGAAGCAAGTCCATTAACTCTGAATCTTCCGCAACGCTTCGTCTTTAAGTTCACATCTATTCTCCAGAATCTATTTCCACCATCTTTGACATATTTCATTCTTCTTAACCATTGGGGAGAAGAATGAAAGTCTTCTTTGGTATGTCTGAAACAATTCACTCCTATTACCCGCTCTCCTTCTTCGTTATAAAATCCAGAATACTGTCTTCGGTACTCCATCAGCGGTTCAATTTCTCTTTTATTTATATAGGCTGAATCAAAAGCATAATCCACCGTATTGATGTCGAAACAATTCCGCATGATATTCTCTGCTAGGATCGCCTCTTCTACTGTTGGGGTAAAGGCGCTATCATCAACTATGTCTTTGTTTCCTTTGTCAAAAATCACTCCCGTGAAATCTTCTGCCTGAATTAATACATTGGGAGTGCCAAGAACGCCTGAAGCTATAAACCCTTTTTCTTTTATCTGGGCTGCCGCTAAAGCATGATAATCCGCTTTGGGATCACTCAAAGAACAAGAAACACAACCAATTAAAAGAAGGGCGGAGAATAACCTGAATAACATAGCTGGTTTCGTTTAAGGCTCAACCCAATTAATAGTAGGCTAGCGCATAGAAAGGATGCGCTTAGAGGCTGATTTCCACAAATCAACACAAAAAGGCCACCGCATCACGCAGTGGCCTTCTTTGTTTATCTAAACTAATCTTGACGGTTATTTCACGCTAGTTAACATCTCAGGGCGGAGCAGGTCAATCATCATACTGATTTCCTGCACGGCTTTGTCACTGTTGCCGGAGAAACCCACGCTTTTGAACCGGATGTTGCCGTTGGCGTCCAGGATGAATTTGGTGGGGATGCCCTGGACTTTGTAGGCGTCTATCATCTTGTTTTCCTCGTCCAGCAGCACCTGGAACGAGTAATTCTTTTTGCTGATGAAATCTGAGGCGGTTTTCTTTTTGTCTTTCCCGTTCTCCCAGGAGTTCACAAACACAAACGCCACTTTGCTGTTGTCTTTGAATTTGTTCACCGCCTGCTGCATGCTTGGGAAAGAGGACACGCAGGGGCCGCACCAGGTTGCCCAGAAATCCACTACCACGGTTTTTCCTTTGAGCGAGGCCAGGGACACGACATTGCCGCTGAGGTCGCGCAGTTCAAAGGCGGGCGCGGATTCCAGGATCATTTTCCGTTTTAGATCGGTGCGGAGCTTTTCTATGGCGGGGGCTTCCACTTTGGCCAGATAAGCTTCAAACCCGGTTTCGCCGTTCTGCAGTTGGGTATAGATGTCTTTTAGGTAGCCTTTTACTTTGGCGGTGCCGTTGCCGCTGGCCACCATTTCCTCCATGATTTTCTGGGCTTTGGCTTTGTCCCCTCCAGAAGCAAGAACCTCAGCGTAACGCTCGGTGATATCGGGGCTGTTGCCGCGGGTGTACTTGTAGCCCTCCGCCAGGTATTTCTCGGCAGCGGTTTTGTCGCCTTCTTTGAGGAGGATGGCACCGTAGGTATCGGCCACCTGGCCTAAGGTATATTCGCGGCTCTTCTGCCAGTCAGTGGCTGCATAGAGGTCTGGCTTAGGCTCAGTGGGTTGCTGGACTTCTTTTTGGGCCAGTTCATAGCCTTTCTGGGCCAGGGCTTTGGCTTTAGCCAGGTCTTCGCCTTTCTCATACAGACGCCAGGCTGCCGAATTGTACAAGGTGGAGGTAGCCATGACCGGGTACTTCGTTAACAAAGCCTCAAACTCTGACCAGTTGCCTGCCTCGGCGTATTCCAGCGCGATGCCGTTCAACAGACTCGTAACACGCTCGTGGGTTGGGTAATCCTTCACGAAAGCCAGGGCCAGTTCTTTCTTTTTGGCGGGGTCTTCCGTGTTGTAATACTCCATCAGGCGCTGGATTTGCACAAACTCGCCGTTAGGCTCCAGGGCGCGGGCCTGCTGGGCGAAAGCCTCTCCTTTGTCTTTCTGCTCCAGGCGGTTGTAGTAGTTGGCAAGGAAACCCAGTTCTTTGGCCGTGAGATTAGGCTTTTTTGACAGGTCTTCCAGTTCCTGCAGCACTTTCTGCTTGCTTTCTTCCCCTTTGTAAGCATAACTCAGGGCGTAGGTTCTGGTCTGGGTCATTTCCCGCTTTTGGGCCGGGTACAAGGCAGCTTCCTGGCTTAAAAGATCCAGCGCCTTAGGGCCATCGTTTTCAATGCCCACCATACCGCCCCATTCTGCGTAAGCCGCTGCCAGACCGTACAACGCGCCCTGCACCGGCTGCTTTTTGGCAGTATAGAAATAGAAGGGATAGCCTTTGCCATTGTTGCGATCATAGGTCTCCTCTTCCCTGAAAAGCAGCACAGCGCCGTCTACCCCAGGTTCAGGCGTAAACCTGCCCTCCCAGCCGACTTTGACTTTCCTGAGTTCTATCTCATGCACCTTGGGTTTGTTCTGGTCATAGGCGTACACCAGCGCCGTAACACTCGCGGCTTTCTCCAGGACCGTACCGGCCGGGTTATAGGTGAACCGTACTTCCTGACCTGCTTTGGGTTGCGCCTGTTTCAGGGTGAGGGAGCCAGTGGGGGTTTGGGCCTGGGCCAGCGGAAGCCAGCCCAAGACTAGCAGTAGCAGTAGTAGATTCTTCATGATTGTACCGTTAAACCAAGTGAACTCATCTCCCTAGCGGGAACAACTATGGTAAATATGAAGAAATAACTGTACTTAACCTAGGCCCACCTGAGGTTTAACAAAGGTTTAACTTTCTGATTTTTAACCCCAAAACGCACTTAACGGCACGCTTGCCGCCCATAGCTGGGAGAAATCGGCCGGGACCGAGGTCCTTTAGAAGATGATGGTTTTGTTGTTGCTCACGAACACCTTCTCGGCGAACACCAGTTTGAGGGCCTGCGCTAGCACAATCTTCTCCACATCACGGCCCGACTGGGCCATGTCACGGGCATCCTGGGTATGGTTCACCTGGATCACGTTCTGGGCAATGATGGGGCCTTCGTCCAGGTCACTGTTCACGAAATGGGCCGTGGCGCCTATAATCTTCACGCCCCGCTCATAAGCTTGCCGGTACGGATTGGCCCCAATGAAAGCAGGCAAGAACGAGTGGTGGATGTTGATGATGCGGTTGGGGAACTGGGCCACAAAACCGGGGCTCAGCACCCGCATGTATTTGGCCAGCACCACGTATTCGGGGGCGTAAGCGGCAATGACCTGGCTCATCTCCTGGTCATGCTCCTCGCGGGTTTTATTTTCATGCGATACGTGGTGGAACGGAATCCCGAACCGTGACACAAGCGAATCCAACTCGGCGTAATTACCTATCACCGCCCTGATATTGGCATTCAGATCGCCGTACTCGTGGCGCAGCAGCAGGTCACCCAGGCAGTGGTGCTCTTTGGTAACCAGGATCACGATGTCCTTTTTGCGCTCCGGCTCCAGTCGGATGTGGGCTTCGGGTGGCAGCTCGGCTCTGAGTTCGGCCACCAGCGCCTCGGGTTGCACCTGTCCGGCTAGTTCAGCGCGCATAAAGAAATGGTTTTGCTGCCGGTCTACAAACTCATCGTTGCTGGTGATGTTGAGGTTGTTGCGGAAGACAATCTGCGTGATGGTGAAGATGAGGCCTTTGCGGTCTGGGCAGTCAATGAGCAGAAAATTAACCATGGGCTGAGAATTGGCAGGCAGGTTGTTCTAAGGCTATTTTTCAGAAAACAGCCTCAAAAGGGAAAAAGAGATAGGAAAAGGATTTGTGCTCCTGAGATCACAGGCGCAGTTTCATCTGAGGCAGGTTCTTGAACTGTTTGAACGTCTCCAGGAGCCCCAGTTGCTTCATCACCACGCCGGCGTTGGGCAGACCCACCACCTGCCAGTAACCGTCGCGATCCCGCATCTTCACCTCCACAATTACGGGGTTGGGCTGGGAAGGCACGCGCAGGTCAAGGCCAACCACGGCCACGGTATCGGTGCGGTTCACGTAGGAAATACCCTCCAGCCGACCGTTAGAAAGCGGGTTTTCCTTCAAAAGCTTCTGGATAGGAAGTACCGCCTGCAATTGCTGCCACTCTTCCTCGCTCACGGTTTCAGGCCTGCCATTGAGGCCTTTCCGGTGGGCCACGTACTCCTCAATCCCGCCCCGGAGGGTCTGCAGCACTTCTTCTTTTTTAGAGGCCATTGCCATGCCCAGCGCCATCGCGGCCAGGGCCTGTTCTTTCTGGGGCAACTCGGCCATGCCCGCCTGTACGGCCTGGTCCAGGAAACTGGCGGTGGTGCGGTCCACGTCCACGTACTTCTCCAGTGCCGCCAGATCGCGGTTGTCTACCGCCTTCTTTATCTGGTACAAGGAAAACTCGGGGCCTTGGGCGTAGCGTTTGTAGAGCCAGTAACCCACAGCGCTCACCAACACCAGAATGGAGAGCCAAACCATGATTTTCTTCATAGCATTATGTTCAATCTGAGTAGAAACCTTTCTACGTAAAACCTATGCGTTCGCCGGCCCGGCGCAGGCAGTACCGGCAAATTTCTTTTTTACCTCCGGCTAGTATAAACGACTAGCGAGGCCGTCTGCTGATGGTGACGTGTAACAGTGCTGTATGGTGTAGTTCTTTAAACTTCAGTTGCTCGTTTTACCTTAGTTCTTAAAGTCATTTTATCACCTGTTTGAATGTATAGGTTACAGTAAAGCAGTCTTCGGCATTCAATCTGCGCTTCCGAACTGCAAGGAAGTAAATCCCACTTTTTTGGGTTAGAAAGAGGGCTAAAAACTCATCATTTTCCCTATTGTAAAACAGGATATCCCTTTTGGCGTCATCATACTTATATCTGCTAAACATTGCTTCTGCAGATTCTACGCTCCCACCAGACTTAATCCTAAGTAAGTGCTTATTTGAAACTGTGTTCGAGCTAATACCTTCATCGAAGCAAGTGGAGTCAATTCTAATCAAAGTCCAGGGGTGCTTACTTAATATGTCTGTCACATAGGCTTTATTAAGATTGCCATTCCTAAACTTATTGTTTCCAAGCAGATTCTCATCTTGGCCAAAGGCAAAATGAGATATCATCATAAAGGCCAGAGATACATATATTAGCCTGTAATACATAAAATGGATTAGAAATCAGAAGCTTTCAAGACCATACAATAAAGGGTTTTATGAAGATAGCGTTTCCGGGCAAAGCGCCAAAGAAAAACCGCCGATCCGTTCTACGCCAGTTTTCTGAAAATGAGGCGTAAAACAGATCGGCGGCAGTGCTTCTCCTAAGAATTACCGGCCGGATTTCTACAGCATGCCCGCCCCAATGGCGATCAAAGCCCCGGCGATGGTGGCCAGCAGTTTGCCCCGGTTGAACCTATGCTCTGGGCTGGTCTCAAACAGGATGGTAGTGGAGATGTGCAGGAAGTTACCCACCACCAATCCCGAGAGCACAGTGTAGGCTTCGCTGGAAAGCAGTTTCTCCAGGGCCACGTAATTGCTGAACAGCAAGCCCAGCGGCGAGGCCGCGGCAAACAACAGCAGATACATGAACGCCTTTTTAAAACTGTGCAGCTGCGCCACCAACACCGACATCAAGGCAATAGCCGCCGGAATGTGGTGCAGCGCAATGCCGGCCAGAATATGGTAGAAGTTGTCGCCAACTTGGGAATGAACATGGGCGTGCAGGTGCTCATGCACCTGTTGGGCAGCCATGCGGCTCTGCACCATCACGCTACCCTCCAGAAAGGAGTGGATGATGAGCGAGGAGAGCAAAAGCACCGGCACCGTGCCGTGGTTGTGGTGATGGTGCCCGTTCCCCTGCGGATGCGTATGGATGTGGCCGTGCTCCACGCCGTGCGAGAACACCTCCAGCACCAACTGCAGGAAGAAGCCGGCCAGAATGTAGAACCCCACGCGGTGCGGGTCCTGGGTGCTGAGCAGGACATCGGGGAGAATGTGCAGGATGGTGAGCGCAAACAGGTACGCCCCGCTGAACGCCAGCAGCAATTTGAGCCAGCGCTGGTTGTCCTGGGGCAGGAAGCGCACAAGCCAGCCGGCGAGCAAAACGGTAAAAAACAGAACAGAGACCGCTACTAACATGGGTTATTTCTTCAGGATGAAAATCATACGTTCGCTCTTCTCCGGATCATACGGCCCCAGGTGATAATCCCCGAACACGTCTGCCAACCGGAGCTGGGCCATCTGGAAGTACTCCAGAAATTCCTGGTACTGCAGCGCCCGTACTCTTTCTATAAATTCATGTGTCTGGCCCTGGTCCTCAAACTTAATGGTCTTGATGATAAAGCCAGCCTCTACTCTACGGGTGATATGGAAGACAATGCCGCCCACTTCCTTCGTCTCCCTGGACACCAACCGATTGATCACCCGTGGCGTGTTCATGAAATCAATGATGATCTTGCCCCTGGGTTTGAGTGAGGCCGTGCTGGCCCTGAGCGCGATCACGTTCTCATAATCGGCGGCAAAGTACCCAAAGCTGGTGAACAGGTTGAAGATGAAATCAAACGCTTCGGGTTTGAACACCTCGCGCATGTCATGCACATAGAAGTGGAGCTTCTCGTTCTCAAACTGCTTGGCATAGGCAATGCTGCGCTCAGAGAGGTCCAGCCCGGTAACCGTATAGCCTTTCTGGTTGAGGTAGACCGAGTGCCTTCCCTTGCCGCAGGCCAGGTCCATGAGCTGACAAGTGGGTTTGGGCCGAAGATGCCGCAGGAGGTTGTCCAGGAAGTCCTGGGCCTCGCGGGTGTCACGGTTCTTGTACAGGAGATGGTAATACGGAGAATCAAACCAGGTATGAAACCAGTCTTCCGGGTGCTGTATCATGCGGGTGCGGGAAAAAAGCGGGCAGCACGTGGCTACAGGGCCAGGGCTTACAGGGTAGCGGTGCTGTCTGCAGAGGCCTGGTAAGCAGGGTTCTTCTCCAGGTCCATGTTGCACACGGGGCATTTGCCGGGCTCCATGCTGGCGCTGCCTTCACACTCCATGGGGCAGATATAAGCCAGCTGCTGGCCTTGGGCAGCGGTGCCTTCTACGGCAGTGCCTGGCTGCGCGTCAGTAGCTGCGGCGGGTTCCTCCGTTTTGGGGGAACTGTTGCAGGAAGAAACAGAAGCCAGGGTACCCAGCAGAAGGGCCCAGGCAAGGAAAGTCTTTCTCATAGAAATCAGAAGGTACGCCAAAGCCCGTTCTTGGTCTGTTTTGGGGAAAACAAGCCAAAAACGGGCTTCTAGCTAAGGTTGATTATTCGTGCAGGTCTTTTGCTTCGTTGTTTTCTACCGCGTTCTGCTGGTTGCTTTTCTGGGTAGGAAGCGTGCCTTTCTGGGCACCTGGTTTGGTTTGGTTCTCGTGCTCGTCGTGGTTGATCAGGATATCTTCCCGGGTTTCCTCATCATTGCGGGCATTGTCAATGTTGGCGGTGTTGTTGCGCATTCCGGGAGGAACGCTGTCATCAGAAACTTTAACCTCAGGACGCAGGTCAGAAGGTTGGCTGCTGCAAGAAGCCAGCAAAAGCGCACCGGCCACGGCGAATACGGAAAGGGTATTTTTTATCATCTTTAGGAAATTTAGGTCGTAAACGGGTTCTCTGGTTTTAGACGCTTACGCGGGAATAAAGTTTTTGCGGCGCAACAGGCTTTCCATGAGCTTGATGTCATTGGGGCTGTTGAAAATCTTGAACGGCAGGTGCAGGAACACCGGCACGTTGAAATTCTTGGCTACCCAGCCTTTCCAGCCGGTAGGCAGCTGGTCGGCGGCAGGGCCTTTGAGGTACATCTGGTAGGCATCTTTGGTCTGCACCACGCGGTCAATCATCTCCCACTGCAGGGCCATGCCTTCCTTGTCATTGCGTTTCATGAGAATCTGGCGCTGGTCAATCTCAAACATGACGCGCTCAAACAGCACGTTGCTCTGCTCCATCTGGGTCACGCCCATGACCTGCGCAGAACGCACCAGAATGTAGAGTACCGTCATGATCACGGCACCCGCAACCCACCACCATGAGAAGGCGAAAACCGCTGGCAGAGAGAACAGCACCAGCGGAATAAGCGCCCGCCACCATTCTTTTCTCCATACCTGCACCAGCGCCATCTTGGCGTAATCATTCTTGTCTAACTGATTTTTCTTTGTGCGGATGGCCAGGGGGTTGAAAGGCTGCTGCTGTTGTACCCGCTGTCCGCCGCGTTGATTTGGTTGTTGCATAATTCTCTGGTATCACGTAGCAAGTATCATGTAACATGATGATTCACTTGCCAACCTGCTGCTTCCTACGCTTCTACCTTTATTGGTTTAATTGATGTTTATTGGGTCTTTCTACTTAAATGCCTTCAAACTAAGGTCCAGGCTGCGGTTAGAGTGCGTCAAAGCGCCCACCGAGATGTAGTTCACGCCTGTCTCGGCTACGGCTCTGATGGTTTCTTCGGTGATACCGCCGGAGGCCTCGGTTTCATAGCGGCCGCCAATGAGCTCCACTGCTTCGCGCAGCAAAGGTACTTCAAAGTTGTCTAGCATGATGCGGTCAATACCGCCGGTCTCCAGCGCCTGCCGCACCTCGTCCAGGTTGCGGGTCTCCACTTCAATCTTCAACGGCTTGCCCAGCTTCTCCAGGTAGCGGTGGGTGGCTTCAATGGCTTGTTTAATGCCCCCTGCATAGTCTACGTGGTTGTCCTTGAGCATGATCATGTCAAAGAGGCCAAATCGGTGATTTGCGCCGCCGCCAATCAGAACCGCCCATTTCTCCATCATCCTGAAGTTAGGCGTGGTCTTGCGGGTGTCCAGCAATTTGGCGCCGGTGCCTTCAATGAGCTTGGCCAGGCTCTGCGTGTAGGTCGCAATGCCGCTCATGCGCTGCATGCAGTTCAGGACCAGGCGCTCGGCAGTCAAGATAGACTGGGCTTTGCCGTGCACGGTGAAGGCTACGTCTCCGTGGTTGATTTGGGCCCCGTCTTGCAAAAACACCTCCAGACGGAGGGTGGGGTCTACCTCATGGAAAATCTTCCAGGCCAGTTCCACCCCGGCCAGCACACCGCGGTCTTTCACCAGGAGCTTGGCCTGGTTCTGGGCACTCTCGGGAATGGAGGCCAATGACGAGTGGTCGCCGTCGGCTACGTCTTCCTGCAGGGCCTGCCGGATAAATGCCCTAATGCCTTCTTGGGTAAGGTAGGATGCTTTCACGATGCAAAAATAAAAAAAGGCACCGAACTATCGGTGCCTTTTCTATGGATTGTCCTGTTAGGGGCAATTATATTCTGTTATTTAAACTCAATGGTGTCAATCTTATAGGCATCGCCGTATTTCTTCACCTTCACCACCACGTTGTAGCGGCCGCCTTTGTGGTTGTATTTGCCTATGGCGTAGCGCTGGCCGTCTTCTGAACCACCCTGGTGGTCAAAGCTGAAACTTACCGGGGCATTCTTGCTGAAGAAATTGCGTACCACCATCTCGGCCTGACTTTGGCTGTAGCTGCCGTTGTCGCCGTCAATGTTCACGTCTACCTTGGAATTGAAGTAGCGGGCCAGTTCGCGGGATGAACCGCTTTTGATCGCCGCCTGGATTCCACCCATCACGTCAGATTGAGCCGCTACCTGTCCGGCGCCTACCAGCATTCCCAACAGCACCAAGGTCATCGCCATCAATCTCTTTAAATTTTTCATGTCTCGTTTTAAGCAGGTTTTACTACTTCAATGCCAAAACTATGCCAAAGGCTGATTAGTTCACTGGCCTAAAGATACAGGAAATCTCCATAATCAAACGGCAGACGCTTCTTTTTCACCAGAGGCTTGTATCTTTACGCGCATGAGCAAAAAGGTACTTTTGATGATTCTAGACGGATGGGGCCTGGGCACAGACCCTTCCGTATCGGCGATTGAGCACGCCAATACTCCTTTCATGGATTCCCTGTTCCACCGTTTTCCGCACGCGCGCCTGCAAGCCTCCGGTGAGGCCGTGGGGCTGCCTGAGGGCCAGATGGGGAACTCTGAAGTAGGCCACATGAACCTGGGCGCCGGCCGCGTGGTGTACCAGGACCTGGTGAAGGTGAATGTAGCCATCAGGGAGAAAACTCTGGGCCAGAACCCCATCCTGCAAGACGCTTTCAAGTTCGCCCGCGAGAACGGCAAACCGGTGCATTTCATAGGCCTCGTATCCGATGGCGGAGTCCATTCCCACATTGAGCACCTCAAGGCACTTTGCGGTCTGGCGCAGGAGCAAGGGGCTCCCAACGTATATGTTCACGCCTTCACCGATGGCCGTGACACCGATCCTAAAGGCGGTCTGGACTACCTCACTGATCTGCAGAACACCCTGGACGCTACCGGCGGCAAGCTGGCTTCCATCATCGGGCGGTACTTCGCCATGGATCGCGACAACCGCTGGGAGCGCGTAAAACTGGCTTATGACCTTTTGGTGCATGCCCAGGGCAGAGGCTCCGTGAACTGGCGCGAAGCCGTGCAGGAGTCTTATGACAACGGCGTCACCGATGAGTTCATCCAGCCCATTGTGTGCCTGAACGAGAACGGCGAACCTACTGCCAAAATCCAGGAAGGCGACGTGGTGATTTGCTTCAACTTCAGAACTGACCGTGGCCGCGAGATCACGCAGGCCTTGACGCAGCGCGAGTTCCCTGAGCAGGACATGACGCCATTGAAACTCCGTTACTACACGCTCACCAACTATGATGATACCTTTGTAGGCGTTCACCCCATCTTCGACAAAGACAACCTGGCCAACACGCTGGGCGAGGTACTGGCGAATGCCGGCAAAACCCAGATCAGGATTGCCGAAACCGAGAAATACCCGCACGTGACGTTCTTCTTCTCCGGTGGCCGTGAGCAGCCGTTTGAGGGCGAGAAGCGTCTGCTGTGCCCATCTCCCAAAGTGGCTACCTATGACCTGCAGCCCGAGATGAGCGCCTTTGACATCAGAGACGCCATTGTGCCGGAAATTGAAGGAGAGACCGTGGACTTCATCTGCCTCAACTTCGCTAACCCAGACATGGTGGGCCACACCGGCGTGTTTGAAGCGGCAGTGAAAGCCGTGGAAACCGTAGACCAGTGCACCGAGGCCGTAGTGACTGCGGCGCTTGCCCACGGCTACGCCTCCATTATCATCGCCGACCACGGCAACGCTGATGTGATGCGCAACCCAGACGGCACGCCAAACACCGCCCACACTACCAACCTGGTGCCCGTGATCTTAGCCGATAACGACTACAGAGGCGAGCTGCAAGACGGCAAACTGGGCGATATCGCGCCTACCGTACTGGCCTTGCTGGGCGTTCAGGCTCCTGCCGATATGAGTGGTACCTCGCTGCTGATCCCCAGCGTAGAATAGCCTTACCTTAAATAAGAAACGGAGATAGCGAAGCACCTGCTGCTTTTCTATCTCCGTTTTTCATCTGTTTTGCGTAAAACAAGCCAAAAACCATTTACAGCTTTCTCTTTCTCCCCGTCCATGTTCAACGCTACTACTCTTCGCTTCTGGTATCAAAAATCAACCTTGGTCCTGCTTTCGGCTTTAGTTTTGGGGGCAAGTGCCTGCCAGGACGAGGGAACCGTGGCCCCGGCGGTGAAGAGTACGCACCAGGCGTATGACCTGGTAGGTTTCCTGGACCGTGAGGCCTTGGCGCTGAACCAAAAGAAAGCCCAGGTGCGCAAAACCGTAGCGGAAGATGGTACCGTGAAAGAAACCAAGACCATCTCCTCCCTGAACTGGACCGAGGAACTGGCACCCTTCGCCGATGCCGATATCAACAAACCTGCGCTCAAAGGGCTGTTCACGGTAGAGACCTCCTCAGACGCCTTAGGTCAGCAGGTGCGCCGCTACAAGGCCAAGGAAGATGCGAGCACCAACGTGCAGGAAGTCACCTACACCCTGGATGCCAAAGGCCAGTTGGTACAGCTAGACGCCACCATTCTGCAGGACAACATGCTGTTCGGGACCAAAAAAGTACTGCACCTGGAGGCCCACTCCGGCACCGCGCCGCACCTGGTGCGTTACCACCTGGACGAGACCCAGAAGCTGCTGCTGATGGGCGCCGAGCGCTATAGTGTCACCGGGGAAGTGGCCCAATAGTCCCTTATCGTTTTAATTTTTATTCGCCCACCAGGGAGAAGTAGCGCACGCTCACGCTGCCCGGTACCAGTTTGGTGTCTTTGGGAATGCCCTTGTGCGAGTCATGGTACTGGTGGCTCTTGTACCAGGTTTTGAAGCTTTCCTCGTCTTGCCAATAGGTTTTAAGCCAGATTTCCTTGGGATTGTCCTGCGGAGACAGAACCTCCAGTTTCAGGAAACCCGGTGCATCGTCCACCAGGTGCGGGCGGTTCCGGAAGGCTTCCTTCACGCTGGCTTCAGTGTCGTTGGCAATAGTAAATGTACTGATAGAAATAAACATATTTGTACGTATAAACACTGAATACTACCTTGTGGTAAGAAAGCGTTCAGATTAGTAAGGTGTGACAGCCGGTAAGTTAAGGAAATTTGTAACGTAATTGAACCTATCACCGTTAACCGCATTTTCGCAGCTGGGCTTTCCCCTTAGCTCGGGGAAGCAAGAAGTAGCATGCAAAATTATCACAACCACCAGGTAGACCTCTCTAACTGCGACAAAGAGCCCATCCATCTCATCGGCCGGATTCAATCGCACGGGTTCCTGCTGGTGTTAGACAAAGAGACGCTCACCATTGAGCAGGCCAGCCGCAACGTAGACCAGTTTCTCTCTCTCGGGCTGGAGGAACTCCTGGGCCAACCGCTTCATTCCCTGCTTTCTGCAAATGATGCGACTTTTGACTCTGCCTATACGGGTTCTCAGTTCCTCACATTAGGCAACCGCCCGTTTATTGGCCATTTTCACAAATCCGGCGGCAAACTGATTCTGGAGGGCGAGCCCAGCGCCCCGTACCCAGACGCCGAGAAGCTGCGCCACAACACCATTCTGTGGCAGCTGCACAACCAACTCAACAGCCTAGATACCCTTGAGAGCGTGGCTGAGGCCGTGGCCCACACGCTGCGCACCATCCTGGAATATGACCGCGTTGACATCACCCAGTTTGACCAGGAGTGGAACACCGATGTGATTGCCGAAAGCCGAGATGTGCGCCTGAACTCATTTATTGGGCACCATTTCCCGGCTTCTGATATTCCGGCCCCGGCACGGGAGCTGTTGAAGCAGAAGCACGTGCGCCAGATCCCCAACGTGGACGCCGAGGCAGTAGAGATTTACCCGTACTTCAACCCCGGCACCGGCCAACCTACCAATATCCTGTGTTCAGAGCTGCGTAATCCGTCTGAGATCCATTTGGAATACATCCGGAATACGGGCGTGGCGGCTACCATCTCGTTCTCCATCCTGGTCAAGAACCAACTTTGGGGCGTGATTGCCTGCCACAACGTGGAACCCACCTACATTGACGTCTGGCGCCGGCAGCTCTGTGATCTGGTGGCGAAGACCTTCGGGAACGTGATTGCCTCTTTGCAGGAGAAACGGGACCAGGAGCAGTTCAATCGGTATAGGCAAGTGGAGCGCACCCTGGTGCAGCGCCTCAACAGCGGCATGGACCTGGCCGAGGGACTGTTCAAACCGCAGCCTTCTTTACTAGACCTTACTGAGAGCCACGGCGCCGCCCTGCTGCTTGACAAATCTTTGACCACCTTCGGGCAGACCCCTTCTGCGGAAGCCATCCAGAGCCTTACGCGCTGGCTTTCTGAGCATGTCTCTGAGGGGGTTTTCTGTACCCGCAATTTGTCTGCCGAGTGGCCCCAGGCCGAAACCTACCGTGAGGTGGCCAGCGGGCTGCTGGCGCTGGAGATCTCGCGCTACAACCAGGAGTACCTGCTGTTCTTCAAACCCGAGATCAGGGAAACCAGAATCTGGGCCGGCAACCCAGAAAAGCCCATGGAAACCGATGGTTTGCGCATTCATCCCCGGAAGTCTTTTGAGAAATGGATAGAGGTGGTCAGAGGGAAATCCCAGCCTTGGACCTTGAACGAAGTGGAGATCACGCAGGCATTGCTCAAAGACCTTATTGCCATCAGGCTCCGTAACCAAACCGCCGAGTTACAGAAACTGAACCAAGAGCTTTTGACCAACGCAGACCAGCTTCGCACCCGCAACGCCCAGCTGGAGGACTTCGCCTACATCATCTCACATAACCTGCGCTCGCCGCTGGCCACCATTAAAAGTCTGCACCAGTTCTACGTGGCAGAACCCGGTGAGGAAAGCGCCGCCTACGCCATGGAGAAAGTGAACCAGGTGAGCGACAACATGTATGAGACCATCAGTGACCTAAACGTGATCCTGAAGACGCACCTGGTGCAGGACTTGCCGCAGGAGGAAGTACAACTGGCTGAGCTCATTGAAAAAGAAAAGCAGAACCTGGCCGCCGTCATCGCGCAAACCGATGCCCAGATCATCACGGATTTGGAAGTGGCCACCATTTACATCCCCAAGCTGTACCTGGAAAGCATTCTGCACAACTTCATCTCCAACGCCCTCAAATACCGCTCTCCAGACCGGCAGCCAGAGGTAAAAATCAGGAGCTGGCGCAACGCAGACACCGTTCATCTGTCCGTATCAGACAACGGCTTGGGCATGGACCTGGAGCGGATAGGAGACAAATTATTTGGGCTCTACAAAGTCTTCCACGTCACCGACCAGTCAAAAGGTTTAGGGCTGTATCTTACCAGAATGCAGGTAAAAGCCCTGGGTGGCACCATTGACGTGGAAAGCGAAGAAGGCAAAGGCACGGCCTTCACCGTGAATTTCGGGCAGATTGACTACTCACCGGCCATCCGTTAGAACAAAATCCAACTACTGTTTTTGTGATAAATCCGAAAGCCGATTTAAGCCCGTTTCCTGGAAAACGGGCCTAAATCGGCTTTCGGATTTCATGCTAATTACTTGCCCTGCAGGGTGACCACCACCGTGCGTTTGCCGCCGTGGTTGCGGTGCTCGCAGAGGTAGATGCCCTGCCAGGTGCCTACGTTCAGGCGGCCGTTGGTGATGGGCACCGTCACGGAGGCGCCCATGAGGGAAGCCTTAATGTGGGCGGGCATGTCATCGGGGCCTTCCAGGGTGTGGCGGTAGTAAGGTGCGTTCTCGGGGACCATGCGGTTGAAATGCTGCTCAAAATCGTGGCGCACGGTGGGGTCGGCGTTCTCGTTGATGGACAAACTGGCCGAGGTGTGCTGGATGAAGATGTGCGCCAAACCCACTTCAATCTCCTCCAGCTCGGGTAAATGCGCCTCCAGCAGATCGGTGATGAGGTGAAAGCCGCGTTTCACGGCGGGTAAGCGTAGGGTTTTCTGGAACCACTTCATACAGCTAAGGGTAAATTATTGGTAGTCTACTTCCAAGGCCCCGGCATCGGGTTTCTGGGCATCGCGCGGTTTGTTCTCGTAGTCCACCGTGATGCCGGGCACCGGCGTTCCGGCTGCGTTCGCCGGCGAGAGCTTGATGATCTGGAAATCAAACTTGGGCGCATCACGGAACTGCGGGTCTACGTTGAGCTGGTTTGCGTTCTTATCGAACTCGGTTTTATAAGCCTGGGTTTTCAGGAAGGAGTTCCGGATGGTTCTGCTGGAGCCACTGCCCATGTTCCCGAACTGCAGTTCCTCTTCCTGCCGGCCCCACAGAATGCTGTTGACCACGTTCACCACGTAACTGCCTTCTCTAATCAGCTTGCCCTCCACCTCATATTTCTCCTGAAAGGTAAACGAAGGCCCGAAACGCACGAAATCATTCGCGTAGTTGGCCAGCGTACTGAAGATGATATCGTACCGGCCGCCACCCAGGCCGGCCACGGCATACTCGGCGCAATTGGTGATGATGCTGTTTTCCAGGCGCACCTCGCCGCCGTGGCTCAGCACGCCTATTTCCAGCATGTTTTTCAGAAAACTATTCCGAAGCGTGACCTGGGGCACCTGGTTCCCCTCGGCTTTAAGGTAAAGGCCCGTGACTGCGTTCTTCAGCTCGGCGAAGTTGATCTCATTACCTTGGCTGGAAGGATGGAACTCCAAACCCCGCCACTGGCCCGGCGCGTTACGGTACTGCTCCTCCAGGCGCACCTGCTGGAACACCACCCGCTTCTGGGGCTCACCCTCTACCTTGAGTGTGCCTAGTACCTTGATCTTAGCGTTGCGGTGCAGATGGATTTGGCTGCCTTTCTGGATGGTGAGCGTCTGCCCGGCCGGCACCGTCACCGAGTCATAGATCACGTGCGCTTTAGCGGCAGACCAGACCTCGGCGGGAGCCGTGTTGTAGTTGTGCCGGTAATAGGTGGCGTTCTGCCCATAGGCCACCAGTTTCACCTTCTGCTGGTTCCCGTTGGTGAGGAACAGGAGGGAGTCGTTCACCAGGAAAGGCTGCTCCTGCGCGTTGGGGTTGATGGTGGCTTGGACCAGCACCAGCAGGCTGTCCTCACCCCGAAGCTCCACGTCCTGCAGTTGCGGGCCTGGCCTTCCGTTCACAAAAATTTGGTACGGCGAGGTCGCCAGGCCGCCCACTTTTATCTCGGAGATCCGGACAGCGTTCTTATTGGGGTTGTAGACTTTCAGGCGCCGGGTCACGCTACCCACCTCCGTGAAAACCGTGTCAAACAGCACCGTATCAGCCTCCAGCCGGAGCAGGGCCCCGGCATCGGCGGTGATTTCCTCATCGCGGGGCGTGCAGGCGCTCATCCACCAACCCATTAAGCAGACCAGGGCCAGGCTTTGCAGCCAAAGACGGAACCTTTTAAAGAGAAACGTGTGCTTCATGTATGATCTTTTAGCGCAGTGCAGGCATTCTAATACCTTCTACTCTGTCAATAACTACTGAGGTAATATCTTTTCCAGCAAAGGTTTCAAGTTTTTCTCATTGCCTATGAACGTCCATTGCTGCGTCTTGGGCTCAAGAATTGCAAACATTTGCTTCTGGATGTTGATCACATACTGATTTTCCGGCTGGTTATAGGTGATATTACTCTCACCGTACATCTTTTTAAATAGATTAGTAGTAGCGGCCCTTGTATCAAATTTGTCCTTGTCGGACTTCTTTTCCTCTGGTTTATTGATTTTCATCACCATGGTAAAAGAATAATCCACCTTAGCGTACTTAGTATCGGCAATAAGGACTGCCTCTGTGATATTCTTGATAGAGTTATTTGAAATAGTGATCTTATACTCTGGATCACTATGCAAATTTTCTAACATTTCCCGCATCTTCTCTCTGGGGATAAGCTCGTAAACTCTGGAATAAGTAAGGTCCATTACTGTCTGGTTATCGGCTTTTTCCACTGCCGTAAAATAGCGCGTAACATTCCTAGAGATAGCTTCTTTGTCGGTTTGGCTATAAGCGGCAGGGCACAAGAACAATAACCCTGTAAAAAGTAAAAGGAGGAGCCTCATAGGTGAAAACGAAAATAATGGTGTGGGATTTTTAGCTCGTTTTCAAGAAATAGGGCCTGAAACAGAGAAATAAAAAAAGCGCAGCTCTGTTGAACTGCGCTTTCTGGTATGGGTTGGCTTAGGCCTGTACGCCTTCTTTCAAACGCTCAGCGTTCTCGGCAATACGAAGCTGCTCCACAAACTCGTCAATGTTACCGTCAACCACGCTTGGCAGGTTGTACACGGTTAATCCGATGCGGTGATCGGTAACGCGGCCCTGTGGGTAGTTATATGTTCTGATCTTGTCTGAACGGTCGCCGCCGCCCACCATGCTCTTACGCTGGGCACCTTCGGCTTCGTTTTTCTTGGCTAGTTCTATCTCGTAAATACGGGAACGCAACACGGCCAAGGCTTTGTCAAAGTTCTTAAGCTGTGATTTCTGGTCCTGGCACTGGGCCACAATACCCGTAGGAATGTGCGTTAATCTCACGGCAGAATACGTGGTGTTTACCGACTGACCACCGGGTCCTGAAGACATGAAAAGGTCCTTGCGGATATCATTCATATTCAGTTCGATGTCCAGCTCTTCTACCTCGGGCAATACTACCACCGATGCCACCGAAGTGTGGATACGACCAGCGGTTTCGGTAGCGGGTACGCGCTGTACGCGGTGCACACCAGACTCGAACTTGAGCTTGCCGTACACGTCCTCGCCGGAGATGCCCACGATCACCTCTTTGTAACCGCCGGCGGTACCTTCCATCACGTCAATGACCTCCATTTTCCAGCCCTGCTTCTCCGCGAAACGGCTGTACATGCGGTACAAGTCACCGGCAAACAGAGAGGCCTCGTCGCCACCGGCTCCGGCCCGGATTTCCATGATGATGTCTTTGCTGTCGTTGGGGTCTTTGGGGATGAGCATTTCCTTGATGACCTCTTCCATCTCGTCGCGCTGCGGCAGGAGTTCGTCCAGCTCTTCTTTGGCCATCTCCCGGAAATCTTCGTCTTTCTCCGTGGCAATGACTTCTTTGGTGTGTTCAATGTTGCTGAGCAGCAGCTTATAACGCTCATACTCGGCCACAATCTTCTCCAGGTCCTTGAATTCTTTGTTCAGGGCCTTATATCTTTTCAGGTCACTGGCAACATCTGGTTGGATGAGTTGCTCATTAACCTCTTCAAACCGTTGTTTTATGGCTTCCAGTTTATCTAACATCTTCTGCTTTACTTAATTCAGGCCGCAAAGATACATAATTTCCGGCGCAATTGTTTGTGTGCGTTTTAGGGTTGTTTCAGGGAAAAGGCCCGTAAAACAAGGCGCTCTGCCTAAGCAGGTTCTTTACCGTACCTGCAAAGTCGCCAGCCCGCGCCCTATCTGTCCCCGGCCAGTGATCCCCTCCACTACTGCCTGGTAAGTTGTAACAGCATCGGCGGCGAAAAAGGTCCACTCCGCGGTACCAGAGGCATTGGTGGTGATGGAAGGTGCCCAGAAGATGGTACTCCGTAGATCAGGAAGTTCGGTTTCAGCGGGGACATCGTAGCGGGGCATGTAGAACTCCCGGGCGGTCTGGTACCGGACTCCCTTGTATGACGCAATACCTCTCCAGCGGGAGAAATCAGGCCTGGCGGAGCCTCCGCGTTTG
Source organism: Rufibacter aurantiacus (assembly GCF_017916345.1). NCBI lineage: Bacteria > Pseudomonadati > Bacteroidota > Cytophagia > Cytophagales > Hymenobacteraceae > Rufibacter > Rufibacter aurantiacus. Next base: position 403,503 of record NZ_JAFMSV010000004.1, read on the forward strand.
AGCGAAACGGCAATCACACCATTCCCGCCCTGCGAGCCGTAAACGGCCGAAGACGCGCCGGGCATCAGCACATCCACCCGGTCCACGTCACTCATGGAGATAGTCCTGATGAATTCGATCTCTATGGGCATCCCGTCCAGCAGGAAAAGCGGCGTTCCGCCCCCGCGCATGGAAATCTGGTCTCCTGCCACGTATACTCCCGGGATGCGGCCCTGCAGACTGGAAATAAGGTTCATGCCCGGTGGCAGGTCTGCCGCTTTGATGCTCCTGTCTGGCATGCTGTAAAGGCCCCGGCTGAAATAATCCTCTTCCTCTTTCTGTTTCCGGCCTTTGATGTTCACCGTGTTCAGGAGAATACTTTTCCCGGATAACTGGTCTAGCTTGAGCTGCTCGCGGTTGCCCTGCAGGTATCTGGCTAGTTCCTGGGAGAAAGGTCCGGGCGGCGGGGCCAGCGGAGCCCTTGGTTTCACCAGCGTGAGCGGCAATGCTTTCTCCAGCACCACTTCCAGCGCATTTTTGCCTTTGGCCGAGAGGGCCTTTACCACAATGCGGGCGCTGTCATCCAGGCCGGCCACCCCAAACATGAACCTGCCCTGCGCATCTGTGGTATCGGTGAGCATGCCGGCAATGTTGCTAAGTTCGAAGAGGTTCACCACGGCGTTGGGCTCCGGCTTACCCGATGTTTTCAGTACCGTACCCTTCACCGTGAGCGCCTGTTCAATGGGATGGGTAAGCTGGGGAGGTTTGTTCTGCAGCAGGTCTTGCCACACAAACCGGCGCCAGCCCTGGGTAAGCATGAGGTTATCCAGCGCCAGGACGGCCTCAGAGTCCTGCCCGGAGAAATAATAACCGGGCTGCTCAATGTGCCCGCGCAGGTCTGAGGTAAGCAGCAGGTTGGTGAGGATGTTGCCGCCGTTGGCTTCCGGCATGATTTTCTGCTGATCCATGACGGCTACGGAGAAATGGCCCACCACCGGATTGCCCGCCTCATTTTTGGCCTGCAGGCGCATGGTCACTTTCTCCCGGGGTTTATAGGTTGTTTTATCAGAAGTGAGGCTTAACTGCAGCTGCCGGCCTTGGTTCACGAAGATAAGGCGCTCGGCCAGCGGCTCGCCTGTGTCTGAGAACAGGGTGATCTGGGAAACCCCATCCGGGAAGCTCTTTCTGGGCACTTCCACTACCACCAGGTCTTTATCTGTACTGCCAGATCCTTTGAAATACATCTCTCCCCGGCTCTGGCCCAAAAAATGAAGGTTTCTGGGTCGGTTCACGCCATCGGCGAAGCCCAGCAGGTAAACTTTCAGTTTGATGTTCTCAAGGTTGCCATTGTCCACGGTCATCAGCACGCCCTGCTCTTTGGCAGCGGGCAGGGGATACACGGCGGATTTTCCGTTGGGCAGCGACAAACGGGCCTCATACTTCATTCCTTTGAAAGGCATGAACCTGATGCGGCCCATCCCAAACTTCAAGCTCTGGAAATCGGTTATTTTCTTGCCGGTCTGGTCATAGAGGGCGCCGGATACGTCTGCACCCAGGCCAGTGGCATCCACGGCTTTGAAACCCACTACGTTCCACATGCCCGCAATCAGGTTCCCGCCCTCGGGGAAGAACTGCAGATCCGGTTTAGGGTTGGGCAGCGGAATAGGAAAGCTTTTCACGTACGGTTCCTGGCCTTCGGCTACCGTTAGCTGCAGTTTGGCGTTTTGGCGGTCCTCGGCCTCTGGCAGGAACAGCGTAAACCGGGACAATCCTTGGCCATTGGTTACGCCTTTGCGTCTGGATGATGTTTTGCGTCCTGTTTGGGTAAGGTAAGTGAAGGGCGTATTGGTCAGTGGCTCTCCCTGGTGGTTCTTCAGAGAAAGGCTTACCTGCACGGAGTCTCCATTGCTCTGCGGCTTCACCTCGAAAGCCATGGAAGGCACCACATCCTCCATCCTGGGGTTGTAGATGGTGAGGTTCTGGTGGAAAAAGTACTCCTCATCAAAGTTCTGCATCCAGCTGGTGTAGGCCCGCAGCCGGTACTGCCCGGCCGGCATGGTGTCTGGCAAGGCGAAATCACCGTGGCCCAGCCCGTTCTGCACGTCCACCGCTACCCGGCTGAAAACAGAATCCTCGGGGTTGATTAACTCCACGTACAGCACCTTGCTAAGTTGGCTGGGCGTATGCACATTGGCGTTCACCAAATAGGCTTTGAACCAGGCATTCTCGCCGGCGGCATAGTAGGGTTTATCCAGGTGCAGGTACACTTTCTCCTGCGGATATTCCTTCCCGAGGAGCTGGAACCGGGCAATAATCTCTTCAAAACTGGTGAGGAAGGACGCGTTTTTAGGCCCAAATGCGAAAAGTGCGGCTAAAACAAAAAGCAGCAGGCAGGGGATTAGTCTTATTCTTGGGGGCATGTAAGGGATAAAGGATAATAGATTGAATAGGAATACCAGATATACTCTTAAATATAGCCAAATCCCTGATTACCCTGACTACAAGACATAGCCCTTTTTATATACTTTATTTCTCCTGCCTCATACAAGTTATAGCCCACTGTTTACCGACGCTTTTCCGTAAATCTGCCCTGAAACGCTATGTACATTTCTTTCTTCGGGTCAGCCCCACAGCCTTTCCAGAAACCGGAGCACGTTCCGGTAGCTGAGGTCCATTAACTGCTCCGGGGAAAACTCCTGCTTTAGCTCCGTCAGAATGGATTGGTACCGGGCTGCTGAGCGATGTTCCTCATGATAATAAGATTCGCCCAGCACACCGGATTCCTGGAAGAAATCGGCGCCGAAGGCCAGGGTTTGGGGCGCGTGCCTGAAGCCGTAGCGGATATGCTCCAGCAGGGCCTCGGGGTGGGTTGGGTGCACAAAGTTCTTCAGGAAGTTGAGCCCGATGAGTCCCTGGCGATGTACTATCTCCTGCACCAGTTCCTGCGGCAGGTTGCGCGGATGGTCGCACACTTCCCGGAAGTTGGAATGGCTGGCCATGACGAGGATATTCAGGTTCTGTTGGTCAATGAAAGAGAGAATATCGAAGGCAGCGGCGTCTGAGGCGTGGGCCAGGTCTACGGCAATGCGCCGGCCGCTGAGGTAACGAAGCAGCTCCTCGCCATCCGGCTTCAGCCCGATGCCGGGTGTGAGGTTACCGCCGCTGAACCGGTTCTCGTCCACGTGGCTCAGGCTGATATAGAGCACCGGCCCCGCCAGTTTTATGATTTCCTCCAGCCGGGAAAAGGCCAGTTCTAAAGGTTCTTCCTCCTCACACAGCCCCGAGGCGTTCTCAATGGCAGCCACCATGGCAATCCGGTCACCGTGCAGGACCTGGTTTTGGAGGTCTTTTGGGCAAATCGGGGCAAAAACGTCTTCTTGCCGGAGCAAATCGTCTCTATACAGGCGGGCCTGCTTCAGGGTAAAAGCGGCGCTGCCGGGCTCGGTGGGCGTGAAGAAAGCCATGGTCTGCAGCCTTACCCGTCCGGCCTGCAGATGTGGGATGGCGCAGCCAATGCGGTTCACGTCCAAGGGCGTAGCCCCGGGAATCCAGGCCAGGTAACCGGTAAGGTCGCAGTGCAGGTCAACGATGGGCAGGCGGGAATCTTCCAAATTGTGAATAGGTGAAGGCGCGATGGCGTGAATACGGGTTCAAAGAAATCTAACTAAGCCAGAGTTTACGAAGAACTGCCGGGCCGCAGCCCAAAAGCCGGATTTTTTCCCGAATTTTGCAAAAACAACTCAAAAACGTGCGCTGCCGCCGGCGCGTACTTCTCTCTTTATGACAAATCTTCCTTCTATATTATTACACGCAGGCAAAGAACATTCCCTCAAACGCTTCCATCCTTGGGTTTTCTCGGGGGCTATCAAAAAAGTGGAAGGCGAGGTGCAGGAGGGCGATATCGTGGCCTTGTACACCAACCGGCGCGAGTTCCTGGGCCTCGGGCATTTCCAGCCGGGTTCCATCGCGGTACGCATTTTCTCTTTTGAGGAGGTGGAGCCTGATTACGCTTTCTGGAAAAGCCGCGTGCAGCGGGCCGTGGATTATCGGCGCGAGCAGGGCTTCCTGGATACCCCCGATACCGATGTCTACCGCCTGGTCTTCGCCGAGGGCGACAACCTGCCCGGCCTCATCATTGACGTGTACGGCAATACTGCTGTGCTGCAGGCGCACAACGTAGGCATGTTCCACGTGCGACAGCACATCGCGCAAGCGCTGATGGAAGTCTATGACGGCAAACTAACTGCCGTATACGACAAGAGCGCCGAGACCCTGCCGGCCAAAGGTCCGGTGCAAGGCCAGAACGGCTACCTCATTGGGGAGACGCCCACGCCGCACGTGGTCACCGAGAACGGCAACAAGTTCCTGGTAGATTGGGTAACAGGCCAGAAAACCGGCTTCTTCATTGACCAGCGCGAGAACCGCCAACTGCTGGCGCATTACTCCAAAGGCAAAACCATCCTGAACACCTTCTGCTACACCGGGGGCTTCTCTATCTACGCGCTCAACGCCGGGGCCACCGCCGTGCACTCCGTGGACGTCTCCAAAAAAGCCATCGAGCTGACTGATCAGAATGCCGCCCTGAACAACGGCCAGGACCGCCACGAGGCCTATGCCGTAGATACCTTTGAGTTCCTGCGCGGCAAAGAAGACCTCTACGACCTGATTGTGCTGGACCCTCCCGCCTTCGCGAAAAGCCAGAAGGTGCGCCATAACGCGCTCATGGGCTACAAACGCCTGAACGCCGAGGCCATCCAGAAGATTAAACCGGGTGGCATCATCTTCACCTTTTCCTGCTCCGGGGTGGTGGACAAATATCTCTTTGCCAGCACCGTCATGGCCGCCGCCATTGAAGCCGGCCGCAACGTGAAAGTCATGCACCACCTCTCCCAACCCGCCGACCACCCGGTAAGCATCTTCCACCCGGAAGGCGAGTATCTCAAAGGGTTGGTGCTGTACGTGGAATAAGGTCGTATCAGGTAGCAAGTAGCACGACTTTAGTATTAGAGGGGATTCAAGGCTACTTTGAAAAAAACAGCCATAAAACCAAAAAGAGGAAGGCCTCTGCAGCGAATAAACTGCAGAGGCCTTCCTCTTTTTGTGACTAACCGGAACGGTAATCGGCGCAGACGCTCGCAGGACCTCCGGACGCTGCGAGGTCTTTTGAGCAGACGGTATAGCGCAGGCAGATCAAAACTCCCCTCCTAATTTAGGAGGGGTGCCCGAAGGGCGGGGTGGTGAATGGGCAAGCAGCGAAACAGTGACGTCAATCAACTCAAATTAGGCTGCTGTGGCTTGCAAAAACGCCTTTCTAGTTCGCCCACAAGATCCTTTCAGGATGACAATAGAGAAAGTTGCGATGATGAGGAAGACAGCCCAGCATCGTGATACTTGATACGCGATACTAAAAGCTTCCCAGCGTAAACAGCCCCTGTACGTTCTCCGGTTTCAAAGCTTCATCCAGGCTCATTCTGATGCGCCATTCTTTGGGGTAGTGGTTGTTCACGCGGTTCTGGAGCTTCTTGCCCCAGCCCAGGGCTACGCCGTTGAACTGCACCAGTACCCAGCCGTTGGCGGAGTTTTCCAGGACTATGTCTTCACGGTGCAGGAATTTGAGGGCGGTGGCCAGATCCACCTCGGCGCGGGGGAAAGTATCTTCTGATACATGTTGGGACAGCGCCAGGGCGGGCAGAGGCTTGGCGTTGTTCTTCATGACCTCAGCTACTTCAATGCCGCCGTAGACCACGCGCAGGTTCTCATAGAGTTGTTCCAGTTCCAGCATCCAGGCTTGGGGCAGGGCGCGGAGGGTTTCCTTGTGCTTCACCAGTTCCCAGTTTTGGGGCTCTTTCAGCCAATCCTGCACCAAAGCTTTTTCCTGCTTGGAGGCGCTTACCAGGAACGGGCGCTTGCTCTTGCGGTAGGCCCGCGCCTCATCGCCACCGGTTTTGCGCACGGCGGCCAGGAAGAAACCTTCGCCTTGGGTGCGGTGTGGGTAGAAGCGGTAGCCGTGCATGCCTTCCAGTTCGGTCTCGGTGATGCCCCAGTCAGGTTGTAGTTGCAGGGAGATGGATTTAGCATCTTGTTGCTTGGATAGCCAGGCCAGGTTCTCTTCGTTTTCCTCCAGGTTGTAGGTGCAGGTGCTATAGATGAGCACGCCGCCGGGCTTGAGGGCATCCCAGACATCCATGAGGATGCGGCGCTGGCGCTCAGAACAGAGTTTCACGTTGGCCTCAGACCATTCGTTCACGGCATCGGGGTCTTTGCGGAACATGCCCTCGCCGGAGCAGGGGGCGTCTACCACCATCACATCGAAGAAACCAGTGAGCTGGCCTATGTGGCTTGGATCATTGTTCGTGACGACCACGTTGCCGGAGCCCCATTTCTGGATGTTCTCCGCGAGGATATTGGCCCTGGGCTTGATGACTTCGTTGGCGACCAGCAGACTTTCCTCAGAGAGCAATGAGGCGATGTGGGTGGATTTTCCGCCCGGGGCGCCACACAGGTCCAGCACGGCCAAAGGCTCGCTCAGGTTCACGCTCTGCCTCAAGGCCTGCTCCAGAAACATGGAACTGGCTTCCTGCACGTAATAGGCGCCGCCGTGGAACATGGGGTCCAAAGTGAAGCTGGGCCGCATTGAGAGGTAGAACCCGGTCTCTGTCCAGGGCACCTGGGGCAAACTGGTGGGTAGCGGCATCTTCGCGCGGTTCACCCGGATGCTGGTAGGCGAGGGTTGGTTCAGGGCATCGGCGAAGGCGGGGTAGGCCTCGCCCAATTGCGTCTGCATGCGGGTCTGGAAAGGAGCAGGAAGTGCTAGGCTCATAAACTTAGGTGCCCGGGCTTAGGCCGAAGCTCCTGCAAAGATACTACTTCTGTTTTTGGCCTGTTTCCCTAAAAAGCGCCCGAAAGCAGAATTAGTCCGCGGCCAGGATGGGCTCGCGGCGCGTGGTGATTTTGGCCGGCTTGCGCACGGTGCGGGTCTGGTACACAGGATTGTCTATGAACGCCACCACTTTCAGGGTCAGGTCCAGGCCGGTAATGGTGCTGGGGTTCTCGAAGCCCAGGTACAGGTAGCCGTCATCGGTTTTGGGGGTCTGGTTGATCAGCACCTTGCCGTAATCAGACAGAACATCCTTGCCGCTGGCCACGCCGTAGGGTTTCCAGCCGTCTTCGTCTTCCTTGAACAGGTAGGCGTTGTTCTTGTTGAACAGATGGTAGCTGATGTACCCGCTGGATTTTACCTGCGGCAGCTGCGGCAACAGCCCCAACCCGAAAGCCACCAACGGGTTGCTGCCCGTGAGCAAAGCCGTGGCGCCTTTGGCCAGCGTTTTGCCCGTTTCCTGCAGCGCCTGCACAGATTCCTGCCCTACACCCACCCAGTACACCCAGTGCTTGGTACCAGCTGGCAGCTTGAAACGCTCGGTGCTGCGGTTGTTGCTGGTGATATTAGTGAGCGACGCCAGCCGGAAGGTTTTGTCTACCACCGTCTCAGATTTGAGGTCATTCTTCACCAAAACTTTCTCGGTGGTGGTGGTCCAGAGGGTGTCTTTGACCGTGCGCCAGGCCACCAACGTGCTAAAATTCTGCGTGGCTTCGCTTTTAGGAATGCGGGTGAGCGTGAAATGGCTCTTGGTGCTGGTCTGCGACAGACTCTGCAGCGTAATGGTGTACACCGATTTCTGCGGCGCTGTGAGGCGCAGGTTGTTCAGTTTCTTCGTTTCCTCAATGCTGTACAGCGGCGAAGAGGAGAAATACTCCTGCACCGTTACCTTGTAGTTCGTCTTGGCTTTGTTCTCCAGGTCCAGCACCAGCACATCGCCAGCCTGGAAGGCGTACTGCAATTGCGTGGCTGGTTGCCCGATGCCCGCTACCTGCAATTCCAGATCCGCGATCTTGATGGGTTTGCCGGCTTGCGCCGATGCAGCGATTGAGAAGGTGAAAAGCAGCCCGCAAAAGGCCAACGCAGCACGAAGAAAAGTCCCAGACATATAGTAAACAGAAGCCAAACCTGATTTGCGTGCAATTTACAAAAATCGCCTCATAATCAGCAGATAGGCTTCCGCTACATATTTCCAGGCCCGCCAGTTCCCGCCTGCTCCAGCTTCCGGGCTCGTCTATATTATATTAAGGGCTGCGCGCTCGTCAAATCAAAGCTAACGGCACCCGTTTAGGCTGAAGCGGTCGCTAATAACCACCCAACGGCTCAATCCACATCTTGCGGGCGACCGCTTGGGCCGCGAAACCCGTGACAGACTCCCGGAACCGGCCCCTGAACTGCACCGCCACCTGCTGCCCGGTCTGCAGCTCGCTCAGACTGATGGTCTTTCCGTCCAGGCCCACAATCTGGGTTATGGGCGTTACCAGCACCACTGCCCGCCCGAAACGGGAAAACCTATCGGGGAAACCTTCCACCAGAATGAGCATTTGGCCCTGGTTGTATTCCCGTTGGGTGATGGTGCCTCTTACGTCTACGCGCTGCGGCGAGAACCTGGGTCCGGCCGGAGTGGTATCTTCCTCAGCATTGGAGGTGGCGGTTGTATTCTCAGTGCCGGCAGGAGCAGTGGTCTGGCAACTAGTCAAACAATGGCCGGCAGTCAACAGAAAGAACAAATACAGCGTGAGGGTTTTTATCTTCTTCATGGTCTTGTACTTAGCTAGAAATCTATGAACGAAAACCGCGCCCAAATGGCTGAACAGAAGAAAGAGATGCTGGTGTTTTTGGTTTATTTTTGGAAAATGCGGCCCAAAACGGAGTATTTATAGGATAGAAGTTGTTATCTCTGTATCCGGTTAATCTACCGCAATTCCTTACCTTCGCCGTTTTCGCGGCGCGGAAAATCAATTTTATGGCTAAGATCAAAACAGCATATTTCTGCCAGAGCTGCGGCGCGCAGTCGGCTAAATGGATAGGCCGCTGCCCGGCCTGCGGCGAGTGGAACACCTACGTAGAGGAAGTAGTGGCCCGCGAGGATGTGACGCCCACCTCCGCCTGGAAAGTGGGCACCAGCAGCCAGCAGGTGGCCAGCAAACCCAAGCCCATTGGGGAGATTACCTATTCTGAGCAGGCCCGCGTCATCACCGATGACGCTGAGCTGAACCGCGTGCTGGGCGGCGGCATTGTGCCCGGCTCTATGGTCCTCATCGGGGGCGAGCCCGGCATAGGAAAATCCACGCTCATGCTGCAGATCGCGTTGAGCCTGCGCAGCCAGCGCGTGCTCTATATCTCCGGCGAGGAAAGTGAGCAGCAGATCAAGATGCGCGCCGAGCGCCTGGGCACCAAACATCCCAACTGCTTCATCCTCACAGAGACCGGCACCCAGAACATCTTCAAGCAGATAGAACAGCTCCAACCCGATGTCCTGATCATTGACTCCATCCAGACGCTGCACTCGTCTTTTATTGAGAGCGGCGCGGGCAGCGTGGCCCAGGTGCGGGAATGTACCGCCGAGCTGCTCAAATTTGCGAAGGAAAGCGGCACGCCGGTGTTTCTGATCGGGCACATCACCAAAGAGGGCAACCTGGCCGGGCCCAAGATCCTGGAGCACATGGTGGACACCGTGCTGCAGTTTGAGGGCGACCGCCACATGACCTACCGCATCCTGCGCACCACCAAAAACCGCTTCGGGAGCACGTCTGAACTGGGCATCTATGAGATGCTGGGCACGGGCTTACGGGAAGTGAGCAACCCCTCTGAGATCCTGATCTCGCAGCGAGAGGAGGCGTTCAGCGGCATCACCATTGGGGGCACCATGGAAGGCAACCGGCCGCTCTTGATTGAGGTGCAGAGCCTGGTGACGCCGGCTACCTACGGCACGCCCCAACGCAGTACCACCGGCTACGATGCCAAGCGCCTGAACATGCTGCTAGCCGTGCTGGAGAAGCGCGGGGGCTTCAAACTAGGCATGCAGGACGTCTTTCTGAACATCGCTGGTGGTTTGAAAGTGGAGGACCCCGCTTTGGACTTAGCCATTTGCGCCGCTCTTCTTTCTTCTTTTGAAGATGTGGCTATTCCGCACACCACTTGCTTTGCCGCTGAGGTGGGTTTAGGCGGTGAGGTGCGCGCCGTGCACCGCATTGAACAGCGCATCTCAGAGGCTGAGAAATTGGGTTTTCAGGACATCTATATTTCCAAATACAACAAGAAAGGGGTGGACCTGAGCCGGTTTAACATCAGAATTCACGCGGCCAGCAGGCTGGAGGAAGTCTTCAGTGGTTTATTTGGATAAGCCAATCCTTTGAACTATTTTTATTTCCGGTGGCGTTAGAAAACCATTACTGAATCAAAGATTGTATCTTCTTTATTGATTTTCAAGATGTCTTTCACCCCTCACAGATTATTGACTTCTTTAGTGCTGGGCCTGGTGCTCTGCTTTAGCACTATTTCCGCTCACGCTTCTCAAGGCACGGTAACCATCACCGGTAAAATAAATGAGCCGGTAAGTGACAGCGTACTGCTGGAGCTTTACACCGTTCCGGCCTCCTACTCCGGTGAGTCGCACACGGTGGCTTTGTCCAAGAACGGCGAGTTCACCCTCACGGCCCCGGTTAATGAGCCCATGCTGGCTGAACTGGTGCACGGTCCCGAGTCCATCATGCTGTTCCTGCAGCCTGGCGATAACCTGGAGGTGCGCGCCGATGCGGAGGATTTTATCTCTACGGTGAAATTCAAGGGGCAGGGTTTTGACGAGAACAATTTTCTGCTGGAGTTTGAGCGTAAGTTTGAGGAGGAGGAAGACTACCAGGTGCTGCCAGACAACATCCACAAGCGTGAAAAGGAGTTCCTGCTTTTTCTGGAGGAGCGCCGCGAGGACCAGATCAAATTCCTGGAGAAATTCCTGAAAACCGCTAAAGTCTCTGAGGCATTCAAAGGCTACGCACGGGCGCAGATTGAATTTGGCTACGCCAATGACCGCCTCACCTACGTGGATGTGCGCAAACGCGTGGGTGATCTGCCGCCCCAGCTTTCACCTAATTACTATGACTTTCTGAAGAAGGTAAACCTTAACGCCCCTGGCGCCATGAGAAACCAGGCTTACCTCGATTTCCTGAACAACTATTTCCAATACCGCGCCCTGGAGCAGAAACCGGCCAACCTGGAGCGCGACTACTACCCAGTCATGTACGGTTTGGTGAAGCAGGAACTGCAGGGCACCGCCCGTGACATGATGATGGCCCGCATCCTTTCTCAGGCTTTCAGGTTCGGGTACGTGCCAGACGCTGATGCCATGTACTCCGATTTCCAGAAAGAGGCCAAGGACCAAAACTTCATCTCGTTTGTGCACGCGCAATACAAGCAGTTCAGAAGAGTAGGACTGGGCAGCCCCGCCCCGGCGTTCACCCTGCTTTCTTCTACCGGCGACAGCGTTTCCCTGAGCAGCTTCAAAGACAAGATTGTGTACCTGGGCTTCTGGCGCACACACTGTGGCATCTGCAACGTAGACCAGCAAGCCTACAAATACTTTGCCCAGCAGTTAGCCGACAAAGACATTGTCTTGCTGCAGGTATCGGTGGGCGAAGACTTCAACGCTTGGAAGACGGGCATCGCGCAGAAGAAACTGCCGGGCATCCATTTGTACGCGCCAGACCTTTCGGCCAAAATCCTGAAGGACTATGACGTGAAATCCTTCCCCGGTTATTTCATGATTGCCCCAGACGGCACCCTCATCAGCACCAACGCCCGCCGTCCCGGCCACGCTGAAGGTGCCCGTGACATTGCCGCCGCCGTGGACCAATACCGGAAGACCGCCAAGAAGTAGGGCATAGATTAACCCAAACTTTCGGGCATCTTTCAAGATAAAGGTCTCAGTATAACAAAGGAAACTGGCCACCGCTACAGCACACAGCCTCGCCTTTTTTGCCTACTTTTGCCTAAACAGGTTTAAAACAGAAACAGGTGCTATCCGCAGAAGGTGGCACCTGTTTTATAAGCACCCAAGCATTTGACCCGAGGCACGTTTCAGGATGGATTGAATTTAGCGTCTAAGCTTACCCCGCGCCGTTTCTGGAACGCGCTGCAGGTGGTGAGCAGCTACGCTTTGGCCCGCCTCACCAAAAAACCCCGCCACTGGGGAGACCCGGTGAGCATCTCTTTTGAGCCAACCACCTCCTGCAACCTGCGGTGCCCCGAGTGCCCCAGCGGATTGCGGTCTTTTACCCGTCCTACGGGCATGCTCTCCAACGAACTCTTCAAGCAGACCATTGACCAGTTGCACAACCGGCTCTTGTACTTGCTGTTCTATTTTCAGGGCGAGCCCTACCTGCACCCATCATTCCTGGACTTAGTGAAATACGCCTCCGCCAAGGGTCTTTACACCGCCACTTCCACCAACGCCCATTACCTCACCGAGGAAAATGCCCGCAAAACCGTGGAATCTGGCCTGGACCGCCTCATCATCTCTCTGGACGGCACCACGCAGGAGGTCTACAAACAGTACCGGGTGGGCGGCAAGCTGGACAAGGTGCTGGAGGGTACCAAACGGCTGGTGAAATACAAGCGCGAGCTCAAATCAAAGACCCCGTACCTCATTTTCCAGTTTCTGGTGGTGCGCCCCAATGAGCACCAGATTGAAGACGCCAAACAGCTGGCCAAAGAACTGGGCGTGGACGATGTCTGGTTCAAGACCGCGCAGATTTATGACTATGCCCAGGGCTCGCCGCTTATTCCTACCATAGACTATTATTCGCGCTACCAAGAGCAGCCCAACGGCACCTACACGCTCAAAAACAAGCTCATTGACGGCTGCTGGAAGATGTGGCACTCCTGCGTCATCACCTGGGATGGGCTGGTGGTACCCTGCTGCTTTGACAAAGACGCCCATTACAGACTAGGCAACCTGCAGCAACAGAGTTTTAGACAGCTCTGGAAAAGCGATGGTTACCGCAAGTTCAGGGGTTCGCTGCTCCAAGGCCGAAGCCAGATAGAGATGTGCCGCAACTGCTCTGAGGGTACCAAAGTCTGGGGCTAGAAACCCTTCTTGCTTTCTTTAGCTGGATTGCCTTATATTCCGTATGAGGAATTTAGCCCCAAGGCTTGGCTCTGGGCAGAGTTTCAAGGTTATTCAATTATCATCCCCGTGACTGAAATCAACGAAGCATTTCAACTCCTTTGGCGCAAGCTGGAGATTTGGCTGAGGCAGATAGTGCTCATGCTGCCCAACCTGTTCCTGGCCATGCTGGTGCTGGTGCTTACCTTTATTGCCGCCCGGCTTTTAAGAAGGACCTCAGACAAACTGCTCATCCGGTTTACCCACAGCAGCGCCCTCAACAACCTGGTGGGCACTACCGTGTACGTGAGTACGCTTACCCTGGGCATCTTCTTTACCCTGAGCATCCTGAAGCTGGACAAGACGGTGACCACCTTGCTGGCCGGTGCCGGTATCATTGGTTTGGCCTTGGGTTTCGCGTTTCAGGACATTGCCGCCAACTTCATCTCGGGGGTGATTATCGCGTTCAGGAAACCGTTTGTGGTAGGCGACGTGATAGACACCAATGACCACTTCGGGACCATTGAGCGGATCAACCTGCGTACCGTGGATATCAGGCGGCAGACCGGCGAGTTGGTGAAGGTGCCTAACCGCAAGGTGTTTGAGTCGGCGCTCACCAATTTCTCGCACTACGGCATCCGCCGGATTGACCTGAAGGTGGGTGTTTCCTACGCCGAGGACCTGGAACGGGTACAGCAGGTGGTGAAAGACGCCATGGTGGGTATCAGGAACATGATTGACAGCAAAGAAGTGGAGGTGGTGTACGAGGAGTTTGGGGGAAGCAGCATCAACTTTCTGGTGCGCTACTGGATCACCTACAAACGCCAGACAGATTTTGTGTACGCTAAGAGCGAGGCCATCATCAAGATCAAAAAGGCCTTTGACCAGCATAAAATAGAGATTCCGTTCCCAATCACCACGCTCAACTTCGGGGTGAAAGGCGGCAAAGACCTGTCTATTGAGATGAAGGAACCGGCCTCGCCGATAGACCATCCGGTGGAACTGAAGGTAACACCCAAAGACCCGGAACCTTCTGACGACGGAAACCAGAACCAAAGCAAAACGGCCGGAGAATAGTCTCCGGCCGTTTTGCTTTGGGGTAAAAAGTAATGCCTACTTTTTGTCTATCTTCTTGCCCAGGTCTTCTACCTGTCTCAGGAAAGCATCCACGTTTTGGTCGGCGTAAGGGCCGTAGGAGTTGGAGATGGTTCCTTTGGTGCCGTCTGTGCACTCAAGGGCATAGAGAATGGCCATATCATCTGGGTCAGTGTCGCCTTCAAAACGATAGAAATCCACAATCCTCACTTCTTCCACGCCATAGCTTTTATCGCCTTTCAGGTTTACGAGGCGGTTGTCTTCAGTCACTCTGAAGTCTTCTGTGAAGCCCTCCTGGTTGAGCTTCGCCTCTACTTTCACTTGGCTGGTTAATTGTTCTTTGTCTTGCATAACCTGATATCTTTAGATGTTTTCCGTATCAATTGGTGGTTTCTGGACTATACGTAAAAATCCGGTCTGGTTGCCAGCAATATTCAAAATAAATGATATTAGAGGCACCTGAAGGCCATTTTTCCCTTTGGGGCACTTTGCCCTGGAAACCTGTTTTGGCATTGTTTTCAGAAAAATAGACCCTAAACAGAAAGCCATAAAAGCAGAAAGCCGCTCCTGCTGGAACGGCTTTCTATGGATATCGGTAAGAACAAGATTTTTACTTGAAGGCCTTTTTAGCTTCTATTTCCCGCTGGATCTTGGCCAGGTCAATGGTGGAGCAAGCGCCGCCGCAGCCTTTGGCGCAACCAGCCTCTTTGGAGAAAAAGCTCTTGTAGCCCATCCGGAGCAGATAGCCTGCCGCCAGCAGAAAGATTAAGACGATGATGATTTCCTGTACCATAACATGTGGGTAACGCCGGCAAAGGTAGAAATAGTTTAAAGATTAGCTGGGAATTACCGGTTTCACGGTTGAAACTACCTGTGCCATTTTACGACCGATTCTTCAGAAACAGCCCGTAAACGCGACAAGCTACTCTTTCCAGAACGGCTCAATGAGCTGAAGCATTTCCTGCTGCACCTTGGGGTTGTTGCTCACGCAGATCTCGCGCCCGAAGACGTAGTTCTTGCCGCCCCTGAAATCGGTGACCTGCCCGCCGGCTTCCTGCACCAAAAGGGCACCGCCTGCTACGTCGTAGGAGTTGATGTTGAACTCAAAGTAGCCTTCAAACTTGCCGCAGGCCACGTAAGCCAGGTCCAGCGCGGCAGAACCCAATCGGCGCACGCCGTGGCAGCCCTGCATGAAAGAGCCCATCACCTGCAGGTATTTCTGCATGAGGTCAAAGCTGTAGTAGGGGAAACCAGTGGCAATGAGGGAATCTGCCAGGGAAGGAGCACCGGACACGGAAATCTTGCGGTCGTTGCAGAAGGCCCCGCCGCCTTTCACGGCGTGATAGCATTCATCGCGGGTGATGTCATAAACCACGCCAATCACCAGCTCGTCTTTTTGCATAAGCGCGATGCTCACCGAGTACACCGGCAAGCCGTGAATGAAGTTGGTGGTGCCGTCCAGCGGATCAATGATCCAGTTGAACTCCTCGCCTTTCTCCATTTTGGTTTCCTCCTCGGTGATGAAGCCAGCCTCGGGCAGGAGTTTTTCCAGACCAGCCACCAGGCGCTCCTCGGCCTCCTTATCTACGTACGAGACCAGATTGTTCAAGCCCTTGTGCTCCAGGTTGGAGATATCGAAGTTGGCGGCCTCGTGCAAAATGAACTTGCCTACTTCTTTGGTGAGTTGTACTACCTGATCGCGGAGAGCGGATATGTCTTTCATAATTTTAGGTATGGGTCCGCTGCGCGGAATGCGTGTTGATTACGTTTTTAGGTGCCCGGCGGGTAAACCCAAGGACGATGGCCAACACCACCAGACCCAGCGCGAGCCATTGTGTGCCGTGTCCGATGAGCTCGCCGTGGCGGGTATAGAACGTCTGCTCCTGGTTGAACCTGATCTGGCCACGCAGCGCCGCCGGCACCCACCACCCCGATTTCTGCAGCAGCTCGCCTTTCTGATCTATGAACCCCGAGATACCCGTATTGGCTGAACGCGCCACGGCCCGTCTGGTTTCAATGGCCCGCAAAGAGGCGTAGGCCAAGTGCTGTTTGTAGCCCGGCGAGTCGCTCCACCAGGCATCGTTGGTGATGATGAAGATGACGCTGGCCCCGTTACGCACGTACTCGCTCACGTACTCGCCGTAGATGGATTCATAGCAAACCACCGGCGCCCCCACCAGCTTGGGGTCTTGGCTGTGCTGGAAAATAGCCCGGGTTTCCTGCGTACCCATGTTCCCGGCAATACCGCCCAAATCAATGGCAAAGGCTTTGAGTACTTTGAACACGCCCGGGTAGGGGGTCTTCTCTACGCCCGGCACCAGCTTGGACTTGTGGTAGAACTCATGCTGCCCCGTTGGCTTGAAATGGAGCCCTGCGTTGTAGACATCGTAATACCCGATCTGCTCATGGAACCGGGCCGTGCTGCTTCTCTTTGTGGAATCCGGGTACAGTCTAGCCGAGGTAATGCCGGACACCAGTTCCACACCAGGATGGCGGGCCAGGAAATCGCGCAGGGCGTAACTCACCGGGCTCCGCTCGAAGCCTTCTTCCCAGTTGATGCCGTTGCTGATGGAGGTCTCGGGCCAGAGCACGAATTTGGTGTTGGGCGTGATTTGCTCCTCTGAGAGCTTGAGCAGACGCGCAAATTGCTGCTCAAACGGAATGTAGCCTTCGCCTCCCTCAAATTTCTCTTTGTACGGGTCTACGTTAGGCTGCACCACCACCACCTCGGCCAACTCGCCTTTTTCCTGGTATTGACTCCCGATGAAGAAGGAGAGAAGCAGCGGTAAAATAAAGGCCAATGCCGGAGCTAGCCATTTGCTTTTCTTCTTCTCCGGTGAGGTCAGCGCGAAGAACACCACCAGGTTCACCGCCCACACCCAGACCGAGCCGCCCAGGAAACCGGTGTACTCGTACCACTGCACCCAACTGGGCAGCGAAGCAAAGCCGTTCCCCAGCGTGAGCCAGGGCCAGCTCAGGTCCCAGTTCAGGTGAAACTGCTCAAACGCGATCCAGTAGATGGGCAAGCTCAGGTACCCTATGGTGCGTCCGGCTGCGCGCTTGGTCCAGAAGAAGGCCATCATGGGCATCATCATGAACAGCGCGTTGAACACCACGGCCGCAATGCCGCCGCCCAGCGTGGAGTAACTCACCCAATACGTGGTGAAGATGTTCCAGAGCAGCAGCGTGAGGTAGGCATATTTGAAGAACGTGCGCCCGCGTTTAGGGGCCGTTTTCTCAGAAATAGCCTTTTCCAGCAGCAGGAACGGCACCCAGCCTATAAACAAGACAAAGGCCAGTGGTTTCACCGGCCAACCCAACCACAGCAGAAAGGCGCTCAGAAACGCCAACAGCGGGAGGTAAAAACGATTATTTGTTTCCCTGGACAACAATGACAAATTCTCCTTTGATTGCTTTGGTTGTAAACGTCTGCACCATCTCATCTAAGGTGCCGTTGAGGGTTTCCTCAAACATCTTACTTATTTCGCGACTCACCGAGACCATGCGCTCCGCCCCGAACACTTCTTTGAACTGCTCCAGCGTCTTGAGCACCCGGTGCGGCGACTCGTAGAAAATCATGGTGCGCTCTTCCTGGGCCAAGCTCTGCAGCCGCGTCTGCCGGCCTTTCTTGATAGGCAGAAAACCCTCAAACGTGAACCTATCTGTGCTGAAGCCTGATTTCACCAGCGCGGGCACAAATGCAGTAGGACCGGGCAGACACTCTATCTTGATGCCTTCCTGCACGCAGGCGCGCACCAGCAGAAAACCGGGATCCGAGATTCCGGGCGTGCCGGCATCGGAGACCATGGCCATCTTTTCGCCTTTCTTCAGGCGTTCCACCAGGTGTGCTACGGCTTTGTGCTCGTTGTGCAGGTGGTGGCTGTGCATGCGCTTGTCAATGCCCAGGTGGTTCAACAATTTGCCGCTGGTGCGGGTATCCTCGGCGAGCACCACGTCCACCTCTTTCAGAATCCGGATCGCCCGCAGGGTGATGTCCTCCAGGTTCCCGATGGGTGTGGGCACTAAATACAGACTGGTCTCTTCTACGGGTTCGGCCATAGCTCAAAGATACGGAAATTTGAGTTCTGAGTCTTGAGTCCTGAGTTCTGAGTAAAATAGGCACTTTCAGCCTATTTATAGGGAAACGCTCCCGAATCAGGAACTAGACTCCGTATCGCTC
The DNA here is from genome assembly GCF_017916345.1 of Rufibacter aurantiacus. Taxonomy (NCBI): domain Bacteria; kingdom Pseudomonadati; phylum Bacteroidota; class Cytophagia; order Cytophagales; family Hymenobacteraceae; genus Rufibacter; species Rufibacter aurantiacus. The sequence continues at coordinate 421,737 of NZ_JAFMSV010000004.1, forward strand.
GGCCAGGGCACTGATGCGCTGGGCCAGCACGTGGTCACGGTTGGTGACGGTGTTGCCAGCGTCATGGGTGGTAAGCCTGATCTCCACTTTGTTGTAACTGTTGCTCCACCAGGGGTGATGGTTGATTTCCTCGGCCACTATGGCCACCTCGGTCATGAACGCGAAGGCTTCTTTGAAGTCGCGGAACTTGAAGCTGCGGGTAAGATGGTTGTCTTGTTCGGTCCACATAGGTGCGTTTGCCGGTGGGGATAAAGAGCTACCTGCCTTGGTATTTCCTGCCTACCGGCGTCTCCGTGTTTTTACTCTCTTTTTATGAAAACGATGGTAAAACGTAGCTAACTCCAGACACTTCCTCGTATTTCTTAATCTGTTTCCCCGGCTAAGGCCCCGAACAGTAATGAATCAAACCAATAACAGACAAAAACTACTATAGAAATGGCAACAGAATATCCGCAGGAAGTTCCAGATCAGCACCAGAAACACCAACCCGGTCATGAACACCAGATGCAGCAAGAACCTATTGTAATCAGGGAGAACTACAAGGGCAGTGAGAAACTGAAGGGCAAAAAAGCCTTGATTACCGGAGGGGACAGCGGCATTGGCCGGGCCGTGGCCGTTCATTTCGCGCGTGAGGGTGCCGATGTGGCCATTGTGTACCTTGATGAAGAGAAGGATGCGCAAGACACCCGCCAGATGGTAGAGGCCGAAGGACAGAAATGCGTGCTCATCCCCGGCGATCTGCGTGACGAGAGTTTCTGCAAACAAGCCGTGGAGCGTGCGGTACAGGAACTAGGCGGCCTCAATATTTTGGTGAACAACGCTGCCGAGCAGCACGAGAAAAACGACCTGCGCGAGATCACTCCTGAGCAACTGGAGAAAACTTTTAAGACCAATATTTTCGCCTACATCTATGTGGCCCAGGCGGCCTTGAACCACCTGAAGGAAGGGGACAGCATCATCAACACCACCTCTATCACTTCTTACCGGGGCTCCAGTCACCTGATGGATTACGCCTCTACCAAGGGCGCTATTACTTCCTTTACCCGTTCGCTCTCCCAAAACCTGGCTGAAGGAGGCATCAGGGTGAACGCCGTGGCTCCCGGCCCTATCTGGACCCCGCTAATTCCGGCTACCCTGGAAAAAGTAGGGGATTTTGGAAAAGACCAGCCAATGGGCCGCTTAGGACAGCCCTCTGAAGTAGCGCCGGCGTATGTTTTCCTGGCCTCAGAAGACGGCTCTTACATTACCGGGCAGACCATTCACGTGAACGGCGGCGAACAGATAGGTGGGTAATTCTCTCAACCTTTCCACGTGGAAACAGTAAAAAGGGGAACTAGTACACTTTAACTACATACGCCTATGGCTACTGACAATAACGGCCACCCCAACGGACACGACCGTCCGGTACGGGTGATAGATGATACCGCCACCAACATGGAAGACATGATGGCGGGGCATATCATACCAGGTGCTGATCCGCCTAAGAACGAGGCACAACGCGGTGGTTTCGGGAACCGCGACGGCAAAGAAGGCTATGGCTCTGACAGCTCAGACGGACCAACCGGCGTGAGCGTGAACGAGGAAGCCGACAGCAACGAGCCGCCCAAAGACAACATGCGGACCGACGGCGAAGGCCGCGGCACCTGATGCCGACCCAAAGCTTTTGAATGTTTAACTAAATAGAAAAGGAGGAACTCATGCCATATAAGAGCAAGAACACCAGTCACGACTCAAAGTCACAGAAAGGTGAACCTACCGGTGAAGGCATCAGCAAAGCCGGTGCTAAAACCACTGGTGGCCCAGACGCGATTGATCGTAGCGAAGAAATAGCGGACAGATTCCTGGATGAAAACGGCAATCCAGCCCCGGAGGCCATCACCCATCCTAACCGCAATCTCCATAAACCAGACATCAACAAACCCAGCTACGGCGGATCTTGATGTATTCTTCACTTGAAGAGGAAAAGCACCTCCTGAACGGGAGGTGCTTTTTTGTGCCGTTTTCAGGCAGTTTCAAGGAAAACAGGCGCTAAATACCGTTTCCATGAGTTTTAACTTTCCGTTTACTCATTCATCTTTTTAGCCCATCTGCTTTAACTAGACAAAGCCGATGGTAGGCATAACCACTTTCTAACTTTTGCTTCATGGCCCGGTACGCGATCTCAGATATCCATGGTTGTCTTGTCACTTTCCGCAAGATGGTGGAAGAAGTGATCCGGTTGCAACCCCAGGACCATCTCTACCTCTTGGGAGACTACATCAATAAAGGCCCGGACAGCAAAGGCGTTTTGGACTATATCTTTTCGCTCCAGCGCCAAGGCTACAGACTTACCTGCATCAGGGGCAACCATGACCAACTTCTGTTAGATGCCGTTGACCAGGGAGAACACACTGTCTGGCTCACTCCCGAGGACAAACAGAAAACCCTGGAGAATTTTGGCGTAACCCAAATCAAAGACATTGACTCAGAATACCTCTCCTTTATCAGGTCTCTGCCCCTTATGGTAGTGCTGGATGACTATGTATTGGTACACGCCGGCTTAGACTTCAGCCTTAACAACCCGCTACTTACCAGCAACCACCTTCTGCTAAACACCGGGCAAATGCAACCCACCCTTGCCAAACTAGGCGGCCGCCGACTCCTCCACGGTCACCTTCCCGTCCCACAATCCACCATTGAAAAAGCGGTAGCAAAAAAAAGACCCGCCATTAACCTGGATGCCGGCTGTGTATTCTACCGGAATACAGAATTTGGCAACCTTTGTGCGTTCAACTTAGATAAAATAGGACTTTTTTTCCTACATAACCAAGACCAACCTTACCCAATAAAAATAAAGTAGTTTAGAATATTTCGTGCATTATATTTCAAAACATTAATATATACTTCCAATTATCATATTTTTTATAAATTAATGAAACAGCAATTTCTTTTTGATTTTACCAAAAACCCTACCTATTAACTATAAACACACTTTACATAATAGTGCTTTATCAATTTACCGAAATTGCCTAGAATCCTATGGCAAAAAAATTATAATGAATATTTAGACAATCTTAAACATTCTAGTAATTTTACCCGTAGCTCGCCTGCCCCAAGCGAGACAACATAGTACTTATACTTATATTTTAAGTAGCAATATTTAAATAAGAAAAAGACAAAGAAGGCTAACAGGCGGGCAGGAGAAAGCAAACTAAAATAGGAATACAAATAAGTTTATCAATTATAAAGTAGCGTTTATGGAGAAAAATTTACTCAGAAGAAGTGCTTCCGGGGAAAAAAGTGTAAGCAGGGCTTGGCTATTTTTAGTCTTGATGCTCTGCGGAATGGCGTCTGTGCTACAAGCCCAGGCGCAGGTAACAAGTTTACCAACTGCCTATGGTGGAAATACTGCAGCTAATGCTACCTGGAGTTCAGCTCTTCCAACAGGTTGGACTGTTGACGGCCCTGCCCTATCAACGTATACCAACAACTTAGGTGGAACTGGCACTTATGTTCCTAATGGCGGAGTATCAACACAATACAATTCAGGCTTGTCAAAATCTGCGGCATTCACGACACAAGGCAGCTCTCTTACAATCAATTATTCTACAGCGCCTCAAAGAGCAGGAAAATTAACTTTCGTGATAGCTTACAAGCTTAAACCAGGCATGTCAGGCGACTTTGATGGTTCTTTTGAGGTTCAACAGTCTAAAGATGGCATTGACTGGGCAAGCCTTCCTGTTCTTCGCACATTTGGCACCGGCGGAACTAAAATTGTTTTAAATACCACCACAAACTCAGACACAGCTTCAGCTAAGCCAGATATTTCAGCTAAATACATAAGGTTTCATCTCAAAACTCCTTCTAATGCTTCCCAAGTCTTATTAGACAAGGTATTACTTGCCGATTATGGCCCTGAGATCGACCTCTTCTCCGGCACCAGCACTCAGCAAGCCAGTGGCTCAACCTATACTTTTGCGCCTCAAAACATCAACACTACCAGTGCGCCGGTAACATTCACCATTCAGAACACGGGAACCCAGAACCTATCTCTACCAACTTCACTGGCTTTGTCGGGAGCAAACGCTGACCAGTTTGAGATAACCGAGCAACCATCGACCAACTTGGTCGCCCCAGGGGGTTCCACCTCTTTCAAGGTGGTGTTCAAGCCAACCTCTGTGTTAGGCAAAGTAGCGTCTATCTCTATTGCTAACAATGACGCTGACGAAAACCCGTACATCATAAACCTTGCTGGCTCGGGAGTTGCAGGCCCTGAGGTCAACCTCTTCTCGGGCACCAGCACTCAGCATGCCAGTGGCTCCACCTATACTTTTGTTAACCAGCAGAACATCAACACTACCAGTGCGCCGGTAACATTCACCATTCAGAACACGGGAACCCAGAACCTATCTCTACCAACTTCACTGGCTTTGTCGGGAGCAAACGCTGACCAGTTTGAGATAACCGAGCAACCATCAACCAACTTGGTCGTCCCAGGGGGTTCCACCTCTTTCAAGGTGGTGTTCAAGCCAACCTCTGTGTTAGGCAAAGTAGCGTCTATCTCTATTGCTAACAATGACGCTGACGAAAACCCGTACATCATAAACCTTGCTGGCTCAGGCGTTTTAAGAACTCCAACAATAACAGATTTTGACCCTGCAGAAGCCTTGGCAGGAGCGACAATTAAAATAATTGGTACAGATCTTACAAATACTGTGAGAGTAAGATTCAAGGGGAGCTCAGTAGATGCATCTATTACTATCACTGATAAAGTAATAACCGCTAATGTTCCACCTGATGCTGAAACAGGCCCAGTTACTATATTTTATAATGGAGGAGCGGCAGAAAGATCATCTGTGAGCACAAAGGATTTTATTATTCTTAAAGCTCCAGTTATCACCTCCTTCTCACCAGTTTCGGGTCCGGTTGGCACCAGAGTTACCATTACGGGAGCCAACTTTAGTAAAACTGGCTATGTTTACTTCAAAGACGAGGCCGGCGAATTTGTGTCCTCTGATGTATACGAATACGTTAGCAGCACCGAAATCATAACTGATGTTCCGGTGGGTGCTGCATCCGGGACACTACTGGTGGCAGGTGCAGACTACGCCGAAAGCACTGACGATTTTACTGTAACCGTGATCTCACCTGCACCGACCATTACTAAAGTTGATCCTAATAGTGGCCCGGTAGGCACTATAGTTACTATTCTCGGCAACAACCTGGTCGATATCACCGCTGTCACATTTGGCGGCATAGCAGCTGAATTTGATGACACTGACCCCACCGGCTTGGTTACCGTTGTACCACCGGGCGCTAAATCAGGCGACTTGGTGGTGACAAACTCAGGAGGATCTGCTCAGTCTTCTTTCTTGGTTTTAGAAACCAGCACCCTTCCGGTAGAGTTGGTAAACTTGAAAGCAACTTCCACTGCAAAAGGATCTATTTTGACTTGGCAAACTGCTTCTGAAAAAGACAACGACTTCTTTGAAGTGCAGTCAGCCTCAGATCCGAAAGATGAATTTAAAACTATTGCACAGGTAGATAGCAAGGTGACCAATAGCTCTGCATTGACCTCATACAATTATGTAGACAATACATTTAAAACAGGTATTACCTACTACCGCCTAAAACAGGTAGATTTAAATGGCAAGTTTGAGTACAGCAAGGTGGTTGCAGTAAAGGCAACAGCTAATAACTCTTCAGAACTAAATTCTGTGAAAGTTTACCCAAATCCATTTAATGGCAGCCAAAACCTTAATGTAGAAATTGAGGCAACTCAATCAGGTGAATTGAATGTAGTTCTTTACTATGTTACTGGTAAGAAAGCTTTTGAACAAACGTTCAAAGTTGAAAAGGGTGCCTCAATTATTGAAATCCCCGTGAGCAAAGCTTCTTTGCCCGTAGGCCTGTACATCCTTTCTACTGAAGTAAACAATCAGGTTACTACCACTAGAGTAGTGAAGCAATAGACTTTATTATAGCATAAAAAAAGGGAAGCTAATGCTTCCCTTTTTTTATGCTATAAACTACCGGCCTTTATCTTTTTTTCCCAGACACTAAAAAGTAAACCATAGGCTTGGCTTGAACCTTGGGCTTCATGAAACTAACCTCGTTGCCAAAGGTGCCAATTACTACTTCAATGGGCATATGAAAAGTCAAACAAGAGATATAAATTTTTGAATGAAATATAAATTTTTAATAACTTAATGTTGCCTATATATATTTATACTATATATTAGTCGAGATTATAAGGTAATATATCTATTGGTCAACTAAATTGGAGAATAAAGCCGATTCAAAGCATAAAAGTAATAATCAGCTGAAATCACCCTTTAGCAATTTATTATAGAATTTGTGCAAGAAAAAGGGTTCGATCACGATTGAACTATTTACTGCATAATGCATAAGCCAACACCATTTCACCTTAACCCTTTATTTAAAAATTATGATAAGAACTTTTACTCAATTAAGGAGGGTTCTATGTCTTACCTTCTGCATCGTTTTAGTCTATGGCTCGCTTTCTCCTAGCTTTGGGGCAAGGCATTACCTAAAACCAAGAACCTTCAAGTCAGATAACTCTATAACGTCTCTGGCTAATTTCTCTCTGCTATATGGAACATTATTTGGCTCCTTGCCAGAAGATCCTGCGCCTGCAGCCAAGACTTTTTATTGGGTGCCCTTTGGTACAAACAATAGAGGAAGCGGAGCCTGGAGTGACCTTAACCACTGGGCTACTTCAAGCGGAGGGACCGAAAAGCATACTGCTTTACCTTCTGCTAATGATAATGTGGTATTTGACTTGAAATCCTTCTCGTTTTCTGGGCAGACGGTTGTAGTTGATGTAGAGGCACAAGTAAAGAATATCTCCTGGGTTAACATCAGGCCAACCACTTTTGAGATAAGCAATGCAGCTTTACAAGTTTTCGGCTCTTTACAAGCCCACAGCAATCTTATTTTCTCAAGCACTGGTACGTTTAATATTGAATTCAAATCATCTACTCAAGACACTCCGATCAATCTTCTAAGTAAATCATTTCCTAAAGGTTCATTGGTTTCTTTCAATGGTCCGGGAAGTTGGATGATGCAAAGCAACTTACTAGCCGGAACCGGAGGCACCATTACATTATTAGAAGGAACACTTAAGACTAATAATTTCTCTGTGTCTGCCCAATCATTCAAATCTTTAGGTGAACAAAACAGAACCTTAGAATTAGGCACTTCCCAAGTATCTAACTTAGACACTTGGGAGGTATCCTCTTCCCTTATTCTTTCTGCATCAGAAGGAACAATTATCTTAAACGGCCCAGGAGCACATTTTTTTAAAGGTGGAGGCTTAAGCTACAAATCAGTTGCTCTATTAGGCCCAGAGTCATATATATATGATAGCAATACATTTATTGAGCTTTCTTTACCTATTACTAACACCACGCCAGTGGGCAATAACTTAACGTTAGAAGCAGGTAAGACACAAACAATAGAAGTTTTATCAACGTCTGGTACAGAGCCTTATACTTCCATTAACTCCTCAGTAAATGGAGAGAATGCAATTATTAACTTTACTTGCTTTAGGTTATGTACAGATTACTTACTCCTTTCGGATATCAAGGCTGTAGGATCAGGTACATTCTTCGCGGGAGCAAACGCCAAGAGAGTAGGAAATACCTCAGGATGGAATTTCACCAGCTGCGCCTCAGAAGTCTATACACCTAAAACCGCCGGAGACCTGAACAACTGCCAGGTAACTACTTCTATTATTTCAAACGGAGAAAACAAATGGCAGGAAATCAGATACAACTATGAACTGATAGGGGCGATTCATGACGGCGGAAATGCCTTAGGTAAAGTAACCATCAATTTCACCATAGATTCAGCCCAAACCCGCGCAGTAAAAGGAGCTAATGGGGCAGATATCAAGTTAACTCCTAGAAACTGGTCTGTTAAAGCAGATTCTTTAATAAGGACTGACAAACCAGTAAGCATAAAAATCTTTGGCCTGCAATCAGAGCTTCTGAATAACCAAGGCGCAGATCAAAGCAGCACAACCTTTGATGACCTGGTATTCACCACCTATAGTGCTACAGATTCATCTGAAAACTGCACGTATTTAGACAACAATACCAAATACGGAACTACTGCTTTAATCACGAATGCTAGCTTCTATAAAGTTGGAAATTATTTCTCCGCAGAGCTGAATGGTTTAACAAAATTAGGTGAGTTTTACCTACACAACGGCACATCAGCCATCGACTTTGTTGCTTCACAGCCAGTAAAAGAAGAGCCAACTGCTACAGTAGAAGAAATGGACTTCACTGCCCACTGGAACGCGAAGACGGTGAAGCTGAAGTGGATGGCTCCTGGCAGAACAACGGCTTCTTATGATGTAGAAAGAGCTTCCAGCCCGGAGAGCAAAGAGTTCAAAACCATCATCTCTAATGCCCCGAGACAGAACAGCGACAATGCGGCAGTAGCGGTGTACCATGCAGAGGACTTCACCCCGGCGGCCGGCCCGGCCAACTACTACCGCCTGAAGCGCACCAATGCAGACGCCACTGTTACTTACAGCCAGACGCTGAAAGTAGACAACAAGGCTTACGCAACGGCCGTGCAGGCTTCTCCAAACCCGTTCACGGATAAAGTGAAGCTGACGGTAAACGCAGAGAAAGCCGGTGAAATGAGCGTGAAACTCATGACCGAGCAGGGCAACGTTGCTTTGGAGAAGAAAATCAAAGTGGCTAAAGGCACTTCTGAGGCAGAGTTGGTGATGGGCGCCAAAGTGAAATCAGGGATTTACCTGTTGGTAACTGAACTGGACGGCGAGCGTCTTTCTCAGCGCCTCATCAAACAATAAGCAGTACATCATCTATTCACCCAGAAAACCCTCAGGCAGTGCCTGAGGGTTTTTTGTTTGTTTTCCGGAAAACGGCTCTAAAACTCAAAGACGGCTTTCTCTTGCGCCTTGGCGGGCTAAACCATTGGTTATTTGCTACAATGGCCGTACTTTTGGGCACCCACTAACAGAATTCAAATGCAACGCGATTCCCAAATCTTTGATCTTATCCAGAAAGAGCACCAGCGCCAGCTGCACGGCATAGAACTCATCGCCTCTGAGAACTTTGTTTCAGAGCAGGTGATGGAGGCCATGGGCAGTGTGCTGACGAATAAATATGCCGAGGGTCTGCCGGCCAAGCGCTACTACGGTGGCTGCGAGATTGTGGACCAGTCTGAGCAGCTGGCTATTGACCGCGCGAAGCAACTATTTGGGGCTGAATGGGTGAATGTGCAGCCGCACTCCGGCGCGCAGGCCAATGCGGCGGTGATGCTGGCGGTGCTGAACCCCGGCGACAAGATCCTGGGCTTCGATTTATCACACGGCGGGCACTTGACGCATGGTTCTTTGGTGAACTTCTCCGGGAAACTGTATAAACCGTCTTTCTATGGCGTGGAGCCGGAGACCGGTGAGATTGACTGGACCAAAGTACGGGAAGTAGCCGAGCGCGAAAAACCGAAACTGATCATCTGTGGCGCCTCGGCGTATTCCCGCGACTGGAACTACAAAGCCCTGCGCGAGGCCGCCGATGCGGTAGGTGCGCTGGTTCTGGCCGATATCTCACACCCGGCAGGTCTGATCGCCACCGGCCTGTTGAACGATCCGTTTGAGCACTGCCACATCGTGACCACCACTACCCACAAGACTCTTCGTGGGCCACGCGGCGGCATGATCATGATGCGGAAAGACTTCGAGAACCCATTCGGGCTGAAAACCCCTAAGGGCGAGTTGCGCATGATGTCTTCTCTGCTGGACAGCGGCGTATTCCCAGGCACGCAGGGCGGACCGTTGGAGCACGTGATCGCGGCCAAGGCGGTGGCGTTCTTTGAGGCGCTATCGCCTTCTTACAAAGAATACACGGCCCAGGTACAGCGCAATGCGCAGGTTTTGGCCAAATCGTTCGTAGACCGCGGATACAAAATCATCTCCTCGGGCACCGATAACCATCTGATGCTGATTGACCTTCGTTCAAAAGACCTTACAGGGAAACTGGCCGAAAACACGTTGATCAAGGCCGACATCACCATCAACAAGAACATGGTGCCGTTTGACGATAAATCTCCTTTTGTGACCTCCGGAATCCGAATCGGCTCCGCCGCCGTAACTACCCGGGGACTGAAGGAACAAGAAATGGACCGCATTGTGGACTACATTGACCGCGTGCTCATGAACCATGACAACGAGACCATCCTGGCAGATACCAGAAAAGAAATCAACAATTGGATGCAACAATTCCCGTTGTTCAGTTACTAAGTAATCAGACACAGGTAGCAAGACATTAGACACAAGACTTTTCGCGGGGTTTCTTGGAAAACGACCCATAAACCCCGCGAAACTTAGAGGGTTAACACTCCTGCCTATTTGTAAAACATTAAAATACCAATGGCACAACGTTCCGGAGAGGTGGCAGCGCACAGCGGAGAAGAGCATGAAATGACCTTTTTGGACCACCTGGAGATTCTCAGGTGGCATTTGATCCGTTCGGCCGCGGCTGTAGTGGTGTTCACGGGCATTGCCATGGCCAACAAGGAGATTGTCTTCCATGACATTATCCTGGGTCCATCGCGTACCGATTTTTTCACTTACAGGAAACTCTGCGAGGTAGGCGCGGCCATCAGCTCGCCGGGCCTGTGCATCAACAAGCTGGATTTCACGCTGCAGAGCCGCGAACTTTCCTCGCAGTTCACCATGCACCTTACCAGTTCGTTCGTGATTGGGTTGCTGCTGGGCTTCCCGTACCTGTTCTGGGAAATCTGGAGCTTCATTAAACCAGGTCTGTACCCCAATGAGCGCGAGAACTCCAGAGGAGCGGTGTTCTTCGTGTCATTCCTGTTTCTGCTAGGGTCCTTGTTTGGGTATTTTATTGTATCGCCGCTCTCCATCAACTTTTTGGCCTCGTACCAGGTAGACCCAAGTATCGCCAATGAGTTCGATTTATCGTCTTACATCTCTACGCTGGTTACGCTGGTGTTGTCCTGCGGAATCATGTTTGAGTTGCCCATGATTGTGTATTTTCTGTCACGGGCGGGTATTGTGTCTCCGGAGCTCATGCGCATCTACCGCAAGCACGCCATTGTGGTAATTGCCTTCGTGGCGGCCATCTTGTCGCCGCCGGATGTGCTGAGTATGACTTTGATGGGCATTCCGCTGCTGCTGCTCTACGAGGTGAGTATCAACATCTCCTGGTGGGTGCGCCGCCGCGATTTGGCAAAATTGAACCAACAAGCTACTTCTTAAAGAAAGACTAAGATGAAAATAGCACTAGGCGGCGACCACGCCGGATACCAATACAAAGGGATGGTGAAAGAGCAACTGGAGGCACTGGGTCACGAGGTGAAGGACTTCGGACCATTCTCAGAGGCCTCTGTGGACTATCCAGACTACGTGCACCCGCTGTCCACGGCGGTGGAAAACAAAGAATACGAACTGGGCATCCTGCTCTGCGGCAGCGGCAACGGCGTAGCCATCACCGCAAACAAACACGCTGGCATCAGGGCAGCCCTATGCTGGCAAAAAGAACTCGCCGAGCTGGCCCGTTCCCACAACAATGCCAACGTACTCTGCGTGCCTGCCAGATTCGTGAGTGAAGAAGTAGCCCGCGAGATGGTGGAAGCCTTTTTAACCACTCCGTTTGAGGGTGGACGTCACCAGACCCGCGTAGACAAGATTGCCTGCGCTTAGCGGCGCATCGCGCGAGTTCTGAGTCTTAAGTTCAGAGTCCTGAGTCTGAAAATATTGATTGAATTGTAGGGACGCCTCTTGTAGACGCCCTTGCTGTTTCAGGGCTATTTTCTGAAAAAGGAGCCTGAATCAGAAAGCTGAGAATTGGAAAACAGTTACCAGCAAGAAATAGCGATAGCCTCACCTGAAACTGAAAAGGGCAACCACAATGGATTGCCCCTACATCCCGTTTTGGAGAATACCGCATACATACGGTTGCCCAAAGCTACTGCGCCAACAACCGGAGAATCCCCTCCTTGGAGGGGTAGGGGTGGGTTCCTGTTTCAAGCCCGATTTCCAAAAAACATCCCAAAAGCCGCAATCCAGAACCCACACCTGAAACTTACCGCACCCTACGGTAAATGGGGCCGTTTTCTACTTTTTCGTAGCGTTGGAACACCAAGGGCAGCTTGTATTGCAGCTCGGGCATGAGGCTCTGTTGGTCTATGATGTAGGCAGGAGGGTTCTGCCGGAGGTCCTGCAGGATGGTGAACAACGCATCATAGTGGCTCAGGCGCCCGAAGTACGGTTTGGCCAGGTCCCAGCGCAGGTAGGGAGAGCCCATGCTGTTGTTCTGGTAATAGTTGAGATCTGGGCCTAAGACCAGGAGTTGCTGCCCTTTTACCTGCTGGTATTTGGGCGCCTCCCGTACCTGTACCAGTTCAGGCTGCAAGCGGAGGGCGGGGTACACCAGCCCCAGCGGATTGTAACGCACGGCCACCACGGCAGCAACCACCACCAGGAAAAGGAGCTCGGCAATCCAGAGACGGCTTCCCCACCAACTGAAGAGAAAGATCCCGAAGTAGGAGATGAGCGGCAATAGTAGCACCAGGCCTTTGGCCGAGGCATCGTGGCCATTCAACAGCACCAGCACCACCACAATGGTCCAGATGAGCATGATCTGCAGGAAACGCGCCTGGTAATTGGGTCCCAGCGTGACCAGCGGCAGACTAAGGAAAGACAACACCAGAATACCCAACGGAAGCGCCGCCACGGTCATGACCTGCGCCATGGGTAACCCAAAATCAAAGGAAAATTGCCAGGACCAGGTCAGGCCCTGCTCCAGGAAAGGCCCCAGGGAATTCTGGTACAGGAAATAGGTGAGCACCACCGTGAACGGGAACACAAAGCCCGTTAGCATCAGCAACGTGCTTCGGAAGGCCCCAGAGGCGAAGTAGATGATCGCGAAGAAGCCTAAAAACAGAAACCATACGAAGGGCAGGTAACACAGCGCGGCCAGCCCCAGCATGAAGCCGGCTTTGAACAGACGGCGGGCGTTGGCGGCCTCTTTGGAGATAGCCGTAAGGCTGTACACGGCCAGGATCACGAACGTATGGCCCAGCAGCAGCGGCGAAAGCACATCCAGCTCAAAGAAAATACTCCCGAACAGCATGTAGAGCAAGGCCGGCACGTAAGACCTATAGGGGTGCACCTGGTTGCGGTTAAAGACATAGTTAAGCAGGAAAGCCTGATAACCTATCAGGAAAGTGGCCAGGAGGCGGTGCATCAGATAAGAGCGCGGGGCTACCATGTCCAGAAACCAGTACACGGCCGCTGAGAGCGGGGCCGTGGTGTCATAGACATCCTGGTAGAGGGTAAAACCGGCGTGCAGGCGCTCTCCCAGAAGCACGTGGTGCAGCTCTGAGAGGGTAGCAGGGAGCCCAAAAATGAGCAATGGAAGCCGGATGAGGAGAAACAGCAGTACCAACACCACCCACCTGGACGGAAACAAACTGCGGAAGAATCGTATCAAGCAATGCGCGGCTTAGCCTTCGCTCTGACCTTGCGGCAAAGAGGAGGACGGTTTGTGGGGTAAAAATGTGAAATTAATACGATATTTGCGGAACCATGGAAAGTAAACGCCAACAAAAATTCGCCAGACTGATTCAGAAGGAGCTTGCTGAGATCTTCCAGCGCGATGTTTCCCACCTGTTTCAGAGCACCTACATATCGGTGAGCGGGGTAGCCGTGTCTCCAGATCTGGGTGTGGCAAAAGTGCATCTGAGCCTGCTGCTTAACCCTAACGGGCGCAATCTGCTCAATGAGATAAAAGTACATACCAAGACCATCAGGCACGAACTGGCCAAGCGCATCAAGAACCAGGTGCGCGTGATCCCGGAGCTGATCTTCTACCTGGACGATACCGCCGAGTACGCCGCCAAAATGGACAAGATCATCTCTGAGCTGGATATCCCGTCCGAGTCAAAAGAAGACCCAACCAATCCCTTCCGCACCGAAGAAGACTACTACCTATCTGACGAAGATGGCGAAGACGATGAGGAAGACGCCGACGGGCGCTAATCCGTTACCCGTTCTCCAAGCCAGCTACTAAACCCACCCATGCAGTACGATCCAATTAAACGCGTTCTGGGCGAGGCCTTCAACAAGACCCCTTTCCTGCGCAAGCTTTTTTACAACCTTTTAGACCTGCTTCTGCTGCGTACGTGGCACATCCATAAAGAGCTGCGGGCCTGGGCCAAAGGCAAACGCCAGCAGCCCGTGCAGATCCTGGACGCCGGCTCGGGCTTCGGGCAGTACAGCTACTATCTCTCGGGTTTGGGGGCCAACTGGCGTATCCTGGCCGTGGATGTGAAAGACGAGCAGATAGCGGATTGCAGCAATTTCTTCCAGAAGATAGGCCGCCACAACGTGATGTTCCGGAAAGAGGACCTGGTTACCTACCGGGAGCCGCAGGCCTTTGACCTGGTGCTGAGTGTAGACGTAATGGAGCACATCCTGGAAGACGTGGAGGTGTTCAAAAACTTCCACGCGTCTCTGCGGCCGGGCGGCATGGTGCTCATCTCCACGCCATCGGATCAAGGTGGTTCAGACGTACACGGCGACGATGAGAGCTCCTTTATTGAGGAACACGTCCGCGACGGCTACAACATCCAGGAAATACAGCAGAAACTGAAGAGCGCCGGTTTCAGCCGCACTGAGGCGCATTACTCTTACGGCGCACCCGGCAAGATCTCCTGGCGCCTGAGCATGAAGTACCCTATTTTAATGCTGGGAGCCAGCAAGCTGTTCTTTATCATCCTGCCGTTTTACTACCTGGTGGTGTATCCGTTCTGCCTCTTGTTGAACTGGCTGGACACCAACGGCAAGCACCCCACCGGTACCGGCCTTATTGTGAAAGCCTGGAAATAGCGAAAGCAGGCAATTAGTTAGCTTATTGGAAGATACAAAGACGAAGTCTCACTGTTTTGGAGCTATTTTATTGAAAACGGCCCCAAAACAGGCGTCGCCTTCCGGGCTTTGACAATCTGCCAAGAACTGCTAACTTCACCTGTATATCTCTGCTATTCCTTATAAACCTCCAAGATGATTGAGTTAGTCAGGACAGATTCAACCAACCCGGATTTTGTAGAGCTTGTTTCCCTTTTAGATGCCGATCTTCACGTGCGGGACGGGGACGACCACTCGTTTTTTGCACAATTCAATAAAATCACGGCCATCAAACACGTGGTGGTGGCGTACCTGCATGAGGTGCCGGTAGGTTGCGGGGCCATTAAAGCCTACTCCCAGGACACCGTGGAGGTGAAAAGGATGTTTGTGCTGCCTGAGTTCAGGGGGCAGGGCATTGCCGGGAAAATCCTGGCGGAACTTGAGTGCTGGGCCGCCGAGTTGGACTACTCAACGCTGATCCTGGAGACCGGCAAAGCGCAGCCGGAGGCCATCAGGCTGTACACCAAGAGCAATTTCAAGGTCATTCCCAATTTCGGGCAATACGAGAACATAGAAAGCAGCGTTTGCATGCAGAAAGCCGTTCAGGGGCAACCCGTGAAGGAGCTGTAATCTGGCCCTCTTTTTACAGAAATATCCCTGAAACGGATACCGGCCTAGAAGAAAACATAACCCTTTTGCCACAGAACAGTAAAGGTGACCTGAGTGATGGATGAGTCTTACCCATTCTTTCCATCACTCCTTCACTTAATCTCTCATTCACTAATCCACGCATTTACCCAAAGATGAACGTTGCCCTTTTTATCGCCCGGCGGTACTTTTTCTCCAAGAAGAAGCGCAACATCATCAATATCATCTCCATCATTGCCATGATTGGCGTGGGGGTGGGCACCATGGCGCTCATTGTGGTGCTCTCGGTGTTCAACGGCCTGGAAGACCTCATCCGCTCGCTGTACGGCAAGTTTGACCCCGAGATCAAGATCACGGCCGTGGAGGGCAAATCCTTTGAGACGAACGCCCAGTTCCTGGATAGAATCCGAAAGACGCCGGGCGTGGCCCTGCTCACCGAGGTAATAGAAGACAACGCCCTGCTCCGCTACAACGACCGCCAGATGGTGGTGAAGGTGAAAGGCGTGACGGATAATTTTTTTCAGCAGAACCAGATTGACTCAGCTATAGTAGACGGCGACTACCACCTCAAACGCGGAAACCAGCAGTTTGCCCTCATTGGCCGGGGCGTGCAGTACCAGCTCTCCATCAGGCCAGAGAACCCTTTTTCGCCGTTGCAGTTCCTGTATCCCAAAGCTGGAAAGAAAACCATCATCAACCCAGAGAATGCTTTCCGGCAGCTTGGCATCCAGGCGGGCGGCATCTTCGCCATTGAGCGGCAGTACGATGACCAATACGTGTTTGTGCCGCTGGCCTTCGCGGAGGAGTTGCTGAGCTACGGCAACAAGCGCACCTCACTGGAGATCAAAACCGATAACCTGGACAACATTGACCAGGTAAAGTCTGACTTGCAGAAACTGCTGGGCAAGGATTTCAACGTGCAAGACAGCGAAGAACAGCATGTGAGCCTGCTCAGGGCCGTGAAAGTGGAGAAGCTGTTTGTGTTTGTCACTTTCACGTTTGTGCTGCTCATTGCCTCCATTAACATCTTCTTCTCGCTCTCCATGCTGGTCTTGGACAAGCAGAAAGACATTGCCATCCTGGCCTCGCTGGGCGCCGACCCGGGCACCATCAGAAAGGTATTCCTGCTGGAGGGCGCTATTGTGGCGTTTACCGGGGCCGTTGTGGGCTTAGTGGTGGGTGGTACCATCTGCTGGCTGCAGCAGACGTTCGGGTGGGTTTCCATGGGCATGAGTACCTCGGTGGTGGAGGCGTACCCCGTGCTGATGCGGCCTACAGACTTCCTGCTTACCGCAGCGGCCATTATCCTCATCACGTTCCTGGTGTCTATCCGGCCGGCCCGCCGCGCCGCCGCCCTTACCATCAGGGAGAACCTTTGATCGGTTTAGGACCTCTTTTTTGAAAACAGCCCCTAAACAATTGGGCCCAATCCCCTGATTTCCTAACGTTTGTTATCTGCAAAATTTTAAGAAAATGACTCTAAAATAGGATTGTCATTACTTAAAAGATGGTAATTTGCTAAAATTTCTGCCTTTTTCTGCGGGTAAAAAAAGATTTTGTTGTACTTTCAATATTGGGATTGGAAGCCTCTGCCATGAAAGTATACACAACACAGCCGTTTCAAGTAATCTATTCTCTCTTTGAGCATGAATACCTGGGCTATTTGTTTGAGTCTTTCGTGGTGCAGGTCAACTCCAAGCGGCAGCTCACGCTCCAGCACCAGAACATCTCCAGCAAGAACGCCGATGAGTTCGCCTCCCGTCTCAACGACGTGGACTTTGAGCTGATTGAACTCACTGACCAGATACAGCAGGATGCGGTGTTCAAGAGATTCGCCCTGAAGAAAACCACCCTCTCAGATTTCTTCTTCAAGACCTACGACCCCGCCAAAGGCGACAAGCTTCTGCAGGAGAGCATAGACCATTACATCCAGAGCCGCATGGCGCGCATTCTGGAGCTCTTGCAGGACAAGATGGTGTTTGTGATGGGCAAGGACGGCGAGCCCACCTGGAAGCGCCTGAACATGGCCTCTGAGAAAGCCACCGTGCTGTTCCACTTCCGCCGCAACGACGACAACACCCATTATTTCCCCACCATCAAGTACAAAGGTGAGCGCCTGGAGTTTCAGTACAAAGACGCGGTGCTGGTGTGCAAAGAGCCCGCCTGGCTTTTGCTCAACGATGTGCTTTACAGCTTTGAGAAACAGGTAGACGGCAAAAAGCTGCAGCCTTTCCTCAATAAAAAGTTCATTGTGGTGCCGCGCAACGTGGAGGAAAGCTATTACCGTAAATTTGTGGCCCCGCTGGTAGAGCAGTTTGACGTCTATGCCAAGGGCTTCGATATAAAATCTGAACGCTACGTGCCGCAGCCACAGCTCCTGTTCTCTGAACTGGCGGTGGCCGAGCCTTCCCCGGCCTTATTCGCTACTACTGGCGAAGACGAGGAAGAAGAGGAGATCAAGAACCCGTCTGAGGGCGACAAAATCGTCTTTCAGCTGAGCTTCAAGTACGGCACTTACACCGTAGGTACCCAGGAAGCGCGCAACATCAGCGTGAGTGTGGAGAAAACCCCGGATTCCTACGTGTTCCACCGCCTGCACCGTGACCTGGACCGTGAGACCTCCTTCCTGCGTGAGCTTTCAAACCGCGGCCTGGAGGTAAGGAACGGCAAAGCGGTCATGGACAAACCCCAGGCCTTCGGATGGCTGAACACCTACGCCAAGGACCTGGAAGAACTGGGCTTTACGCTCAAACAGAGCCAGTCTGAGAAAAACTACTTCATAGGCGAGACAAGTGTGAACGTGGGTATCAACGAGACCAATGACTGGTTCGATATCTACGGCACGGTGCGGTTTGGGCCCTACGAGATCCCGTTCATCAAGCTCAGGAACCACATCCTCACCAAACGCCGCGAGTACAAGCTGCCCAACGGCCAGATCGCCATCATTCCCGAGGAATGGTTTACCCAGTACCTGGAGCTGTTTGCCTTCTCTGAGGGCGACGAGGAGCTGAAACTGCGCAAACATCATCTCTCTTTGGTGAGCGACCTGCAGAACGGCAACCTGGCCCACGTGACCATGAGCCGCAAACTGGAGAAGCTCCGCGAGTTTGAGGCCGTGGAAGACCGGCCGCTGCCCGCCGGCTTTAAGGGCGAGTTGCGCCCTTACCAGAAGGCAGGTTATAACTGGCTGCATTTTGTACAGGATTACCATTTTGGGGGATGTCTGGCTGATGACATGGGTCTGGGGAAAACCGTGCAGACGCTGGCTATGCTGCAGCACCGCAAGGAAAACGGCGCTCAGACGGCCTCTCTGCTGGTGATGCCTACCTCTTTGGTCTACAACTGGCTCGCCGAGGCTCAGAAGTTCACGCCCCAACTGCGCATTCTCACTTACACCGGCACCTACCGGAACAAAAGCGTGGCGCAGTTCAAACACTATGACCTTATTCTCACGTCTTACGGCATTGTGCGCCTGGACCACGAGATCCTGAAGAAGTACATGTTTGACTATATCATCCTGGATGAGAGCCAAGCCATCAAGAACCCAAATTCTAACACGTCTATCAGCATCCGGGAGCTCAAGTCCAAACATCGCCTGATTTTGACGGGTACACCCGTGGAGAACAGCACCTTGGATCTGTGGAGCCAGATGTCGTTCATCAACCCCGGCTTGCTGGGTACCCAGAACTTCTTCAAGAAAGAATTCCTTCGGCCTATAGAGAAGCTGAAGGACGAGCACAAAACCCGGCGCCTGCATGCACTCATCAAGCCGTTTATCCTGCGCCGGCACAAAAGCCAGGTAGCCAAGGAACTGCCCGAGAAGATTGAGCACATCGCATACTGCAAGATGACCGAGGAGCAGGAACATGCCTATGAGGAGACCAAGTCTTTTTACCGCAACAAGATCTTGAAGAACATTGAGGAGCAGGGCACGGCCAAGTCCCAGTTCATGCTCTTGCAGGGCCTCATGAAACTGCGCCAGATCGCGAATCACCCCCGCATGGCTGATCCGGAATCTGATGCGGAGTCTGGCAAACTGGGCGAGGTGCTGCGCCTGACCAAAACCGTGGTCAACGAAGGGCATAAGGTTCTTATCTTCAGTCAGTTTGTGAAGCACCTGGACATTGTGCGGGCCGCCCTGGATGAGCGTAAGATCAAATACGCCTACCTGGACGGCTCTACTAAGGACCGCCAGGCTCAGGTAGCTAATTTCCAGAACGACCCTAAACTGCCGGTCTTCCTTATCTCCCTCAAAGCCGGGGGCGTGGGTCTCAACCTCACCGCCGCCGACTACGTGTTCATCCTGGACCCCTGGTGGAACCCCGCCGTGGAAGCCCAGGCCGTGGACCGCGCCCACCGCATCGGGCAGCAGAATACCGTCTTCACCTACAAGTTCATCACCAAGAACAGCGTGGAAGAGAAAATCCTGGCCCTGCAAGACAAGAAACTCCAGATGGTGTCAGACCTCATCTCCACCGACGAAGCCGTCATCAAACGCCTCACCAAAGAGGATATTGAGAGTTTGCTGAGTTAAGCGTTTAGAGGCTTTTTTAGGAAAGTTCTCAATAACTAAGATATAAATCTGTTTTACAATCACTTACAACAATCCATTGTATTGTTGTTAAATGGCAGTATAAGTTACTTACATGAATATTATATAGCAGTACGCTTTTATTTCAAAGAGATGTTTGCATCTTAAGGAAATAAAAATAATATATTATGAAACGAATACTCTTAACTACCATAAGTATAGTATTAATTAGCTTTTCTTCATTTGCCCAACGCGGTACTTACACCTTTAATGTCGATCCGGATACGAAGCAAGTTTCCAACTTTATAACGAAGTACTATTTTACCCACATCTATTCTGAAATATTTGGTTCAGATCAAAGCTTACGAACAGATCGGGCAAAAATAAATCTCTATATCCAAATACTTAGTGATGGTACTGGCAAATTAGTTGAAGACATAAACGGAAACCAGAAAGAATTTTTGGTTAGCTCATGTTTCAAACATGAAGACCATTATAAATTTGAAATGACTAATAATGATGGGATGGCAATGGTGGGAACTCTATTTCTAAAGAACAAGAATATAGAAAAATTCACCAGAGAAAGTGCTAATGATATTACCGTTCTATTCCTACCCAATAGCATTCAAGTTAAGTAGTATTTACATAATTGCCCTTGAGACAACCTTCCTTATATAAGTGTCTTTTACAAGCAAATAGAGTTCAATTAAAGTATAAACCTTCCTAAGGGATTTCTATTATTCAGTTCTGCTAAATTTGGGAGTTACTTAGATAATAGCCGAAGAATTTATCCCTTTAGGCAAAAATATCGCCTTTTACAATCTCTAACACTCAAATTAAGATAAGTGGCAAATCATCCCTTTCCTCAGGAATTCATAGACTATTTGGCCTCTCATACACTAGCAGGGGTGAAGGGCGGGAAAGACGGCCATAGATTCTTAGACATCTGGATGGTAGAAGTAAACGGAAGAGTGTTTGCCAGAAGTTGGTCAAAGAGCAATAGAAGCTGGTTCACTGCCTTTAAAGAGGAAGGGATTGGCCAATTGAAGTTCGGAGACAAGATTATTCCGGTGAATGGTAAGCCTTTGACGGATAGCCAAACAAATTCCCTCATAGACCAGGCTTACAAAGAAAAGTACACGCAAGCGCATAATCTGGTTTATGTAAACGGAATCACCCAACCAGAATACCATGAGTATACCATGGAGTTCTTTTATGACGCGTAAGCAAACCTCCTGCTCACTACAATCTTCTTTTTAAGTAAGAAATTTAAAATTTTCATATTAAAGTACCAAAATAATAACGTACTATACGAAAGGAGAAAAAATATTTACCTATTTCGTGTAGCCGCTCTGCTTCGGGTAGGCTGTCCACCTATCTAGACAAGTATGTTAGCAGAAACAACCGCAGGCAAGCCATGGCAACGGATATACACGGAAAAGCACCTCAAAGAGAATTTTGATTACTTTGATTTACTCAAAACCATTGCCATCTATTTTGTGGTGGTCTACCACTGCAGCACCACTGAGATAGACTTCCTGCACCATGCCAGCTTTTCCACGTACGCGTATTACTTCCTTAATTCTGTTCTAAGCACCTGCGTGCCTATTTTCTTCTTTATAAACGGGGCTCTGCTCCTAAACAAACCTACCCTAAACCTTAGAAGACACACGTTTAAGATCATCCGGATGGTATTGCTCGTCACACTTTGGGCGGTTATTACTTTTGCAGCTTTGATGGTGATCAGGGGAGAGACTTTGCCGGTGAAGGAGATCCTCAAAAGCGTGTGGCAGATAAAGGAAGGCTGGACCACCCATCTGTGGTTCTTGCCGGCGTTGGTGGTGATCTATATCTTTTTGCCCCTGTTGTTTACCACCTACAAGCACAGCACCAAAAGCATTTACTTCTTCCTGGCTTTTGTCATGCTGCTCACGTTTGGCAATACGTTTGTAGGCATGCTCCTGACTGCGGCCAGTTTCTTCTCCCAAAGATTCCTGAACAGAGGCTTTGACGTGAACTACTTCGGTGAGTTCAACCCCTTCAGGGGAATCCACGGCTATACCATCGGTTACTTTATCCTGGGCGGACTGCTTTTTGCCAAGCGAGAGATTCTTCACCTTAAGAAATACCGCACACTGGCCTGGATTATTCTCCCACTCTCTATGTTCATGCTATTCTCTTATGGCGTATTGGCCTCTGTGAGGCAGAACAGCATCCTTGACCTGGTTTGGTCTGGCTATGACACCATTTTCACCTTAATCAACGTGGTAGCCATTTTCGTCCTAGTGCTGCCCTACAGACACCGAGGGGTTTGGGGGAAAGTGGTTACGCTTGTTGGCAAGAACTCTTTGGGCATTTACTTCATCCACATCATCATCGGTTCGCTTCTGGAGCCCTATTACAAACCCATGGCTTTCTCAGCTACCCTAGGCATGAATGTGGGGTACACGATGGTCATTCTGTTCAGCTCTTTATTGGCGGTGTGGGCTCTGAGGAAAATACCCGTGGTAAGATCTCTGTTCATTGTATAAGCGGTAAGTGCGTGCCTGGACAAGTCCAGCTATTTTGTAGAGGCCAACCCTAAAAAAAACAGAAAGGAGCACCACCGCTAAGTAGTGCTCCTTTCTTTATGGAAACTGTTTTATACCTGTTTTCAGGAAAACGGCGATAAAGCTTATTCTACCGTAACCTAGTCTTTGTTTTTCTTCCCGATGGAGATTAACTGGGGCAGCACCTCCCCGAAGTTATTCACCCCAACCACCTGCCAGTAATCCTCTTTCTGGAGCATGCGCAATTCCAGCACCAGAGACTCATTGCTGTTCTGGGGTCTTACTTTGAGGCCAACCAGCGCGATGGAATCCTGGCGGTCTATGTGGTCCACGCCTTCAAACTCCAGCTTGGGCAGCATCTTCTCGTTCACCAGGCGGCCCACCGGCAGCAGCTTAACCACATCGGCTACCTCGGGCACCTTCTGCCCAGACACTGTCTCCACGCTCTGGATGAGTTGGTTGCGCACGGCAGAGGTCAGTTGATTTTTCGCTTTTAGTCCTTTTCTGAGCAAGTTGGCGGCTCCTTGCAGCTCTTCTGGTAATAAATCAACAACCATGTTCTGGCTCTGCTCTACAATACTGCTGGAGGTGCGCTTAAAGTCTACGTACTTCTGCAGCTTTTCCATGTCTTTGGCTTCCAGCGCTGCCCTTATCTCCACAATAGAGGCTTCAGGACCAGTTTTTGCCCGGTTATAGAACCAATACCCGCCAGCGCAGAGCGCCACCACTACCAAGAGAAGTAAAATCTTTTTCATGTAAGAATGTATAATTAAATCTTGATCAATAAATACAAAAGACAGCCTTTTTCCGGCGCAGAAGGCTAGTAATATTACTAAAAATATTTAACATACCATTATTTATAGACCCCACCTGGCATACCTCTTTTTACTTCATGGAGGCTTTGGGCCCACTTTCAGGAAAACAGCCCTATAACAGCATCGCCCCCTGATAACCATGTATCAGGGGGCGATGTCAGCCTAAAACTTAGATGCGGCTTAAGCCTTCAGATTAGCTTTTGGTATAAGGAAATTTCTTGGAGGCTTTGCGCATAATGGTAGTGATAATGGAGTTGGTATCGCTCCCGAAGCTGCGCGACAGGCTTTTCTCGTATTTCCAGAGCAGATCGCCGGAGGCGCCGTCATAGATGTTGATGGCGGTTTTACCGGAGTTGGTGGCGCCGGAGAAACCTACGGCCAAGGTCATGGCCAGGGCCGCACCGTCAGACATTGGCTTGTCGGTGCTGAAAGTACCGGTGATGATACCGTCCACGCCCAGTACTTTAGACAACTCAGCAGGGGTGAAGCTCTTGATATTTTCCGGGGTGATGTTGTTTTTGAGCAGGATGGCGTTGGTAGTGGCTGCATCCTGGAAACCAATGGTGTAGTCATCCTTGCTGCTCACTTTCAGAAAATAAGTCTGTAGGGCGCTCTGTACGGCCAGGCCTTCTTTCACTTCCATCTCCTTGATCTGCTCTGGCGTCATGCTTTTCATCTGGTTAGGACGCAAGCCAATTTTGGTGTCAAAGGGCAGGATGGCAATCATTTTGTGCGATTTGGCAATGCTGGCGAACGCCGGGTTGGTGTAGATTTCCTTTGTTTGGGCAGAGGCACCCAAGCTTACCAGCAAGGCCACCAGGATGAAAAATAATGAAGTTGATCTCATGATAATTGGTTTTTTTAGAATGAAGGGTTAATACTGGTTTTCAGGTGAACTTACAAATTTTAATTAATTATTTACTATATAGTAAACAGCTTATTTAGCAAAAACTTTGCCCTGCAGACTACTTCATTTTGGCGTAAGGAATTTGCCGGGTGGCTTTGCGGGTAATGGCTTTGATGATGTTGTGGGTATCGCTGCCAATACCTCTGGACAAAGCCTTGTCATAGCTCCACAGCAGATCTCCCGAGGCTCCGTCATAGATCCGCATCATGGTGTTGCCGGAGTTGGTAGGCCCGGCACCGCCCACGTAAGGCGTATAAAGGAAAGTGTAGATCGCGACGGCCGCTGCCACCGCCGTGGAAACCGGCTTCTCGGTGGTGAGGGAGCCTACCAGTACCGCATCCACGCCCAACATCTGGGCCAGTTCGGCGGGCAGATAGTTGGGGATTTCCTCCGGTTGGATGTCGTGCTCTTTCAGGATGGTGTTGGTCACGTTCACGTCCTGCACGGCTACCTTTTCTCCGTCTTTGTTCACCTTATTGAGAAAATGGATCTGAAACGCGCTCTGCACCGCCCTGCCATGCTGCAACTCCAGCGCGTACAGCTGCTCAGGGGTCAGTTTGCGCATCTGGTTCGGCCGCAGGCCCACCTGCACATCAAAGGGAAGGATAGCAATGGTTTTATGGTGTTTGGCCGCCGCAGCAAAAGCAGGGCTGGTGTACATGTTCCGGGAATGGTTACAGCTGCCCAGTCCTACCACTATCATCGTCATGATCACCAGAAGCGTAATTCTCATTTTCTTTTTACAGGTTGATGCTTACTTTAACAAATGCTTTCCTTCTTTGCGGGCCTTTTACCGGAACAATGCCGCAGGGAACAGGTTAAGTAACTGTACCAATTTGCCGGCATGAAACTCCATCTCCAGTTCAAGGTAGCCCAGCACCACCGGGCTATTCTAGAAGGTTTTACAGTAGACCTGTTCAGGGCCCTTTCACCCCCATTCCCCCAGCTAAAAATTTTACGTTTCGATGGAAGTTTCCCCGGTGACAGGGTGGAGATAGAACTGCAGGCTGGCCCCATCAGGCGCCGCTGGACCAGCCTTATCACCGAGCGGGAGGAAAACGAGCGGGAAAGCTGGTTTGTGGACGAGGGCCAGGAACTGCCGGCACCTTTGACCTTCTGGCGCCACCGCCACCTCATCACCCAGGAGAAAGGGTACAGCATCATCCATGAGCAGATTGAGTTCCGCACCGGTTCCCGCCCCCTGGATCTGCTGCTTTACCCCGTCATGTATGCGCAGTTCTCCTTGAGAGGACCGGTGTACCGCCGGTTCTTCGGGAAGGTGGGGTAGGAGGGTTTAGAGGCTGTTTTCGGGAAATTGGGCCTGAAACGTAATGGCCTGGAAAGAGATTCTTCCAACCTTTTGCCCGGGGAACAGGTTATGGTCTGGAAAAAGCGCGAAACTGCGTAGATTGGCGATATGGCAAAAGCAGTAGTAATTGGTTCGGGCATTGGGGGCATCGCGGCGGCTATCAGGCTGGCGGTGAAAGGGTCCGCCGTGACGGTGCTGGAAACGAACGCCTCCTTCGGGGGGAAAATGACGCAGTTCACCCTGCCGGGTGGCTATAGGTTTGATGCCGGCCCCTCGTTGTTCACGCTGCCGCACCTGGTAGACGACCTGTTCAACCTTGCCAACCGAAATCCCAAAGACTACTTCCAATACCAGCGCTTGCCCATTGTCACCCAATACTTCTGGCCCGACGGAACGCGCCTCACCGCCCATGCCGCCGCAGACGATTTCGCCCGCGAAGTAGAGAGCAAACTGGGTATTCCGCAAGAAAAACTGCACCGGCACCTGGAGAAAGTGGCCCGCCTGTACCACGCCACCGCTAATACGTTCCTGCATAAATCGCTGCACAAACTTGATACCTACCTCAGCCCCGATGTGCTGAAGACGCTGCCGGCCCTGCCCGAGTTGGGCCTCACCACTACCATGCATGCTGCCAACGCCCGCGCCTTCTCAGACCCGCGCCTGGTGCAACTTCTGGACCGATACGCCACCTACAACGGCTCAGACCCTTACCAGGCACCCGGCACCCTCAACCTTATTCCGCACCTGGAATTCAACATAGGCGCGTTCTACCCGCAGGGTGGTATTTACGCCATCGCGGAGAGTCTGGTGAGGCTGGGGGAGGAGTTAGGCGTGCAATTCAGGTACAATGAACCGGTTACGGAAATCATTACCCAGGGAGGAAAGGCCACGGGCGTGCGCACGGCGCAGGGTACGTATGAAGCCGAGGTAGTAGTCAGCAACATGGACGTAGTGCCTACTTACCGCAAGCTGCTGCCCAAACAACCCGCGCCGGAGAGAACCTTGCGGCAACCGCGCAGCAGCTCGGCGCTTATCTATTACTGGGGTATTTCGCGCACTTTCCCTGAGCTAGACCTGCACAACATCTTCTTCAGCCAGGATTACCAGCAGGAATTTGCGCACATCTTCCAGAAAGGCACCATTGCCGAGGACCCTACGGTGTACGTGAACATCACCTCCAAATACACGCCAGAAGATGCACCTGCCGGGCACGAGAACTGGTTTGTGATGGTGAACGTACCGCACAACGCCGGGCAAGACTGGAACGAACTCATCCGGAAAACGCGGCAGCAGGTGGTCAGGAAAGTAAGCCAGGCCTTAGGTGTGGACCTGGAAGCACTTATTACGGTGGAGAAGGTCTGGGACCCCCGCGGCATTGAGGCAGATACGTCTTCTTTTGCGGGTGCCCTGTACGGTAGTTCTTCTAATAACATGATGGCGGCTTTCCTGCGGCATCCTAACTTCACCAATAAACTCAAAGGCCTGTACTTTGTAGGCGGCAGCGTACACCCGGGCGGCGGCATTCCGCTGTGCCTGCTCTCGGCCAAAATAGCGGCAGACTTAGTGCCGGTGGTAAGATCAGAGGTGCAGGCCTGAGGCAAGCGTTTTCATTTTAAGCTCCTTTTCTGAAAACAGGCTGAAATCTGGTTTCCGCCCTATGGAAGATTACCTTGGCTACGGGTGGTTTTTCTGGGGCAATTGTTGTTCTTTGCAGACACTGAACTTCAAAGTCCGTCATCCTAAACCGTTTCCAGAAACTGCTTGAGAACGCCTTTTGCTTCATCGGTCCGGCAGGCGCTGCCCGTGGTGCTTCCCTTTGCGGGGCTCATGGTGTGGCTCACGTGGCATGTGCGGGATAACGGCTTTTTCTGGGACAGTATTCTGCTGGCTTCTAAATACGGGCAGTGGTACTACCAGACCAGGTTCACCACCTTGTATGTGCCGGAACAGATGGCGGGCTACCCGCCGCTCTTCGGGATGTATTTGGCGGCCGGGTGGCATCTATTTGGGAAATCCGTAGCGGTGAGCCATTTCTTGATGCTCCCTTTCCTGCTGGGTATTGTCTGGCAGGTGTATCTGCTGACCCGGCGCTTTCTGCCTTCTTCCTGGGTTCTCCTGGGCATGCTCCTCATTTTCCTGGACCCAACGGTACTGGCCCAAAGCGCGCAGGTGGCCCCGGATATTGTACTGCTGTTCTTCTACCTGGTCTGCCTCAATGCTATTCTGCAACATCGGCCGGTGCTTCTTGCGGTGGCGCTGGGGTTCATGGCCATCCATACGCCCAGGAGCCAGATCATGCTGGTGGCGGTGTTTTTCACGCACTTGTTTCTGCTTTGGCAGGAATACGGGAAACTGTCTGTACCAGCGCTGGGCAAATTGCTTCTGCCGTACGTGCCCGCGGGTTTGCTGCTTCTTCTCTGGCTGTGGCTGCATTACCGGCACTTCGGGTGGGTGGGGTACGCGCCTTCCTCAGACTGGAGCGCGTATGCGGGCATTGTCAGCGCCCAGGAATTTGCCCGCAACCTGTTCCTGATCAACTGGCGGCTCATTGACTTCGGGCGGGTGGGTCTGTGGCTTACGGGGCTCATTTTGCTCTGGCGGATAAGGAATGAGTTTGCCCAACCCACGAAGGAACTGCTCATCCTGTTGCTGGTCCCGCTCTTGACCTTGATAGCGGTGCTGGTCTGGTTCACCAACCCCATCGGGCATAGGTACTGGCTGGTGGTGTATGTCTTGCTAGGGCTGCTGGCGGTGCATCTGCTGGACCAGGTCCTGACGCGGCGGGTTGGGCTCACCGTGTACCTAATTCTGGCTGCGAGTTTAATAAGCGGGCACTTCTGGGTTTACCCCGAGCGAGTGGCCAAAGGCTGGGATGCCACACTGGCCCACTTGCCCTACTTTGAACTGCGCCGCCAGATGATCGCCTATCTAGACCGCCAGCAGATCCCGTGGCAGGAGGTGGGCAGCGATTTCCCCAACCTAGCCGCTCCCGCTGACACGGATCTCACCCATGACTTCCGGCAGTTCCCAGCCAAGGACCTCACCCGCCAAACCTACATCTTCTACTCTAATGTGTTCAACGGCTTCAATGACTACGAACTGGCCGAGTTAAGACACCACTGGGTCGTGATTCATGAGGTAAAGAAAGGCCAGGTATACATGCGCCTGTACCGGAAGAAGAAAGCCCTTTACCATCATCAGCAAACAGCACTGTCTCTGTTGAAACATCCCGTTGGTTTATAGGCTGTTTTTGCCAAACAAGGCTATAAATGGGTGTTGATAATACTTCCTTTTTCTTCCTTTCCTGAGGCCTTAAACAATTCAACCATTACTGAATATCAGCAACATGTAAGTGTTTGTGGATAATAAATGGTGGTCTGAAATAACCCTTTATCCACCCTATTTAAAGCTTTGTTCTCATCTAAAATTTACTATATTTGTTAAGCCCACCCCTGCTTAATGGAACCCGAAAATGACCAAGGACGAGCTCTTACGCACGGCCATGCGCTCCTTCTCTGCCAACGGTGTCAAAGACTTAACAGAGCGGCAGCTCATGCAGAACTTCGGTTTATCTGTGGAGGACTTCAACCAGTCTTTCACCGATAAGGAGGACTTCCTGCGCCAAGCCGTGGAGCTTTACCTGTCTGAGCAGAAAGAGATCCAGGACAAGCTTCTGCTGGAGGTAGACCATTCCATAGGCAAGATCATGCAGGTCATTAAGCAGCACGTGAGACAGCTGCAGCAGATCAACCCCAACTATTTCATCCAGCTCCAATACCTTTATCCCCGCATCTGGACCCTTTATCTGCGCCACGCCCAGATGCATTCTTATTACCTTTTCCATGACTTGCTGAACAAGGGCATTCAGCAACAGATTTTCCGGCCAGATCTCAACATTGAGGTAGTCACCAAGGTACTGCTGGAACAGATCAATATCTTGCTGAACCAGGCCCTTTTCCCGCCCCACCGTTACAACCTGTCTGAGGTTTTCAGGGGCATTTTCCTGTATTACCTCAAAGGCATTTCCACTGAGAAGGGCAACAAAGAACTGGAGAACTTTTTCTCTAGTTTTACTCTTTAGCCTACCACCGGGCTTTTTGCTCCTTTCTGCGGGAAGTACCTATTTCCGCTAGAAAGAAAACAATATCTTTGTGGTTCGTAAGCCATTGAATTGCGCGCCATTATCTGGTTTTAACCCGATTTTTCAGATTATAGATGACATTTAAGCAAACTGTTTTACAGGAAGTGCTCAACCTTTTCAGGCAGGAGGGCGTGGCCCATTTGAATGAACAGGAAATCCTGGACCGTGTTGATATCTCCTCGGCCACGTACCGGGAGTTTTTCAAGGGAATGGAAGATTTGGTCACCCAGGTGGTGCAGTATGATCTGGAAAGCCGCAAAAAAGACCATGAACGTATCTTTGCTGGGGAGCCTAGCCCGCTTCGGCGGCTGCTTCTGGTGGTGAAACTGGGCCTGGACACGCTGCGCTCCTCGCAGCCTACCGTGCTCATGGAAATCCAGGAGAACTACCCCGCCGCCTGGGCTCTTTACTGGAACCACTCCAATGACTATACCACGCACCTGCTGTATGACCTACTCAATGAGGGCGTGCTGCAAAAGGAATTCCGGCAGGATCTTAACATTCAGCTGGTCACCAAGATCATGCTGGAGCAATTGGGCCTGGTTGTGAACCCAATGACGTTCCCGCCAGACAGGTTTGACATCTCTGAGGTTTTCCGGAGTGTATTCCTGTACTACATACGCGGCATCTGTACGGAGGAAGCCATGAAAACCGCCGAGGATTTCTTTTCTAAGCTACGGTAAACCGTTTCATACCTCTTTTAACAAAAAAAGCCTGCTAAACATCTTTAGCAGGCTTTTTTGGTTTTACGGCAACGTCTCTGTCTTAGCTGATAGAGATACGTACCTTTTGGGTGAACTCGCGCAGGGCGGTCTTGAAATCAGAGTTATGGTCGCCCATGTGGTTCAGGATCCAGATGGCGCCAAACACGTGGGTCAGTTTCTCGCCTTCGTCGGCGCCTTCAATCTCAAAGGCAGGGGTTTCTTCGTTGATCAGTTGCTCCTCGGCTTCGCGCAGGCTCTCAATGGTCTGCGTTTCCACCAGTTTCTTGATGGCTGGTATCTTCATGGGGGAAATTAGGCTAGTTTACGAACCATTTCGGTTACAAAGTCTTCTTTGCTGGTGGCAGCGCCTTCTACCAGTTCGCCGTTTTTGAATACCGCGAAGAAAGGCAGGTTGGTTACGCCGGCCAGTTTGCGGGCCTCGGGGCTGGTCTCCGCGTTCACATCCACAAAAGCCACGTTCGCGAACTCCTCGTTGCCAGACATGCGCTTGAATTTAGGGGAAAACAGACGGCAGTTGCCGCACCAATCGGCGAAATACTTCACCACCACGCGCTCGTTATTCTTGAGCACATCCTGGAAATCTGTATCGGTAGCTTGGATAATAGCCATAGGTTTAAATATGAAGGTACATTAAAATTTCAAATCTTACGCAAATTTAACGCTTTTGCCCTCTTTTTCAGAAATAAAGCCCAAAATACGCCTGTCACTTTTATTATGTAAAAGACCGAAGTAAATTACGTTGTCTCTGGAAAGCGCCGGATGTACTCAGGTCTTGGTGCTTTTTCAGGGCCTTAATCATTCTTGCCGTATGTCATTTCGCCGTTTTCCCAAAAGCTTTTTCTTTCTCCTGCTGGCCATGGTGGGCCTTTTGGCAGCCTTTGCGCCGCCGGCCTGGCAGCAGAATGAGGTCATTAACCGGGTAGTAGCCAAACTCACCACGCTGCACAACAAATACCCGCAGGAGAAAGTGTACCTGCACCTGGACAAACCGTACTATGCCGCCGGCGAGGACATCTGGTTCAAGGCTTACCTGGTCAACGCGCATGACCACGTGCCCAGCGACATGAGCAAGGTGCTGTACGTAGAATTGATCACCCCAGACAACACGTTCTACAAGACCAGCGTGGTGCGACTGGACAAAGGCAAAGGCCACGGCGATTTCTCCCTGCCCGATGACATGCCCGAGGGCACTTACCGGCTGCGCGCCTACACCAGTTGGATGCAGAACTTTGACGAGGCCTATTTCTTTCACCAAAACATCACCGTCTGGAGCCCCCGCAAAAACGACGTAGTTACTACCACCGCTTTCACCTTCAAGCCCCAACCCTCCGGCGACTCTGTGCTGGTGAACCTGCGCCTGCAGAACTACGCGGCAAAGCCTTTGGCCCAGACCACTTTTTCCTACTCCACCAACTTTGACAAAATAGGGTCCGCCAAAAAGGCCACTACCTCTGCTGAGGGTAAATCTTCCCTGCGGTTGTTTCTGCCCCATAATGAGACCTCAAGCCCTAAACTCTTTCTGACCATAGAGCAACAGGCCGGCAACCTCAACCGCACCATTGCCATTCCTACGCCCAAAGACCAACTGGATGTGCAGTTCTTCCCCGAGGGTGGCCATCTGGTAGCTGGTCTCTGGAATATGGTAGGTTTCAAAGCGGTAGATGCCAATGGCGTGGGCAAAGACGTGCAAGGCGCCATTTACAACCAGCAGGGCCAGAAAGTAGTTGATTTCAAAAGCCTCAAGTTTGGGATGGGCCGCCTGGGCTTCATCCCCGAGGCCAACCAGCAGTACATGGCCCGCATTACTTCTCCTAAAGGCGCAGCGAAGGAATACCCCTTGCCGGTGCCGCAGAAAAAAGGCTTCGTCTTCTCAGTAGACGGCAAATCGGGGCCTAACATCAGGGTCAAGTTCTACAGCCTGGGCTTTAAACAGGACAGCGTGGGCAAACCCAAGTCTCTGCACCTAGTGGCACAGGTACGCGGCGAGGTGCTGTACGCAGCCTCCAGCCCAGTAGCCCAGGAGGTCTTCCAGATGGAAGTGCCCAAAAACAAGTTCCCCTCCGGACTGGTGCAGTTCACGGTCTTCTCTGAGACCGGTGAGCCCCTGGCCGAGCGCCTGGTGTTTGTAAACCACGCTCCGCAGGTACAAATGACCATCACCCCAGACAAGCCCGCCTACAAACCCCGCGAGAAAGTGACGCTGCAACTGCAGGCCAAAGACGAGACCGGCGCCCCCGTGGCTGGAAACTTCTCCCTGGCCATCACCGACCAGAAAACCGTCACCCCTTCGCCGCACGTGGCTAATCTGGTGTCTTACCTACTCCTCAGCTCAGATCTGAAAGGGCACGTGGAAGACCCTTCCTACTACTTCAGTTCGGCTGCGCCCGAGGTGGTGCTTGCCCTGGATAACCTTTTGCTCACCCAAGGCTGGCGCAGGTTTGTCTGGAAAGAGATTCTGCAAGACAAGTTCCCGCAGCTGCCGTACCGCGCCGAAAGGGACCTGTACGTGAGCGGCACGGTGACCAAGATCACTGGTCAGCCGGATGCCTACTCAGACATCATGCTCATGAACGGCAACAACCCCATGGCCACCATCAAACTCCAGACCGATGACCGCGGCAAGTTCCAGTTCAGCCTGGCCGGTTTCCCGGATACCTCCAGCATTACGGTACAATCTGCCAAGGGCGTGGCTTCCGCCTTTGTGGAGTTGGACAACAACCTGCCGCAGATCCAAGCCTTCCCGCAAGTACCGTATGAGCCTATTCCGGCGCCGTATTCCAACGAGGTTTGGGCTTACCTGCAGCGCAACCGCGAGCAGCTGAAACTGGACCAGTTCTCAGGTAAGAGCGGCATCTTGCTCCAGCAGGTAAACGTGCGCGGCAAGAAACAACAGGAGGAGTTCAAACCCGCTGCCGGTAGCCTGCACACCACCGCCGATCGCGTGTTAAGGGGATCTGAACTTCCGCGCGGCATAGACATCATCCAGGGCTTGCAGGGCCGGGTAGCCGGTTTGCAGGTTACCAACGGCATGGTGAGCATGCGGGGTGGGGGACAGCCCCTGTTCCTGATAGACGGCACCCAGACAGATGCCTCCTTTGTCCAATCTTTGAACCCCAACCAGGTAGAAGCGATAGAGATCCTGAAACCGGGGGCTTCCTCAGCCATGTACGGCTCCCGCGGTGGGAACGGAGTCATTGCCATCACCACCAAGAAAGGACCTGATAAGAGCGAGAGACCAGCTGGTTCGGGGAAAATGCCGGGCATGGCTACCTACCAGGGACTGTACTTCCAGAAAGCGCGTGAATTCTACCTGCCCCGCTATGATAAGCCAGACACCAGCAACGTGGTCATGCCAGACCTGCGCACCACGCTTGTCTGGAACCCAAGCATCCAGACAGACGCCTCCGGTAAAGCCGAGATCACCTTCTTCACCGCTGACCAGAGAACCACCTACCGGGCTGTCTTAGAGGGGATGACTCCTACCGGTAAGCTGGGGCATCTAGCCACCACGTTCCAGGTGAGGTAAGGCTTTTGGCTCATTTTAGAGAAACCGAGGCAGAAACTGGTTACTATCGTTCTTATTCGGATTTGGCAGTATCAGGCTTGGTCCCGAAGAACCCGCCCCGTCCGCGTCGGGAGGGCTTGGTCTTCAACGTGATCTGCTCAATGATTTTCTGACGAGGGAATAAGATAACCCATATGCCTCTTACCTGTCCTTCCTCAAAGCCGTTGGGCTGGCCCTGCGCCGAGAACACGCGCAACTGATCCAGGGTGGAGGAGGTATAGTCCAAGAGGCTGGGCTCATCGCAGCTGGCGCAGTTCCTTCTTTTAATCTCAATAGGCCATTGGTATTGGAAAAGGCCCTCGCGCACCTGCAGTTCCACGTGGGGCACCGGTTTTCCGCCCTCGGCAAGAAGCTGGTTCTGGGTCAGGAACTGTTTGGCCTCGTTCTCAGAACTGAACTTCTGCCGGGTTAAGGTGGCGTTGTAGCGTTGCAGGATGCTGTTAACTGTAGGCAGTTTGTCTGGTTGGGCCACAAACAACGCCTGCTCTTTAGGCTGGCTCTCGGCTAGCTGCAGGAAAGCGCCCTCCACCAACCTGATGATGGTATCGCCGGCCAGCAAGGCCTGCTTCTCCATGTCTTCCTGCGTGATCCGCTTCACTTTGTGGCGCTCAGCCTCCACGGCCATTTCCTTACCTCGCTCCAGTTTTTCCGGCTCACAGGCCAACGTGAAAAAGCTAAGCGCAAGCAGGACTAAGTATGAATTCTGTTTTATCATGGGTATCAATGCAAACCAACGCCTCAGGCGCCTTACAAATGGCAAAGATGGGGCTTGGATAGCTTATACACAACGTACGGTTTCCCGCTTGGGGGAGTTAGATAAAAGCTTTTGGTAATGGTGGGCTTTTGCCGTGTTTTTGGAAAATAGGCCTGAAGGGAATAAGGTGATTGATTCTCCGCGCTTTTCTATTTTGCTGCCATTTTGATGGGTATAGGTGGTGGTTCCTTTTCTAATTTCTCTTTCTCTGGTTCAAGTCTGTGACTTGGACCTAGCATGGGCTGCAGTTTGCAACTGCAGTGAGGTGCTAGCCTCAAAACCATTTTTTGGGCCTTTACTTTCTACTACCTTTCTACCAAGCCTCAAGGCTGCAGATGCGCTCTGCGGGCGTTTGTCACTTTTCTCCTTGATGAGAAAAGTAACCAAAAGAATCAAGAAGCCTCCAACTCGCTGACGCTCGGACAGTGAGGCTTCACTTAAAGTACCACCCGGCTAAAGCTATCTTTTGCATTGCCAACGCAGGCCATTGCCACCTGAACTGTTCTTCTGTGCGGCGGGCCGGGCCTTGGCCTCACTGTAGGCCTTCGCCCCGGCCCGCCGCAGGATACAGATGGTTATGGTGTCTTCTCGGAGTACCTGATCATGTAGAGACAAGGCATGCCTTGTCTCCAGCGGGTTTCCTTCGCAAAGGACAGACGCTACCTGAAAGGGGCACCCACAAGAGGTGCCCCTACATTTCTTTCCGTTCTCTCGCAACCTCACTCGCCGTTGTTGGTGTTATCACCAACAACCAGAACTACGGCTCAACAACCTTCTCACGCATTGCTAGATTCCCCTCCTCAGAGGAGTTGGGGTGGGTTCACGCTTCTTAGGCATTTCCTCCAAAATAGCCCTGAAACAAAGCCAAAAAGAAAAGCCCGCTGCGTGGGCAACGGGCTTTTGGTATAAGCAAGAAGGTTCTTCCGGCTTATTTGTTTTGCAATACTACCGGCTCTCCCAAGCCCAGGTCTTTGAGACCAGCTAATTGGGTTTTGGCGTCGCCTACTACTACGTAGACCATTTTGTTGGGGTCAATGTAGTTGTTGATAAGGCTCTTGGCCTGCGTGTAGCTCAGGTTCTGGATAGCGGATTCGTTCTGTTTGAGGTAATCCAGGGGCAGGTTGTAGGTGCTGATGTTTTCCAGCAAGCCTACCAGGCTGCCCAGGGTTTCGTAGCTCAACGCAGTCTCTTTGACCAAAGCGCCTTTAGTGGTAGCCAGGTCCTGCTCGGTGTAGGTAGTACCGTAAGTTTTCAGGATTTCATCCAGGGTCTGCAGGGATTCCCTAGTCACGTTGGTACGTACGCTGGAAGAAGCGGCAAATATACCTGGCGCGGTTGGTCGGCGCGAGAAGCCCGATCCGGCCCCGTAGGTGTAGCCTTTCTGCAGACGCAGCACGTTGAACAGGGTAGAGGCCGAGCCGGCGCCCAGTTTGTGGTTGATAGCCTGCAAGGCGGCATAGTCTGGGGAGCCCACTGGCACGGCCAGGTAACCCGCGTAAATCACTGATTGCTTCGCGTCTGGCTGGTCTATGAAGTACAGACGGGCGGCTGGTTTATTAGTAGCAGTGATTGGCGTAGGCAAGCTAACGTTTTTAGCGGCCCATTTCTGCTCCAGACCCGCCAATGCTTTGGCTACCTCGGCCTGTTTCACGTTACCGGCCACCTGGAAACTGGCGATGCTCGGCGAGAAGTTTTTCTGGTAGTAATCCTTCAGGTCCTGCAGCGTGATGCCCTGCACCGTTTCCATGGTCCCGATGGTAGGGTAGGCAAAGCGGCTGTTCTCGCCGTACAACACTTTGTTGAAGGCCAGCGAGGCGATGCTACCCGGGTTGGCCTGGTTCTGCTTTATTTGGTTCAGTTTCGCCTGCTTGGCTTTGGCAAACTCGGCTTCGTCCCAGCGCGGCTCCAGCAGAATCTCCTCCACCAGTTTCATTACCTGCGGGAAGTTGCGGGAAAGCGTGTTGCCCGAGATGGTGATGTCCTCAGAGGATGAATTCACGTTGACGAAGGCTCCTAATTGCCCAATGGCTTCCTCCAGCTGCTGCGGGGTCTTGTTTTTGGTACCTTCCATGAGCATGGCGTCCACCAGTGAGGCGGTGCCTATCTTCTTGGCATCATCCAGCTGCATGCCGCCTTTGATCTGGATGCTAAACTGCACCAACGGCAGTTCGTTCTGCTCAATGCCGTAAACTTTCATGCCGTTTTTGAGCTGCGAGGTCCAGATAACAGGGGCTTTGAAGCTGAAGTTCTTGCTCAACTCCGGCATTTTGCTGCGGTCAATTTTAGACGGCGTTTTCACGAAGGTAGTCGGTTCCTTGCCGGTATTGGCTCCTTCGGCGCCGGCCACTACTTTCTCCTCCACTACCTCGGCTTTCACGGCACCTTTCAGCGCCAGCTCTTCCTGGCCTTTCGGTACGAAGCTGGTCGCTACATAGGGTTTGCCTTTGATGTACTTGCGGTACACGTTCATGATGTCCTGTGCGGTCACGGCCTGCGTCATGGCGATGTCTTTCTTCGCGAAGCTTGGGTCACCGGCAAACTCATTGTACTGGGCTAATTGAAAGGCCTTGTTCAGCAAGCTGGAGATACCGTTGTATAAAGCAGTTTCCTGGCGGATTTTCAGGCGCTCCAGTTCTTTCTCGTTCACGCCTTCTTTCTCAAACTTGTCAAAGGCGGCGAACACGGCAGCCTGCACCTCGTCCAGATCCTTCTTATCGAAAGCGCGCACCCGCACTCTGAAGGTACCGGCAATCTCGGCTGATGACTGGCCCGCAGAGGCACCAGGCGCCAGTTTCTTCTCCTCTACAATGATGCGCTCAAACGGCGAGTTCTTGCCATCAGATAACAGGCTGCCTAACATGTTCAAGGCGTAAGAGTCTTTGTGGTACTGCTCTACCGTGGGGTACACCATGGTAAGCTCCGGCAGGTTGGCGAAGTTATCCACATGGAAAAGTGACTTGGTAGCCGCCAGTTTCACCGGCATAGGAGCTAAAGGTTTCACTGGGGCGTGTGGCTTCAATTCCCCGAAATACTTCTCTACCAGTTTCTTGGCATCGGCGGATTCAAAGTCTCCGGTGAGTACCAGCGTGGCGTTGTTCACACCGTACCATTGTTCATAAAATTCCTTTACATCGCCTAACGTAGCATTCTGCAGGTCTTCCAGTGACCCGATCACCTCCCAATTATACGGGTGGCTTGCCGGATACAGGTTCTTCAGGATCACATAGTTGGTGTGTCCGTAAGGCTGGTTATCCACACGCTGGCGCTTCTCGTTTTTCACCACCTGCTTCTCATTCTCCAGGCCCCACTCACTCACAGTATTGATGAAAAAGCCCATGCGGTCAGACTCCATCCAAAGGATTCTCTCCAGCGCGTCTTTGGGAACCACCTCGTAATACACAGTGCCATCGGTGAAGGTACCGCCGTTGAACGTACCCCCGATCTGGTTCACGTTCTTGATGAAGTTGCCCTTGCCCACGTTCTCTGAGTTCTGGAACAGCATGTGCTCAAAGAAGTGTGCGAATCCCGTGCGGCCTGGCTTCTCACGGTTAGAGCCTACGTGGTACATGATGGCCACCGCTACCTTGGGGTCTGATTTGTCCTGGTGCAACACCACTTCCAGTCCGTTGGCCAACTTGTACTTCTCAGACTTCAGATCGAATTGCGGGGTAGCGGTGGAAGATTTGGCCGCGGTTTTGGCGGCAGGTTTCTTGGAGGCCTGCGCCCATACGCTTTGGGCAGGGCTCAAGGCCATACTGCCCATCAACACAGAAAGGCAAGCTACTTTTAATCTTCTGTTCATGGTAAGGGAAAAGGGTTTGTTCTCTTGTTTAGATAAGACCTACAGCGGCCGGTGTATTAGTAGGGAAAGATAGGTATTTATTACAGCCAACACCTTCCTTTTCATTTCAGGTTTCCTTTCTGTTTTAGGCCTGTTTTCCAGAAAACACCGTTAAAGCATTTGAATGAACCCAACGGAGAGAAGTTAGGGAGAAAGAGGAATCCTCCGGCTTAAACGTGCTCCGGTAATATTATTATTTATCTATATTTAATGCTTCTTACCTCTGAACCCATCTGCCGTTTTAATCCTCGTTCTATAAAAAGAGGCTATAAATGAGTTTTTTCAGGGGAATAGTTGTTGAGGCATAGTAAAAGAAAAGTCATGACTGGCCGCTGCTGGTGCCCGTCTTCATCCTACACCTACATGAAAAACAGAAGGCTTATCTTATTTCTCTTTATCCTTGGTACACTGCTCGCCTGGACCGCCCTTTGTCTTACCTATTTCACCACCGGCCGTATTGAATGGTTAAGGCTGCTCACTTTCCTGGTATCTGGTATTCTGGCGTACGTGGTTTATAGACGCAAATGAAAAAACTGCACCTCATTTTACTCTTCTGGTTTGTCGCCATTTCCACTTGGGCGCAGGCACCAGCTACCCTTTCCATTCCTAAAAACAAGTATGGCCTGCCCGTGGTGACTTCCACCGATTTGTACCAGAAACTAGTAGCACAGAACCCAGACCAGGAACTGGTGGAACTGCAGTCCTACATACCGGGGCTGGTGCTGGACATCAAGTATGCCACGGCAGATAATCTGGTGAAGGAGCCGGTCTATACCATTGCCACTGCCTACGCCCGCAAACCCGTGGCCGATGCCCTGAAAACGATACAGGCGGAACTGAAACCGCTTGGATTGGGCTTGAAGATTTATGATGGCTACCGCCCTTACCACGTCACGGAGCTTTTCTTCAAAAAAGTAAAGAAGAAAGACTATGTGGCTAATCCTAAAGACGGCTCCCGCCATAACCGCGGCTGTGCCATGGACCTTACCCTTATCACCCTTAAAGACGGGAAGGAACTACAGATGCCCACGCCGTATGATGCCACAGTAAAACAGTCCCACCCGGATTATCCACATGTC
Organism: Rufibacter aurantiacus; assembly: GCF_017916345.1. NCBI lineage: Bacteria > Pseudomonadati > Bacteroidota > Cytophagia > Cytophagales > Hymenobacteraceae > Rufibacter > Rufibacter aurantiacus. The sequence goes on from NZ_JAFMSV010000004.1 coordinate 461,518, forward strand.
TCTGCGCAGGTGAAGAAGAACCGGGCCTTGCTTATCAACACCATGCAGCGCCACGGTTTCACCGTTTTCCAAAATGAATGGTGGCATTTTGACTTCAATGACTGGGCTAAGTACCCGCTGATGGACATTAGGTTTGAGGAACTTAAAAAGATGAAGCAATAACCCTTAAGAAAGCTGCTGTTTCAAGGCTCTTTTCTAGAAAACAGACCAGAAACGGGAGGCGTGATCGTCGCCCGTTTTTATGAATAATTGCGTAGTTTTGAGCTATCTAAAGTATTAACCATTTTCTAACAGACATGAGCGTACGCATAGAGAAAGACACCATGGGCCCGGTAGAGGTGCCCGCCGATAAATACTGGGGTGCCCAGACCCAACGATCCAAAGAAAACTTCACCATCGGGGGCCAGTTGATGCCTACTGAGGTGATTGACGCTTTCGCTATCTTAAAGAAAGCAGCCGCGTACACCAACGCCGAATTAGGCGTACTTCCCCAGGACAAAGCCGAGATCATCGGCCGCGTGTGCGATGAGATCCTGGCTGGCGACCTAGCCGATCAGTTCCCATTGGTAGTATGGCAGACCGGTTCTGGTACCCAGAGCAACATGAACGTGAACGAAGTGGTAGCCAACCGCGCGCACGTGTTGCTGGGCGGCGATCTGATGGACGAGAAAAAGAAAATCCACCCGAACGACGACGTAAACAAATCGCAGTCTTCCAATGACACCTTCCCGACGGCCATGCACATTGCGGGCTACAAGGTAGTGGCTGAGCATACCCTGCCGATGGTGCAGAAACTGCGCGATACTCTGTACGCCAAGTCACAGGAGTACATGAACGTGGTGAAAATTGGCCGGACGCACTTAATGGATGCCACGCCTTTAACCCTGGGCCAGGAGCTATCTGGCTACGTGTCTCAGCTGGACCACGGCATGCGCGCCCTCAGAAATACCTTAGATCACCTGAGCGAACTTGCTTTGGGTGGTTCTGCCGTAGGAACAGGCTTGAACACGCCGCAAGGCTACGCCGAGCTGGTGGCTCAGAAAATCGCTGAGTTCTCAGGCTTGCCTTTAAAAACTGCCGAGAACAAGTTTGAGTCTTTGGCTGCCCATGACGCCATCGTGGAGACTTCCGGTGCCTTGAAGCAATTGGCAGTGAGTCTGATGAAGATTGCCAATGATATCCGTTTGCTGGCCTCTGGTCCGCGTTCCGGTATCGGGGAAATCATCATCCCAGAGAACGAGCCGGGTTCTTCTATTATGCCAGGCAAAGTGAACCCAACCCAAGCCGAGGCCATGACCATGGTGTGCGCCCAGGTAATCGGGAACGACGTGGCCATCTCGGTAGGAGGGATGAACGGTCATTTCGAGTTGAATGTGTTCAAGCCAGTAATGATCTACAACCTGCTCATGAGCGCCCGCTTATTAGCTGATGCCTGCGACTCTTTTGACAAGCATTGCGCCGTAGGTATTGAGCCGAACTACGAGGTGATCAAACGCCAACTGGAGAACTCACTCATGTTGGTGACTGCCCTGAACCCGCACGTAGGCTATGACAACGCGGCTAAAATAGCGAAGAAAGCCCACAAAGAAGGCACCACCCTGCGCCAGGCCGCCCTTGACCTTGGCTTGCTCACCGATGAGCAGTTCACCGAGTGGGTACGTCCGGAGGACATGATCGGAAGCTTGAAAAAGTAATTCCGGGTTTTTAGCCTCTTCTGGCAAAAACAGCCCTTAAAGAGAAAGGCCCTTCTGCTGCTGCGGAAGGGCTTTTCTCTTTTATCTAAGTAAGGTCAAAAAAGAAGGGCCGCTCTTATGTGCGGCCCTTCTTTTTATTCTTTATGGTTACAGGTACTTGTACTCTAACGTTGCGGTGGTCTGGTTATCGGCGCCGGCTCTGTTGATGCCGGTCACCTTGAAGATCACGTAGTTGTTCGTATCCACCAATTTAGCGATGTACACATCACCCACTACCAGGTCAGCAATGGAAGTCACTACCTGGCTTGGAGTGGCCGCAGAAGCAGTGTAATACGCCTGGCGCACGCTGTTCACGGTAGCGCTGTTGTACACGGTAGCCGTGGTTTTCACAAAAGCAGTCTTGTTCTCGGCTTTTACCGCAAACTTGTTGCCCCCTACGCTGGTCACCGTGATATCCTTGTTTGTGGTGGCAGTCTCGGTTCCTACATTGGCTCTTCCCACAAAGTTGAAGGAAGTGGCCGCGGCATCACCGTTGATCCCTATGGTAGCGGTAGCAGTTCCCGTGAAAGGAGTGGCAGCCACAATGCTCACCGGTGCCGAAGAAACAGAAGCAGCGTTCTTAGGAGAAACCGCTTTCGCCTCGAAACGGAAAACCACGTCCTGACCAACGGCGTTGGCCGGAACCTTCACATCCACGTTTCTGGTAAGCGCGGCGCCAGATTTGGTCAACCCGATTCTGTCAATTCTGGTCTCTGGGTTGGTGCCCACGGTAGCGTACACGTTCAAGCTGTCCAGGTCCTTGAACAGGATGGCAGAAGCAGAAGTAGTAGCAGTAGCGGAAGTTACGCCACCCTCGTTCAGCACCAATTCGTAACGGATCACATCATTGGCGGTGTTGGCTCCGGCCGTCACGGCAGAACGGTGCGCTACGCTTTTGATCTTGATGGTAGGCGTAGCCTCGGCTATTCTGAAAGATGCGCTTCTGGTTTTAGAGGCATTGTTGAACCCAATGGCTTTGGCATCTAACCGTACGGTGGCTTTGTTAGCTAAGCCTGCAGGTACCACGTACTCCACCACCAGGGTATCGGCTCTCTTGATCTTTGAGAAAGCGCCCTGGGCCGGAAGTGTTCTCACCACGGAGGAGTCCTGGTTATCAAACTTCTGCAGGAGCACGATTTCCTTTACATCAGATTTATTGTACACCAACTCCACTTTCACGGTCTCACCGGCCGCGTACTTGGCTGCAATCGGCAGTGTACCGGTAGCTTGGAAAATCTGGAAAGAGTCTTCAGTGATTTTGTAGGGTGGCTCGTAATCTTCTTCACACGATGTCAAAGACAAACATGTGAAAGCTATAGCAGGCAGGGCCAGGTATTTATTAAAAATGCTTTTCATATCTTCTTTAGATTAATTCCTTTACTACAACCTACTATTGCTGATCCCACCAAACCGGGATGGTCACGTAATCCTGGGCACCCCAGCCCATTCTGGCTACTTCAGTTGGGTTAAACTGCGTCTCAGTTTGGGCAGGAGGGAGGCGACGAACTACTTTACCGTTCAGCAGGGCATTCACGCCGGTTGGCATCTGGAAACCAGGGTAGATGGTAGGATCGAAATCAAATCTGCGCATGTCTGACCATGACTCTGGATTCAGGAACATGGCAATGTACTTCTGCTCCATGATGTTCTTCAGGGTCAGGGTAGTCTCGCTCTGGGCTACGGCCGCGCTGGCCATGTACGTAGCCTGGGCAGCCGCAGCTACTCCCAGCTTGGTCATGTGCGCAGTGATACCGGCTTTGTAAGCGGTAAAGGCACGGGCTTTGTCACCCTTCCGGAAAGCAGCTTCTGCCTCAATGAAACGCATCTCAGCATTGGTCACCATCGGGAAAGGACTGTTGTCAGTAGAGTAGTAACCGCCATAGATATCAGTGGCAGCAAGGGCGGGCGAAGAACCAGCGCCCGGTACGGCTCCGTTGCTCAGGGTTGGGGAGATGATAGGGAAACGAGGATCATCAGCCGCCGTGGCATCACCCAGCAAAGTGGCTCCGTTCAGCAGGTTCACGAACATTTTACCGAAGGTGTAGCTCGCAAAGTTGGCTCTGGTAGGCCCGAAGATGCTGGTAGTGGCAGACTCCACACTGGTAGGTTGTCTGTAGCCCAACATAGCGTCATCTGCGTTAGATTTGATTCCTTTGTCAATGGCGGCCAGAACGGCATCTGGGTTGTAATTGGCTTTCTTGGTCAAGTGGTTCAGCTGACGAGCCTTGATAGAGTTCACCAGTTTAATCCATTTGCTTACATCACCCTGGTACAGGATGTCTCCGCTTACCGGGTTAGCGGTATAGAACGGGCGCTTGTTCTCGGTGGCTGGTTTAGAGAACTCCACCTCGGCCTCATCTAACAAGGTAAGGATGGTAGAATAGATCTGCTCCTGCGGATCATACTTAGGCGCAATGTTAGTGTATCCTTGCCACGCCTCGGTGTAAGGAACATCGCCCAGCATATCTGTCAGGTGGGCCATGATGATCGCTTTCATGGCTTTGCCGGCTCCTACATAATAAGGAGAACCCTCAGCCGCCGCTGACTCCATCATGGGGCCAATGTTGCTACCCACTAGGTAATAGGTGTTGTTGAAGGTAGAGGTAGAGTTACTTGGCGTGAAGAAGTACTGGTCAGTAGTGATGTTAGCGGTTCTACCGGCAATGTTCTGCGTGATCTGGCCCACTCTCAGCTCAGACAGAAGCTGCACCTGCAAGCCGTTGCCAATGATGCTTGGCAGCAGGTAATTAGGCGTAGTGGAAACCGGGTTATTTGGATCTTCATTGACATCCAAAAAGTTGTCGCAGGAGGTAAGCCCTAAGCCTACCACTGCGCAAAAACCTATGATAAATTTTTTCATGATTTGAGTCTCAATAAACTAGAAGGATAATTTCACGCCGAAGTCAACACCTTTGGTACCTGGTACGCTTCCGTAATCGAAGCCACCGGAACCACCACCACGAACACCCGCTCCGGCAGAAGCTGTTTCTGGGTCAGATCCTGAATATTTGGTCAAAAGGACAAGGTTACGGCCCGTCAAGTTCAGTTCCACGTTTTTGAAAGGAATGCGGCCGAAAGCTGATTTAGGCAATTTGTAGGCCAGGGTCACGTAACGCAGACGGATCCAGGAAGCATCTTCAATGAAATCGTCACCTACCACAGACATGATGTTACGGTAGTAGCTCTCAGTCAACTCTACTTCTCTGGTGTTAGGCACGTAGGTTACTTTTCCATCGGCACCGGTCACGGCTACTACGCCTGGGAACACAGCTTTCTTGTAACGGTCCAACGTACGGGTGCTCAAACCACTGTTTACCAGGGTAGCCTCGTTACCGTTCACTACCACCCCGCCTTTGCGGATATCTGTCAGGAAAGAAAGCGACAGGTTGTTGTAGTTGAAGGTGTTGGTGATTTGCAGGGTGTAGTTAGGGGCGCGGTCACCGGCATACGTGAATTTCTGGTCCACAAAGGTTGGGTAACCAGCGGCGCTGATGATCATCTGGCCGTCTGGGGCACGCTCATACTGCATGGCGCTCAGGCCGCTCAAAGAACCGCCCTGGAACACACCGCCTCTGGCAAAACCTACGATCCAGGCATCTGACTGGTAGATCTCGGTTAATGGGTAAGGGATGCTCACCACTTTGCTTCTGTTGCGGGAGAAGTTGGCTACTACATCCCAGGCAAAGCCACCTTTCTGGATAGCAGTTCCTGACAAGATCGCCTCAACCCCTTTGTTTTCAACGGTTCCGCCGTTCACGTACTGCAGAATGAAACCAGAAGCCTGGCTCAGACGCGGCGCAATGATCTGGTCAACGGTTCTGTCATTATAATAAGTAACGTTGAAACGCAGGTTGTTTTTAGAGAAGTTGAAGTCCAGGCCGGTCTCAAAGGAGTTCTTGGTCTCTGGCTTCAGCTCTGGGTTACCACCGAAGAAGTTGTTCCGGAAACCACCACCCAGGAAGGTGTTGTTGGTCAACGGAGAAGTAACGCGGTAAGGAGGCGAGTCTTTACCTACCTGCGCGTAGGAGATGTTGAATTTACCAAACTTCAGGAAAGAGCCTGAGCTAAGCGGCAGGTGCTCGGTGAACACGTAGCCTAAGCTAGCAGAACCATAGGCGAAAGAACGGTTTTTCACCGGAAGGGTAGAAGACCAGTCATTACGGCCCTGCAATTCCAGGAACAGGAAGTTGTCATAGTCAAAGCTTACCCGGCCAAACGCCCCAATCAGACGACGCAGAGAGTTCCGCTGGATCACGCTGCGGTTGGTGGTGTTGTTCAGACCCACAAACTCGGGGTTCTGGAAAATCAGACCTAAGTAGTCAACGCCTTTGGTCTCGGTTTGCTCTACGGTGTTACCCAATACCAAGCCCACCCCAAATTTCTCAGTGATGTTCTTGTTGGCGGTTACCACAAAGTTAGAGGTGTACTGCTGGAACTGATTCACAGAGATGGCCAGACCACCAGATTGGTTGTTAGGCAAAGAAGTACCTGGAGAACGCACACTCTGGGTACGCTCGGTGTACACATCGGTACCAACGCGGTAGTTGATCTTTAACCATTTTGTAGGATCTAAGGTGATGCCTACGTTCCCGATGATACGGTCCGTGCGGTCAGTCTGTGGGTTTTTGTTAACCGTGAAGTAAGGGTTGTCAATGTCACCGGTTACGCTCTCTAACAATCTGCGGCGTGAACCGTCTGGGTTTTGCCAGTCAGACATGTTGTCGTTTAATGGCCAGTTAAAGATACTTACCAGGAAACCACCGGTTCCGCCAAACAGACCCGGACCTTGCAAGGCTCTTTTACCGCTTGTCTGCAAGTAGTTGGCAGATCCGTCAAAAGAAAGCTTATCATTGAATTTAGCTGTACCAGACACCCGCACAGAGTTCTTCTCATATTCGGTCTCAGGCACCACCCCACCCTGGTCTAAGTGGTTTGCGGAGATATAGAAACTGGTTTTCTCTGAGCCACCCGAGATGCTCAGGTTGTGGTTCATCTTAAAGCCGGTCTGGAAGAAATCTTCCACGTTGTTGTAGACAGGTTGCCCTTCCTGGAACTTAGGTCCCCAAGATCTGCGGGTAGTAGCGTCAAACACCCCGTTGGTTCCCTGCTGGTACACCTGCTGCACTTCAGGCAGTCTGTTTACCTGGTCCATTGAGAAAAGACCGTTGTAAGTAATAGAGGTCTGACCAGCCACGCCTTTTTTGGTAGTGATGATCACGGCACCGTTACCGGCACGCAGACCATAAAGCGCTGCCGCGGCAGGTCCTTTCAGAACGGTAATAGAAGCGATGTCATCTGGGTTGATGTCACCAGCACGGTTAGAGGCACCCACCGAGCGACCCAACATCCCGTTGAAACCGCTACCGGCCCCAGGCGCGGTAGACTCCTGGAACGAAGAGTTGTCTACCGGAATACCGTCAATCACAAACAAAGGCTGGTTGTCACCGTCAATAGAAGAACCCCCTCTGATCACGATGCTTGAGCCTTCGCCGGCACCCCCGCCGGAACTAGTGATATTTACCCCGGCCACTTTCCCTTGCAGGGCGTTCACCACGTTCTGCTGACGAGACTCTTCCAGGGCCGCACCGCTTACCTCTTGCACGGCATAGTTGATGCTCTTCCGCTCCTGGGCAATGTTGAAACCGGTTACTACCACTTCCTCCAAAGCCTTGGAATCTGAAACCAGCGCGATGTTGATGGTATTGTCTACGCCAATGGTGCGCTCCTGCGGAACCATACCAATGAAGCTGAACACTAACACGCTACCCGGCGCCGCCTGGATAGAGTATCTGCCCTCGGCATCGGTGGAGACACCGTTGGAGGACCCTTTTACTACCACACTTACGCCGGGCATGGCGGAGTTGTCTTCAGAAGAGGTGACCCTTCCGGTAATGGTTCTGCTTTGGGCAAAACCCGCCTGCGCAATGCAGATGCACAGGGCAAATAGAATTAGCCGTAACATTATTCTCATAAATAAGGATTTAGGGGTGTACTGATTGTTGTTGTTGATCTGCGGAATTCTGGGAAAGTGAATAAATCAATGTATGAAGATAGATGGTAAGTAGGTAAACCTTGGCATAAACCACTGATTGGCAAGGCAGGCGCAAAATTATAGATTTGCTAAAAACTTACTCTTCTTTAAGCCGCAATTTATTTTTTTCATCAAAAATTGCTTTGTTTAGGGTGAATTTTTCAGAAAAGGCCCTTAAAACGGTGATTTCACCAGTTTACCTAAGTATAGGGTAGAGTCTATATGAAATTTGATTGGAAAATTATAAAAAACCTAGCAAAGCATCACTAGCAATTGTAAGTATTTTTAATTTAAAGCCGACACGTGTTAATTTTTATTTTTGACTATTGAAGACTTTCTTAAATAATTTACTAACACAAATGAAAGGACCCAGCTAAATACTTAAATCAGTGCCTTTCCACCTATCTTGGTCTCAGGCCGCAGATTTCCTTGGGTTTCTAGTGTAAAACTGGCAAAATCTGCTATCTTGTCTTTTACAAAGTTCTGTGGTACTGCACCTTAGCTAAACATCTTGTTTTCCCACCTCTGATATAATCTTCTATGAATACAATCTCTACTTCAACATCGGCGCCAGCGGAAATGATCTCGCAAGAGGCCTTGACGAAACTCGATAAAACAAGGCTCAGGTCTCTGGATGTTTTCAGGGGAATCACGGTGCTGAGCATGATTCTGGTAAATAACCCGGGCAATTGGGGCAAGATCTACGCTCCGCTCAAGCACGCAGAATGGCACGGATGCACCCCCACCGATCTGGTTTTTCCGTTTTTCCTTTTTATAGTGGGTGTGTCTATTGCCTATGCCTTGTCCGGCGCCAAACAGCGTCCTGAGCAGCATACGGCTACCATCTTCCGGATTATCAGGCGCGGGCTTACCCTATTTGCCCTGGGTTTGTTTCTGGCCTTGTTTCCCAAATTTGACTTCGAAACGGTCCGGATACCGGGAGTATTGGCGCGCATTGGGGTGGTTTTCATCATCGCGGCCATTATCTTCCTTAAAACTGAGCGCCGTACTCAGATCCTGATTGCCGCTTTTCTACTGATAGGGTATTGGGCCCTGATGATGTTTGCCCCGGTGCCCGGCATAGGGGAGGCCAACCTGCAACCTACCACTAATCTGGCCGCCTGGCTGGACAACAAACTGCTACCTGGCCACCTTTGGAAATCAACCAAGGTCTGGGACCCGGAAGGCATTCTAAGTACGTTCCCGGCCGTGGCTACCGCACTATCTGGCGTGTTGGTAGGGCAGTGGCTCAAAAAGAAAGACGATCCCGGAAACAAAATAGCTTGGCTTATGGTATGGGGAGTGATCTGTACCTGCCTGGGGCTCATCTGGGACCTGCACTTTCCTATCAATAAAAGCATCTGGACCAGTTCCTTTGTGCTGTACACCTCGGGGTTAGCTATGCTGGGCTTAGGGCTGTGCTACTGGCTTATTGATGTGAAAGGCTACAGAAGATTCACCACACCGTTTCTGGTATATGGCGTGAATGCCATCACTGTTTTCTTTCTCTCCGGACTTCTGCCCAGAATCCTGTCCATGATCAAGATAGACACGCCGGCCGGTGAGGTAGACAGCAAGACATTCCTCTACGAGTCTTTCTACACGCCGTACCTGAGCCCCATCAATGCCTCATTGGCCTGGGCCATCACCTGGATTCTCTTCTTCATGGTGTTGCTCTATGCCATGTACCGGAAGAACATCATCATCAAAGTATGATCAATTCCTTAGTCAATTGGCAAGCCTACACTTTTTTGCGGCCATTTTTGTGTAAATGGCCTTAAAACGCAGTTAGATGTTCATTCACTTCAGGTGATGGAGAATAGAAATTGCACCTGCCCGGCTTGCCTTGCGTAAGTACCCAAGATGGAACCACAACAACCCACCTTTTTTAGAAGACGCCTGAACAGTTTCGGGTATGCTTTGAAGGGAATCACGGCGGCTTTCCGGTCTGAAATCAACCTGCGGTGGCACGTGCTATCGGCCGGGGCGGCGGTGACGGCCGGGTTTTACTTTGGGCTGACTACCGTAGAATGGGTTATTGTCATCTTCTGCATCGGGCTGGTCTGGATGGCCGAGCTCTTCAATACGGCCCTAGAGGTGGTGGTGAACCTAGTGTCGCCGGAACGGCATCCGCTGGCGGGCAAAGCCAAAGACATTGCGGCGGGCGCGGTGCTTATTGCTTCCATTACCGCGGCTCTGGCGGGGCTTTTGGTATTCTTGCCTTACGTGTGGGCCCTGCTGCAAAAGTATACGTAAACATTCTTTCTAACCGTCACGTTTACTACTTTTGCCCAAACCGGAGCGGCAGAAAGCCTTCCTGTACCCCTAATTACCTGACCCATGACTACTAACGACGTACTTAGAAACCTCACTGAATACAACATCTGGGCGAACTGGCGCGTGCTCAAAAGCTTTGACCGCATTGAGGGAGACCTCCCTGATTACGCGCAACTCATGTTCAGCCACGTCCTGAACGCCCAGGCCATCTGGATTGCCCGTATCACCGGCACTAATAGCCCGGTAACCGTGCTGCAGCGCCATAGCTTGGCTGAGCTGCACCAATTGCATGAGCAGACCTCGGCGAAACTGGCGGAGCTGTATGATCAAGCCGATGATGCCGAACTGAACCGCACCATTGAATACACCAACACCCAGGGGAAAGCATACTCCACCAAAGTGCAGGACATCCTTACCCACGCCATCAACCACGCTACCTACCACCGCGGTCAGGTAGCTCGTGAACTGCGCCTGGCTGGGCATGAGCCCATCAACTCAGACTACGTAACCTACGTGCGCATTCGCTACGGCCAGGACCTGGAGATCTGATCCAATCCTGTTTTCAGGTTAATTTCTTAAAATGAGCCTGAAAACAGATCATGATATAAAAATGAAGAGGGGAGCCTATAATGGGCTCCCCTCTTCATTTTTGCTGCTTTTCTTTCTAGTTAAGGTCTACCGCCGGAACATCGGTGATGGTCTCATTGGTGACCGTGATGTTGGTGAGTTCTTTGTTCTGGTAAGGCGCGGTGGTGCTGAACTGCACTTTGTAGGTTCCCGCCGGGATGCCCTTGATCAGGTAGCGGCCTGCGTCATCAGTGAAACCGCCTATGGTGTCATTGGCCGCGGATATCACCAGGATGCCGGGCTTGGCGGCGGCTGGGGTCACGGTGCCTCTGATACCACCCGCAATGGCTTGCGCATACGTGCGGATAACCGGCTTCAGGTTGTATTGACCGCTGTTCCCACGTGGAACAATTGACTTAGCCGCATCAAAGTCTAACAGTAATCTATAGGTTACATCGGCCACCAGGTCTGCGTTGATCTGCAGTTTAAGGCCCGAGGTCTGGCCACTAGGCGTGGTAAGCGGACGGGTAGTGTTCTCACCTTTCAATTTGAGCGTGTTGTTGTTCCCTAATACTAATCTGATTTGGGAAATACGTCCGGCAGGCAGGTTGGCGCTGGCGAGCAATGTATCGCGGCCGTTGGCGAAGTCCAGGAGGTTGTATACGCCAGGATGAATGGTCTCCAGGGTTTCCCAACCAGCCTCATCATCGTTGGCTTCGCGGTGGATCTGCACGGAGCGGATATCCACGTTTACTTCTTCATAGTTCCCGGGAGCATCGGTTAGGCGTACCTCCATGCGGGAAGAACCGGCCGGGTCATTTTCATCTGAACAAGCGGCAAACCCTACGGCTGCCGTCCACAGCATTCCAAATAGCAATCGTTTTTTCATAATAGAAAGGTGAATAGGAACAAGACCACCAGTTTTGGCGGCCGCCACCTTATACGCAAGGCCTGCGGAAGGTTGCCAAACAAAAATAGAGCCGTTTTTAGTCTATTTTAAGATAAAGGGCTAAAAACGGCTCTATTTATATGGTTATTCTTACTGCTTCTTGGTGGTATCTGCTGGTGTTGATGTAGTTGGCTTTCTGGGAGCCAGAAGTTTGTTCAGCCTTGACTTGGCCTCGGCTTTGAGCTTTTGCTCCGCTTCCTGGCGCTTCTGCTCCAGTTCCTGGCGGGCCTTCAATTCCATTTCCTGCTGCTTTCGGGCCAATTCCACTTTGAGGCTGTCTTTGTTCGTGGGCACGTTCACGTTGTATTTCTCTTTCACGCCTTCCAGTTTGCTGGTGACCACCTGCTTCACCAGCGAGGAGGCCTCGGCTTTGAGGCTGCTGCCTTTCAGTGCCACGGCCGGGTCATTATAATTTCCGGTCACGCCCAGTTGCAGGGTCACGCGCTCCAGACCGTTGAGGCTCTGTACCCCCGTGAGGCTGGTGATTTTGCCGGCCAAAGCGTTGCCTACCTTACCGGAAGGAACATCCATGGCCACCACGTAGTCTACTTTCCCGCTCACGTTGTTGGTGCCTCCCACAGTCATTTTGATATCGCCAACGGCGAAGTCAAACGGTTTCACCACCAGGTTCCCGCCCACGATCTCAGCGGCGAAGCCCCGGTTCTTGAGGGTGAAGTTCTGCACTTCCTTCAGGTTGGTCAGCTGGCTGATTTTGGCTAGCGCTTGCACGTTGGCAACCACGGCTTCTACCACTTCAATCATGCCTTTTCCTGTAAGAGAACTCATCACCGGCATCATGTCACTGCCTAGTTCTCCACTGAAATTAAACTTAGAAGAAAACTCGCCCTTCAACAGTTTGGCAATGGGCGCAAGGCGCTGAATGGTATTAAATGAGTTAAAGGACTCTTGAAAATCAAGGTTCTTGATGTCCAGCCCGAAGGAGAATTTAGGGTGGATAAGGTCTCTGGAGTCATAGGAACCGGTAGTGGAAAACTGCCCGCCCAACGTGTTGAAAGAAACATCTTCCAGCCTGGCAATCTGGTCTTTAAGACTCACTTTACCCTTCACATTCTGCAGCTTGAGGTTATCATAGATAACGGTTCCGGCCTGGGTTGTCAACACCATATCCAGGTTGGCTGGTACCTGTACCACGCCTTGCGCTTGCTGGGTTGAGGCGGGCACCGTTTGGCCGGTATGCTCATCTACCATCCATTCGTTCACATTGAAACTGTTGGACCGCAGGGAGAAATTGCCGCGCAAAGGCTGGTTCTCTGAAAACAGGTAGCCCATGTAGTTAGAGACGGTGCCGTCCATCTGCACATCGCTCTTGCCCAGGAAACCATCAAGCCCTTGGAGCGCCACCTTCTCATTGTTGAAAGTAGCCTTGGCCGAGTTGATGCGCATGCCTTGCGGAAGATCGGTGCTCTTGTAGTTCAGTTGCGTGATCTGTACCGTACCGCTGGCCTGCACGTTGCCGTATCTGCCGGCGTCTACGTCGGTCATCTTGCCTTTGGCCAGGATGTTGCCGTTCAGACGTCCGCTGAGGGTGGTGCCTTCAATAGGGAAGATCTTGGTGAGTTTGGTCAGATCCAGCACGCCTCTGATGTCGGCATCGAACTGGGGTTGGGCCAGGTTCTTGATGGACACGCGGCCTTCCAGCGGTTCTTTGTCAAGCAGCATCTTGAAGCGGGAAACCTGAATGTCCGTATCGGCGGCGTTGCCGGTGCGGTTCACTACTGTGGAGGTGACGTTCACCTGCTCCAGCGGCGCCGGGAACTCAGAGGACTTCACGTAACCGTTGGTGAGGTTGAGCGCGGCGGTAACCACGGGCATGTGGTTTTCGAAGTACACGCCTTTGGCATTGGCATCTATATCCAGCAAACCGCGCAGGGTAGTACCCTCCAGCGGAAATACTTTGGTTACTTCGGCTAAGTCTAACTTGGCTTTCAGGTTTCCGTCTATCTTCATCGGCTCCAACCCGTCAATGACTACGCGGCCATCTACCGGGTTCTTGCCCAGGTCCAGGTGCAGTTTGCGCACGTCTACCAAGGTATGGTCTATGTTGCCGTCTGCGTTCTTCACGCTCATGTCAATATTGATGTTCCTGGCAGCCTGCGGCAGGTCTGGGTACTGGAAGGTTCCGCTGTTCACTTTCAGGTTCACCCCGAAGCCCGGCATAGAGGCCTCGTTGAAGATTCCTTTCACGTAACCGTTGAATGCTACCTTACCATCGGTTTTTACGTCCTTGAACTTGTCGGTGAACACGCCGGGCACCAGGGAGAAGATGTTCTTGAAATCGGTCTCCAGGGCCTTAAAAGTTAAATCAAGGTTGATGTCATCGGTGGGCATGGCAATGGAGCCGGCCATACCCAGGGCAAAATCATTGATCCGGAAATTGTTGTCTTTGAAGGTGTACTTCATGTTGGCCAGGTCCATGGCCATGGTCACATCGGCATCCAGTTTCTTGTTCTCAATGTAGTTCACGCCGCCATAGGTCATGGTGAAGCGCTCGGCCTGGGTCTTGGTCTCCATATCGAAGACGTCTTTGGCCAGGTCACCGCTACCGGTGTGCTGCACATTGTAGGCATTTACCCCAAAAGGAATGCTCAGGTCCTGGTAGACAATCTGGCCGTTGTTGATTTTCCATTCCTCAATACCCATTTTGAAATCTGCGGTGTCCTGGGCTTCTGGGGTGGCGGCGGTGTCTGGGATGAAGATGTCCCAGTTGGCTCTCCCGCTTTTGAGCACCAGCAGCTTAAGCCGCGGCTCGTTCATCTGCACCGAGTTGATCTCAATCTGGTCGCCGGAGATGACGCTCATCAGGTCCAGGCCCAGGTTGAAATCAGGCAGGTAGGCGAGGGTGTCGCGCTGGAAAGAATCTTTGCCCACAATGGTGAGTTCTTTCACGCTCAGGCCCAGGTCTGGGAATGTGCGAAACAGTGACAGACTTACGTTATTTGTTTCGTATAAGACGCGGGCGTTGATACTTTTGGCAATCTCTTTATCCAGGCGCTCTTTGATCTTATCTTTGAAGAAGATGGGGATGAGAGCAGCCGCGGCCAGCAATACCACAATAAATACTGCCAGACCTATAAATACTTTCCTCATGTTATTAATGATGTGTTTTCAGCTTGTAAGTTTAGGTATTTTCAAATGAATATACGCTTACATGGGTTCCTGCAATTTGTGTGCCGTGGGTGCAACCGGTGGCAAGGTGGATTGGTAAAGTCAGGGGTACTGGTTTCCTCTTTGCTCTTATTGTCCAATGGAGCCTTAGCACAGGAAAGCACCAGCACCCTGCCGTATGCGCACCGTCTCTTTCTTAACCCGGCTTTCACGGGATTATTGTCTGACTACAGCATTACAGCAGGCCACAGGTCACAATGGACGGGGGTCAACGGCGGCTACAGCACCCAATGGGCCAGCGGGGAGTACCGTTTTTCCCAGAACAAAAATGCAGTAGGTGCTACGTTCATGGCAGACAAGGCACCGGCAGGCGGGTACCAGAAAATACAGGCTGGCCTGCTGTACGCTTACCATACCAAATTAAAGGACAAATTGGATTTAAGTGCCGGCATGCAGGTGGGTTACGGGTCGCAGAAGCCGTCTGCCAACGGGCTCATCTTTGAAGACCAGCTAAACTCCAACGGTACGGTCACCAACCCTACCGCCGAGACCTTTGGATTGGACAGAACCTCTTACCTAACTTTATCCGGTGGGCTGCTGCTGTTCACGCCGCAGTTCTGGTTGGGCGTCTCGGGGCACCATTTGAATAATCCCAAAGTAGGGGAGATGGCAGCCAGTACAGCGGCTCCGGTTCTGCAATTTCAGACGGGTTACAAGTTCTACGTGAGGAGCTATTTCAACCGGGATAGGTTTGAGGAAATCAGCTTTATACCCACTATTTCGTATACGCACCAGCGAAGCTTTAACCGCTTAGACGCAACTATTTACGCCAATATCACGCCGGTTACGTTAGGGTTGGGAACCACCTTGTTACCGGGCGCAAAAAATACTTCAATTGCAAGCACTATTCAGGGGATAGTTGGCGTTACACATAAAGGATTTAAAATAGGATATGCCTACCGACATCCGCTTGCGGCCAGCCCGGTTGCCATAGGCCCTACGCATGAGCTCGTTCTTTCCTTTGAGAAAGTGGATTACTTGAAGATTTTTAAAAGGTCTGGGTCAGACAAGAAATACAATCGGATTTCTTGCCCGGCATTCTAATTTTCTATATTATTGCGTGTTAAAAGCCACATTTGATCTAAAGAATACAATCTTACCGGTATTTACCAATTTTATGAAAGTTTCTAAACACTTAATGTACGTGTTGGCGGCGGGAGCAATCGTTTTCTCCTCCTGCTCTAAAAACAACCGTCCCACTAGCCAGGATCCCGGCAAAAACAGTACTGCCACTGGGATTGCCTATGATGATGAAGAAGGTGGTTTTGCTGTAGCCGACTATAGCGACGTACCTGAAGGACCCGGTTTGGTATTTATTGAAGGCGGTAGAACCACCCTTGGTTCTTCTGAGGAAGATGTGGCCATGACCCGCGACAACATTGAGCGTACCGTTACAGTGGCGTCTTTCTACATGGATGAAGCAGAGGTGGCCAACATTCACTGGCTGGAGTATCTGCACTACATCAGAAAAGACTCTTCTGAAGAAATCTACGCCAAGGCTTTGCCAGATACCACCGTTTGGGAGCGTGAATTGTCTTTCAACGACCCTTACGTAAACTATTACCTGCGTTACCCAGGTTTCCGTTACTACCCGGTAGTAGGGGTGAGCTGGTTACAGGCCCAGGATTACTGTACCTGGAGAACTGCCATGGTAAACAAAAACCTGGCTGCTGACTATGATGGCGAATTAGCTGAAGGCACAACTCCTCCAATTGAGTCTGGCGCCATTCTGCCCAATTACCGTCTCCCAACAGAAGCTGAGTGGGAATATGCTGCCCAGGCTTTGATTGGAACCCAATTGAGCGAAGAAGAAAACCAAACCAACAAGCGTATCTATCCTTGGGATGGACACCAGGTGCGTAACCCTTACGGCAAAGGTCAAGGCCAATTCCTGGCTAACTTCAAACGTGGCCGTGGTGACTACGCCGGTATTGCTGGCTCATTGAACGACGGTGCCATGATCACTGAGTATGTGTACGCTTACCCGCCAAACGACTTCGGTCTGTACAACATGGCTGGTAACGTGAACGAGTGGGTACAAGACGTGTACCGTCCGCTTTCTTTCCAGGATGTGGAAGACCTAAACCCAGTGCGTCGTAACGGTGTGCAGGATGACTCTTCAATGTATGATGTAGCCGGCTTCCAGTCTCTGATCACCAACACCGTGCGCGTGTACAAAGGTGGTTCCTGGAAAGACGTGGCTTACTGGTTGTCTCCAGGAACCCGTCGTTACATGGAGCAGGATTCAGCTACCTCTACCATTGGTTTCCGTTGCGCCATGATCAACACTGGCTCAAACAAATAAGAAATCATTTTATAGTCATAAACAAGAAAGGCTGGTATATCCGGCCTTTCTTGTTTATGACTATTTTCTTTTACGCTATTTATAAGGTGTAAGCAATAGACGCCACACTTACGGCCCTGGCCCCATACTTGAGCAGAACCTGGGCACAGGCTTCTATGGTAGCACCGGTGGTAATGACATCGTCTACGAGTAAGACGTGTTTCCCCAGTATGGCTTCCGGCTTGTGGATGGCATATAGTTGCTGCATGGCTTCCCATCTGGCTTGCCGGTTCTTGGTGGTCTGGGTAGCACTAAGTCGGTTTTTCCGGAGGACGTCAGTTGCCAACTGTACTTCCAGGTGATCCGCAATCGCCTTCGCAAAACCCAGGACTTGGTTATAGCCGCGTTGCCGCTCTTTGCTTTGGTGCATGGGTACGGGTACCACTACCTCCACAGCCCTGAATTCCTCGTGCGTTTTAAGCTGAGCACCGAACCACCTTCCCAATAACTCACCTACTTCTTCCTGGCCTTTGTATTTCAACTGATGAAGCAGCCGCTGCACGCGTCCTTTCTCCTGGAAGAGAAGGTAAGCCGCCGCCAGTTGAATGGGAACCCGTCCCCAGAAAACCTGGTGCAAAGGGTTGTCAGTAGGGGAGAGGTGAAAATTGGTGTACGGAAGTTTGATGCGGCAGTAGCTGCAGATGATTTCCTCACCCATGGCTAAATCGCCGCCGCAGGCCCGGCAATCCTCTGGGAAAAGCAGCGCCAGGAAATCGTGGTAAAGCGTACGGAGGCCCAACTGCGGTGGCAACATAGACTACTTTAGGATTTTGGTGTAACTTTACATAGCGGCGCAGTATGCCGCCTTTAATGACGCATAAAATGAGCTTAGTAACAGAATTCAACGACTACCGCACCCGCATGAACGAGAAGATCATGGAGGCGGATAACAAAGTGATCAAACGCTTTTTCAACTTAGATACGAATGCCTACGCAGAAGGTGCGCTGGACGTGAAAACCAAGGAGATGCTGGGCCTGGCCTGCTCCATGGTATTACGTTGCGACGACTGCATCAAGTACCACCTGGGCAAATGCTTTGAGTGCGGCCTCTCTGATGAGGAAGTGTACGAGGTCTTCGCCATCGCCAATCTGATTGGTGGTTCCATCGTGATCCCGCACTTCAGAAGAGCTGTGGAGTACTGGGAAGAACTGAAAACCGAAGGCCAGACCCAAGCCTAGAACGATTTCTGTTTCAGTCCTGTTTTCGGGAAAACAGCCCTAAAGCCGTTGTTTGTACTTGTGGATTACTGTTTTTTACTTCATCTAATCACAGAGAAGATAAGAAGACGTAATCTACTTAAAACAGCGTTTTAGGGCTGTTTTTATCAAATCAGGTCTAAAACGAGTTAAGAAAATGGTGGAAAAGGCAGAGAAATCCACTCCGGCACTTTACCACTTATGCACACAGAAATTCTATGGAGAACGAAGAAGATTTTGATGTTAGGTGGGCCGCGTTGCGGCAGGACATCAAGAAACAGTTTGGGAAAAAGCCCGACCTCAATGCCATCCTATTTTTGGTTGGCGTGCAGGAACTAGGGCAGGGGATACGGGAGTTCACCAAAGAAGAGAAGCAGGACCTGATGCACATTGCCACCTGCAAACTCCTGAGTCTGTCTGGCTACTATGAGTTGGAAGGTCTGGACCAGGAAGGCTGGCCGCACTGGAAATCGGTGAAGCCGCTGCCGGCCTGTAACCTGAAAGAGCAGGAGCGCATGCTCAAGTGGCACGCCCTGGAGTACTTTGACGAAATGAATTCATGAAGATTATCAGCTACAACGTAAACGGCATTAGGTCTGCCATCTCCAAAGGCTTTTTGGATTGGGTGAAAGCCGCCAACCCAGACGTGCTTTGCCTGCAGGAAATCAAAGCCGACGAGACTAAGTTTGACAAAGCCTGCTTTGAAGAAATCGGGTATCATGTGTACCTGCATCCGGCCATCAAGAAAGGCTACAGCGGCGTGGCCATCCTTTCTAAAAAGGAGCCTAAAAACGTGTGCATTGGCTGCGGAATTGAGCAGTACGACCACGAGGGCCGAGTGATCCGGGCAGATTATGACGGCTACTCGGTGTTGAACGTGTACATGCCTTCAGGCTCCAGCGGCGAGCACCGCCAAGCATTCAAGATGGAGTGGCTCCGCGATTTTCAACAGTACATTCAGGGTCTGAAGGACACGGTGCCCGGTTTGGTGATCTGCGGCGACTACAACATCTGCCACCAGGCCATTGATATCCACAACCCCAAATCAAACGCTAATTCCTCCGGCTTCCTGCCCGAGGAACGGAACTGGTTCTCCAGTTTCCTGAAAGATGGTTACATTGATTCGTTCCGGCACTTCAACCAGGAGCCGCACCAATACACCTGGTGGAGTTATCGGGCCAATGTTCGGGCCAAGAACCTGGGCTGGCGGATTGATTACCTCTTGGTTTCTGAGCATCTGAAGCCTTTGATGAAGCGGGCGGCTATCTTACCCGAGGCTAAACACTCGGACCATTGCCCTATTCTTTTGGAGATGCACCCCGTGGAAAACTAGGTTTTATCCTCCTACCTTATGAATGCGTTTCTGGTCTGTTTCTTTGATAACAGGCAAGAAACGCATTTTTGTTTTACTTCTTCTGTGGACAGCGCCGCTCCTTATATTATAGAGCAGGGCAAACCATCTGCCACCTATCCACAGGAACCATTTTCCTGCGCCGTCTCGTTTTTCACCTGATTTGAGGAATATAGCCCAAAAACCCTGCGGAATGCTCCCAAATCAGAGAATTAACAATAAATTAGTAAGCAAAAGAGTTAATACTCTGCTGATTAAATACGTATGACAATAAAAGGAAGCGGCTGGTACTCATTTCTCCCGTACCGTTGTTTCGGGCTACTCTAATCTTATCTCATTTATGCGGGCTGCCGGTTCTTTGGATACAGTTTTACAGCAGCTTCAGGCGTTTAAACGCAAATTCTACCTGAACCTGCTTTTTAAAGGTGCTTTACTCTCGTTGGGGTTGGTGCTTTCTTCTTATCTGCTCATCACCGTTCTGGAGTATTTCTTCTATTTCCAGCCGGAGGTACGAGCCTTTCTGCTATTCTCGTTTCTGGCCATCAGTGCTTTTGCCGTGATTAGGTGGCTTTGGGCACCTATTATGGGATTGACCAACTTGAAAAAACTCCTCACCGATGAGCAGGCCGCCCAACAGGTTTCCCATTACTTCCCCGAGATACAGGACCACCTGCTCAATCTACTGCAATTGAAAAACGTAGCCATGGGCAATGACCTGGTGGCCGCCAGTGTGGAGCAACGCTCAGAGGAATTGGTAGGGTACCGCTTTCCGGAACGGATTAAATTCACCCAGAACCGCTCTTACTACAAATACCTGCTGCTGCCGCTCACTTTAGTGGTAGTCTTGGCTTTCATTTACCCGACTCTATTTGTGCAGGGAACGGAACGCATTATCCATTTCAAGCGGCATTATGCCCCCAAAGCTCCTTTCCAGTTTGAAATCCAGAATTCCTCCTTGCAGGCCTTCAAAGGCGAGGACTTCCAGCTGAAGGTAAACATTGAAGGTAACCGAATACCTGAGGAAGTGTTTCTGGTCATTGACGGCCGGCAGATGCCGCTCAAGAAATTGAAAGACCAGACCTACGTCTATGATTTTGAGCAAGTGCAGGAGTCTGTGGATTTCCAGTTGACCGGCGCCGGCTTCTATTCAGATGAAAACCGCTTAACCGTAGTGGCCAGACCCATGCTTCGGCAGTTGAAGGCTCAACTGAGATACCCGGCGTACACTAAACGTCCTTCAGAAATCCTGGACAACACGGGAGACCTCACCATCCCCGAGGGAACGCAAGTGACCTGGCGCCTGGCCGCAGACAACGCTGATTCGCTCTGGCTACAGTTTAATGTGCCGGTCCAGAAAGTAAAAGCGCAAACCGAAGACGAAGAATACGTGGTTCGGAAGACGTTCATGCAAAGCCAACGCTACAGCATGCACCTCAAGAACCGCTACTCAGAGAACAAAGAGCAGATCTCGCACCAGATCACTGTTATTCCAGACCGTAATCCTGAGATCACCCTGGAACAGTTCCGTGACTCGGTGCTATACTCTTATTTAGTAGTAGGTGGGACCATCTCAGATGATTACGGCTTCAGCAATCTTTCCCTGCACTACCGGGTACTCAGAGGAAACAAAGCTGCCACAGGCTACCAAGCGGTTTCTATTCCGTTCAGCGGTTCTTTGGCTACGCAGTCATATTTTCGGCAGATGAACCTGAAGCCGCTGAACCTGCAGCCCGGCGACAGACTGGAGTACTTCGTGCAAGTAACCGACAACGACCAGGTGCCCCAACCAAAAAGCGCCCGTACTTCTACCTTCATCTTCAAGTACCCAGACCCGTCTGAAGTGCAGAAATCCATTGAAGAATCCTCGCAGCAGGTGCAGTCCCAGATGAAGTCTTCGCTTACCAAGGCCGAGGAGTTGAAGAAATCCCTGGAGCAGAACGAGGAAAAGACCAAACTGAAGAAAGAACTCTCTTACCAGGATAAAAAAGCCCTGCAGGAACTCGCCGATAAGAAGAAGGCTCTACAGGAAGAACTGGCCCAACTGCAGAAGATGAACGAGCAATTGAACCAGCAGCAGGAGCGTTTCTCGCCACAAAACGAAAAACTAGCCGAAAAACGCGATCAACTCAAGAAGATGATGGACCAACTGCTGGATGAGGAAACTAAAAAGCTTTATGAGCAACTGGAGAAACTGCTGGAACAGAAACAACCTCGGCCAGAACAGATCCAGCCGCTTCTGGACAAACTCAACAACAAAGAAGAGAACCTGCAGAAAGAATTGGACCGTTTACTGGAGATGTTCAAGCAACTGCAGGTAGAGCAGAAACTTGACAACGCCCAACAGAAGCTGGATGACCTGGCCAAGAAGCAGGAAGATTTGGCGAACAAAACCGGTGAGCAGAACAACAAGCCCGATCAGGGTCTGCAGCAGGAACAAAAGCAACTGCAAGAGGAATTCAAACAGATGCAGGAAGACCTCAAAGAGGCTGAGAAGATGAACGAGCAGCTGGAAAACCCTGAGGATATCCCGGACACCGAGAAGATGGAGGAGCAGATTGAGCAGGAGCAGGAGAATGCCCAGGAGTCTATGCAGAAAGGCCAGAACAAGAAAGCGAGTCAGTCACAGAAATCGGCGGCGCAGAAGATGAAGCAGATGTCGCAGCAGATGGAGAGCCAGGAAATGGAAGGCGACATGCAGCAGGCCCAGCAGAACCTGGACCATCTGCGGGACATCCTGGAGAACCTGGTAACACTGTCCTTTGACCAGGAGAAATTGATGAAGGACTTCCGGAACGTGCAGCAGAGCGACCCAAGGTTCATCGGGCTGGCCCAACAGCAAATCAAACTCTCAGATGACGCCAAGATCATTGAAGACTCATTGCTCTCCCTGGCCAAACGCGTGCCGCAGATTCAGTCCTTTGTGACCCGCGAGGTGGGTGCCATGGAAGGGGAAATGCAGAACAGTTCTGAGGCCATCAAGGACAGTAACCTGCCCAAGACGGGTCAGCATCAGCAATTGGCCATGACCTCCATGAACAACCTGGCCTTGATGCTGAGTGATGTGCAGCAACAGATGCAACAGGCCATGATGGCCATGCAGCAAGCCGGCCCCGGCAAAAAGAAAGGCAAAGGCAAGAACGGCAAGAACCAGCCGGGTGCCCTGGGGCAGATGCAGCAGCAGTTGAATGAGCAGATCCAGCAGTTGCAGAAAAGCGGCCAAAGTGGTCAGCAATTGTCAGAGCAACTGGCCCGTTTGGCGGCGCAACAGGAAATGCTCCGGAATGCCATGAAGGAACTGGCCCCTTCGCCTACCCAGCCGGGGGGTAAAGAAGGAGGGGAGAAACTCAGTAATTTGAGCAAGCTCATGGAACAAACCGAAACTGATCTCGTTAATAAACGTCTTACAGAGCAGACCATGATGCGGCAGAAGGAGATTTTGACTCGTTTGCTGCAAGCTGAGAAAGCCGCCAATGAACGCGACCTGGACGAGAAACGAGAGGCAAATACCGCCAAGGAATTGCCCGCCCGTATTCCGCCATCGCTTCAGAAGTACCAAGAACGGCAGAAACAGCAGACAGAATCGCTCCGTCAGAACCTACCGGCTTTGACACCTTATTATAAAAAGCAAGTAGATGCTTATTTTAAGCGATTAGGTTATTAGATTTGCAGACATTTCAGATATAGTGTACATATTATGAATCAAGTAAAAATTCAGATTCCTTCTATCATTGAGAATATCCGCATCGTGGAGAGCTTCATTGACAACTCCCGGGAGAAATTTCAGATTGAGGATGACATCTATGGTAATATCATGGTTGCCGTGACGGAATCTGTGAACAACGCCATTAGACACGGCAACAAGTTTGATAAAGATAAGAACGTCTATCTTTCTCTTTTTGTAGAGCCCAACCAACTGCGCTTTGAAGTACAGGACGAAGGAAACGGATTTGACCCAGAGACCTTATCTGATCCTACTGCCCCAGAGAACCTGGAGAACCCCGGCGGAAGAGGTATCTTCTTAATGCGTAACCTCTGCGACGATGTTTCTTTCAGCAATGACGGCCGCACCGTTTCTTTAACTTTCAATATTGAGAATGCAGGAACTACCCATTGAGTTCTTTACCGAAGAGGTAGAATTTGAGGTTAAAAATGAAGAGAAGGTCAAGACGTGGCTTTCAGAAATAATTTCGAAATATGACTTCGAAATAGAATCTTTGAACTACATTTTTTGTTCCGATGAATATCTTCATCAGATGAATGTAGAATACCTCGATCATGATACGCTCACTGATGTCATCACCTTTGATAATTCCGACTTTGAAGGAGTTATTGAAGGTGATGTTTTCATTAGTATAGATCGCATTGTGGACAATGCCGCTACTTTCAACATTACCCCAGAAGAAGAGCTCCACCGGGTAATGGCGCATGGCTTGCTCCACCTGCTTGGTTTTGACGATAAAACGCCTGAAAAGAAGGCTTTAATGCGAACCAAGGAAAATGAGTGTTTAGATCTGCTGAAGTTGTAAACACCTCTTTCTAGAGTTTTCCTCACTTATCAACAATGTTTCACGTGAAACATCACACTAATCCACACTATGTTCACAAGTTATGATGTAATAGTAGTTGGGGCGGGACATGCCGGATGCGAAGCAGCACATGCGGCCGCCACCATGGGGTCGAAGGTATTGCTCGTAACCATGAACATGAACACCATTGCCCAAATGTCTTGCAACCCAGCTATGGGCGGCGTGGCCAAAGGGCAAATTGTAAGAGAAGTTGACGCCTTGGGCGGCATGAGCGGAATTATCACGGACAAGACCATGATCCAGTTCCGGATGCTGAACATGTCCAAAGGCCCAGCCATGTGGAGCCCGCGTGCCCAAAGCGACCGTATGCGTTTCGCCGAGGAATGGAGAATGGCCCTGGAGCAAACACCTAACATAGATTTCTGGCAGGAGATGGTTTCCAAGATTCTGGTGGAAGATGGCCAGGCAGTAGGGGTGAAAACCAGCCTAGGCATTGAGATCAGAGCCAAAGCCGTGGTGTTAACCAACGGTACTTTCCTGAACGGCATTATCCATATCGGGGAGAAAAAATTGGGCGGCGGCAGAGCCGCCGAAAAATCCGCGAAAGGAATCACCGAGCAATTGGTGCAGCTGGGCTTTGAGGCTGGTCGCATGAAAACCGGAACCCCGCCGCGCGTAGACGGCCGCAGCCTGAACTATGACGTGATGGAAGAGCAAAAAGGAGATGAGAATCCATCCAAGTTCTCCTACACCGATACCCCGGCGCTCACCAACCAACGGAGCTGCTATATCACTTACACCAACTCCAAAGTACATGAGATCCTGAAAACTGGGTTTGAGAAATCGCCCATGTTCCAGGGAAGAATCCAGGGGATAGGTCCGCGTTACTGCCCATCCATTGAAGACAAGATCAACCGCTTCGCGGAACGCGACCGTCACCAGATCTTCGTGGAACCGGAAGGATGGAGCACCGTGGAAGTTTACGTGAACGGTTTCTCCAGCTCATTGCCAGAGGATGTGCAGTTCAAAGCCCTCCGCGAGATCCCCGGATTTGAGAACGCGAAGATGTTCCGGCCAGGTTATGCCATCGAATATGACTTCTTCCCACCTACCCAATTGAACCTTACGCTGGAGACGAAGTTGGTGGATAACCTCTACTTCGCAGGGCAAATTAACGGTACCACCGGATACGAGGAAGCGGCCTGCCAGGGCCTTATGGCGGGAATTAACGCCCATAATAAGGTGCATAACTCAGAACCGTTCGTCTTAAAAAGATCAGAGGCGTACATAGGTGTTTTAATCGATGATCTGGTAAACAAGGGCACAAACGAACCTTACCGGATGTTCACCTCCCGTGCGGAGCACCGCATCTTGCTTCGTCAGGACAACGCTGATCTTCGCCTCACAGAGAAAGGCTACCAACTGGGTCTTGCCTCAGAAGAGCGACTGCAGAAAGTGAACCGCAAGAGACAAGAGACGCAGGAAGTGCTCACATATCTGCAGCAGAAAGGAATTGAGCCGGAAGAAGTGAATGCCATGCTGCTTTCTCTGGACTCCGCGCCTATCAGCGAGCGGGCCAAAGCCGGCAACCTGCTGAAACGCCCGAATGTAGAATTGGAGCACCTGGTGGAATCATCAGAGAGCCTCAAATTGTACCTGAGCAAATATTTACCCGATAGCTTGGAGCAGGCGGTTATTCTTCTGAAATATGCGAGCTATATTGAGAAAGAAAACCAGATGGCTTCTAAAATGGAGGAACTGGAAAACTACCGCATCAAAGACCGGCTGGACTACAAAACCATCACGGCGCTTTCCAACGAAGCCCGCGAGAAGCTTTTCAAAATCCAGCCCGAAACCTTAGGACAAGCATCGCGCATCAGTGGCGTATCTCCCGCAGATATCTCTATCCTGATGGTATATTTAGGAAAATAGAATGACCTACGAACGGCTAGACCATTGCCCCATTTGTTCAAAAACAGAGTTTAAGAATTTTCTAGTAGTACAAGACAAGAGCGTCAGCCAGGAGAGTTTCGTGATTGTGCAGTGCACCAACTGCCAGCTCAAATTCACGAACCCGCGCCCGCCTGAAGACAGCATAGCCCCGTACTATGCCTCCGAAGCTTACATTTCCCATTCAGACACCAGCAAAGGTTTGCTGAACAAAACCTACCGTCTAGTCAGATCTATGGCGGTAAAAAACAAGGTGGAGTTGGTGAACAAACTGGGAGCAAAAGGCAGAATCCTGGATTACGGTTGCGGGGTGGGGTATTTCCTGCAGGCCTGCCAAAAACAAGGCTGGCAAGTAGAAGGAGTAGAACCTAATGAAGTCGCCCGAAAGCAAACTGAAGAGAAAATTGGCAAGCCACTGTTTCAAGGCAGTTTAGAAGAAATTGGCCAGGAAACGTTTGAGGTAGTCACCATGTGGCACGTACTGGAGCACATCCACCAGCTGAACGAAACGCTCAAAGCTCTGGTGAACGCTACCAAAAAAGGAGGTCATGTGGTTATCGCCGTTCCGAATGCTGATTCTTATGACGCTAAGAAGTACGGGGCCGATTGGGCCGCGTATGATGTGCCTCGGCACTTGTACCACTTCAACAAACCCAGCATGCAGAAGCTTCTGCGAAAGCATAAACTGGATCTGAAGGAAGTGTTGCCTATGAAGTGGGATTCGTATTACGTGAGCATCCTCAGTGGAAAGTACAAGCACGGGCAAACCAAGATGCTGGACTCGTTCTTCACCGGCTTCAGGTCTAACCTGCATGGAGCCAAGAATGATAATTCTTATTCCAGCCAGATCTTCATCGCCCAGAAAAAATAACCCCATACACTAAGAATAATGACCTTGCAGTTCACACTGTAAGGTCATTTCCATTTTAAAGCTAAAAATGAAAAAGCAGCTTATAAGCGCACTTACAGGTCTTGCCCTGTTCATGAGTGGATGCGCCAGCATCAGTAGTCCTGAGGGGGGAGCCAAAGATGTAACCGCTCCTAAATTAGTATCCAGTAACCCTAAGAATGGTCAGACCAATGTAAAGCCCGAGGAAATTGTCCTGACCTTCGATGAAAACATTCAGGCCGTAGACCTCACCCGGCAATTGATCATCGCGCCGTTTACAGACAACAATTACAAAAGCAGGGTTAAAGACGGGACCATAGAACTTACCTTCTCCAAGCCTTGGGACGAGAACACCACCTATAGCCTCAACTTCAGAAACAGCCTAGCAGATCTCACGGAGAAAAACCCGGCCCGCAACGTGGTCGTCACTTTCAGTACTGGTCCTTTATTAGACTCGGGGAGGGTAAGCGGCAAGGCCAACCTGCTGTTCAGCAACACGCCGCCAAAAGAAGTGAACGTGCTCTTATACCCGGTAACGGATACTTCCCAAGTGACCAAAGGCCGGCCGCTGTACGTGACCAACACAGACTCCAGCGGAAACTTCAACTTCAGGAACATCAAAGAAGGAGACTACTTCATCTACGGCTTAACTGAAACCAACAACAACCTGCGGTACGACAATGAAAATGAATTCATCGCCTACACCACAGACACCATCAAAGTACGGCCCTCGGTTGAGGGCGTTCAGCTGCGCCTGCATACGCAAGATGTGACCCGGCCCAACGTAGTGGCCAGAAGAAGTTTCCTGAACATGTATGAGGTGGAGTACAATGAGGGAATAGCCCAAGCCAGGGTTACCGCCGCTGACAAAGATCCTAACATGAGGTACCTCATAGCCAACAACGGGAAAACCCTGCGCCTGTTCCCAGCCAAACCAGATGAAAAACAGTGGCTCGTGGAAGTGCAGGATAGCGCCAGCAACTCCCGCCTGGATACTGTGGCCGTGCGCCTCAGCGGGAAAGCGTCCCCTCGCCGTAACAACAGCTTTGCGGTATTGAACGGGTCACCCGTGAAACCCGGCGAGCAGATCAGGGTACAGTTTGAGGTACCCACCAAAGTGGTGAATCCGGTGGGGGCCTTCTCCTTCGTGCTGGATTCTGTGACCACCGTCTCCACCAAAGACACCTCAGAGTTCCGGTTCAACCCCGAGACCACCCAGATCACTTTCCGGTTGCCGCTCGCAGCCAAACGCGAGATCGAAGTGAACATGGATACGACCAAGGTCTTGCCTTACATCGGGGAACCTTATGGCAAAATGCCGCAGAACCTGGAGGTAAGCGATAAGGTGGATGCCGGTAGCCTGAAAGTACTCCTGAAAACTACCCAGAAGAACTTCATTGTGCAGCTCCTGTCCCAGAATGCCGTGGTGGAGGAAGTGAAGAACCAAAAGACTATTCTCTGGGACGATCTCAAGCCGGGGTCATATCAGATCAGGATCCTGGTAGACCTGAACGGCAACGGAAAATGGGACAACGGCCTCCTGAAGGAGCGCCGATTGCCCGAGCCGGTAGTCTTACCCAAGGACATTTGGGAGCTCAGGGCCAACTGGGAAATTGAATCCCAGGTCATAGAGTTCTAGCGTGGAAACGGGGTGGATAACTGTGGACAAGAATATGGATAAAACCGGCGCAAGTCTGATAAATCAAAAACCCAAAACCGAAGATTCTACGTTCAAACATGCAATTGTGGGTGGCCGTGCATAAAAACAGAATTTTCGAAAAGTTATGCACGTGAGTATAAACGTTGGGCCTTTTCCCCGCCTTTTTGTGTGAAGAAGTGGAAAGCTCCCGTAAGTGCTTGATAAAGATGGTAAAAGAATCCACAGAGACTTGGGAATAAATGGGACTACTGCGAGGATATTTCAGAAGTGCGGGGAAAACGTGGGGACAAGAAATTTTATCCACTTCTGCACAGCCCTAATGACGAACAAGATTCTTTTTTTAAAAAATCATTTTATAATAGATATCAAGTTGACTCCGTGGAAAAGTGGGAAAAGCCGAAAAATCAGGAATGAGAAGGGGGAGCTGGGGCGCGGCGCGGTTTTGCCGCAGATGGCCCGAACAGGGGCCAATTGTGGAAGACCCGCTATTTTTGAGTAGTTTTAGGAAAATAAACCCGGAAACGGAACCATATAACCAATTGAAACTATGGAACAGGACAAAGAACAATTTGACAATGAGATAAAGCTGGGATACGGCATTGGCGATTTACACTTCGGGTTAAGCATGGATGATGTGGAGGAGATCATGGGCGAGCCCGAGGAAGTAGAAGAGTCTGACGAGGAAGATGAGTTTGAGCACAAGGCCTGGAACTACTGGGACAGCGGCTTCTCGTTCTACTTTGACAAAGAAGACGACTACCGCCTGAGCTGCATAGAGACCGCCAACCCCAACGTAACATTGTTCGGGAAGAAGATCTTTGAAATGAGCCAGCAGGAAGTAGAAGATCTGTTCAAGCAGAATGGCGTGCAGAACGTGGAAAAGGAGAAAATCGAGAACAACGTGACCTGCCTTTCTTACGAGCGCGAGATGATTGACCTGTACTTTGAAGAAGGCAAGCTACTGGCGGTGAACTTCGGAGTACACATGGACGATAACCTGGAAGTACTTTGGCCAAAAGAAGGCTAAGGGCATCAACCAGTAATAGCTACATACTCTATTAAACAGAAAGAACCGCCTAAAGCGGTTCTTTCTGTTTATAGCCAGTTCCCAATCTAGGTGTTTTGCCAATGTTTTACCAAAAACAAGCCTAAAATGGCTGGGGTATACCAAAACACATGCCCGGTTCTCACTTAATACGCAATCCTGAAGAGGTTCATTTTAGAGGTTCCACGAAAATACCCGTGGAACCTCTAAAATAAAGGGCTTATAGAAGCCATTTTTAAGACCGTACAGACATCGGGCCAGGAATAACGAGCCTCATTAGCCAGATCAAGCTGCAGCCTTAAGAAGGGCCTCTATTCACGAATTGCCTATTTGGGTTTAGGTTCATCTTGAGCTTGGCTCAAGAAGCCTTAGATGAACGCTAAAAGAGATGAAATAAGCCAAGACTCCAGACAGATTCAGATTGCCGTTCCATTTGGGAGCTGTTTTACAGAAATCAGCCTTAAACCAGCTTTAGGTTTAACGGAGAGCAGAGATCAGGTAGGCAGTTGAGGTCAAATCGGGGTAAAATAAAAGAGCCGCTACATCACTGCAGCGGCTCTTTTATTTTGAGGTAAAGGTGGTTTAGGCAAACATCCAGCGGAAGATCAGGAACAACGTTCCGGATAAGAACATGGAAACCGGCAGGGTCAGTACCCAGGCCAGGGCAATGTTCCGGATGGTGCCGGCATTCAGGTTCTTGATCCCGCGGTTGGCCACCATACTACCGGCAATACCGGAAGAAAGGATGTGGGTGGTACTCACCGGAAGTTTGAACACGAACGTGGAGAAACCAATTACGCTGGCGGCCATGAACTCAGCCGAAGCACCTTGGGCGTAGGTAAGGTGTTCCTTTCCTATTTTCTCGCCAATGGTTTTCACAATGCGTTTCCAGCCAATCATAGTCCCGATACCCAATGAAAGCGCAATCATCATGATCACCCAGTTAGGCGCGTAGTCTGTGTAAGAGCGCAGGCCGGTTACCCCAGCTTTTAATTGATCGCGGTCACGCTGGCTTAGGGTAATATCCTGGCTTTCCATCAACTTATCAGATCCTTTGGTGATCAAAAGGATGTCACGGCGAAGCAGGAAACGGCTGTCTTTAGGTAAAGCTTCGGTAGACGGGTTAGCGGTAAGAAGGCTTCTCATTTCGCGTGTCTCAGCATTCAAAAGGCTTAATTGCTTGGCATCAGTGGCAGAAAGAACGGTGCTGTCTACTTTGGTCAATACCTGCTCAACCTGCGTAACGGAACCCAACAGGCCCGCCGGATCTTTGTCCCGGTCCAAGGCATAGTAAGAAGGCACAATCGCGATCAAGATCAGCATCACCAGACCAACCCCTTTTTGGCCGTCATTTGATCCGTGGAAGAAAGATACCAGGGTACAGGTGATAATAAGAATGATACGGATCCACAAAGGCGGTGCTTTGCGTTTGTGCGGCTCTTTGAAGATAGTCTTGTTTTTCACGAACCGCTTCAAAAGGAACATCAGGAAAACGGTCAACGTGAAACCCAGGAAAGGAGATACCAGAAGAGACATCCCGGTTTTGGTGGCCTCAGACCAAGCAAAGGTAGCCTCAGTGGTAGAAGGCAGCAGCGAATAGGCGATCCCTAATCCCAGGATAGAGCCGATGAGGGTGTGCGAGCTGGAAGAAGGAAGACCGTAGTACCAGGTACCCACGTTCCAGATGATGGCGCTTATCAATAAAGCCCCAATCATAGCAATGCCGTGCCAGACGTCCTGGTCAATAAGCGTTTCGATGGGCAAGAGGTACACAATACCCATGGCTACCCCAATACCGCCGGCAAAAACGCCAATGAAATTCCAGAAGCCAGACCAGACAACCGCTGCCCAGGGGCGCAAGGTGTTGGTGTAGATAACGGTGGCCACAGCATTAGCCGTGTCATGGAAACCGTTCACAAATTCAAATGCACACGCGGCCAGTAAGCAGATTACCAGCAAGATCAAAAGATCCGTTTCTAGTCCAAACATAATGTATTATAGGTGAGAAAAAAGCTGCCAAAATTAAGGGTTTAAATACCTTGCAATGTTACCGAATTGTTAAGGAATGCTGCCCCCTTCAATTTTAGACTCAGTAAAAGTACGAAGCATGCGTTAACTCCACTCATAATCAGGGGGCCAGACAGAACATTTACGCCCCGCAGGCGGTATCTCTCTAACCAAACCCATACGTTGTTTTGCCAAAAGTGCCAACGAAACCTCTATATTTGCGCCCATGAGCACAACTGAGAAAACCACAGAGAACGCACAGTTAAAAGATATCATCTCGCACGCAAAGGAATACGGCTTCGTGTTCCCGTCCAGCGAGATCTATGACGGACTTCAGGCCGTGTATGATTACGGGCAAAATGGGGTGGAGTTGAAAAACAACCTCAAAACGCTTTGGTGGAAATGCATGACCCAACTGCATCAGAACGTGGTGGGCATTGACGCCGCCATCTTCATGCATCCCAATACTTGGAAAGCATCGGGCCACGTAGACTCGTTCAACGACCCCATGATTGATAACCTCGACTCCAAGAAGCGCTACCGCGCCGATGTTCTGATTGAGGAAAAAGCCGCCGAGTACGAGAAAGCCGGCGATGTGGAGAAAGCCCAATCATTGCTGCAGGAAATGGGCCGTTTGCTGGGTGCCGAGGATCTGAAAGGCGTACAGGAATTGATTATCTCAGAAAACATAAAGTGCCCTATATCAGGTACTTCTAACTGGACAGAAGTACGCCAATTCAACCTGATGTTCTCCACACAGGTAGGATCCGTAGCCGAGGACTCCAGCACCATTTATCTACGCCCCGAAACTGCCCAGGGAATCTTCGTGAACTTCTTGAATGTGCAGAAATCAGGCCGCATGAAAGTGCCTTTCGGAATTGCCCAAATAGGTAAAGCGTTCCGTAACGAGATTGTGGCCCGCCAGTTCATCTTCAGAATGCGCGAATTTGAGCAGATGGAGATGCAGTTCTTCGTACGCCCTGGCACCGAAATGGAATGGTACCAGCACTGGAGAACCATGCGCCGCAACTGGCACGAAGCTTTGGGTGTGCCCGCCGAAAAACTCCGTTTCCACGACCACGAGAAACTGGCCCACTACGCCAATGCCGCCGTGGACATCGAGTTCGAATTCCCGTTCGGTTTCAAAGAAGTAGAAGGTATTCACTCAAGAACTGATTTCGACTTAACACAGCACCAGAACCTGAGCCGCAAAAAGCAGCAGTACTTTGACAACGACCTGAACGAAGACGGCAAACCCTACGGAAACTACGTGCCTTACGTGGTAGAGACCTCCGTGGGCGCCGACCGTCTGTTCCTGATGACGCTCTGCAACGCCTTCACTGAGGAAGAAGTAACCGAAGGGGACGCCACCAAAACCCGTACCTTCCTGAAATTCCACCCGGCCATTGCCCCGGTGAAAGCCGCCATTTTCCCACTCGTGCGCAAAGACGGTTTGCCAGACAAAGCCATGCAGATCTTCGATGACCTGAAATACGATTTCAATATCATCTACGAAGAGCGTGATGCCATTGGGAAACGCTACACCCGCCAGGACCTGATCGGAACGCCGTTCTGTATCGCCGTAGACTACGAGACTCTGGAGAACGACACCGTCACCGTCCGCGACCGCGATAGCCGCGAGCAGAAGCGCATGCACATCTCTGAACTTCGTCAATACATCGGTGATGCCGTCAGCTTCAAGCGCATTTTCGAGAAAATCTAACCTGTGGAAATCTGCTGTTTTCTGAATAACAGCTTATAAACGCAATAACACAGAAAAGGCCTCTGCAGAAATGCGGAGGCCTATTTTGTGTGGGATAAACTAAGATTAAGCAAGCGCCTGAAGGTAGGTTTTCCACTTGGATGTATAAGCTCCTTATCAAAACAATTCTCATGGTTCAAGTCTGTGACTTGGACCTACCATGGGCTGCAGTTTGCAACTGCAGTGAAGCGTTAGCTTCAAAAGACGTTCACCTTATTAATAGAGTAAATTGCTGGGAGTAAACTGCTGGCGCGAGCTTGCAGCTCGTGTCCGCACGCATTCCTGAGATAAAATCTGCATACTCTATATTATTTTGTCATCCTGAAAGGATCTTGTGAGCGAACTAGAAAAGCATTGAAGTAACGCTTCTGCCGTTTGCCACAAGATTTTTCCAAGGTGACAGAAGAGGGGGTAAATAGCTTGATAGACCTAAAGCTTGACCTTTACAAAGGAAGAAAGCGCCATTAGCAATACGTGCGGACACGAGCGGGAAGCTCGCGCCAGCGAAAGATCAAGAATTTAGTTCAGCTGCAGTTACAAACTGCAGATCATAGTAGGTCCAAGTCGCAGACTTGAACCATGGAAATTCTAAAGGAGACTTCAATAAAAGTACATAAACAAAAAAAGCGAATCGGGCCTGTTTTCACCAAAACAGGCCCGATTCGCTTTTCAATTTGCAGATGGATTTCCTCAGGATAGGGTAGGAGCGAGGGTAACCCCATGTCCGGCTACTTCAGGACACAAGCGGAGATTCCCACCCACTTGTTCAAATCCACCGCTAAACGGATGCTCCGCTATAAATAAAGGAGTGTCCAGATCTATATACCCGAACCCACCAATGCCGGCGGCGAAATGAGCGGAGAAGGTCATGGCCAGAATGCTCTCCACCATACCGCCAATCATGAGACCCAATCCGTGGACCTGCGCCAAGGCTGCCATCTGCAATGCCTCCAACACGCCGCACTTCATCAATTTGATGTTGACAACCGAGGCGCTTCGGTCCTGTGCTAACCGTGAAACATCTTGTGCGCTTCGGGCAGATTCATCAGCGGCGATGGGGAAAGGGCAAGTGGTTGCCAACACGGCCAAGTCTTCCCAAGAATCACGTGGAAGTGGTTGTTCCAGTAAGATAATCGGGATTTTGGCTTCGGCGGCTTTGTTGACAAAGGCTTGGGCGCGGGCCAGATTATAGCCGCAATTTCCATCTACAATCAGTTTTGCCCCCGGCGCCGCGTTGTGGATTGCCTGGAGTCGGCGAAGATCATAATCCACATCGGTTCCCTCAGTCTTCACCTTTATAATAGAGAACCCACGTTCCACGATGGACTTGGCTGAGGCGGCAGCATGGGCCTCATCGCCGGCCGTGATGGTGAGGTCCGTTACCAACTGCGTCTGCACTCCCCCAAAGAAAACATACAGCGGCATCTGGTAATGTTTGCATAGCGCATCCAGGATGGCCATCTCTACCCCGCACCTGGCAGCGGGTGCATCATGTGCGAGTTTATCCAAGTCCTTGGCCAGAGTGCGCCAGTTCTTGACGTCTTTACCGATGAGGTGTTTCTCTAAATCCTGCAGTACCGCCAGGGTGCTTTCCTGCGTCTCGCCGCTCACCGCCTGGAACGGAGCCGCCTCGCCCAAACCGGTGGTCCCATCTGCCAGCTGCACCTGCACCACCACATTCTCCACCTGGTACTGCGTGCCCGTGGCAATGGCGAAAGGTTCAATCAGAGGCAAATTCAACGGTTGATAACTCACAGAAACGATTTGGGTAGAATTCATGCTT
The DNA here is from genome assembly GCF_017916345.1 of Rufibacter aurantiacus. Lineage (NCBI taxonomy): Bacteria > Pseudomonadati > Bacteroidota > Cytophagia > Cytophagales > Hymenobacteraceae > Rufibacter > Rufibacter aurantiacus. The sequence goes on from NZ_JAFMSV010000004.1 coordinate 496,775, forward strand.
TTTTGTTTATAGGTGTGCCGGCAAAGAAACAAAGAAAGCAAATGCCGCCGATAAGAAAACAGCGAATAAAATCTGCCAAGGCCGAAAGCATGGAAGTTATCCTGTGAAAAACCAGGTTTTCGTTTTTGAGGTGATTTTCAGAAATCGCCTCAAAAACGAAGAGTTTTCAACGACATCATGTATGGGAAAACAGAGATGGTAAATACCCTATCGCTGGCGCGAGCGTCCCGCTCGTGTCCGCACGCATTTCCGGGTATATCCCATTCACACATTCCTGTCATCTTGGAAAGATCTTGTAGGCGAACTAGAAAAGCGTAAAAGAAACGCTACTGCCGTTTGCTCACAAGATCCTTTCAGGATGACAAACTAAGGAGCGTTCAGGAATACGTGCGGACACGAGCGAGACGCTCGCGCCAGCGAAGGCACTTCGTTAAATCTACTGCTGGTTACTTCCTCTAATCACAGTAGATAAGCAGTGAACCCTTTCCGGCCTGTTTTCAAAAAACTAGCCCTGAAACGGAAAAAAGCCTTGGAATCTCTCCGCAAGTTTTTTATTGCTTAACTTTGCTAAATTGAGCCGAACGAGGTATATAGAATTTATTCCGCCTCGGAAAGGTTTTACAGATTTCGGGTTAGAGGGGTATGCGTTCCGCCAACCCGGTACTGATTGGAATAGAATAACAGCGAGTACACCAGAGAAACATTAAAGGTGAAATACAACGAGTATAAGCAACTGGACTATGCGGGTCTGGCCGAAGAGGTGAGAGCCTACTGGAAAGAGAACCGCATCTTTGAAAAATCGGTGGAGACCCGTGAGGGGCAGCCCACCTTTGTTTTTTATGAGGGACCACCCTCTGCCAACGGCGCGCCGGGTATTCACCACGTGATGGCCCGTGCCGTGAAAGACATTTTCTGCCGCTACAAAACTTTGCAGGGTTTCCAGGTAGTTCGCAAAGGCGGCTGGGATACCCATGGCTTGCCCATTGAGCTGCAGGTGGAGAAAGAGCTGGGCATTATTAAAGACGACATCGGGAAGACCATCTCGGTGGAGGAGTACAATGCCCGTTGCCGCGAGACCGTGATGCGCTTCAAACATCAGTGGGATGACCTTACTGAGCGCATGGGTTACTGGGTGGACCTGGACAAACCTTACATCACCTTTGACAACCAATACATAGAATCCAACTGGGCGCTGCTCCGGAAACTCTATGACAAAGGCTACCTGTACAAAGGCTATACCATTCAGCCGTACTCGCCCTCAGACGGAACCGGACTCAGCTCCCACGAGCTGAACCAGCCGGGCTGTTACAAGGAAGTGAAGGATACGTCCATCGTGGCGCAGTTCAAAGTCATCAGGAATTCTGCCTCGGAGTTCCTTTTCTCTGGGTCTAATGATGGGGTCTACATCCTGGCCTGGACTACCACACCCTGGACCTTGCCTTCCAACACCTCTTTGGCCGTTGGGGAGAAGATCACCTATGTGCAGATAAATACCTTCAATCCGTACACCCACAAACCTGTGAGTGTAGTGCTGGCGAAGGCATTAGTAGGAAAGTATTTTTCAGACAAGAACAAAGACCTGCAGCTTTCTGACTACAAACCCGGAGACAAAGCCATCCCTTTTGAGATTGTGCAGGAGTTTTCCGGTAAACAGTTGGTGGGTATCCGCTACGAGCAACTGATGCCGTATCTGCAGCCCTTCTACGATGCCGACAAAGCGTTCCAGGTGGTGGCCGGAGATTTCGTGACCACCGAAGATGGTACCGGCGTGGTGCACACGTCACCAACCTTTGGGGCCGATGACTTTAGGGTAGCCAAACAACACGGCATTCCGGCCCTCACCATCAAAGACGAATTGGGCAATGAGCTCCCTACTGTTGACAGGAGAGGAAAGTTCATTGACGAGATTGGCGTAAGACTGCAGGAAGGCGTTGCGAAGTATAACATCAAAACCCACAAGCCGCTTGGGGCCGATGACTTCTACGTGAAAAATTACACGAATGAAGATGAGAGCCACCCGGATTATAAAACCACGGATGTCATCATCTCCATCATCCTGAAGGAAGAGAACAAGGCTTTTAAGGTAGAGAAGTACGAGCACACGTACCCGCACTCCTGGCGCACTGATAAACCGATTCTGTATTATCCGCTGGATGCCTGGTTCATCAAAACCACCGCGGTGAAGCAGCGGTTGATTGACCTGAACAAAACCATCAACTGGAAACCGGAATCAACTGGCTCGGGCCGTTTCGGGAACTGGCTGGAGAACCTGGTGGACTGGAACCTGTCGCGCTCGCGCTACTGGGGAACGCCGCTGCCTATCTGGCGCACTGAAGAAGGCGACGAGGAAATCTGCATCGGCTCCGTAGCTGAGCTGGACCGCGAGATTGAGCGCAGCTTAGATGCCGGTTTCATGAAAGAGAACCCGCTGCGCCAAGCCAAGAAAGCCGAAGGCAAAGCCACCGGCACGCCTGCCCAGCACCAGACCAACACTCTGCTGGAATTCGCAGGCGAGTTCGCGCTGAGCCCCACCGGTACCGAGGAGCCCCGTGCTGAACTTGGCATCACCGATTTCAACTACGAAGGCTTTGACCTGCACCGTCCGTACGTAGACAACATCATCCTGGTAAGCCCGAGCGGCAAACCCATGAAGCGCGAGACTGACCTCATTGACGTGTGGTTTGACTCCGGTGCCATGCCATACGCCCAGTGGCACTACCCATTTGAGAACCAGGAAACGTTCAAAGCCAACTTCCCCGCTGACTTCATCGCCGAAGGCGTGGACCAGACCCGTGGTTGGTTCTTCACCCTGCACGCGCTTGCCGTGATGCTGGAAGACAGCGTGGCGTTCAAAAACGTGATCGCGAACGGCCTGGTGCTGGACAAGAACGGAAACAAGATGAGCAAGCGCCTCGGCAACGCCGTGGATCCGTTTGAGACCATCGGCCGCTTCGGCCCCGATGCCACCCGTTGGTATATGATCGTGAACGCCCCACCATGGGATAACCTCAAGTTCAACCTGGACGGGGTCACTGAGGTACAGCGTCGTTTCTTCGGCACACTGCAGAACACGTACTCGTTCTTCGCGCTGTATGCTAACCTGGACGGCTTCACCTTTGAGGGAGCCGAGATCCCGGTAGCGCACCGCACTGAGAGTGACCGCTGGATTATCTCCCGTTTGAACACGCTAGTGAAAGAGGTAGGCGCCTACTTTGATGATTACGACCCAACCAAAGCCGCCCGTGCTATCCAAGATTTCGTGGCCGATGAGCTGAGTAACTGGTACGTGCGCCTGAACCGCAAACGTTTCTGGAAAGGCGAACTGAACCAGGACAAGCAGGCCGCTTACCAAACGCTGTACACCTGTTTAGAAACGGTAGCCAAACTGGCTTCGCCGATTGCACCGTTCTACATGGACCGCCTGTTCCTGGATTTGAACCAAGTGAGTGGTCGCAGCAAAGCCGAGTCAATCCACTTGGAGGCTTTCCCGCAGGTACACGAGAATCTGATAGACGTAGACTTAGAGCAGCGCATGCAACTGGCGCAGAGCGTATCTTCTCTGGTGCACTCATTGCGCAAGAAGCACATGATCAAAGTGCGTCAGCCGCTGGGCCGCATCTTGATTCCGATTCTAGATGAAAAGATGAAGACCCAGCTGCAAGCCGTAGAAGACCTGATTCTCTCTGAGGTGAACGTGAAGAGCCTGGAGTACCTGGAAGACACCACCGGCATCCTGGTGAAGAAGATCAAACCTAACTTCAAGCGTCTGGGTCAGGTATTCGGGCCGAAGCTGAAGCTGGTGGCCGCCCAGATCCAGCAGATGAGCCAGGAAGACATCGCCAAGATGGAGCGCGAAGGTTTCTTCGAGATTCCGGTGGAAGATGACACCACCGTGCTGAGCCGGGAAGACGTGGAGATCATGAGTGAGGATATCCCCGGTTGGCTCGTAGCTTCGGAAGGAGCCTTGACCGTTGCCCTTGACATCACCGTGACCGAGGAACTCCGTCTGGAAGGTATGGCCCGCGAGCTGGTGAACCGCCTGCAGAACCTGCGCAAAGACACCGGTCTGGACGTGCAGGATAAAATCAGAGTCTTCCTGCAGGATGGCAATGAAGAAGTAGCCGCCGCCGTTCAAGCTTTTGGAGGGTACATCTCCGAGGAAGTACAGGCCGTGGAACTGACCCTGGTTCCAAGCCTGGCAGATGCCGAAGCCGCCGTACTGGACATGGAAGGCTTCAGCCTGCCGGTTAGGCTGGAAGTAGCCAGATAAGAATACGCTTACCAGGAATTTAAAAGAAGATTGAACGCCGGCCGTTTGGAGCCTCTTTTGAGAAAAAGAAGCGCTAAACGACCGGTTAAACCTTAATCATGAAGTACGCAAAATACTATCTGGTTGCCTTGCTGGTGATCGCGGTGGATCAGGCCGTGAAAATGCTGGTGCACGAAAAGATGCAAATGGGCTTGCCCGGGCAGATCCCTGTCTTTGGAGACTGGTTCAAACTGCATTACACCCTTAACCCGGGCATGGCGTTCGGGGTGGAACTGGGATCGGCCTATGGCAAAATCATCCTGACGGTCTTCCGGATGGTGGCCATGGTAGCCATCGGGTACCTGGTGTACTACCTCGTTCAAAACCGTTACCACAAAGGGCTAATCTTTTGTGTGGGCCTGATCCTGGGCGGCGCCATCGGGAACCTGATTGACAGTGTTTTCTACGGCGTATTTCTGGACAACGCGCCTTACGGAGTTTCCACCCCGTGGCTGCACGGCCAGGTGATTGACATGTTCTACATTGATATATGGGAAGGCATCGTACCGCACTGGATTCCTATCATTGGAGGAACACCCATGTCGCTGTGGCCTATCTTCAACGTTGCCGATGCTGCTATCTTCGTAGGGGTTCTGATCATCATCTTCAACCAGAATAGATTCCTGAACCATCCGCCGGTAAAGGAGAAACACGAAATAAATATTGTAGAGGCGTAAAAAAGAGGGCTGTCCAATTGGGCAGCCCTCTTTTTTATGGGTGTTTTTCTGAAATCAGCCTAAAAAGAGTAGCCCATGTTCAAGCCAACGGCGAAAATGGAGGTGCCTTTATTGTAGAAATAGCCTGCCGCGCGCATCCCGAAGAACAAGCGAGTGTCATCAAAGAAATCTGTCTCGAAGACCGCTTTGCCTCCAAAGTCCTTTTCCCGGATATGCACGAAAAATTCATCTGCGTTTCTGCCCGGCGTGGTAGTGGCTCCCTGGGGAATATCTCCTTTTTTCAGATCCAGCTCTGAGCGCCTCCGTACGGCAGGCCCCACCCCGAATTTAAAGGTGTACTTCTCCGTCTCATACAAGTCATAATAGAAAGAGGCGTCAAACATGACAAAGGCTTTCCGGGAAGTGAAAAGCTGGATGTTCTTATCGTAGCGGGACGAACTGAGGTACTCCCCGGAGACGGTGAAATGGAAATGGTCGGTGAGTTCACGGGTATACTGCTGAGAGAACAAGGCCCCGCTGTTGTCTCCGTCCAGGATATAGGCAAAGTTCACGCCGGTTCTGAAGTGGTTTGGATAGCGGTATTGCGCCGAGACACCTTGTACGGCAAACAGGAAGAAGAACCCAACTAAAGCGCTTTTCAGCAGAAGGTTACTTAGGAAGTTAACGTGTTTCATAAAAACGGGTCTTAATTCAAAGGAAAAGGGGATGGGCACGCGGTAATGACAATACTCAGGTTTAATTATTTAAGTTGTGCCGCTAAATAAATTTTCTGCTATATAGAGGCTTTGAAGGCGTTTTTGAAGGAATCTAGCCAAAATCCTGCCATAATTCCGCCTCAATCATTAGCTTGTATTCAGGTATGACCGATGAACTTACCTGAAGGGATTCCCTTAAACTGATTCTGCCTTTCCCCATTACCCATTTTACATGTCCTCAGCCACCTCCTTGTTACAGGTAGACCAATTGAACATCGCTTTCAAGGCAGGGCAGGAAGCAGTGGCGGCCGTAAACGGGATTTCCTTTGAGGTCAGGAAAGGAGAGGCGGTAGCCATTGTGGGGGAGTCCGGCTCGGGTAAAACGGTAACCGCCTTATCACTCATGCAGCTCTTGCCCCGGGACGGGGTGCTTACCTCGGGATCTGCTACGTTCCAGTCCCCGGGTTTAGGTCAGATAGACTTATTGAAACTCTCAGAAAAGCAGCTCCCTAAGTTAAGAGGCAAGGAGATTTCCATCATTTTTCAGGACCCAGCGTCTTCTCTGAACCCCGTGATCTCCTGTGGAAAACAGGTAGCAGAGGCTTTGCTCATCCACTTGCCCATTTCCAAGAAAGAGGCTTATTCCCGCACGTTGGCGCTTTTTGAGTTGGTGAAGCTACCTGAGCCTGAAAAGATTTTCAAGCGTTTTCCACACGAGCTTTCTGGGGGGCAGAAGCAGCGGATCATGATTGCCATGGCCATGGCCTGCGAGCCTTCTCTCCTCATCGCCGATGAACCTACCACGGCGTTGGATGTCACCATACAGGCCGGCATTCTGCAGTTGCTTAATGAACTTCGGCTGAGGAAAGAGATGGCTTTGCTGTTCATTTCTCATGATCTTGGGGTAGTGGCCGAGATCGCTGACCGGATATTGGTGATGTACCAGGGCCGCGTGGTGGAAGAGGGTGCAGTGACGGAGATTTTCAGCAACCCAAAGCATCCGTATACCAAAGCCTTGCTTGCCTGCAGGCCCACCTTGCAGACCCAGAGAAACGTTTTGCCCACCCTTTCAGACTTCGTTTCCGGAGAGCTTCAAAGCCGTTTTCAGGAAAGCGGCTCCCAAACAGAAAGACCTCAGAAAGCAGTGGAAAAGCCCGAGAAGATAAAGGCAAATCAGGACCCATCAAGGGCTGAAGAACAAGCAGGGGAACCCATCCTGCAAGTACAGGATATCCATGTGGAATTCACCCGAAGCAGATTGTTCTTTTGGCAGCAAAAAGAGATTGTGAAAGCCGTAAACGGGGTTTCCTTTGAAGTTTTCCCGGGCCAGACTCTAGGCATCGTAGGCGAATCTGGTTGTGGGAAAACTACCCTGGGACGGGCCTTGTTGCGGTTGATAGAGCCCAACTCGGGCAAAGTAGTTTTCAACAGCACAGATTGGTTCCATTTACCTGCTGAGGAGCTGAGGAAAAGCCGGAAAGACTTCCAGATGATCTTCCAGAACCCGTTGGCCTCGCTGAACCCCATGATGAAAATAGGGGAATCCATTATGGAACCCATGCAGGTACACGGGGTGTTACATAACCAGCAGGAGAGAAGGCAGCGCACCCTTGAATTACTGGAGACCGTGCAGCTTCTGCCTGAGCATTTTCACCGTTATCCCCATGAATTTTCCGGTGGCCAATTACAGCGCATCTGCATTGCCAGAGCGTTGGCACTGGAACCCACGTGTATCATCTGTGATGAAATTGTCTCGTCTTTAGACGTATCGGTGCAGGCCCAAATCCTGAACCTACTCAACCGTCTCAAGCGCGATTTCAACCTCACGCTCCTTTTTATCACCCATGACCTCTCTGTGGCTCGGTTCATATCTGATCGCCTGTTGGTGATGGACCAGGGCCGCGTAGTGGAAGAGGGATCCGCGCACCAGATTTTCAATTCTCCGCAGCAGCCTTACACCAAAGCCTTGCTTCAGGCCGTACCGGCTGGAGAACTGAAGGATATTTTAGCGGCGGAGGAGAAACGAAAAGCGTACAAAGCAAGTATAGAACAATAGATATATTTGCAGGTGCTTCCCCCCGCAAAGGTGTTTTTACCCTGTTTCCCAAAAATCAGGTCTTAAACAGCATTTGGTAAACACTTTCCAACGTAGAAGGAAAGCAGGATTGAAACTTATTTGACGGCTGCAATGCCGCCCAGGTTCTGCCTTTGAAAACAGAATCTATTAGAAATAGAAAAGAATTAATGGAAAGAAAAAGAAGAGGCCCGGGTGCCGGCAGAGATTCTGCCTCCAGGTCTGGTAATAACAGAAAAGACAAAGGCGCTCCCCGCCGTGAAAAAGACGGAGGTTCAGGCAGACGCAGTGGCCGCAGCCAGAATACGGCTGGCCAAGTGTCCAGGGAGGTGCTGTTGAATATCTTCGGGCAGGAGCCTAAGAAGGTATTCACGTACCGCCAGCTACACCGCCGGTTGGGTGTCACCGACAAAGAAGGCCGCGAACTGGTTTCCGGTCTCCTGAAAAAGATGAGCAAGAACGGCGAATTGATTTTCCTGCCGGACGATTCCTATATCCTGAACCCAGAGTTCAGAGGCAGCGTGGAGAAAAGCTTTGACCGCCCTGAGCGCGGTAGCCGCAGAGAGAGAGATTCTGACCGCGGTGCCACCGTCTCCCGCCGCGGAGGCCCTACCATGGTAGGCAAGGTGGACCTAGCCAACGCTCGCCACGCCTACGTGGTGACCGAGGAAAGCGAGCAGGACATCCGGGTACCGGTAGAAAGACTCATGTTTGCCATGGACGGCGATACCGTGCGTGTACAACTGCGCAAAAGTCGCCGGGCGAACGAACGTCCTGAGGGCGAAGTGGTGGAGGTGATCCAGCGCCAGCGCGAGGAGATTGTAGGTCGCCTGGAGATGTCCAAAGGCTACGGCTTCATTGTGCCCGACCAGAAGAAAATGTACTTTGACGTATTTGTGGGTGAACGTGGCTTAGCCGATGCGAACCACGGCGACAAGGTGCTGGTGAAAGTAACGGAGTGGCCCGAGGACCCGCAGAAAAGCCCAACGGGCGAGATCATCCGCGTCTTCGGACCGGCCGGGGAGCACAATGCCGAGATCCACGCCATCATGGCCGAGTTCGGGTTGCCGTTTGAGTTCCCGGAGTCGGTGGAGAAAGAGGCAGATGCTATTCCTGAGGCTATCACAAAGGAGGAAATCGCCAAGCGCCGCGACTTCAGAGACATCACCACGTTCACAATTGACCCGGCAGACGCCAAAGACTTTGACGATGCCCTGAGCATGCGCCAACTGGAGAACGGCCACTGGGAAGTGGGCGTGCACATCGCGGATGTGACGCACTATGTGCAGCCTAACAGCAGACTGGAGAAAGAAGCCTACCGCCGGGCCACCTCGGTGTACCTGGTAGACCGTACCATCCCCATGCTGCCCGAGCGCCTGTCTAACGGCCTGTGCTCTCTGCGGCCCAATGAAGACAAGCTCACGTTCTCGGTGGTGTTTGAGATTGATGACAACGCCAAGGTCCACAACTACTGGGTAGGTCGTACCATTATCCACTCAGACCGCCGCTTCGCCTACGAAGAAGCCCAGGAGGTGATTGAAACCGGCGAAGGTGACTACGCGCAGGAGATTCTGAAGCTGAACGAACTGGCTAAGAAATTCAAAGACAAACGCTTCCAGAACGGAGCCGTGAACTTTGAGACCATTGAGGTGAAATTCAAGCTGGACGAGAATGGCAAGCCGCTGCACCTCTACGTGAAAGAGCGCAAAGACGCGCACAAACTCATTGAGGAGTTCATGCTGCTGGCCAACAAGTACGTAGCCGAGCACGTGTACAAGCAGCGCAAAGGCAACAAGAAGCTGACCATGGTGTACCGTACGCACGGCGCCCCTGATCCTGAGAAACTGATGAACTTCTCTGTGTTCGCGCGCAAATTCGGGTACAAGGTAGACCTGGAGGAAGGCAAGGACATCTCCAAAGAGTTGAACAAGCTCGCCGACCAGACCCAGGGCAAGCCGGAACAGAGCGTGTTGCAGAGCTTGGCCATCAGAACCATGGCCAAGGCCAAGTACAGCACCGAGGAGGAAGGCCACTTCGGGTTGGCGTTCGCGCACTACTCGCACTTTACCTCGCCTATCAGAAGGTACCCAGATATGATGGCGCACCGCCTCATCCATCAGTATGAGCAGAAGGATTTCACCGCCGAGAAGGAAGAGTTTGAAGAGCGCAGCCTGCACTCCTCAGACATGGAGAAACGCGCCGCCGATGCCGAACGCGCTTCCATCAAGTTCAAGCAGGTGGAATACATCAGCGGGTTCATTGGGCAGCAATTCAAGGGCATCGTGTCTGGTCTTACTGACTGGGGCATGTACGTGGAGATTGAGGAGAACAAGTGCGAAGGCATGGTTCGCCTGGCAGATCTGCAGGACGATTTTTACGAACTGGACTCGGCTAACTACCGCATCATCGGGCAGAACAACAAACGCATTATCTCGTTTGGCGATGAGGTGATAGTGGAGGTGAAAGCCGCCAACGTGCTGGAGCGTACCATTGACCTGATCTTGATTGACACCGTGAAGAAATAAGCGGTTTCTTTGAAAGCATTTTCGGGTCCCTTTGCTGAAAAGGGCCTTGAAACGCTTTTTAAGGCTTGTGAGTAAAAACAAAAATGCGGTTTCTTTATTTTACTGTAGCTTTGGCGGTAAGTAAAGAAGCCGCATTTTCATCTAAACCAAAGGACTTTGCCCAATCGCTTAAAAAATACTCCTGTGAATATCTCCCAATTCTCAGAACGTATACAACAGACGCTGTCCACGCTCCGGTACGGGCAGTCCCCCGATGAACTTTATGCCCCTATCCGCTACATGATGGATCTGGGTGGCAAAAGAGTGCGTCCGCTGCTGACGGTCCTGGGCGCTTACCTCTTCCATGACGACGTGGAGAAGGCCCTGATGCCTGCCGTGGGGGTAGAGGTTTTCCATAACTTCACGCTCATGCACGATGACATCATGGACAACGCGCCTTTGCGCCGAGGCCAGGAAACCGTGCACGAGAAATGGAACACCAGCACCGCCATTCTCAGCGGCGATGTGATGCTGGTACGCGCCTATGAATGCTTTCTGGGCGTAGACCCATTGAAGTTACCCAAGGTACTGCAACTGTTCAGTACCTGCGCCGCCGAGGTCTGCGAGGGCCAGCAGCTGGACATGAACTTTGAGAGCCGCCAGGATGTGCGCATTGAGGAATACCTGCAGATGATCAAACTCAAGACGGCCGTGCTGCTGGGCTTCGCGCTGGAACTGGGCGCGCTGCTCAACAACGCCGCCGCCGAGGATGCCCGCCACCTGAAGGAGTTCGGGATTAACATGGGTATTGCCTTTCAGCTCCGCGATGACCTGCTGGATGTGTACGGTGACCAGGCCAAGTTTGGCAAGCGCGTGGGCGGTGATATTGTCTCAGACAAGAAAACGTACCTGCTGCTGAAAGCCCTGGAACGCTCCTCGGCCACTCAGCGCGAGGAACTGAAAAAGTGGCAGGGCCAGGGCAGCAACGGTCAGGAAGCCCAAAAGGTGCAGGCCGTGAAATCCATCTATGACGAGCTGGACATCCAGGGCACTACCCACAGCCAGATCAACCACTACTTCCAGAAAGCGTTGCACCACCTGAACGAGGTCAACGCCCTTAACAGCAAAAAAGAGCTGCTCCGGCAACTTGCCTTGCAATTGATTGAGCGCGAGAGCTAGAATCTGAAACCGACTACAGGTAACACCATAACCAATGGGAGAGACTGAAAGTCGGTGCTGCCGATCTGGGGAATGGCTTTCTACTTTCAAGCCAATTGAACTTGAAGGTAAGCTGTTTTAGCCCTGTTTTTCGTGATTGGTGCGTAAAACAACTTCTATGCTTTTGGTTGCTTTGTCTGAGTTGCTTTGGCCGCAAAAAGTGATTCTTTTCTCTTAGAATACCCCAGGGAGAATGCCGGTCATCATCTTAATTGCGCAGGTTTTGCTAACTTGGGCCATTGTCTGGGGCTGCTGCCCTATCTTTTCTGTACCTATTTAGAGCCACATGCCCATTTCCATCACCTTTATCATCATTGCCGTTACCGTCCTCGCTTCTTTGTTTGCCTGGCAGAACCAGAACCTGATGGAGAATTGGGTGCACCATCCGCAGTCGGTGGCGCGCAATAATGAGTGGTGGCGACTGCTGACCTCGGGCTTCCTGCACGCCGACTTCATGCACCTCTTCTTCAATATGTTCTCGCTGTACTTCTTCGGGGGGGTGGTGGAGAACCAGTTCATGGCCGTGTTCGGGTTTACCACCGGGGCCATTCTCTACGTGCTGCTGTACCTGGTGGCTATCATTGCCTCAGACCTGCCCACGTACTTCAAGCATAAAAACGACAGCCGGTACTACTCTCTGGGCGCCTCGGGCGGGGTAGCGGCTATCATCTTTGCCAGCATCTATTTCAACCCGCTCACAGAGATGCTCATTTTCCCTATTCCTATTCCCATAAGAGGGTACATCTTCGGGGCACTGTATCTTTTCTATTCCTATTACCTGAGCACAAGGTCCAGCGGTGACGGCATCAACCACAGCGCCCACTTCTATGGGGCGGCTTTCGGGTTTGTGGTGAGCATCATTCTAATACCAAGTCAGCTGCTGAATTTCTTCCAAACTATTATCCAATCCATTGCTGGTTAGGGTTCTTTTGTATTTACCCTAGCGGTAGGGCTTCGCCTTTTCTTTGAAAATTACGTATACTATTGTATTACAGTGTTTTTAAAAAACAGGAGGGTAGATAGATGTTGAATTTTACGAAGATATGTCTGGTGTTTTGCATTTGCCTGGGTTTGCAGGCAAACGGCGAGGCCCAGTCTCTGGTGGCCAAGGTGGCGGCTGTTTCTAAAGTAAACCAAACCAGCCTGGGCGAAGGCATTGCGCAGAAAGACCCTGTGCTCCTGGACCTGGTGACCAAAGCAGGCTTAATGCCCATGCTCACCAATGGGGGGGAATACACTTTTTTTGCGCCCTCAGGCCAGGCATTAACCCAACACCAGAACGATTCACCGGAACAGCTCAGAAGCTTCCTGGAGCAGCACATTGTGAAAGGAACCCTCACCACCGAGGACCTGCGCGACGGCGCTGATATAAAATCAATGGGCGGCAACAACCTGCGTGTCTGCCGCAAGAAAGGAAATGTTATGGTGAGTGGCCTGCGCCTGGTGAAATCAGACCAACTGTATATGAACGGCGTCTGGCACCAGCTGAGCGGAGCCATCCAAAGCAGCTCCAGTACGCTTTGATAAAAGCATGTGTGAATGCAAAAGGGCCTGCTACCATAGCAGGCCCTTTTGTTTTAGGCTCGGTTCATCGGTCTGTTTCTAAGCTGGTTTCTGAAAAACAACGCAATAACGCATTGGAAGGCAGAAGCGATTACCGGATGTTATCTGCCTCCACCTTACGCTCAATGCTGGATACCGCCGAGGCCCCAAAGTACCCGATGGCTCCGTTGCTGATATTACCGGGTGCGTTGGCTGGTGGGGCATCAAAAGGTCCGCCGGTGTAATACTGCATCCGCGACAGCACGCGGAAGAACTCGTACCCGGGCCGGTCCAGCGAGAGCATTTCTACCTTCATCACGTCGCCTTCTTTTAGTTCAATGCCAATCTCGGGGTCGCCATAGTTGCCGTCGTAAAGGTCATCGTTGATGGCTACTATTTCTTTGTCGCGCTCGCCGTTCACGTAGATGTTGAACTTGTACAGATCGCCTTTGCCGGCCGGTTCCCGGAAAAAGATGGTGCCGTAGTAGCCCTCGTCTACCTGGGCGTTGCCTTCTTTGAAGTGGTAGGTAAGAGAATCCAAGGTGCTAACGGGTTTCAGGAAGCTGCTGGCGGTGTACTCCTGGCCGTTCAGCTGCACTTTGAGGTGGTAGGTGTTGCCGCGCTTGCCTTGCAGTTGGCTGGTCTGGTACAGGCCGTTGCCTTTGGCTTGCAGGATTTCCTCAAAGCCCTCGCTGTCTTTGATACGCACCACCGCATTTTCCAGCCCGGCGGCCGGACCTTGGTTCAGGTAGCCTTTTGAGGTAGAGATGCGCACGGTGTAAGGGCCCGGCTGATCGGTGACAAGCCCTTCTATGACTACTTTGGCGGCGTCCTCGGGCAGATCGTAGTCAATGACTTCCTCGCAGCTGCTGAATAAAAGCAGAGAGGAAACCAGGAAAAACAAATACTTTTTCATGATCTATTCTGGGTAATTCACTTAGAAATTGAAGTTGTAAGTAATAGCCGGGATGATCCCGAACATGTAGGTTTTCACGGCCTCGGTTTGGCTGGCATCGTCTTCGTTCTCCCGGAAGGCAATGGAGAAGGCGTTCTTGCGGTTGTAAGCATTGTAGAGCGACAAACTCCAGCTACTGTCGTGCTTCTTACCGGTGAGGCTGCGCGGACGGTCATACGTCACGGCCAGGTCCAAACGGTGGTAAGCGGGCAACCGGAAGCCATTGCGCGAGGAGTAGATAGGATAGGAGTGCCCCTCGTACTCAAAACGGCCCACAGGCATGGTGGTGGCTCCCCCGGTGGCGTACGTCCAGTTGGCCCCGAAGCTCCAGCGTTGGTTCAGTTGGTAAGTAGTGACCACATTAACCGAGTGACGGCGGTCATAACGTACCGGATAGGCCTTGCCGCCGTTGATGCCGGGCACCGTACGATCGGTTTTAGACCAGGTATAGCCAATCCAGCCGGTGAAATCGCCTTTCTGCTTGCGCAGCAGGAACTCCGCGCCGTAAGAGGTACCAGAGCCACGCAGCAGCACTGTGTCAATTCGGTTGTTCAGGAACACATCGGAGTTGTCTTTGTAGTCAATCTGGTTCTGCATCCATTTGTAGTACACCTCCACCGAGGCCTCAAACATGTTATCCTGGAAGTTGCGGAAGTACCCGGCCGCTACCTGGTCGGCGATCTGTGGTTTGGTGTAGTGGTTGCTGGGTACCCACACGTCAAAAGGTAGGGAGGCGGTAGAGTTAGACAGCAGGTGCAGGTACTGGCGCATGCGGTTGTAAGAGGCCTTCACCGAGCTTTTCTCGTCAAGCTGGTACTTAGCCGAGAAGCGCGGCTCAAAGCCCATGTAGTCTTTAATCACCTCCAGAGAACCGTAGTCTTTGCGCCCTATTTTGGTGAAACCATCCTCGGCGTACTCGTAGATGGTGCCTTTGCCCACGTTGGCGAAATAGGAGAAGCGCAGGCCGTACTCCATGGAAAGGCGCGGCGTGATCTCATATTGGTGGCTCAGGTACGCGGCGGCTTCCAGGGCATTGCTGCCCGCCAGTCTGATCTCGTTGAAGTACGACTCGGGGCCCGGTTTTACTACGCCCGGCTGAAACCGGTGGAACGTGCCTACCCACCCAAACTTGAACTGGTGTTGCGGATTCAGGTAATAGGTATAGTCGTTTTTGAGGCTGTAGTCAATGATGTGCGAGGTCCAGGTGAACTCAGAGGATTTCTCTTTGGAGCCCAGCGAGTAGTCAAAATCGGAGAAGATGAGGGTGGTGTTGGTGAACAGCCTGTCGTTGAAGAGGTGGTTCCAGCGCAGGGTGGCCGTGGCGTTGCCCCAGTCAAAGGCGCCGGAGTTGTTGCCTGCCACATCGCGCCCGAAGTACCCGCTCACGAACAGCCTATCCTTCGGACCCAGAATGTAGTTTGCTTTCAGGTTCAGGTCATAGAAATAGAGCTGGTTGTCTTTGATACCCTCGTCTGAGCTGAGCTTGAAGAACACATCGGCGTAGGTTCTGCGGCCCGAGAGGATGAACGAGCCCTTGTCTTTCACAATCGGCGCTTCCACGGTGAGGCGGCTGCTCAGCGTCCCGATTCCGCCGGAGGCGGCGAAGCGCTTGCTGTTGCCTTCTTTCATCCGGATGTCCAGCAAAGAGGACAACCTACCGCCGTGCTCCGCAGGAATGCCGCCTTTGTAGAGCTGCACGTCCTTAATTGCATCGGCGTTGAAGACCGAGAAAAAGCCCATGAGGTGGGAGGCGTTGTACACTGGGGCCTCATCCAGCAGGATCAGGTTCTGGTCCACTCCGCCGCCACGCACGTAGAAGCCGCTGGTGCCCTCACCGGCGGTCTGCACGCCCGGCGTCATCTGGATGGCCTTAATCACGTCCACCTCACCCATTAGCGCCGGCATTTTCTTGAGCTCGGCCACCTGCATCTTCATGGTGCTCATTTCCATGCTGCGCACGTTCTCGTCCTTTACATCGGTGCTGGTGACCACTACTTCCTGCAGGGTGGTCTGGTCGCTTCTAAGCTCAATGTTAAGTTTCTGCGGGGAGGAAAGGTTTACGGTTTGGGTGTGCGTGGCAAAACCCAGATAGCTCACCGCCACGGTGTAGGTGCCCTGCGGCAGGGTAAGGGAGAAGAAGCCGTACTCGTTCGTGGCCGCGCCCACGCCCGAGAGTTCGCGTACGCTCACAGTGGCCCCAATGAGGCCCTCGCCGGAGGATTGGTCTTTCACGTAGCCGCTGAGAGTGAGTTTCTGTTGGGCATTCCCGGCAAATGGAAGAAGCGAGAGGAACACGCAGAAAGACAACAACAGCAGGTTTCTGTGATAAATGGGAAAGGGTTTGCTGAAAATCATAACTATGTAATCTCTGGTACATTGGGAATATGACCGCAAACCTATCTTTTACCCCTATATCTTCATTTCTATATATGACGGAGAAGGCCTATTCTTAGCCCAACCTGGATAAATAAGGCTTGAAACAACCACAGCATAGAGGCCAAAAGCCAGGAAAACGGCCTGAAAGGGATTTTCAGAATTCGGCACCTCTATCCCAGAATTAAAATTCCTGAGAGGCTTGGGGAGGAATTGTCTGAACTGAGGAATTGTGATTTGAGGCTGTTTTAGGGAAAACGGCAAATAAATGCGCACGGCCGTGCAACCCTTAGCGGGTATGGCTCATCTTTAGAATGAAACGTAACGCTTACTTCTATGAAAAAAACCAACTTGTTTCCTCTGCTGGCTGTACTGGCCCTCATTGCCTCCTTGTCTTCCTTCAGGGTGGCCAGCCGCTCTGTTTTTGATGAGCAAACCCGTAATGTACCGGCTTTCCATGCCATAGGGCTGGCTTATCCGGCCAACGTGATCCTGCGCCAGGGCAGCACCCAAAGCCTGAAAGTAGAGGGCGACAAAGACCAGTTGGCAGATCTGGTAACGGAAGTGAAAGACGGCCGCCTTTCCATCAAGAGAAAAGACGAGGACAGAAACTGGAACTGGTCTTCTAACAACAATGACCGCGTGACTATCTACATCACCGTACCCATGGTAGACCACCTGGCGGTAAGCGGATCGGGCAAGATCAAAGGGGAGGGTACTTTCAAGGCCAAATCCATGGACCTGGCGGTGAGCGGCTCCGGTGGCATCCAGCTGAACGCCAACGTAGAGGACCTGTCCAGCCGTATCTCGGGCTCCGGCAGCATTGAACTGAGAGGCGAAGGCCAGCAGAGCACCATCTCGGTGAGCGGCTCAGGTTCCCTCAAAGGCTTTGAGTTCAAGACCTCCGATGCCAAGGTAAGCATCAGCGGCTCGGGCACCTGCGAGATCAACGCCACCTCTACGCTTAAATCCAGCATCAGCGGCAGCGGCCGGGTTTCTTATGAGGGCTCGCCCAGCGTAGACAGCCGCGTGAGTGGCAGCGGCACCGTGAAGAAACGCGGTTAATTCAAGTGAGTTATCTGCCGTTCCGGAGGGCTAAAGAAAGACATCGTTTTTACCCTGTTTTCCGGAAATCGGCTTTAAAACGGCTTACCTGCTAATAGTGTAACAGGTAAAAGCCAGGGTGTAGGGGAAATAGGGCTGCATTTCTTCAGATTTTTTGGATCTGGTGTTTGTAGAGAGACATGAAATAAAGCTTCCGATTTCCCTTCACTTCTGGTGAACTGCCAGGCCTGAAGTTATACTATTTGCCTGAAATGTAATCAATACCCTTTTCTGTTTTAAGCCTCGTTTCAAAGAACTGTGTTCAAAGAAACGGGGCTTTTTTCTGTCCTTATCTTAGCCACTGAAGAGAATATGGGGGTAAAGCGCCGGTTATCGGTCTCAAGAAGAAGATGCCCCGAACTAACACTTCTATGAAAACCTATTTCTCCCCGGCGTTCCTGCTCTTGGTTCTGTTTCTTCAAACCGCCTGCATGCGGGTCTATGAGCCGGTGGCTTCTAGTGACCGGCTGTCATCGCTGCCTACGCCCAGCCACAGCCAGGAAGTGGAGGTGTTTTTCCCCGGTGAGCGACCCTCTGATACAGCCTATGTGAAAATTGCCGTGGTGGAGGAGAAAGCAGAAGGCGAGGTGGCGTACGCGCAGTTGGTGGAGCGACTCAGGAAAAAAGCGCAGAAGCAGGGCCTTGACGCAATCCTCATCCTGGGCAAAACTCAGGGCACCCAACTGAAAAACGATGCCACCTTGTTTGAGGTCATCCTGGAGATAGCCTCCGGCGACGAGATCAAGGACAACTATCACTCCGTGACCACCCATGAACTGAGCGCCGTGGGCATCAAATACAAACGTAACCTGCAGTACCTGCCCCAGTACGTGCAAAGCAAGCGCATTTACGCCCTGGAGCAAGGTCAGGAGCTTCTGTTGGCCACAGTGGCCGTTGACCACCTGGGACAGGACCAGAAAGTAACGTACCAAAATGTGAACAATACGCCTACCTACCAGAGGTTCGTGCACCGGTACAGCTTAGACCACCTCCTGAAAGAGCAGGGCTCTAACTGGCATTACCAGGAGCAGAACGGACTGGTGGTGAGAAGAAAACTCCTGAGCATGGATGGCAGCGGCCCTGTCAAGAACATCAAGATCAGTTACAATGCGGCCCAATTACCCGAGAAGCTGGAGATCCGCCATCCGGTCACGGCCCAGCCTGAGGTTCTTACCATCACTTACAATGCGCAGGGGCAGGTCACCCAGAAACACATCTACCGCAATAAGCAGCTCGTCTTACAAGAATCCAACACGTATGATGCTGATGGTAAACTGGTGAGCACCCTGTATGAGAAAGTACAGCACGGCCAGACCATCCCCTTCCTGAAAACCGTCTACGACTACTACAACCTGCTTTCCCTGAACTGACCTACAGGTTCTGTTTTAGCGCCTCTTTTCTGAAAAAAGCCCCTAAACCCGCTGCACGGTTATTGCAGCGTGCGTGGCCGGTACAACAGGAAACCAACGTGCCCAAATACGCCCCAGCGATGCTCATCATTATCATAGTGGATGAAGTGCAAAGCCGCCGGCCCTATGGGCAGATGCAAAATAACCCCGGTGCTGGCCGTGAGTCTTGGGCGCTCAAACCCTTTGGTTCTGATGGCTTCCTGCATAGGGCCTTCCTCTAGTAAGCCATGAATCACGTGTACATAGGTTTCGGTGCGCCATTCAAACTTGGTCAGGAAGGTGGTAGAGTACCGCAAACCCGCTGCCCCAAACCTGCTGGCGCGGTACTTGTCCAGGAACAGCGTGCGGGAATCTGGCAGTGGCGCAAAAATTGGAGAACTGGTGAGCGATGACCGGTAATTGGAGAAGGTGCCCTGCGTGCTGACTACACCTTCCAGAAAATAGCCCCAGGTGCTTCTATCCTTATTAAAAGGGAAATACTCTTCCAGCGTACCAGAGATCTGAAGCCATTGATGGTCTGCTGTGCGTCTGTCCGGGTTCAGGGAGGTAGTACCGGGTTTGTAGGCTTCCTCGCCCGTCACGCCCCGGATGCCCATCACCGCCCGGCGACCGCGCGTGGAGTACATTTTGCGGTTCAGGGAGTTGCGCTCAAACCGAATAGCCGCTGTGTAGCCGGTGAAATCGGTCTCGTCCAGCACATCCTCAGAGGAAACAGTCCTGACATTGGCGTACTCGTCTTCATTGGAGAAATAGGAAACATCCGTTACCACCCTACTCCTGAAATTATGGCTGAACCCGGCTTGCACGCCCAGCTTGAAATCACGCTGGCGCACCTGGGTGCTGGCGGCATCGCGGTTCAGGAAATCGTTTACGTCACGGTAGTTGAGGGAACTGTACATCACCGATGGTTCCACGTAGAACGGCAGCTTGGCCGGTATATTCACCCGGAAGCCGAACTGCCCGGCGGTATAGAACCGGCCTATGTTGGCGTTGGCGCCCATGGTGTACAGCAACCGGTTCAGGTAACGGTACTCCAGGCCCAGGTACAGGTTGTCTACCGGCCGGGTACTGAAAACGGCCCCCACTTCGGCGGTGGCGTTGTTGCTCTGCTGCGCGTCAATGCTGAGTTCATAACCTCCGGCCAGGCTGTCAAAACGGATGCGCGGATAAATCCCTTTGAAGAAATCATTGGCGGCTAAGCGGTAGTAGCCTTCCTCAATGTCGCCAATCTCATACTGGTTGTCATCGCCGCGGCGGAAGAAGTTGCGCACGTAGTTGTGCTGGTTTTCTTTCAGGCCTTGGATCTTGACGCTGGCGAAACGCGGCGGCGGCGCCTGCTTCTGGAACGCCTGCCGTCTTTGCTGCAAACTCACTGAGTCTACCTCGCGCCGGATGCGCTGTTTCATGAGCGGCAACTTTTCTTCGGTGGCTTTTACCCCGATATCAATCAGGTCCCGCACGCGGTCAAAGGCAGTGGTGCCGTACCCTTCCAGATCGGGCTGGATGAGGATGCCGTTAGGGCCTACCGCCAGGGTATCGGCTACGTCAAAGCCCAGGAAAACCAGGGAAGAGCTCAACAGTTCATCGTCCTTTTCATGCGGGTATTTCTTGAAGGAAACATCGCCCACGTTCACGCCAATGATGATGTCCGGCTTAAACTCGGAGCGCATCACATCGGTGGGGAAGTTGTTGAACAAGCCCCCGTCAAAGAGGTAGCGCCCATCGGCCTGCCGGATGGGGCGGAACGCCAGCGGCACTGCCATGGAGTTACGTACGGCATCGGCCAGAGACCCGCCGCGCTGCACGATCTGCTGCCGAGTGAAGATCTCGGCGGTAAGGCTGCGATAAGGCACAAACAACCTGTTGAAGTCATACTTAGAGATGGCTCCGCCCGCCGCCAGGGTAGAAGCCAGGGCATAGTTCAGGTTCACGTCGCTCACCAGTCCGCTGGTGGTCTGTACTTTGATGCTTTTCTGCAGGGAAATGGGTAAGCGCAATGCTGCCGGCGAGGGGTCTAAGCTGAAATAGTTGAAGGCGTGTTCTTCCAGCGGCCGGCCAGAAACCCAGTACTGGAATTTTGGCGACAACACCAGGTCTTCAATGTCTTGGGGCGAGTAGCCGGCGGCGTACAGCGCACCCACCACAGAGCCCATGCTGGTGCCCACAATGTAGTCAATGGGAATATTGTTTTTCTCCAGCACTTTGAGCACGCCCACGTGGGCCAAGCCTTTGGCGCCGCCGCCGCTGAGCACCAGGCCCACTTTCTGGGCAGAGGCTTGCCAGGAAACAAATAACAGCAGGAACAGGAATACCCTTAACCGAGATAAGAGTTTAATCATATGAAATCTGACTAGAAAATGAATCTGAAAGAATTGGCTTATTGCAATTGCTCTGTTCTCCTGGAAGCAGAAAGGGGGACTTTTCTGTTAAACGAGAAAACCGGTAAGAAACACTAAAAATCAAAGGCAAAGCCGCTTAGGAGCACTTACTGGCATAGCCCGGAAAAGGTTGGAGTCCTGAAGCAGAAAAGGCTTGGTTTTATCTTACCCGCCAAAGGCAAGGCAAATCTGCCCAGGAATCTTGCACAAATCAGAGGAACACGAGCTTGGATGCAGAGAAAGGAAGTTCCGTTTCAGGTCCGTTTTAAGGATTTCAGCCGCAAAACACCATTGCGGGAGGTAGGGAAATTCAAGGGCGCTTGGTCTCCTGCAGCGGGACAATCCAGGGAGAGTGCTGATGTGGCAACCAGGGAACCCCGGCCAGGTTCACCGTAGAATCTACCAGAGGTTGGGAAGGACGTTTGTTGAGGCTCACCTGGGTGTGGGCAAACACTTGCACTTGCTTGTAGCCCTGTTGCCGGTACTTACGCTCCAGGAACTGGCAGTACTGCCACATAAGGTCCGGGTGCGTGGCTACGGTACGGGCTTGTTTTGGGGTGAGATGGTTTTCTGGGTACTCCCAGAACAGTTGGTTGTCGGCCAGTACTTTGAAGCTTACATAGCCGCTTTTGGTGCGCAGCATCATGTGCCAAGACATGCGGTGCCCTTCCTCGGTCCAGTTAGGATTACCCGGAAACCACCAGTGCCGCAGCGGCAGAAGAACTTGTATCAGGAAATGCACCCCTAGAAACCAGAAGAAAATCCTTTCTCCGGTGCTTATTTCCTGAATGGGGTTTTCAGTGGCCGTAAATACCGGCTTCTTCCGGAGGAACATTCTTCTGATGGTTTCCGGCGGAAAGAAGAACAAACACAAGGCCAGCGCCAGGTACGGGAAAATACCGATATGGAAGATAGCCGAGTTGAAGCCGTGGAAGAAGATGGCCATGCAGAAGGCCAGGACCCGCGTACGTGGCCAGAGCAGCAGCGGAACAATGAGAAGGTCAAAGAAGATACCGCCGTACACCACCAGCTTCTGAAACCAAGCCTCCTGGAGAAGCCCGCCAATGAGCCAGAACTGCGTTTTGTTCCCAAACCAGACTTTGATGGGAATACCCGCCAGCCAATCTGCATTCATTTTAGCAACGGCGGCATAGGTATAGACAATTGCCATCTGCGCCACAAACACCAGCAGGCACCAGCGGGGGCAGGAAAGGGATTTCAGCTCCGGCTTGCGCCTGGAATCCAGAGAGGCGTACGCATGGGCGGGCACCAGCAGCATCAGGAAACACAGCACCAGCAACAGGTAATAGTGGTTGTTATAGCTGGTTTTCTGCATGAGGTAAGCGCCCCACCAAAGCACGGTGAAGAGAATGATACTGGCCCGGTAATACAGCCCTACCATCACCAGTAGCCCTAATACGGCCATTGTGCCATAGTAGAAGTACATGCCGTTACCGGGCAAAGGCCTGAGCCACTCAAACCCGATGAACGGGAAAAAGACCGTAGGCTCTACCAGGTTTTTCTTCACCCAGCCAGTTAGAATGGCGCCGGCCGTCTCCAGAAACAACAGCAAGCCAAACAGCCACCTGAACACAATAAGCGGCGCATTGTCTACCGGTTCACGGAGCCAGGTCAGGAACGAGGACTTAGAAGTTTGTAAGACAGCGGTTGAGCGCATGGATAGTTGTACTCCAGGCAAGATAAAACAGTTGAATGTACAAGTCTACGGTTCTTTGCCCATGAAGTAAACCAAAAGAAACAGCCTTACACCAAAACAGCCCGGCACTTGTAATGCCGGGCTGTTTTGAAGGTGTTTTCAGGAAAAAAGGCCTGAATTGCTCTTTACCGGAGAGGCTTGGGAACCACCGGTAAGCTTTCGTGCCCCTCAGCATCTACTGCCTGCACGGCAAAGAAATAATTGTCTTTGGAGTACGGCAGGGTAGTGGTGGTGCCGTCTACGTAGATTTTCTTCTCCCACATAGGCGAAGAAGTCTCACGCATGAGAATGTAGTAGCCGGTTGGCCTTTCACCTTTTGACGGGGCTTTCCAGCGCAGCTCGGTCTGGTTCGTGAGGTTGCTGGTGACTACGCCTACTTCCTCGGGTGAGGCCGGTGCCAAGGCCAGGTTGGCTAACGTAGCCAGGTTCATGGCGGTGTTCTTGCGCACGTACTCAAAGTCTACGTGCTCCGGGAAATCGCCGTAGTTGATGCCGTTCTCGGTGCGTACGTTCTGGTGCTGGTAGCGGTAATTCTCGTTCATCTCACACACCCTGATGGCGGTGAAACCGGCCTGGCTGAACGGCGTGTGGTCGCCGCCGCGCAGGAAACGGTCGGTGCGGTAGTTCAGTACAACTTCCAGTTGCGGCACGTAGCGGGCGGTCATCTCTTTCATGTAGCGAGCCAGCTGGCGGCTGCGGCTGTCGTTCTCCCCACCGATGCTTTTGCGCAGGGCAGCCATCTCCGGGGTCTCAAACGCGGGCACGCCCTCAGAGAAAATCCGCACGCGGGTGTTGTCTTTGAGGTTGGTCTCGTCAGAGAAAGAGTTACCAATCATGTCATTGTTGAGCATGGCTACCAGGTTCCAGTTTTCGGCCTTGGCTTTTTCGGCCAGGTGCTTGGCCCCGTACAAACCTTGCTCTTCGCCCTGCACGCACACAAAGATGATGGTGGCCGGGAACTGCTGCTTAGCCATGACACGGGCCAGTTCAATAACCGCGGCAGTACCGGAGCCATCATCATTGGCACCCGGGGCTTTGCCTTTGACGTCCATCACATCGGTGTTGCGGGAGTCTATGTGGCCGCTCACAATGAACACACGGTCATCGTTAGGGTCGGTTCCTTTGAGGGTAGCCATTACGTTGGCCATCTCCACGTCTTCCTTAATGCGGCGGCCATCTGCTTTCACAATGTATTTGTCCTGGGTTACGGTCATGCGCCCGCCCGAGGTGGCGGCGGCTTTCTCCAGCTCGGCCTGGGCCCAGTTGCGGGCCGCGCCAATGCCTTTTTTCTTGTCTTTAACCGTGCTGAGGGAGTGGCGGGTCTCAAAGCCTACCAGCCCGCGCACCAAACGCTCCAGTTCCTGGGCCGAGACCTGCTCGGTCATGGTTTTGATGGTGGGATCGGTTCTGATGATGTCCTGGGCCGAGGTAAGGTTGGAAAGGAAAAGTAAACCCAGGGCGGCGGAACCCGCACGGGCGAACGAGGAAACAGAAGTAAACATAAATGGGGTTGTGGCTTTGTTTGTATAACCTGACCTGTAATTTCCGGATTATTCCGCAGAAACCAATGGTAAAGCGCTGGACAGAAAGCGAAAAACGGTTTAGGCCCTGTTTCCCAGAAAAGAAGGCAGAAACGGCAGGGTGCAAAAATGTTCTCCGTGGAACATTTTACAGGCAAAGCAACGTGAACTGGTGTTAGTACGTTTTACCTAAACCACCAATTGCAGAAACTATGAGTCAATCCGTGTCATCCATTAAGAGCCCCGCTGTGTCACCCGGCAGAGAATTTCTGGATAGTGTCCATTACTACTATGACCAGGCTGCCCAACATTCCAAACTTCATCCCGGTATTCTGGCGCAGATCAAGGTCTGCAACAGCGTCTACAAAGTCAATTTCCCTGTGGAGGTAGACGGGCAGGTACATGTGTTTGAGGGAATCAGGGCCCAGCATAGTCAGCATAAGCTGCCCACCAAAGGCGGTATCAGGTTCAGTATGCACGTAGACGAAGATGAGGTAGTGGCGCTGGCCAGCCTCATGACCTTCAAGTGCGCCGTAGTGGATGTGCCGTTTGGCGGGGCCAAGGGCGGCGTGAAAATAAACCCTAGAACCTCCTCTGTGGAGATGCTGGAGAAAGTAACCCGCAGGTTTGCCTCTGAGCTTATCAAGAAAAACCTCATCGGGCCGGCCGTAGACGTACCCGCCCCGGACTACGGGACCAGCGGCCGCGAGATGGCCTGGATTGCCGATACCTACCATGCTTTCAAATTTGGGGAAACCAACGCGCTGGGCTGCGTTACCGGTAAACCAGTGGGCCAGGGGGGTATCCGGGGCCGGAACGAGGCCACCGGTCTGGGCATTTTCTTCGGGCTGCGGGAAGCCATGCAGGACCAGGCCGTACTGAAACCATTGGGTCTCACCAGCGGATTGGCCGGCAAGAGAATCATTATTCAGGGCATGGGGAACGTAGGGTACCATGCGGGCAAGTTCCTGCAGAACGAGGGTGCCATTATCATAGGCGTGGCCGAGCGCGAGGGCGGTATCTATAACCCAGACGGGGTAGATATTGACAGCATCTTCCACTACCGCAAGCAGAACGAAAGCTTTGAAGGACACCCAGACGGTCACTTCATCCAGAACTCCATTGAGATGCTGGAGTATGACTGCGATGTGCTGCTACCGGCTGCCCTGGAGAACCAGATCCACAGCGGAAACGCCGAGCGCATCAAGGCCAAAATCATCGCCGAGGGCGCCAACGGACCAGTTACCCAGGAGGCCGAGCGGATTCTGCACGCCCGTGGCGTAGTCATTATCCCAGACCTGTACCTGAATGCCGGCGGGGTGACCGTCTCCTATTTTGAGTGGCTCAAGAACCTCTCCAACGTGCGCTTCGGGCGGATGGGCAAACGCGCCGAGGAAGCCAGTCTCAAGCGCCTGGTGAGCACCATTGAGAAAACCACCGGCAAGAGCCTCTCCGCCGAGGAAAAGCTGTTGATCATCCACGGCGCTGATGAACGGGATTTGGTCTACTCCGGCCTGGAAGACACCATGATAACGGCCTACCAGGAGATGCGCGAAGTAACCCACCAAATCAAAGGCATCACGGATCTACGCACTGCCGGTTTCTACGCCGCCATTGAGAAAATTGGCGTGAGTTATCAGTCACTGGGTATTTTCCCGTGATGGTTTACGAATTGTTTTCGGGCTGTTTTTATTGAAACAGGCAGGAAAGGGGCGCCTCGCTGGAGTGGATCTGGCGAGGCGTTTCTATTTTATTGTTTGGTTATGGCGTTGCTTTTGTGGTTTTTTGTTGGGCATGAGTAGTCTGCTTGTGCTGGCGTGGCGTCGCAGTTTTCGTAGGTTTATAAACTGGGTTGTTGTATAGCTAAGCTCCGTGCGCTCACGGCCGCGAGGCCCCGCCTTCCGGCCTCGCGCTGTGTTCTTTTCCTTTCCTCGGCTGAAGCCATCGGAATGTTGGGCTTTGCCCAACACCGGAAAATCACAAGGCGCTCAACCGAAAGGCTGGAAAAGGAAATGCGTAGGAAGGGACGCCTCAGACCTCGCAGCGTCCGAAGGTCCTGCGAGCGTCTTTCCTGCTGAGACTCCCCCCTTGAGGGGGGCGAAGGGGGTGTTTACACCTGCTGCATCGTTTTGGATTCAACTTAGGCAACTTCCTTTCCATTTCTTCTTTTTCTCTGGTTCAAGTCTGTGACTTGGACCCAGAATGGCCGGCAGTTTGCAACTGCCGTGAGGCGAAAGCCTCAGTTAACCTTTCGTTCTGCTCACAGGATTTTATTTGCCTTACCATGGTTACCTCCATACCAGAGATTCCCCCTAAAGGGCAGTAAAGAGGGTGCTTACAGGTCCTTACTTCAGCTTGATGATTCAGGGCCATTTTCTGAAAATCAGGTCCATAATAACTCTGATGAGTCAAAGGAGCCGTTATTTCCGGCAGAAAGTGTAATTTACCTGGGGCCAAGGCTACTAATACCTTAAACCTTTACGTACCACGGTGGAGAATCCGGCTTTACGCGCAGAATTTGTCAAGCTCATTGCCCAGGATCAGGCTCTGATCCATAAGGTGTGCAGCATGTACTGCCGGGACCCCGAGGAGCGGAAAGATCTGTTTCAGGACATAGTGCTGCAACTTTGGCGGTCCTATCCCACGTTTAAGCACGAGTCCAAGGTAAGTACCTGGATGTACCGCGTAGCGCTGAACACCGCCGTCTCCAGTTTCCGGAAAGACAGCCGCCGCCCCCACCACGGCTCTCTCTCAGACATGGACCTGCAGATTCCGGCCACGCCCGATACCTCCGCTGAATACGAGTTGAAAATAAAATATCTCTACGCCGCCATTGACCAGCTCTCGCAGGTGGAGAAGGCCATTGTGATGCTGTACCTGGAAGACAAAAGCTACGATGAGATGGCTGAGATCATAGGTATCACCAAATCAAACGTAGGTGTGAAGTTGAACCGCATCAAAGCGAAACTAGAGAAGCTGTTAACCCCGGTGTATGATGAATTTAGATAGCCTCAAAGATACCTGGAAGGTATACGCGGCCCAGGCGGCGGCGGAGCACCAGGTGACCGAGCACCAGATCACAGGCTTGCTCAAGGCCCGTACCGAGAACGCCCTGACTAAACTCAAACGAAACATTTACTTTGAGTTAGTAGTGCAGGTCTTTACGGTATTGTTGTTTGGGGCGGGCACCATCCTGGTCAAAGAAGACCCTGCCTTCCAGGTCTTATGCGTGGTAGTAATGGTGGTGTGTTTACCGTTTCTGGGTTATTTCTGGGCAAGGCTGTCTTATGTGAAAGGCCTTAACGTGACCACCGCCAATCTCAGGTCTACCTTGCGTAACCTTATTGAAATGCTCACCGGCCTCACCCGCCTCTACTTCTGGACTAACATGTTGCTGGCGCCCATCGGGTTGGCGGCTGGCCAACTGGCATATCTTAAGCTGGCCAAAGGCATCAACATCTCGCACCTGCCCTGGGAGCAAATGTATCTTCGCCTCATCATCGGGTTTGTCATTGGCGCCGTGTTGGGTTATTTCTTTTTGAAGTGGTACATCCGGCAGATGTTCGGCGGCCATCTCAAGGCGCTGAAAGCTGCTTATAGTGAGTTGGAGAGTGTGGAGGTAGCAGCATAGCTGGATTTATCTTCTTTTAAAGAATTGATGTTTTCTTAGCATGCATTTCGTTTGTGCTGCTATTAGCTTTCTATTTTCTTTTGCAAGCGTAGTCCGCTTTCGCTGGCGTGGCGCTGTTGTTTGCGTGGGTTCATGAACTGTATTGTTGCATTGCATCTCTCCGTGCGCTCACGGCCGCGAGGCCCCGCCTTCCGGCCTCGCGCTGCGCCAGCTTCCTTTGCTCCCTTCGGTCGCAATGCCTGTCGGCACCGGAACCTGACAAGGCGCTCCACCGAAAGGCTGGAATTGGTGCTTTTGGTTAAAGCCTTTGCAGCTCGCAACATCGAACCACCCCAAAATATGGCAGGTTTTTATTCCCCTCCTCGGAGGGGTAGGGGTAGGTTCATTCACCATGGTTCAAGTCTGCGACTTGGACCTATAATGGCCGGCAGTTTGCAACTGCCGTGAGGCGCTAGCCTCAGAACAAGCTTTTTGCCTACTCCATTGTTCTCCTCGGCCTCAATCTTCCCCCTTTCATTATATTCCTAGATTACTCCTTTGAAAAAGTAGAGGAATGTTTACACCTGCCGGTCCACGCATTCCAACATTCCCAGAAAAGGTAGAGACCAGGCACCGCCTTGCCTCTTACCGTTCCCATCGCAATCACAGCCAACTCCAACAAATCCTACAGACTTCCTTGGCAGACAAAGAAAAAGCAGGGCAAGGCTGTAATATTTAGGCAGTTCGGGATACTAACGAATGGAACAGCCTTCCTTACTACCTTCCCTTTATGATCAGACTTCTACTTTCTCATCAATGGAAAGAAGCTACTCGTTCCAGTGTATGGCAGAAGAACCTTGCCGTGAACCTGGTGCTGGGCTTCTTCATGCTCCTTTTGCTGCTGTATGTGGTGGCGCTGAGTGCGTTTATGGACGTGATTATTGAGAAGGCGTGGCCAGACAAAGATCCGGTGGCGGTGATCAATGGGGCTTTGCTGTATTACTTCCTGTTTGACCTGGCCTTTAGGTTCTTCATGCAGGAGTTGCCGGTGCTGGGCATTCAGCCGTATTTGCACCTGCCGGTGGGCAAAGGCAAACTGGTGCATTTTGTGCTCTGGAAATCTATTACCAGCTTCTTCAATTACATGTCTTTGCTGTTGTTCATCCCGTTTGCGCTCAAAGTGCTGCCGGAGGTGTACGGACTAGGCGGAGCCTGGATGTGGGTGCTGGGGCTGTTCCTGATCACCTTGATCAACAATTTCCTGACGCTTTACTTTAAACGACAGTTGGTAGAGAAACCCTTGGTGACCTTCGGGTTCCTGTTGGCGATAGTTGCGTTGGCCACATTAGATTACCTTAACCTTATCTCAGTAGGAGCGGCCTCCGGATCGTTCTTCCGGGCCTTGGGGCAAAACCCTGTCTGGGTGCTGGTGCCTTTGGCGCTACTGGTGGCAGTATACCTGCTTAACTACCGCTTCCTGATTGCCCACACCTATCCAGAGGAAATGCGCATCAGTAAACAGTCTAAGGTGGGCACTTCGGCTGAGATCGGTTTCCTGCAGCGGTTCGGGGAGTTGGGTACGCTCATTGGGCTGGAGTTGAAGCTGATCATGCGCCACAAACGGCCTAAGTCCACCACCATGATGTCTGTCCTCTTCCTGGCTTATGGGTTCATCTTCTACACTCAGGAAATGTACACCAAGGGGTTTGCCATGCTCATCTTTCCAGGCATTTTCATGACGGGTTTCATGATGCTGAGCTACGGTCAGTTTGTGCCGGGCTGGCAGAGCGCCCACTTTGATGCCCTGCTTACCAAGCGCCTGAGCCCATATACCTTCTACCTTGGCAAGTTCTGGATGTTTGTGCCCGCCTGTACCATCGCTTACCTGGTGACACTGCTGTATGGCCTCATGCCGGGTAGCGGAGGCAAGATCATGCTCATCAACACGGCCTGCTTTCTCTACAATATAGGTGTGAACACCTTTGTGGTGCTGTACCTGAGTACTTACAATAAAAAGCGAATTGACCTGAGCAAGAGCGCTTCCTTCAACTGGCAGGGCGTGGGTGCCTCACAGTTCATTCTCATGCTGCCGGCGCTGCTTTTGCCAATCCTGGTGTATCTGCCCTTCGGGCTGATGGACAAACCGTGGTGGGGAATTGCGGCCGTGGGCATCATTGGTCTACTGGGATTCCTTTTCCATAGGCAGTTGCTGGGCATAGTGGTCAACCGTTTCCAGCGCGAGAAATACGCCATTGCGGCCGGTTTCCGGCAAGCTTAGTTTTAACCCTGATTTCAAAAAATAGCCGCATAACGAGATGATAGAAGTACGCGATCTCCAAAAGAATTACAACGGCGTAACGGTGGTGAACATCCCGGCGCTAACCGTACAGAAAGGCGAAACCATTGGCCTGGTAGGCAACAACGGCGCTGGCAAGACCACTTTCTTCCGGATGATCCTGGACCTGATCCGCCCTACCAAAGGCGAGGTGTTCAGCAAGGGCGAGAACGTGCGCGCCACCGAGGACTGGAAACAGTACACTGGGTCGCACCTGGACGAAGGCTTCCTCATTGACTTCCTCACGCCCGAGGAGTATTTCGCTTTCATTGGCAAGCTCAACGGGTTGACCACCGGAGACGTGCAGGCTTTCCTGGACCGCTTCCGCGATTTCTTCAACGGCGAGATTCTGGAGCAGCGCAAGTACATCAGGGATTTCTCCAAGGGCAACCAGAAGAAGGTAGGCGTAGCCGCCGCCGTCATGTCTGACCCGGAACTCTTGATCCTGGATGAGCCCTTCGCCAACCTGGACCCCAGCTCCCAGATCAGGCTCAAGAACTTGTTGAAAGACCTCAAACGCCAGGGCATGACCCTGCTCATCTCCAGCCACGACCTTAGCCACGTAATAGAGGTCTGTGACCGCATTGTGCTGCTGGAGAAAGGCCAAGTCATAGAAGACATGAAAACCGACGAAACCACGCTCAAACAGCTGGAAAGTTATTTTACGATATAGATATCCACAGCAGAAACTTGTGGAAAAGCATCTGGTTCCGTAAGAGTAATCCACACGCAAACTGATTTGACTTATCCCTCTTTCAAGGCCGTTTTTTGCAAAACAGCCTTGAAAGAGGGATTTTTATGCCTGATGGTTTCTGATGATAACTGGTAAGAACAAAGCCGTAATGGCGCCATTAAAAGTCTGGAGCCTAACTCTGTTTTAGCCTCGATTTCTGAGAAGCGGCTGCAAAACGCCTTTTGGCTCCTGTGCGTAGAGAAACACCAAACAGAAACCAAATGGATTCACTCACGCACGCTGCTTTGGGCGCCTGCCTCGGCGAGATCATGCTCTCCAGGAAGCTGGGGAAGCGGGCTTTGCTCTACGGCGTGGTGGCCCAGAACCTTCCTGATATGGATGTGGTGGCGGCGCTTTGGCTGCATCCCTCAGAGAATTTGCTGGTACACCGCGGGTTTACCCATTCCTTTTTCTTCGGGCTGCTTTTGGCGGTGCTGCTCACGTTTTTGGCGGGTAAGTGGCACCGGAGCAGCGGGGTACGGTGGCAGCAGTTCTTCCTGTTTTTTGTGGTGCAGATAATTGCCCATGATCTGCTGGATACCTGTAACGCCTACGGTACCGGATTGCTGGAGCCGTTCAGTCACCAACGGTTCTCTTTTCACCTGCTGTACGTAGCAGATCCGTTCTTCACCATTTGGCCTGTGGCGGCTTTAATTGCGCTGTTGATTCTCAAAAATCCTTTACCGGTAAGAAAGCGATGGGCTTTGGTGGGCTTGCTGCCTGCGGGGCTGTATCTGCTGTATGCGGTGGTAAATAAATCGCTCATCCAGGAGGGAATAGAAGCTTCTTTGGCGAACAAGCAGGTGCCGCATATTGGCCTCATGGTCACGCCTACGCCGTTCAATAACTGGCTGTGGTACGCCGTGGCCGCTACTGATAGTGGTTATTACGTGGGCCATCGCTCTGTTTTCGCGCCGGATGATTATGCCACGGATTTCAGGCTTTTCCCAAAAAATGAGGCACTGCTGACTTCGGCGGTAAGCCCGGAGGAAGTGCAGGAGTTGAAACGGTTTGCCGCCGGCTACTACACCGCCGAGCGTTGGAACGATACGCTGGTGTTCAATGTGCTGCGGTACGGGCAGATCCTGGGCTGGCAAAACCCCGATGCCCGCTTCACGTTCCATTATTTCCTGAGCCCCGCAGGCGTCGACAACAAACTGGTCATGCAGCGCGGCCGGGTGAAGGGCTGGACCAAAGAAACCCTGCAGCAGATGTATGGGGCCATCTTCGGGGTGCCGGAGGAAAGACATCGGGCGAAGCCCAGAGAGCAATAAGCAACCAGCAAAGCGCTTCTTTTGGGGTTGTGTGGCGAAAGCGTACGCTAAAGTGGTTTTACGCTTAAATTTCCATAAACAAACCTGAAACATAGATTCTGTGGCGTACCTGCTGAACAGCGTAGATTGGTTATTGATCTGGAACATCGTCTACTTTACGGTGGTGGCTCTGGTGTGCCTGCGCATTATCTATGACACGGGCTCTACGTCTAAAACGTTGGCCTATTTGCTGTTCACCATCTTTGTGCCGTTTGTAGGCATCATCATCTACTTCTCCTTCGGGATCAACTACAAGAAGCGCCGGATCTACAGCAAGAAGTTGGTGGAAGATGAGATTTTCCTGCAGAAGCTGGAGCACCGCGTGGAAACTTACTCAGCGGAAACGCTGGCGGCCAGCAACGAGAAGGTGCAAGGCTACCGGGAACTGGTGAAGCTCT
Source organism: Rufibacter aurantiacus (assembly GCF_017916345.1). Taxonomy (NCBI): domain Bacteria; kingdom Pseudomonadati; phylum Bacteroidota; class Cytophagia; order Cytophagales; family Hymenobacteraceae; genus Rufibacter; species Rufibacter aurantiacus. The sequence continues at coordinate 529,639 of NZ_JAFMSV010000004.1, forward strand.
TACTCAACGACGGGCTTAGTCCGCTCACGGGAGGGAACCGGGTGAAGCTGCTGCTGAATGGCGAAGAGAAATTCCCCGAGGTGCTGCAGGCGATCCGGGAGGCCCGGCACCACATCCACCTGGAGTATTACATCATTGAAGACGATGTCATCGGAAACCAGATCAAAGACCTACTCATTCAGAAGGCGCAGGAAGGCGTGCAGGTGCGGTTCATCTATGACGACTACGGTAGCCGGTCTATCCGGAAGAAATACGTGGCCGAGCTTCGGGCTGCGGGCGTGGAGGCTTTCCCTTTCCATAGGGTGCGTTTCCTGCTGCTGGCCAACCGCCTGAACTACCGCAATCACCGCAAGATCATTCTGGTAGACGCCAAAATTGCGTTTGTGGGTGGCATCAACGTGGCCGACCGTTACATTAACCATCCCGAGGAAAGCAAACGGCTGTACTGGCGGGATACCCACCTGCGTATTGACGGTCCGGGTATCTACTATCTGCAGTACCTTTTCTTCTGCGACTGGAATTTTGCCTCGGGACAAATGCTGCCGCCGCACCGGAGGTATTTCCTGACCCCGCCGCTCCCAGATGGCCATGCGCCCGTGCAGATAGCCGCCAGCGGCCCAGATTCACCCATGCCCACCATTCTATTCTCCTTGTTGCAGGCCATCTACCTGGCCCAGGAAGAAGTGCTCATCACCACGCCCTACTTTATTCCCGGCGAAGGCATTCTGCAGGCACTCACGGTGGCGGCACTGGGTGGCGTGAAAGTGAAACTGCTGGTGCCGGGCATCTCAGACTCGGCGCTGGTGAACGCGGCGGCCTGGTCTTACTATGACGATATGCTCCATGCCGGGGTGGAGATTTACCTGTACCAGAAAGGCTTTATCCATTCTAAAACCACCGTGATTGACGGCACCGTGAGCATGGTGGGCACCGCCAACATGGATAACCGCAGCTTTGAGCTGAATTTTGAGGTGAATGCCGTTGTCTATGATACAGATCTCTCCCAGCAGCTCCGCGGCATCTTTTACCGGGATCTGGAGCACGCCACCAAAATTGACCTGGAAGCCTGGAGGCAAAGACCCCGCCTGAAGCAGCTCTTCGAGAAACTCGCCCGCCTGCTCTCACCGCTGCTTTAGAAGGAGGAGGTTGGAAAATATCAGTTCCTAGTAGACTAATACTGAAGATTAGATTAAGCTAAACTTGGAATGAAACAGTCATGCGCAAAAAGCTCATTCCTCGGTCTGTCCCCTGACAGACGGAAATAACAAACCGAAAAAAGGCGGATAATGGGTTGGCCTGTCGGGGGACAGACCGAGGAAAAGCAGGAGGCTTAGGGCCACGGCATCAGCAAAGCTGGTTTAAGGCGGCACTCCATGGAAGTTTTAAACTTCCGGCTATGGTAGGTTCAAGTCACAGACTTGAACAAGGTTTTTGGAGAATGCATCAATGATTTGGCTTTGTCTTTGGTAGGAGGAATTCCCCTCTGGAAGGGGTAGGTTCCCCCTTGGAAAGTAGTTCTACCAGCAGTCTCCTCAATACCTTGCAAAACCACGGCTCCCGTTTTTACCCCAAGTGCTCAAAAACTGCCTTAAAGTAGACTACAGCTCAAACCCCAATTGGCACCGTTGCCCTAGTAGGGCCGTAATGTTCTGGCGCAGTTCCAGGTTGGTTTTGATCTCCTTAAATTCTTGTTCTGAGCGGGTTTTGATTTCTTTCCGTTGGATGGCCTCAATAAAGCGGCGGGCGTCATCCGGTGTTTCCAGGAGCAGGCCAGGAACCTGGGCAGGTTTGTCGTCCTCGCCTTTGGCCACCATGGTGAAGTATGAGGTATTGGTGTGATTCATAAACCCAGATTTCACGTTCTCGGCCACTACTTTGATGCCCACCATGAGCGAGGTTTTGCCCACGTAATTCACCGAGGCCATGAGGCTGACTAGTTCGCCTACTTCCACGGGTTGCAGAAAATGGACGCCGTCTACCGTCACGGTAACGCAATAGTTGCCCGCGTGCTTGGCGGCGCAGGCGTAGGCCACCTTGTCCATGAGCGAAAGCAAAATACCCCCGTGGATCTTACCGCCGAAGTTGGCGTAGCTGGGAATCATCAGCTCGGTGAGCGTGGTACGGGAGTGGGAAACCGGGCGGAATAAATCTGGTTCAAGTCTGGGTGGTTGCATGCCCGTTTCTACGCTGTTTTCTGGAAAAGTGTCTAAAACGGGAAACCTGCTTATCCTCTGTTTTGCCAGAAAATTACAGAGAGGGAGGAGTGTTTTGCTTTCTAATTGCAATGAGCGCTCAAGCAGTTAGCGCCAAGTATTATTGCTATAGAGTAGTAATAGCATAAAAAAGACAAAGTGTAATCCCACCAAACCCATGAAGGTGCTCTTGAAGCGTGATGTACCCAGAGTTAAGTCAATCAAAAATCCGTAGATGGGATATTGAAGTAGGCCTAAACCAATGATAAGGAATTCCATATCCATTGCCTCGGAAGCTGTGAATACCATTACAATTGATGCCCAGGGAAATAGAAAAAACGCTGGTCCATACCAACCATGACCTCCGCCCGCTGAGAAAACAGCCATTATCAGGAGCAATGGGGTTAACAGGGAAAGGGTAAATACCCACCTATGTTTTGAGATCATACGTCAGAAATGGCGAATTTCAATAGTTTGAATGCCTACAGGAAGATGACATCATCAACCACCTGCTCGCCCATTTCAATGTTGATCAAGGCCATCACTTTCCCCCGGGCCATGTTCAGTTCATGCTTAAGCGGGGCTGAGGAAAGGCGCACGTACAGTTTGCGGTTGCGCACAAATACCTCCTGCGTTTTCATGGAGATGGCTTTGCCCATGATCTTTTCCCAGGAGCTCACCAACTGCACCTCGTTTAGTTTTCCGTTCAGTTTATAGGCTTTGAGCATGGCATCAATACTGTCTTTCAAGGAGATAGTATCGGCTTTGCGCATGAACGGGTTTCTGGGGTTAAGCGGACGCAGGGACATAGGAGGCTCTTTTAAGGTGTTGCTACGGCGCTAAATTACTCTAATCTCAAGCGTTTCGGTGAGGTTTGGCCAGATGAATTTACCCACTCGGTTATCCCCAAATCAACCTCAGTTATACACCTGCTATTTACAGACTGTTTTACAGAAAACACCCTCAAAGCGCCTCCTCCTGATACGAGAGTTCTTTTCTTTTTACGGTGATGAGGACAGATTTATTTAGGAGAACTGCTGTGGTGCTAGTTGATGAGAACGTCTATAGGAGCGAATGAGAACCAAATTCTACCGTAGCGGCGTAACACTGTTACGCCGAGGCTCCATGAAACGAAAACGCCTCCACTAGAACGAGCATGACTACACAGCAGGAAACAGGGTTGCAAGAAGTGGTGTCAGGTGATTTGACCCAGTTCCGCTGCGTAGAACCACGGCGTTACGGTGTAACGCCGCTACAGGTCTTCATCCTCAATGGTCACAGCAGTGCCTTCGGAGATTCTGAACCGGCGGATGTTGTTAGAAAGCGGTTGCAGAATTTTGTCAGTGCGTTCCAGGTGCGTGTCGGTGAGGAAGATCTGCCCGAAGGTGTTGTTGGCTACCAGTTGCATGAGCTGCGTGATGCGTTTCTCGTCCAGGCGGTCAAAGATATCGTCCAGGAGCAGGAGCGGTTTCTGGCCATTTTTTGAAGAAAGCACCTCAAACTGGGCCAGCTTCAAAGCAATGACATAACTCTTCTGCTGCCCCTGCGATCCGAAGTTCTTTACGCTCTTCCCGTCCATCAAAAACACGAAATCGTCTTTGTGCGGGCCCACGGTGGTGCGCTGCAGGAGCAGATCTTTGCGGTGGCTCTGGTCCAGCAGATAGGCGTAGTTCTGCCGGATCAACTGGCTCTGGTACCCGAGGGTCACTACCTCATGCGAGTCTGAGAGGTGCTGGTAATGGCGCTGGAACACGGGCTCAAACGTTTCCAGGAAAGCGGCCCGCCTGATACTCAGCTCGGTGCCTAAAGGCATGATCTGCTCATCCAGGATCTGCAGGTACTCCTTATCTACGTAGCTTTTCTCATAGAATTGCTTCAGAAGCGAGTTGCGCTGCTTGAGAATATAGGTGTATTGGATAAGCAGGTCCAGATAGGAGTGGTCCAGCTGGGCCATGAGCGAGTCAAAGAACTTGCGGCGCTCCTCGCTGCCTTCTCTGATCAGGTCGGTGTCATACGGCGAGATCAACACCACCGGGAACTTGCCCACGTGCTCGCTCACCCGCTCGTAAGGCGCTTTGTTTAAGGTGATAATCTTTTTCTGGCCCGTCTTTAAATAACACTGAACCGCACTTATTTTCTCTTCGGTTTTAAACCGGCCTCGTACAATGAAATACTCCTCGCCCTCTTTGATGTTCTGCAGGTCAGAGGAGGTGAAGGCGCTTTTGGTGAGCGACAGATAATGGATGGCGTCCAGCAGGTTGGTTTTGCCGCTGCCGTTGTCGCCAATGAAACAGTTGATGTGCGAAGAAAAAGGCAGGGTGGCTTCCTCGTAATTCTTGAAGTGCAGTACGTGTAGATTTTCGAGGAGCATGAACTTGTTTACAGATTTTTACTTAATTTCGCATGTTTAGAATACCTTACGGAACCGAGTCCAGGCTACATCTACCTTGATAAAGCTTTTGGCGAGGTCTCAATATTTTTGACTTAACCCTTACCAATACAAATACAGTATGGCAGAGACGAAAGCAGCGAAGACGAAAGATGCGAACAAGGCAAAGGTAAACGCTGCCCCAGCATTTTCAAAAGAGACCTACTTGCGCTGGTATGAGATGATGCAGCTCATGCGCAAATTTGAGGAGAAAGCCGGTCAGTTATACGGCCAGCAGAAAATCAAAGGTTTCTGTCACCTTTACATCGGGCAGGAAGCCTGTGCGGCCGGTGCCATCACCGCCCTCACCAAAGACGATAAATGGATCACCGCGTACCGCGATCACGCCCACCCGCTTGGGTTAGGAACTTCTCCTAACGCTGTGATGGCCGAGCTGTACGCCAAAGCCACCGGTTGCTCTAAAGGCAAAGGCGGTTCCATGCACATTTTCGATAAAGAAGTAAACTTCGTAGGTGGCCATGGTATTGTGGGTGCCCAGGTTCCGCTTGGCGCTGGTTTGGCATTTGCTGAGAAATACAACAAGACCGGTAACGTAGCCATCACTTACATGGGTGACGGTGCCGTTCGTCAGGGTGCCCTGCACGAGGCCTTCAACATGGCCATGCTGTGGAAGCTGCCCGTGATCTTTGTGGTGGAGAACAACGGTTACGCCATGGGTACCTCCGTGCAGCGTACGTCTAACGTGACCGAGCTGTACAAACTGGGTCTGTCTTATGACATGCCGTCTGAGCCCGTGAACGCCATGCGTTGCGAGGATGTACACGAAGCCGTAGCCCGCGCTGCTGAGCGTGCCCGCGCCGGTGAGGGTCCAACCTTCCTGGAATTCCGCACTTACCGCTACAAAGGCCACTCTATGTCTGACCCGGCTAAGTACCGTACCAAAGAAGAGCTGGAAAGCTACCGCAACCAGGACCCCATTGAGAGCGTGCGCTACACCATCCTGGAAAACAACTTCGCCACGGAGCAGGAACTGGAAGAGATTGATAATAAGATCAAGGCCCAGGTGCAGGAATCTGTGGAGTTCGCCGAGAAATCTCCTTATCCAGCCCCCGAGGAATTGTACACCGATATCTACGTAGAGAAAGACTATCCTTACGTGATGGACTAAAAAACCAGGGCCGTGGGAACCTGAGCTAACGATTTGTGGTTCAACGGGCAGGGCTTTTTCAAGAACAGCATCTAAATCCTTTTTTATAATTACTGATGTCAAATAACACAATTAAGCGAGAAGGCGAATTCGAGCTATTAGAAAACCCGGATGCGCTGGCTGACCGGTTGTTGAAGTCGGAGAGTTATGTGGAGCGTCACAAAAACCTGTTCATCGGGATTTTTGTAGCCATTGCTGCCGCTGTGGTTGGAGGGTTCCTGTATTACCAGAACCAGCAGACCAAAAACCAGGAAGCATTGGCGGCCATGTTCCAGGCCGAATACTATTTAGAAGCTGATTCCCTGAGCAAAGCCCTGAACGGCGATGGCCAAAACGACGGTTTCAAAGCCGTGGCCGATGAGTACGGCAGCACCAAGGCTGGTAAACTGGCTAACTTCTACGCGGGTGTTGTTTCCCTTAAGCAAGGCAAATACCAGGAGGCCCTGAACTACTTGGAGGAATTCAAGTCTGATGACCTTCTGTTGCAGGCCCGTGCCTACAGCCTGCAAGGCGATGCTAACCTGGAGTTGGGCAAGAAAGAAGAGGCTGCTGCCCTGTACAAGAAAGCCGCTGAGCACAAAGCCAACGACTTCTTCTCTCCGCAGTACCTCATGAAAGCTGCCGTGGCCCACGAAGCCGCGAACCAGTACGCCGAGGCTGTGGAAGTGTATGACCGCGTGATCAATGACTACCCGTTAAGCCCAGAGGTAAACGAGGCCAAGAAATACAAGGCCCGTGCCGAGGGATTAGCCAAGAAATAAGGCTCCTTAGAGTTAAATAAAAACAGAGCGGCTGCTGAAAATAAATTCGGCAGCCGCTCTGTTTTTTTATGCAAATTTGCGTAGAACCGTTTCTGGGCCGTTTTTGGCGAAAAAGGCCTAAACCGCAAAGTCCAGAGATACCAACGCTCCCTTAAACTCCCTTAAAGATGGCAAGCGCCCTTAAAAACCTTAGTGAGTATAACTCAGATAATCTCCCGGATATTTCAGGCAAGAAGTTTGGCCTGGTAGTGGCCGAGTGGAACAAAGAAATCACCGATACCTTGTGCAAAGGCGCCTACGAGACGCTGCTGCAGCATGGCGCCAAGCCCGAGAACATTTACCGCAACACCGTGCCCGGTTCCTTTGAGCTGACTTTGGGCGCCCAGTTCCTGGCCCAGAGCAACGAGATAGACGCGGTCATCGCCTTAGGGGTAGTCATCAAAGGTGAAACTAAGCACGATGATTATATCTGCCACGCCGTAGCCCAGGGACTCACGCAGGTAGGCCTCAAGTTCAACAAACCCGTAATCTTTGGGTTGGTTACCACCAATGATGAGCAGCAGGCCTGGGACCGCGCCGGTGGCAAGCACGGGAACAAAGGCGTGGAAGCCGCGGCTACCGCCATCCAGATGCTGAATTGGGTTAACTAAAACATTTTGTGCTAAACGTTTAAACAAGAGGACCAGTTATGATGTAGCTGGTCTTCTTGCTTTTATAGACATTCCTTAGATGTTAAAAGGTAAAAAACAGGCTGTATTCCCCCCTCCAAAACAGTCTGAAAACCTGCTTCTGTTTTAAGGCAAAAAGCTGAAAAATAGGCCCAAAAAGGCAGGTACAGAGTAGAAAGTAGTAGTTAATTACAATAAAATTATAGATTTCAGTTATCATTTTGATTCTCTGCTTACTTTATAGAAATATTAATTGTATTTTTGCGCAAAAAATAAGTAGCAGTACTTTCATTAATCAGGGGATCGTATAAATTCTGCGTATTTTACTAAGAAGGATCTTCTAGCTTGGCTGCTAACCTTTTATACTAACAAACTATAGCTAAACTGTTACGAACCCTTAAAGCCATGAGTGAAGAAAAACAGCGGTATTCTCAAGAGGAATTGAACGAATTTCAGGAAATCATCATTGAGAAACTAAATAACGCCCGCAAAGAGGTAGCCTTTATAAAGGAGACCCTGAGCCGCAGAAATGATTCCGGAACTGACAATACGGCCTCTACTTCCAAAGTTCTGGAAGACGGTGCAGATACCCAGGAGAAAGAAAGCTTGAACCAGTTGGCGTCACGGCAGTTGAAATTCATCCAGCAATTGGAGAACGCCCTCATCCGGATCAAGAACGGAAGCTACGGGGTATGCATCAAGACCGGCAAATTGATCCCGAAGGAGCGTTTGAAGGCGGTGCCGCACACGCAGCACACCATTGAGGCCAAAATGAGCCGCAACGACTAATTAAATCGCATAGAATTTGAACCTGTTACTGAACCATCTTCAGGCGCTGATATTTTGTGCCACCTCGCCCGTGTCTATAGAGGAACTGCAGAAATGCCTTTCCGAGGCCCTGGTCACCGAGGTGAGCGTAAGTGATGTATTGGAGGGAATTGAGCAGTTAAATGCTCAATTCTCTACTGATGCTTTCGCTTTCCAGATATACGCAATTGGGGGTGGTTATCAGTTTTTGACCAAGCCGGCCTATCAGGACTCGGTTAGTATTTTACTCAAACACAAATCCAAGAAGAAGCTTTCTGCCTCTGCCTTGGAGACCCTGGCCATCATTGCCTACAAACAGCCCATCACGCGCTCCCAGATAGAGCAGATCAGAGGCGTGAGCTGTGACTACGCCATCCAGCGCCTGCTGGAGAAAGGCCTGCTGGAAATCAAAGGCAAAGCCAATACCATCGGTCGCCCCGTCCTGTTTGGCACCAGCCAGAAGTTCATGGAGTATTTTGGCATCAACCACCTCAAAGACCTTCCGCAGCTCAGAGACCTTGCCCCGGAAGAGAACAGCATCGGTGAGACCGCCGCGCTCTAATTTTTACAATCACATCTTTTATACAGTAGCGATACTGCAGTTTTTCACAACAACATGGCTAGAAACGAAGATACGCCTCAAGAAGGCAACGAACGTCCACGGAATAACAATTCCTGGAACGAAGGAAAGAAAGTATTTGGCAGAGGCACCCGCTTTGACCGTCCAGAAGGAGGTAACCGCGAAGAGGGCTTCCGCAACCGGGACAGAAACTCAGATAATTCAGACAGACCGCGCCGCGACGACCGCGAGGGCGATATAAATACCAACCGCGAGAACAGAGAACGTGCGCCCAGAAGGGAAAGCGACCGTAGAGGTGGCGATTTCCGTCCGGCCCGTGGGTTTGACCGGCCAGACAGAGGCAACAATGACCGTTCTGACTTCCGCCCACGCGGAGGCGAGGACCGCTCTGACCGCAGACCAGCCAGAGAAGGCGGGTTCAACCGCGAAGGCAGAGATGACCGCCGTGGTGGTTCTTTCAATGACCGTCGGGAAGGTGGCAGAGGCCCAGCCCGTGGTGGTGACGAAAGAGGCGAACGCCGTTCTTTCAACAACCGTGATGACCGGGGCGGCGATCGCCGTAGCACAGACCGTCCGTCTTTCGGCGCCGGCAGAGAAGATAACCGTCCAGCCCGTGGTGGAGATCGCCGCGAAGGTGGTTTCTCCTCTGACCGCAATGACCGTGGTTTCAACCGCAGCGGCGATGACCGCAGAGAAAGAGGCGCTGACAAAGAAGAGCGTGGCTTTAACAGGGGAGGTGACCGCCGTGAGGACAGGTTCAACCGTTCAGATGACAGCCGCAGAGATGCACCGCGCGAAAACAGGCCGTTTTCCGGAAAGCGGGACGAAAACAGCGCTGAGCGTCCGGCCCGCCGGGAAGAGGGCAAAGGCTTTGACCGCAGTGCTCCACGTGAAAACCGCGGCCGCGAGGACCGTCCTTCTTTCCAGAGACGTGATGACCGTCCAGAGCGTGGCAACAGCCGCCCTGAGCGCGGAGACCGCGGCGGCAAAGGTTTCAAAGAAGGGCGCTTTGGTCGTTCAGACGAAGAAACCCAGGAGGCACCTTTCTATAACCTGAAACGCTACGAAGAGCGCCGCAAGAAAAGAGACGACTCCTATGGCAACGAAGACCTGCGCCTGAACCGCTACATCGCCAACGCCGGGATCTGCTCCCGCCGCGAGGCAGATGAGCTCATCGCCGCCGGCGAGATCAAGGTAAACGGACAGGTGGTTACCGAGATGGGCTATAAAGTAGCGCCAACGGATACCGTGCAGTATGGTCGCAAGACCCTGAGCCGTGAGAAAACGGTGTACGTGCTCCTGAACAAACCAAAGGACTTCCTGACCACCACCGATGACCCTGAAGGCCGCAAGACCGTGATGGACCTGGTGAAGAATGCCTCCAAAGAGCGTATGTTCCCGGTTGGCCGTTTGGATAGAAACACCACCGGTTTGCTCCTTTTCACCAATGACGGTGAACTGGCCCAGAAACTGACGCACCCGTCTAACAAAGTGTCAAAAATCTACCAGGTAGAACTGGACAAGCCTATCACGCAGGAACACGTGAAGCAGATTCAGGACGGCTTAATGCTGGAAGACGGCAAAGCCGAAGTTGATGAAGTAGCGCTCCTGGGAGAAAGCAACAAGTTCTTGGGCATTGAAATCCACATTGGAAGAAACCGCATTGTGCGCCGCATCTTTGAACACCTGGGCTACGATGTAGTGACGCTGGATCGTGTGCAATACGCTGGCTTAACCAAAAAAGACCTGCCAAGAGGCAACTGGCGTTTCCTCACCGAAAAAGAAGTAGTGCGTCTGAAATACTTTATGTAATCTGTCGTTCATAGAATGCTGAATCTGGCGATAGACCGGGGTAACACCCGCATTAAAGCCGGTCTCTTCAGAGACGGGCTTTTGGTGCAACAGTTCACCTGTCCAGACTTCCCCGCACTGGGGAAAGAGCTGGCGGGCGTTAACCTGCAAAACGCCATCATGTCTTCTGTGAGCCAGGAATCGGCTGAACTGGTGCAGCACATCCCGGTGTCGGGGCAAAGGATTCTGTTCCATGCCCAGACACCGGTGCCGGTGCACAACAACTACGGCACGCCCCATACTTTAGGCGTAGACCGGTTGGCGGCAGCGGTAGGGGCCCAGTACCTGTTCAAAGACCACCATTGCCTCATCATAGACGCAGGAACCTGCATCACCTATGACCTTTTGGAGGCCGATGGAACGTTCCAGGGCGGCAGCATCTCGCCGGGCGTAACTATGCGTTACCAGGCGGTGCATACCTTCACCGGGAAACTGCCCTTGCTGGAAGGCTACGAGTTACCGCCCAGGCCCGGCAAAACCACCGCCGAAGCCATCCAAGGAGGCATTCTCTACGGCGCAGTGGCAGAGGCCGAAGGCATGATTCAACATTATGAACGTCAATACAAACCGTTGACGGTTATTCTGTGCGGCGGCGACGCCCCGTTTTTTGAAAGTACAGTAAAAGCACGCATCTTTGTCATTCCCGAATTGGTTTTAATCGGGTTAAACCGAATACTTGAGTATAATGTATAAGCCTTTCCGCGCCCTGTTATTGATCTCTGGTTTAGTTATTGGGTCACAGCAACTACAGGCGCAACAGCTTTCCAATTCCCCTTATTCCCGCTTCGGCGTGGGCGATCTGGTGCACGGCACCGGGTCTATCCGCAGCGCCGGCATGGGACAGGTGGGGGTGGCCAACGGGAGTGCTGCTCTCATCAATGACCTTAACCCAGCCCTGCTGTACTATAACAACTCCGTGACGTTTGAAGCCGCCGTAGCCTCTGAACTGAAGCGGTTGTCTGACAAGAACACCTCCCAGGTAGACGGTACCGCCAATCTTGGTTACCTGTCTTTGGCTCTGCCGCTTTCGCGCCGATGGACTACTTCTATTGGCCTGAGACCTTACAGCCGGGTGAACTACACTACTATCTCCACGGCGCCAGTGGCCGGGTCAGGATCTACCGTTACCTCTTACAATGAGTACAACGGCACCGGGGGCATCAACGAGGTTTATTTTGCGCACGGTTTCAGAATCGCCAATGGCTTAACCGCGGGTGTTTCCGGGTCTTACCTTTTCGGGACCATTGACCGCCAGGAATCCACCATTCTGGTAGATAGAGAAGATTCTACCAGCGCTTTGCAGAAAACTTTGATCCACACTACTTCCAAGTACACTGGCCTCATGTTTAAAGGAGGCTTGCACTACCGGAAGAAGATAAGCGATAAAGCCAGCCTAGGCATTGGCGGTACCTATACCACCAAAGCCAACATCAGCACAGACCGGCAGGTAGCCCAGGAGCGTCGTTTATTGGATGAGTCCCTGATCTCCAGCCTGGTAACCGACAGTCTGGAAGGCTACACCACCCTGCCGCATATACTGCAGCTTGGTTTGTCTTTTGATAATAACAAAAACTGGTCGGTGGGCGCTGACTATACCCAAACCAAAGGCTCAGAATACAGAGGCTTCAGCTTGGCCAAAGAAGGCGGCCGTCAGGAACTGGGAGACGGATACCGCATTGGCATTGGTTCTGAGATCACGCCAGATGCGGGTTCGGTGAGCTCTTACTTTAAAAGGGTAACCTACCGCTTTGGCGGTTACTACGGAAACAACCAGGTTAATGCCATTACACCGGGTAACGCTACCCCAAGGGCCCATGACCTGAAAGACATGGCCCTTACCTTTGGTTTTTCCCTGCCTTTGGGCAGAGGCGTCCGTCCGCCAGACTACACCCAGGCGCTCCTGAATACCAGCTTCACCGTAGGGCAGCTGAAAGCGGAGAACACGGGCCTCAAAGAACAGTATCTGCGGGTGAACCTGGGCATCACCTTCAACAACCGGTGGTTTATAAAACGGAAGTTTGACTAAGCCACATTCATCGTACAGACTCAGATAAAAAGACAGATACCAGGCCCCTGAATCTACAGTTGATTTTTGGGTCTGGTATCTGAACCGTTTAAAGGAATGAGTAATCAGATTCAAGTGCTGCTGACAAAGTATTGGGGCATCAAGACACCGCTCCTCTGGGTGTTTCTCCTGGGCGTGATGATGAGCTGGAGTTGTAAGAAGGCAGACGAGAATATCAAGCCCATTGAGTACAAGGGTCCCACCTCAGAAACCTACAACCAGGTCACCATCTACAGTGACTCGGCGAAGATGAAACTGAAGCTGAGTGCCCCGGTAGAACAGCAGCTCCAGAACGGAGACATTATTTACTCCAAGGGCATGTACATCACCTTCTACGAAGAAGGCAAGCCTACTACCATCATCACGGCCAAGTTCGGCCGGTATGACAAAGCCAAAGACCAGTATGTGGCCCGCAACGATGTGGTGGTGAAAAACATCGTGAAGAATGAACAATTGAACACCGAGGAGCTGTTCTGGGAGCGTCAGAAGCAAAGCATTTTCACAGACAAGTTTGTACGTATCACCAGCACTGAGGAAGTGGTAACAGGCGTGGGCCTTACTGCCAAACAGGATTTCTCTGACTATACCTTAAAGCAATTCTCCGGCTCTTTTGTCTTAAAGCAATGACCTTAAAACAAACCATCTATATGGCCCTGGCCGTTGCTTTTCTGGTCATTGGCGTGCACCAGTCCATTGTGAACGGCGTGCTGCAAAGCTATTGGATCATCATGTTGTCCATTATCTTTCTCATGCTTTTCCGTATGAACAAGGCAAAGCATTGATCTTCCCCGCTTTATGGACCTTGCCTACATGTATATGATTGCCGCGGCAGGATTCCTGCTGCTTTTACTCTTCAGTGTGGCAGAGGTGGCTTTGCGGCAGATTGGGCGGGCCTACATCAGACTACAGGTCACGGAAAACCAAAAGTCCATCATCGGGTTTCTCCTGAGCCGTGAGAAGCAGACGCTGTTCACCATTCAGTTAGGTCTGGGATTGGGTTTCCTTTTATTGGGTTTAGGAGGCTTGGGAAGCCTTTCTGCGCTACTGCAGCCGTATTTACAGCTTTTCCTTGCGTTTGCATTGGCGGGTCTGGCCACTATCCTGTTGGCCTGGCTGCTGTTTCTGGTGGTGGGTATGCTGGCCAGCTTGGTGGCGGCCGCCAGTCTGCTGAAAGTGATCTCTCCGCTGGTAGCCTTCTTCTTTGTGCTTTTTTACCCCATTACTTTTCTGTCTACCGCGGTTTCAGGCCTGTTTTCTTCAAATGAGGACGAAAACGAGACTGATGTTCTGGCCAACGCCTTGGCTTTTCAGCCCTTTGCGGTAAGGCTCTCCTCCCCGGATGAGATTGTGCTGGCGCCCTCTAGCGAGGTGGACAGCAAGATCTTCAACAATGCCTTGGAGTTCAAGAACGTGAAGGTACGGGAGTGTATGGTGCCCCGCACCGAGATTGACGCCATAGAATTGGAAGAAGGCGTACAGGTTCTGCGGGAGGCGTTCATTGAGACCGGCCACTCCAAAATCCTCATCTACCAGGACTCCCTGGACCATATTCTGGGCTACTGCCACCAATTTTCCCTGTTCAACAATCCGGCTACGGTAGAAGAGATCCTTACGCCCATGGAAGCCGTGCCCGAGACCATGCTGGCCCGCGAGCTCTTTGTGAAGTTCATCACCGAACACCGCAGCATTGTGCTGGTGCTGGATGAGTTTGGTGGCACTTCTGGGATTGTGACCCTGGAAGACGTGATGGAAGAGATCCTGGGTGATATCAATGATGAGTATGACGAGGAGGATCTGTTGGAGCAGGCGCTGCCCCAGCCGGGTTCTTACCTCTTCAGCGCCCGTCAGGAAATAGACTACCTCAATGAGAAGTACGAGCTTAACCTGCCCGAGGGCGACTATGAAACTTTAGGTGGTTTTATCTTGTCTGTACTGGAGGAAATACCCAAGGCGGGCGATGTGATAGTGGTCCCGCCATTTGAGATCAGGATCCTTTCTATGGATGAGCACCGCATCAATACGGTACATCTTTCAGTAAGGTTGGCCTCTCCAGAAGAATAACCTGCGCTATAGAGACTTATATTTTGATTTTATCACTTATTGCGATTATTTTGCATAACGCTTAAAATACGTCTAATACTTACATGGCATTAATTAACAAGATTCGGGAGAAGTCAGGGTTCGCCATTGGCGCCATAGCCATTGGCTTGCTCATTTTCATTGTGTTGGGAGACTTGCTGGGACCAAATTCCCGCCTGTTCGGCAACAAGATGGTAGTAGGAGAAGTGGCCGGGCATGAAGTGTCTGTGCAGGAATTTGAAGCCATGTTTGAGGAGGCTAAAAACAACTACGCCAGCCAGTACGGCCGCCAGCCTTCAGAAGCTGAGTTGTCTTCCCTGCGCGAGCAGACCTGGAACCAATTAGTGTTCAAATACGCATTTGAGGATGAATTTGAGAAAGTAGGCATTGGCGTTTCCGCCGATGAGCAGGTAGACATGGTACAAGGCCGTAACATTCACCCGGCCCTGAAACAGATGTTCACCGACCCTAAGACTGGCCAGTTCAGCGTAGAGCAGGTAAAACAAACCCTGCGTAACCTGGGCAGCATGCCTCCGGAGCAACAAGCCGCTTGGCGTAAATACGAGCAGGATCTGGCTACAGACCGTCTGCGCAATAAATACTATAATCTGTTCACGGTTTCTAACTACGTGACCACAGAAGAAGCCAAGCGTTTCAACGCTGAGCAAAACACCAAGGCCACCATAACTTCATTGTTTGTGCCTTACTTCAGCATCGCAGACTCTACCATCAAAGTAACCGATGACCAGTTGAGCGAGTACCTGAACAAAAACAAAAAGAAATTTGAGGTTGAGGAAGGCCGCTCTATTACTTATGTAACAGTACCGGTAACCGCCTCTAAAGAAGACAGCACAGACTACAGCAAAGAGACCTCTGAACTGGCCACACGTTTCGCCACTACTGAGAACGACTCTCTGTTTGTGAAAGCTGAATCTGAGACGCCGTTCAACCCAGCTTACGTGCCGGCGAACGAGTTGCCAGAAGAACTTAAAAATCAGGCGCTGGAAAAAGGCAAGCTATACGGACCTTTCGCCCAGAACGGAAGCTTCAGCCTGTACAAGATCATGGATGTGAAAGAAGGCGGTCAAGCCTCTGTTCGTGCCAGCCACATCTTGATCAAGCCAGACAACACCACCCCAGAAGCCAAAGCCGCCGCGAAAGCCAAAGCCCAGGGCATCCTGAACCAGATCAAAGGCGGTGCTGACTTCGCCCAACTGGCTGCCCAGCACGGTACTGACGGAACTGCCTCCCAAGGTGGTGACTTAGGATGGTTCACCCAAGGCCGTATGGTGCCTTCTTTTGAGAAAGCAGTATTCGCCGCGCCGGGTGTTGGTTTGCTGCCAAACCTGGTAGAGACAGACTACGGTTACCACATCGTGAAAATTACTGAGCCTAAGACTACCAAAACTTACCAGGTAGCCCAGGTAACCCGCGCCCTTACGCCAAGTGACAACTCTCGTGAGCTTGCTTTCAGCCGTGCCGGTGCTATCGCCGCCAACAGCACCAACCTGGAGAGCTTCAACAAGACCATCGCCAGCGAGAAAGGCCTGTCTAAAGTAGAGGCCAAGAACATCAACCCTGCTGACCGTTCTATCAACAACCTGCAGAATGCGCGTGAACTGGTACGTTGGGCTTTCTCTGAAGACACCAAAGAAGGTTCAGTCTCTCCGGTGATCACCATGGATGACCAATACGTGGTAGCAGTGTTGACCGGCAAACGTGAAAAAGGAACCGCCAAAGTAGCCGATGTACGTGAAGAACTGACTGCCGCTGTACGTAACGAGCTGAAAGGCCAGAAAATCAAAGAGAAACTGGCTTCTGCCACCGGTACCCTGGATCAGATTGCTGCAAAATATGGCCCAGATGCGCTGGTTCGTCCGGCCAACGATATTACTTTAGGTGCCGCTACTATCCCGGGCTTAGGCCTGGAGCCGGTTGCCGTTGGTAAGATCTTCGGCCTGAAGCCAGGTCAGCGTTCCGCCCCTATTGACGGAGAAGGCGGTATCGTGATCGTGCAGTTGAACAGCCTGACCCCAGCCGCTCCGGTAGCCGATGTTGCTTCTGTGAAGCAGCAGTTGCAAGGCACCCGTGCCGGACGTGTACAAAGCGCCTTGTATGAGGCCGTTCGCAAAAACGCCAAGATTGAAGACAACCGCGTTAGATTCTTCTAAGCCAAACCGGTTTTCAGAAATATTGCAAGAGCCGCGCCATCCAGCGCGGCTCTTGTGTTTTCCGACATATTCGTTTAGCGGCCTATTTTCAAAAATCGGGGTTAAAACAGTATATTGAACAGGCATAGAATACGTTAAGGAAGAATAGCTTAGCTGGAGAATACCATGAAGAGAAAGTTATTGTTGATTTGGCTTCTGGCCTTAGGCATTTTGGGTATGGCTGTGCCACAGGTCAGCGCCCAGAGCGTTCCTGAGCAGATGGCCCTGGCTAAAGAGTACCTGCGCCAGAGTGAATACAGCAAAGCCGAGGCGCTATTCGTGCAGTTGGTGGAGCAAGACGTGCAGTTTGGCTTGGTGTACCCAGATTACCTGACCACGCTATTAGCCCTGCGCAACTTCAAAGAAGCCGAGAAACTGGTAAAGCGAGCGCAGAAGAGGCATCCGGGCGTGCCGGCCTATGCCATAGACGAGGGACGCGTGCTGCAGGCCGCCGGCAATACCGCCGCCGCCGAAAAGAAATGGGCCCAGGTAGTGCAGACCGCCACTCCCGAGAACGTGTACGGCATCGCTACGGCGTTTCAGCAAGCTGATATGCTCCCTTATGCCGAGCAGGTGTATCTGCGGGCTCGCCAGCTGAGCGGCAGTGATAAGACCTTCGCGGCCCAACTACTCCAACTCTATTCCTACCAGCGCAAAACCGATCTGTTGATTGAGGAGGTCCTGCGGCAGGTGAGAAGCAGCAACGTACCGCTTACGTTCGCCCAGAACATGCTGCAGAACGCCCTCCGCGATGAGGAATCCCTCTCCATGCTGGAACAGCGCCTCATGACTGCCGTGCAGGCCGAGCCGGATGCCACCTCCGTGCAGGAACTGCTCATCTGGACCCTTCTGCAGCGCAAAGACTTCGGGCCGGCACTCCTGCAGACGCGGGCGCTGGACCGCCGTACCCAGGGCGGCGGGGCCCGGGTGCTCTCCATGGCAGATATCAGCCTGCGGAACAAAGACTACGCTACGGCCATTGAGGGCTATACCTACGTGATGCAGCAGTACCGCACCGGCGAGTTGTATCCTATTGCACGACAACGCATCATCCAGGCCCGCGAGGAGCAGGTTAAGAATACTTTCCCCTTAGATAAAGAGAAGATAAAGCTGCTGGCCCAAGAGTACGAGGGGCTGCTGCAGGAACTGGGCCGCAACGACCGTACCGCTGAGGTCATCAAAGAACTGGGTGAGTTGCAGGCCTTCTATCTGGGCGCGCAGGAGGCGGCCGTGAAAAACCTGCAGGAAGTGATTGACATGCCCAGGGCGCATCCTAACGTGGTGGCCGAGGCCAAACTGGCCCTCGCCGATGTGTACCTCTTGCGGGGTGAGCCTTGGGAAAGCACCCTGCTGTACAGCCAGGTAGAGAAAACGCACAAAGAACAGCCGCTGGGCCATGAGGCCAAACTCCGCAATGCTCGCCTCAGCTACTACAAAGGTGATTTCGAATTGGCCCAGAGCCACCTGGACATCCTGAAACTGGCCACCAGCCGCGAGATCGCCAACGATGCCCTGGATCTGAGCCTGCTCATCATTGATAACACGGGAATGGATACCTCGGCGGCGGCGCTCAAAGAGTACGCTGCTATTGATTTCCTGGTATTCCAGCACAAATATCCCGAGGCCATGGCCGCCCTGGACAAACTGCTCACCAAGTACCCCGGCCACAGCCTCACTGATGAGATCTATTTCCAGAAGGCAGAGCTGTTGCAGCAGACAGGTCAGTTCCAGGAGGCCGCCAAGAACCTGCAGCTCATCATCGAAAACCCTAAATACGACATCCTCTCAGATGATGCCCTATTCCTGCTGGCCAAACTGAACGAGGAAAACCTCAAGCAACCCGAAAAAGCCCAGGAACTCTACAACCAACTGCTGGTGAAGCATCCCGGCAGCGTCTTCGTAGCTGAGGCCCGCAAAAGGCTAAGAAAACTGCGCGGGGATAAAGTGTAGAAAGGAGGTTTTGCAAGAATCCGGCTGTTGTTTTAGGTCCATTTTCACGAAAGTGGGTCTAAAAAGGCAGCCGGTTTTTTATTGAGATGATATTATTCCACCACAATCTGCGGATTCACCTGTTGCAGGGCATTGAGAAAGGCTTCTTTTTGGGCAGGAGAGAGGTAAATGGTGTCCCAGCGGTTGTAGTTGATGACCAAGCCATGTAACCCCAGCGCCGGCCTGAGTCCCGCCCATAGGTATTGATTCTGCTTTACTTCCCTGATTTGCCGGATAGGGATAGTACCGTGCAGCGGCCCGCATCTGTATTGGAGTGTCTCCCCGGAGATGAGGTAATGGGTGCCAAACCAGGTCCAGAGCAACAAGCCGCTGGTAAGGAGGCAGAAAACTAGCAGCCCTAGCTTTCTTGGAAACGACATCCCACTTCGGAGTTCCTGAATCAGCAATACGGCCAGTAAGGCAACGGTGCCCCAAATGGTGAGCGTGATAAACCAGCTTTTTGATGAAGTGAATTTCACAGAAGCCATGGCCTTACGGGTTGGTGCGCCTAAGGTAGAAATACCAGAGAGAAAACCAAGAAGGAAGAACCAACGCTTTATAGCGACGCCCGTTTCCAAAGTCTTTTGGGCCTGATTTCCTTAAAACAAACCTGAAACGCTAATCCCGGAAGAAGATAAACAGCATGGCCAAGAACAGGAAAAACGAAAGGTACATGAGGCCGTCTACCAGGCCGTAGTCTTTGTATTTGTGGTAAAAGGCTTTGAGTTTTTTCACGGCCGTAAAGCTAAGGGAAAACGATCTGGTTTTAAAAACAGCCAGCGGCCAAAAGGAGTGCCCGGTTCTCTCGCAGATTTCGTATTTTTGTGACCTCATTTCACAGACTAAGCCGCAGCAACAGCCGATGCAGAAACGATGGGTAGTTAAGGACGCGCCGGACGCCGCAAAAGTACAGCATATAGCCCAGAGCCTGAACCTGGTTCCTGCGTTGGCAGCCATTCTCTGCCAGCGGGATATCTGCACCTTTGACGAGGCCAAAGCCTTTTTCCGTCCCTCGCTGCAAGACCTGCATGATCCGTTCCTGCTCAAAGATATGGACAAGGCCGTGAACCGGCTCGTAGATGCCCTGCACCGCCAGGAACGCATCCTCATCTACGGCGACTATGACGTGGACGGCACCACCTCGGTGGCCCTGGTGTATGGCTTCCTGCAGCCTTTTTTCCAGGACCGGATTGAGTACTACATCCCAGACCGTTACTCAGAAGGTTACGGCGTGTCTTTCCGGGGGATAGACTATGCCCAGGAGAATGACTTCAGCCTGATCATCTCCCTGGACTGCGGCGTGAAATCCATTGACAAGGTAGCGTACGCCAACACCAAAGGCGTGGACTTCATCATCTGCGACCACCACTTACCCGATGAGGAACTGCCCCAGGCCGTGGCCGTGCTGGACGCCAAGCGCGCCGATTGCCCGTACCCTTACAAGGAACTAGCCGGCTGCGGCGTAGGCTTCAAATTCATGCAGGCGTTCTGCCAGCAGCAGGGCTTTGACGAGGAGCCCCTGCTCCAACTCCTGGATCTGGTAGTGGTGAGTATCGCCGCAGATATTGTGCCCATCACCGGGGAGAACCGCATTCTAGCCTACCACGGGCTGCGGCGCATGAATAACGCGCCTCTACGCCCCGGTTTGGCCGCCTTGAAAGAACTTGCCGAGTTGCGCAGCGAGTTGGACATAACCCAGATCGTATTCGGGTTTGCGCCGCGCATCAACGCCGCCGGCCGCATGGGCGATGCGAAGCGCTCCGTGGCCATGCTGCTGGCCAGAACCAAAGAAGAGGCTTTTGACATGGTGCAGAAGATCAACGTGTCCAACTCAGAGCGCCGCGGCCATGACACCAGCATCACCAAAGAGGCCCTGCAGATGATTGAGGACGATGATTTCCTGCGCAGCGCCCGCTCCACCGTCCTTTTCAAGGAAAGCTGGCACAAAGGCGTAGTAGGCATTGTGGCCTCACGCTGCATTGAGAAATACTACCGCCCCACCATCATTCTCACGGAGTCCAACGGCAAGGCCACCGGCTCGGCCCGCTCCGTGCATGGGTTTGACGTGCATCAAGCCATTCTGGCTTGCTCAGACCTGCTGGATCAGTTTGGAGGGCACATGTACGCTGCCGGCCTCACCCTGCCCGTAGAGAACGTGCCGGCGTTTAGAGAGCGTTTTGAGCAAATCGTGGCCGAAACCATCCGGGAGGAGCAGCGGGTGCCCATGGTAGAGATCGATATTCCGCTGGAGTTTCACCAAATCAACCAGCGGTTCTTCAACATCCTCCGGCAGATGGAGCCGTTCGGTCCGGGCAACATGGCGCCCGTGTTCATGAGCACCTGCGTGTATGACACCGGCTCGGCCCGCGTGGTAGGCGATGCCCACCTCAAACTGCGCCTCACCCAGGACGGGGAGACCTTCTTCGATGCCATCGCCTTCGGCATGGCCGAGTACTACCCACGCATCCAGAAAGGCATTCCGTTCGATGTCTGCTACGCCATAGAAGAGAACGTCTTTCGGGGCAATGTAACCCTGCAGCTGCGCATCAAAGACATCCGTTTCGCGGGATAAACAAATCTGTAATCTGCTATTTTAAGCCTGTTTTCCCAAAAGCAGGGTATAAATATTATGTAGGGGCAATCCCTTGTGGTTGCCCTTGGCCGTTCCAACTGCTTCACACGACGGATGGTCTGCCTGATCGTTCCACTTTGTAGCTTACTCCCAAAAGTCACCTCCATTACGAAGGCTACCATTTAGGGCAACCACAAGGGATTGCCCCTACATTTCCTGCCATTGGCGCAGACGCTCGCAGGACCTTCGGACGCTGCGAGGTCTTTTGAGCAGGCTGTACTTCCGACGGAGAACCCCGCCGTTGTTGGTGTTATCATCACTAACCCAAACTGCGGCACGACTTCCTCGTGACACATGTGGAAATCCCCTCTTCGGAGGGGTAGAGGTGGGTTATCGTTCCAAGGCTATTTTCCCTAAAACACATTAGAAGCAGCATTTAGCTGTGGATAAGTTCGCATGTGAGGGGCAGATGGTGTATTTTTAGATTTCCATCCTACACAAACAAGCTCTATTGATGATGAAACCCAGAATCCTTTTGGCGGGACTCTTGCTGAGCGCTGGTGCTTTGACGGCACAGGCGCAGACGCCCGCCAAAAAAGTATTGACCCATGACGTCTATGACTCGTGGAAAAGCGTGGAAGGAGATTCGCTCTCCAACGACGGGAAATACTTGCTGTACACCGTGAATCCGCAGGAAGGTGACGGGGTGCTGCACCTGAGAGACCTGAGCCAGAACTCCGGTAAGACTTTCCCTAGAGGGTACCGCAGCGCATTCACGGCAGATAGCCGCTTCGCCATTTTCCAGATCAAGCCTGCTTATGCCGCTACCCGACAGGCCAAACTGAAGAAAAAGAAGCCTGAGGAGATGCCCAAGGATTCCCTGGCTATCCTGGACTTGGGCAAAGGCAACACGCAGTACGTGGCGCGGGTGAAATCCTACAAGCTGCCCAAGCAGAGCGGCGAGTGGCTGGCTTACCAAATGGAGGCACCCCTGGCCACCAAAGGAGGGGCCAAAGACACTACCAAAACCGCAGCCTCAGCGCCAACCGTTAGCAAAGCGCCGGCCAATGGCGCCGGCAAGAAAGAAGACGCCACCGAGCTGGTGTTGCGCCACCTGCCCTCCGGTCAGGAGTACCGCTTTGACCGCGTGACTGATTTCCTGTTCTCAGACAAAGGCAACCGCTTGTTCTTCGTGCAGGCCGGTAAGAACGCCAAGAGCAAGAGCAGTCTGCACGTCTTCAATACCTCGGCGCGGAAAGCCATGCCGGTAGACAGCGGCCGCGTGACTTACAAGAACTTGGTAACAGACAAAGCCGGTGAGCAACTGGCCTTCGTCTCCAGCAAAGACAGTACCGGCAAAGACCTCCGGTACTTCCAGCTGTTGCACTGGGTTGCTAAGGATAACAAAACCCGCGTCCTCGCTGATACCGCTTACAAAGGCATGCCGGCCAAATGGATGGTGAGCGAGCACGCCCAGCTGGGTTTCTCAGACAAAGGCGACCGCCTGTTCTTCGGGACGTTCCCAAGGCCTACGCAGTACGAGAAAGACACCACCAAGCTGGAGGAAGACAAAGTGAGCTTAGATGTCTGGACCTACCGCGATCCGTTGATCCAGCCCATGCAGCTGAAGCAGCTGGAGCGCGAACAGAAACGCTCGTTCCTGGCTGTGTATGACCTCAAAGGCAAAAAAATGGTGCAACTGGCTACGCTGGAGATCCCGGATGTGGCTTTGAACCCCGGGCGCACCGCCGATGTGGCCGTAGGAAGCAGCAGCGTGAACTACCTTCTGAGCGTGGGCTATGACACACCCTCGCGGCAGGATGCCTGGCTCATTGACCTGAAAGACGGCAGCCGTAAACTGGCCGTGAAAGACACCCGGGGCACACCCAGGTTATCGCCGGGCGGCAAATACCTGTACTGGTACGAGCCCTCGGACAGTTCTTGGAAAGCCATGCCCGTGAAAGGTGGCAACCCGGTGAACCTGACCAAAAAGCTGAAAGTGGCCTTCTACGATGAGCAGAACGACATGCCCACCCTGCCGGAGGAATATGGCCTCACTGGCTGGACCAAAGATGACCAGTACCTGCTGGTAAACGACCGTTACGACGTATGGCGCCTGGATCCCTCGGGAAAAGCCGCTGCCGTGAACATCACCGATGGCTATGGCCGCCAGAACAGCCTGCAGTTCCGCTACGTGAGCCTGAACCCCAGCCAACGGGTGGTGCCTGCCGAGGAGAAACTATTGCTGCGTGCCCTGGACCTGAAAACCAAAGACGCTGGTTTCTTCACCGACTACGTGGCCAAAGCCGGTGCGCCGCAGAAAATCCTGATGGAGCCGTACAGTTTCACGGGCGTGCGCAAAGCCAAAGGCAGTGACCGCCTCATTTTCCGGAGAGCCAGCTTCAGGGAGTATTCAGATGTATGGGTGACTAATACCAGCTTCAATGCACCGCAAAAGATCAGCAACGCCAACCCTCAGCAGAGTGAGTACCTGTGGGGCAACGTGGAACTGGTCAACTGGCGCTCAGACGATGGCGTGCCGTTGGAAGGCCTGCTGTTCAAACCAGAGAACTTCGATCCCAAGAAGAAATACCCGATGCTGGTGTATTTCTATGAGCGCAATGCCGAGACCCTGCACAACTACCGCGCGCCGGCGCCAAGTGCCTCCACCATCAACATCCCGCTGTTCGTGAGTCAGGGTTACCTGGTGTTTGTGCCGGATATCATCTACAAAGACGGTTACCCCGGCGAGAGTGCTTACCACAGCATCATTCCGGGCGTGCAGAGCCTGGTAGCCAAAGGATTCGTGGATGAGAAAAACATGGCTTTGCAGGGACAGAGCTGGGGCGGTTACCAGGTGGCCTATTTGGTGACGCGTACCAACATGTTCAAAGCCGCCATGGCCGGAGCGCCCGTGAGCAACATGACCAGTGCCTACGGCGGAATCCGGTGGGAAACGGGCATGAGCCGCCAGTTCCAGTACGAGCGCACCCAGAGCCGCATCGGGGGAACGCTGTGGGAGAAACCCATGCAGTACATTGAGAACTCGCCGCTGTTCTTCGTGCCCAAGGTGGAGACCCCGCTCATGATGATGGCCAACGACAATGACGGGGCCGTTCCGTGGTATCAGGGCATTGAGATGTTCATGGCTTTGCGCCGTCTGAACAAACCGGTTTGGCTTCTGGTGTACAACGGCGAGGCCCACAACCTGGTGCAGCGCAAGAACCGCAAAGACCTCTCGGTACGCATGTCGCAGTTCTTTGACCATTACCTCAAAGGCGCCCCGGAGCCCGCCTGGATGAAGAAAGGCGTACCAACGCTGGTGAAAGGCAAAGAGTACGGTCTGGAACTGATTGAGGAACCGGCCACTACCACGCCAACGCCCGGTCAGCAACCAACTACTCCTGTAACCGCGCAGCCTACTACCACGAAATAACCCGCTTTCAGGCCGATTTCCTGAAAACAGCTAAAAAGCCCATCCTCGGTGAGAAGAGGATGGGCTTTTTTTATGAAAAGACTACAAGCCTAAGGATTTATTTCATGTTAGATAAAAAGGAATCAACCCGAAAAACCTGAGGTCTGGAAGGATATGGCGTGAGCGGGGTTCAGGCCCTTCGCGCTGCAAAGGCTAAAGAGGTGCCCTTACCACGGAATCAGGCGAAAGCCTGGGGTTGGTTTGGGATCAGGAAGAAGACGATTCTGTTTTAGCCCTGATTTCAGGAAAAGAGCGCTAAAACTAGTTTGACTGGGCCATTACCTGAGTAGTGGCTGGAGCAGGAACAGCCTTGGCAGCAGGCACGCAGTAAGCACTTAAAGCTTCTAAATCACCGTAGAACCAGTTTACGTCTACGGGAGCGTCAATGCCTCTTACGATGCCTTTTTCTGAATACTGCCAGAAAGCCATCTTGTCACCGGGGTGGATGGAGGGCTCGGCGTTTTGGTAGCGGGCGATCCAGAAATGGTAACCCGGAAAATAGCCCCGGAGCTTGCTGTCATAGAACTTCTGATAGCTGTAGATGATGGGTTTCACGCCGTAGTGCTTCTCAATATCGGTGAGCCACTGGCGGATACCACTGCGCATCTGGGCATCGGGGATGTCGCTGGCGTAAGCTTCCACATCCAGCACTGGGGCCAGATCGCCGGGTAGGAGGGTAACGGTGTTTTTGAAGTGTGCAACTTGCTTTTCAACGCTCACCCAAGGCTGGTAGTAATGGTAGGCACCGCGTTTGATGCCGTGCTGGCGGCTGAGCTCCCAGTTGCGGTCAAAGTAAGGGTCTTTCATGAAATCGCCCTCAGTGGCTTTCACAAAGGCGAAGTTGATATTGGAGTCTTTCACATGCTCCCAGTTCACCTCACGCTGGTACCTTGACACGTCAATGCCATGCAGAAACGACACAGGATCGTTGCCGGCACTCAGCAGGGCCACGCAGAAAGTAAATAAGGCCGCCGCCACTCCAGCACGAAGGGCAACTTTCCTCAGGAAGGAAAACATAGATGGAAAACGCATGGGTGAAAGAAGAGGTATAAGTTACAGCTAAATGACAGCTTGCGCAAGGAATATCCCTATGGGTCAATCACTTTGTTTGAAAATTTATACTCCTATGTGGAACATTGTGGTTCCTGCGTACGTAGCTGCAGCTCTTTTGCGTTACCGTACCACATCTGCGGTTTATTCCTTAATTTTAAGGCAATGATTTTACGTTCTGAAAACCTGTTCAAAAAATACAAGTCTCGCACGGTAGTTAACGATGTGAGTGTGGAAGTAAACCAAGGAGAGATTGTAGGGCTGCTGGGCCCTAACGGCGCCGGAAAAACCACCTCTTTCTACATGATTGTAGGGCTGGTGAAACCAAACTCCGGGCGTATTTTCCTGGACCAGGAAGACATCACTGAACTGCCCATGTACCGAAGAGCCAAAAGAGGCGTAGG
The DNA here is from genome assembly GCF_017916345.1 of Rufibacter aurantiacus. Lineage (NCBI taxonomy): Bacteria > Pseudomonadati > Bacteroidota > Cytophagia > Cytophagales > Hymenobacteraceae > Rufibacter > Rufibacter aurantiacus. The sequence goes on from NZ_JAFMSV010000004.1 coordinate 555,938, forward strand.
CTACCTGGCGCAGGAGGCATCGGTGTTCCGTGACCTGACGGTGGAGGAGAACATCATGTCTGTGCTGGAGATGACGGGCAAGAGTAAGCAGGAGCGCCGCGAGAAAGTAGAGGAGCTGCTGGAGGAGTTCTCGCTCACGCACGTGCGCAAAAACAAAGGCGTGGTGCTCTCCGGGGGTGAGCGACGCCGTACCGAGATCGCCCGCGCTTTGGCTGTAGACCCATCTTTTGTGTTGCTGGATGAGCCATTTGCCGGGGTAGACCCCATTGCAGTAGAGGAGATCCAGACCATCGTGGCCAAGCTAAAAACCAAGAACATCGGCATCCTCATCACTGACCACAACGTGAACGAGACGCTCTCCATCGTAGACCGCGCTTATCTATTGTTTGAAGGCAAAATCTTAAAAGCCGGCTCTGCCGAGGAGCTCGCCGCCGATGAGCAGGTGCGCCGCGTTTACCTGGGTAAGCACTTCGAGCTGAAGCGGAAAGTCTAACTTATTGTTGATTGCTGATTGTTGTTTTGGCGGCCTTTGATTTTTTGTCATCCTGAAAGGATCTTATGGGCAAACTAGAAAGGCTTCTTTTCAACGCAATTACCTTCTGCAACCAAAATGGCGAACAGGAAAAGTGGTTTCCTCGCTTACATCACTGGTTAGAAACTTAATCTCTGTAGAACAGTACAAGCACATATTCCAGCGCTTACTGCGGTTGCCTCTCTTGATCAATGGCCTCATCAAAGTGACGAATGACAACCTGAAAACGTAGCTAGGAAAACAACAATCAACAACTAACAATCAACAATTAGATAGTGGAGATAATCAATTCGCTTGTGACGTGGGTAATGAAGAAGAGGATCCATCAGATAGACCTTTTCCGGAAGTACCCGCATGATGTTCAGAACGAATTGTTCACCAGCCTCATCTCCACGGCCAAGAATACCGAGTGGGGACAGAAATACGGCTACTCAGATAAGTTGAGCGTGCGCGAGTTTCAGGAACGCGTGCCGGTCTGCGCCTATGAAGATCTGTACCCCTGCATTGAGCGCGTCATGCGTGGCGAGCAGAACGTGCTGTGGCCCAGCAAGGTGGAGTGGTTTGCCAAATCATCGGGTACCACCAACGCCCGCAGCAAGTTTATTCCCGTTACCCCCGAGGCCCTGGAAGACTGTCACTACAAAGGAGGCAAAGACATGCTCTCCATCTACGTGAACAACTACCCAGACACCAAGATCTTCTCGGGGAAGGGCCTCTCCATCGGGGGCAGCCATCATCCCAACGAATTCAACTCAGATACCCGTTGCGGCGATGTCTCGGCGGTGATTATGCAGAACCTGCCTATTTGGGCTGAGGCCATGCGCACGCCGCCGCTCAAGGTGGCGCTCATGGACAAGTGGGAAGAGAAGATTGAGAAGATGGTAGAGATCACCGTCAAAGAAAATGTGACCAGCCTTTCGGGCGTGCCCACCTGGACCTACGTGCTTCTAAACCGCATTCTGGAAGAAACAGGCGCAAAAGACATCACCGAGGTATGGCCTAACCTAGAGCTGTTTACCCACGGAGCGGTGGCTTTCGGTCCATACAGAGAACTGTTCCGGCAGCTGATTCCTTCTGAGAAGATGAACTACTTGGAGGTCTACAACGCCTCGGAAGGCTTCTTCGGGATACAGGACGAGCCCAGCCTCAAAGATGAGATGCTCCTGATGCTGGATTACGGCGTATTCTACGAGTTCATCCCCATGGAAGAAGCAGACCAGCAAAACCCCAGGGTGCTGACCTTAGACCAGGTGGAGCTTGGTAAGAACTACGCTTTGCTGATTTCCACTAATGCCGGTCTGTGGCGCTATAAAATAGGAGATACCGTTAAGTTCACCTCTCTGGATCCGTACCGCATCAAGATCTCGGGCAGAACCAAGCATTTCATCAACGCCTTCGGCGAAGAGGTGGTGGTAGAGAATGCCGAGACCGCTATTACGAAGGCCTGCGAGGCCACTGGCGCCACCATCACCAACTTCACGGCCGCGCCGGTGTACTTTGAGGGCAAGAGCAAAGGCGGGCACCAATGGGTCATAGAATTCTCCCAGCAGCCTTCCAGTTTAGCGCACTTCACCGATGTCTTAGACCAAACCCTGCGCAAAGTCAACTCAGACTATGATGCCAAACGGCAGAAAGACCTGGCCTTGCAGGCACCGCTCATCACCGTGGCTCCGTCTGGGGCCTTCCTGAACTGGCTTCAGCACAAAGGCAAACTGGGTGGCCAGCACAAAGTGCCGCGCCTTGCAAATAACCGTGAGTACCTGGAGGAGATTCTGGCAGTAAATAACCTTTCTTAGCCAAAAGGGAGAACCTTCCGCTAACCTGTGAGTATCGGCGTTTAGCGCCTGTTTTCCCGTAAACTGCTCTGGAATAGCGGGCTTATAACCTTAGTTTTTGACCTGGGTGTTTTGCATGGCATTTCAGAAAAAGAGGCTCAAAAGAAGCCACTGATTTTGAGGCAGGTCATAATATCAGGATCATAACTACTGTTGCAATAAATAGTATTTATACAGGTAAAATTTGTATAAATACATAATTACTCTATCTTTATACCACTTGAAGTATTTTCAAGAATAACATCGCTCTTCCAGTAAAGCAGATAGCACGCCTTTAAAGCTACTCTTAGGCTTTCTGCCAGGAAGTAGAAGACCCAAAGTGCCGGCGTCTAGGTAGCCGGAGAAACCAATACGGTTCATCAGGAAAGTCCCCCACAGTTTCTAGTACTCTTCACGTGAAATTCAGAGTATAGTTCCGGCAAAGGAATCGCTATACGGCTGTAACCATTCGCCTTTCCAACTTTAACCTTACTAAAGCCATGAAAAGAGTTCTTGCCATTGTGTGTGTCGCCGCTTTATTCTACAGCTGCGAGAGCAAACCCAAGGAAAACAAAACTGCCGAGGCCGGGATCGTCAATGCCGTGACCGAATCATCCACGCAGCCTACGATCTTGAGCCAGGAGGCACTGAAAGAACGGGGAGAGTATTTGGTCACCATCGGGGCCTGCAGTGATTGCCACTCGCCCAAACTTACTCCCACAGACAAGATACCACCCATGACGCCAGACCCTGATCGGTTCCTGTCTGGGCATCCTGCATCCGAAAAACTTCCACCTATGCCTGCAGGTGCGGGAAAAAACGGATGGGTGCTTTTCAGTATGAATAATACGGCGGCGGTAGGGCCCTGGGGTACCTCTTTTTCTGCGAACCTAACGCCAGACCCTACCGGTATTGGTAACTGGACGCTGGATAACTTCAAGAAAGCGCTGCGTGAAGGGAAATACAAAGGTATGGACAATACTAGGCAAATACTTCCGCCCATGCCCTGGCCGCACTACAGTAAAATGAAAGATGAAGACATAGAGGCCATTTTTACGTACCTTAAGTCTATAAAACCCGTGAAGAACGTGGTGCCGGCACCTCTTCCGCCCGCAGCCTAGGTTAAACGGAAAGGGAGAAGACACATGTGCCTTCTCCCTTTCCGTTTAAAATATCTCTACAAAGAAACGCTATTCCAAGAAGCTGCTCAGCAAACCGCCTTCTTTGTTTGTATTGCCGCCGTAGGGCATCAACGCTTGGATGAGTTTCTTCACCGGCATGGACTGGATCCAAACCCGGCCGGTTCCCCGGAGCGTGGCCAGGAACAGGCCTTCACCCCCGAACACCATAGAGCGCAGGCCGCCTGCGCGTTGAATATCAAAATCGATCCCGTTTTCATAAGCCACCACGCAGCCAGTATCAATGCGGAGGGTCTCGTTGTGCAGGTGCCGCTCAATTACGGTGCCACCCGCGTGGATGAAGGCCAGACCATCGCCGGTGAGGCGCTGCATGATAAAACCCTCACCCCCGAAAAAGCCTGCGCCCAGACGCTGGTTGAAGTGCATGGCAATGCGGGTACCCAGCGCCGCGGCCAGGAAACCGTCTTTCTGCACAATCAAACCCTGCGGGAACTCGGCCAGGTTGATGGGCATGATGGTGCCCGGGTAAGGAGCCGAGAAGCCCACTTTGGCTTTGCCATACCCACGGTGGGTAAAATGCGTCATGAACAGCGACTCACCCGTAATGGCGCGGCTACCCATCTGCACCAGCTTGCCTAAGAAGCCAGAGGCAGGGTTGGAGCCATCGCCCATCTTGGTCTCGAACTGAATGCCGTCTTCCATGAACACCATGGCGCCGGCCTCGGCAATCACGGTTTCCTGCGGGTCCAGTTCTACTTCCAGTACCTGAATGTCTGAGCCGTAAATGCGGTAATCTACTTCGTGGGATGTCATATGTGAGGTTAGGTTTATTTTTTCTTCGGCTTAGGGTCCGTTGGTTTCCCTTTGTCAGAGAAATCATCATCGGCCTCATCATCAAAAGATGTCCCTTTCTTGAAGAAATCCTCCTCGTTCTCTTCCTCATCCACGGTTTCCTCAATGGGGAATTCCTCGTCTTCTTCCTGCGGCCGTTTCTTGCCCTGGTCACCTACCAGTTTCTTGTCTGAGACGTTGCGGTCCAGGAAAGAATTGAGCTGGTCAATGTTGAAGTTAGAGGTGATGTCCCCCAAGGGATTGATCTTGATCTCGAAGCCCTCCAGTTCAGGGTGCACCTTCGCTTTTTTCTCCGGTTTATTCTCTGGTTTGTCCTTGTCTGCTTTCTTCTTTGCCATAGTAGTAAAGTTTACGCCCAGGCAAGCCGCCGGGCCAGTTGCTTTTACTACAAACGGGAAATCTGGCAGAAGGATAAACGAATTAAAAAGAATCCGCCGTCATAAGCAAGCCCCAGATGCTTGTTTATGACGGCGGATTTGGTGGTTGTCTTAAAACATTTCGGGGCTGTTTTTTAGAAAACAGCCCCGAAATCATATGTGTCGTATTTCTCTGCCTACGCAGAAATTAGCGTTAGGCAGCGTACTGGGCCAGCTTGGTCAACGCGGCGTCAATGCGGCTTTCAGTCTCTTCTCTTCCGATGATCTCAATGATGGCCATCAGGTCTGGACCTGCCTCTACGCCGGTCAGGGCTATTCTCAAGGCCTGCATTACCTGGCCAATCTTCAAGCCATTGCGCTCCAGAACCTGTAGCAACAGGGCTTTCACAGAATCAGCGTTGAACTCTGGCAGAGAAGCCAGCTCGTTTCTGAATTCCTCAAATGCTCCGGCCGCAACAGCCGACCATTTCTTGGCCGCTACCTGCTCATTGTACTGCGTTGGCGCCACGAAGAAGTAAGCAGCCTCTTTCCAGAAATCCTGCGGGAAGGTCACGCGCTCTTTCATTAAGCTAACGATCTTCTCGGCGCGCTCCTCAGAGCACTCAATGCCTTGCTCGGGCAGGGCCGCCAACAGGTACTGAGCTAATTCTGCGTCTGGTTTGGCGCGCAGGTATTGCTCATTGTACCAACGGGCTTTCTGAATATCGAAACGGGTACCGGATTTCCCGATGCGTTCGATGCTGAAGGCTTCAATGAGTTCTTCCATAGAGAAGATCTCTTGCTGCGTGCCTGGGTTCCAGCCCAGGAAGGCCAGGAAGTTCACGAAACCGTCTGGCAGGTAACCAGCCTCGCGGTAGCCGCTTGATTTCTCGCCGGTCACCGGATCTACCCAGTTCAGCGGGAATACCGGGAAACCTAACTTATCACCGTCGCGCTTGCTCAGTTTACCGTTACCATCTGGTTTCAATAGCAATGGTAAGTGTGCGAACTCCGGCATGGTGTCTTCCCAGCCAAAGTAGCGGTACAGCAACACGTGTAGCGGTGCACTTGGCAACCACTCTTCGCCTCTGATCACGTGGGTGATGCCCATCAAATGGTCATCCACGATGTTGGCCAGGTGGTACGTTGGCATTCCGTCAGACTTCATCAGTACTTTGTCATCAATGGCCGAAGAATGCACCATTACCCAACCTCTGATCATGTCTTTCAGACGAACCTCTTCTTTGCGTGGTACTTTGAGGCGGATCACGTATGGGTCACCGCTCTCCAATCTGCGTTTCACCTCATCCTCAGGCAGGGTGAGGGAGTTCTTCATGGTGGCGCGGGTGATGGCGTTATACTGTGGGGTGGCTACCTTGGCAGCCTTGAGGCGCTCACGCATCTCTTCCAGTTCCTCGGCGGTGTCAAAGGCGTAGTAGGCGTGGCCGGCGTTCACCAGTTGCAGGGCGTAGTCCATGTACATGGGCTTGCGCTCAGACTGGCGGTAGGGCGCGTGCGGACCGCCGTGCACCGGGCTTTCGTCCAGCTTAATGCCGCACCACTCCAGAGAGTCAAAAATGTATTGCTCGGCGCCGGGCACAAAGCGGGTTTGGTCAGTATCTTCAATGCGCAGTATCATTTTACCGCCCATCTTTTTAGCAAAAAGGTAATTATACAGCGCTGTGCGTACCCCGCCAATGTGCAGCGGCCCGGTTGGGCTAGGGGCAAAGCGTACTCGTACTTCTCTTTCCATGTTGTATAGGTATTTCAATCGAGGTGCAAAAGTACGGTATTTCAAGTCTTCCGTAAAGCTTTTATCCTTAAAACCTTGCGCCTCTGTTTACTAATTATTCCAGGCTGGTTTTCCCTGCTTCTCAGGGCTTTTGCTAAGGAAACCACTTGTGTTCCAATAAGTTTGTAAACCTGCCGCTTTTAGTACGTATGAAGGAGGAAAATAAACTACATGCTGAAAAGTAAGCTAAAGAAGGCTTGGAGTATCATTGTAGAGGTTTGGCTGGATTTTCTGGACAACAACTCGTTCCAGAAAGGAGCGGCCCTGGCTTACTATACCATATTCGCGTTGCCGCCTATCCTGATCATCATGATCAATACCGCCGGGGCCATCTTTGGGAAAGATGCGGTGCGGGGCCGGGTGTACGAACAACTGCGCGATCTTCTGGGCAGTAAAGGGGCCTACGATATTCAGGAGATGGTAGAGAACATCAACCAATCGGCTGACTTTACCTTTGCCACCGTGGTGGGGGTGTTTACATTGCTTATAGGGGCCACCGGGGTTTTTGTCTCCCTGCAAGAGTCACTGAACCAGATCTGGGGCGTGAAACCCAAACCCCGAAACGAGTACCTGAAGCTGCTCTGGGACCGGCTGCTATCCTTCGCTATGATTCTGGCCATTGTGTTTCTGCTGCTGGTGAGTCTGGTGGTGCACACGGCGCTGGTGGCCATTACCTCTTTTCTGACTAACCGGGTTGATGAGTCTGTCCTGCAACTCACCTGGATTGTCAATTGGGTAGGTTCCACGGGGGTGGTCACCTTTCTGTTCGCGTTGATCTATAAATTCCTGCCCGATGCCAAAATCAGGTGGGGCGATGTCTGGATTGGGGCCCTGGTCACGGCCGTCCTCTTTTCGCTGGGTAAATCATTAATTGGCCTCTATCTGGGGAACAGCGACTTTGCTGGTATCTATGGGGCTGCGGGCTCGGTGATTGTGGTGCTCACCTGGGTGTTCTATACCTCGCAGATCGTTTTCATCGGGGCACAGTTCACTTTGGTGTACGCCCGCCGCTACGGCGCAGATATCTATCCTTCCACCTACGCGGTACGGGTCATCAACAAAGAAGTGGAGGTGGGGCATGCCCCCGTGAACGATGAACCAGGCCCTAATGAGGCCAAAGCCAAAGGCGAAGACTGTGAAGTTGACGAGAAGGTAAAGGATTGAATGAATGAGAGAATAAAAGGACGGATGTCTGCTTAAAGCCTGTTTTCCTGAAGACTGCCTTAAAATATATCAGGTAGACTCCATTACAATTCCATTCTCTCATTCATTCAATCTCTCCATCACTCATTAGAATTTAACCGCGATGCAGGAGATCTCCACATTCACATCTTTGGGCAGGCGGCTTACCTCCACGGTTTCGCGGGCCGGCGGATTGCTGGTGAAATAGCTTCCGTAGGTCTCATTAATCGCCCCAAAGTTGCCCAGGTCTTTCACGAAGATGCTGCATTTCACCACGTTAGAGAAGTCCATGCCGGCTTCCTGCAGAATGTACTGGAGGTTCTTCATGACCTGGTGCGTCTCAGTTTGGATATCAGCCTGTACCAACTGGCCAGTTTCCTGATCCAGGGCGATCTGGCCGGAGATATACAAGGTATTACCGGCCATTACGGCCTGGCTGTAGGGGCCGATGGGGGCCGGGGCAGATTTGCTTTCTATGATGTTGGTTGCCATATGCAAAATGGTTAATCTGTATCTTTACAGGCTTAAAGGTACAGAAATATGAACACATTGGTTTTAGCCACGGAAGAGCAAGAAGCAGAAGTAAGCCTTAAATTCTATAACAGAGCCTATTTGCATTTACAAGACCCGGCAGAACTGAAGGCCTGGCTTCCGCAAGCCGATTTAGTGATTGATTTGCTTCTACATGAAAGACCAGAGCGCCTGGCACAGTACAACCAGCAAGGCAAAGGCGACAAACTAACCGTGTTCTTCAACGCAAACCATCTAAACCTAACGGAGTTTACCTCAGCTTACTCCCCACTCAATTTCAACCTAGCCGGATTAATAGGCGAACCACTTGTGAACAAAGAAGTTCTGGAAGTAGTCCCTCTTCGCGAGGATTCCCACCGCTCTATTGACAAGGCTTTCGTGTTCCTGGCCTCGCTTTACCAATTGGTGAAGGTTTAAGAAGTAGAAGCTTTCCGCTTCTTTTGGCAAAAACAGCCACAAAACAGAATAGCTTTCAATAAGCTTTCGCTGGCGCGAGCGTCCCGCTCGTGTCCGCCTGCATTGCTGATAATCACGTCCCTTTGTCATCTTGGAAGGATCTAGCGGGCGAACTAGAAAGACAGTGAAGCAGCGACTCTACCGTTTGCCCACAAGATCCTTTCAAGATGACAAGAATAAGGGGTAAGCTATTTACCTGCGATGCGTGTTATCAGGAATGCGTGCGGACACGAGCGGGACGCTCGCGCCAGCGGGGGGAAGTATCCGAAGCTTGTTTTAAGGCTGTTTCCCAAAAACCAGCTTAAAACAGTAAGGGCAGCCGTAACGCTGCCTTTACTGTTTTTATAAGTTGAAATCGTTAGGTCAAGCGTCAGACTTGCCGCATGACGCCTATCTTCTCTCCCGTGAAATCAGGGAAGAGGACTTTGTCATTCTTGATGTTCAGGTGTTTCCCGGCTACTTCGCTGAAAATACTCCGGAAATCGGTGGTGACGGGGAGGTCGCGGCCGTCTTCCAGATTTTCTTTGGCCAGCGGCGGCACATGGCCGTGTACCAGGCCGCCGTTCACATCGTTGCCTAAGATGAATAGGCAGGAGCCTCGGCCGTGGTCGGTGCCGTTACTGCCGTTCTGGTGCACGGTGCGGCCAAACTCGGTCATCGTCATCACGTTCACGTCATCCTGGTAGGCGTCCAGGTCTGTCCAGAAGGCGGTGATGCTTTGGCTCAGGTCATTCACGTTGCGGGCGAAGGTGCCGTTGGAGGTCCCTTGGTTGTAGTGCGTGTCCCATCCGCCGGACTCGGCGAAAGCCACTTCCAAGCCCACGTCCATTTTGATCATCTGGGCAATCTGCTTCAGTGATTTTCCCAGCCCGGAGTTAGGGTAGATCGCATTATTCGCCGGAATATAGTTCTTGGAGTCAATCTTTTGCAGCATCTTCACGGCCTCAAAACTCTCTTTGCCGGTTTTGTTCAGCAGGGAAGACGAGGTCTGGTCATACAAATCCTCAAAGTTCTTGGAGGCCAACGCCGCACCTTGTTGGTTTCCGCGCATCTGCACCCCGAAATCCTGCAGGTTGCTGATGGCAATAGCGGCATGGTCGCCGTAGAACGAGCGGGGCAGCGAGGAGGTGAGGCTGACTGCCTGGAATGGGGTGGGCTCGTGGCCTAGTAAACCCACCGCCCGGTTGAGCCATCCGCTGGCGGTGCCTTTGTCAAAAGGGGTGCCCGTTTCCATGTAGTCCTGCGCATCGAAGTGTGAGCGCGTGGGGTTGGGCGATCCCATACCGTGCACAATGGCCAGGCGCTTCTCCCGGAACAAGGGCTCAAACGACCGCATGGCCGGGTGCAACCCGAAACGTCCGTCCAGGTCCACAAGGGGATTGGCCGAACTCTGCGCAGCAGTCATGAACAGGCCGGGTCGCGCCTGCTGCAGGAATTCATCGGTGAAGGGAGTTACGGCCATCAGGCCATCCATGGCGCCCCGCTGAAAGATGCAGACCAGGATCTTGTTTTTCTTGTAGGGCAGCACCAGTTTGCTGCTACTGGCCGCCTGCGCCAAAAAATTAGGTACGCCGCCTAGGCCCGCCGCGAAAAGCGCCAGTGCCCCTGATTTCAGGAATCCTCTTCTGGTAGTCATCTCAATTTTTTTGCGGGTTAAACAGATTATCTGCGCTGGAACTCAGGGGACCCGATGATGATGCCCACCACCTGGGCCAGCATGGGCGTGTTGGTGCCTTTCAGGGCTTTGGGGTTCATCGGCATGGCAGGGTCTTTCTTCTGGTTCTTTTTACCGTCCTGGCCTTTTTTCTCCTGCATTTCAATCATCATCTCATCCTCTTGCTCCCGGGTTTCGTTCTGCATTGCCACTGGCTTTTTATTAGCCGCTGCATCTACCTTCTGCCCGAAACTAGGATCAGTGAGGGTAGGCGTTAAGCGTTTGATAGTGGCCTCCAGATTGCGCTCGGGCAGCAGGAACTGACTGTAAGTGAGCAAAGCCGCCTCGGCGCTTTCCGGTTCCCGATTTTGGTTCAGGGCCACCAGGTCAAAGGAAATGCCCTTTATCTTCTGCGAAGCCAAAGCCAACCCGAAGTTCATGCGGTTGAGCAAGGAGCCGGTGTTGATCCAGTAAGCGCCTTTATCCGGGAAGCCGGTAGGAGCCTGGTAGTAGTAGATTCGCTCGCCCATTTTGGTGATCCAAGCATTCAATGGAGCGGGGTCCTGAATATCAGCGTTTAGGCTGCGCACTGAACTAATGGCCAGTTCAAACGGCGATTTCGTTTTCTCCCGCAGGGCCTCTTTGCTCCAGAACTCGGGCGCGGTGACCATGGTCAGCAGCACCTCCTTAATGTCTCCATCCTTCTCCCGAAAGGTTTTGGCCATCTTGTCTATTAGGCTTTGGGGCGGCGTATCATTCACGAACCGGATAGCCAGCTTTCTAGAGATGAACTTTGCCGTTGATGGATGGTGAGCGAGTAAATTGATCAGCCGCAGGCCTTCTTCGTAGCCGCCGTTAGCCGGGAAATTGGTGCCCAGCACTACTTTCGGTCCCTGGTCATGCTTATTGGCCGCGAAGAAGAAGTCTCCTTCCTGCACACTGCCTTGTTTTGCCAGCAAAGCAGCCCGGTCTGGGTTCTGCTCAGAAGCTGGCTTTTTCAGGTTAAAATGATTCATCTCGGGGTTGATGGTCCAACCAGTTAAGATGCGGGCTGCTTGCGTCACATCCTGCTGGGTATAACCACCATCTACTCCCAAGGTATGCAGTTCCATGATCTCGCGGGCGTAGTTCTCATTCAAGCCCGCACCTCTTTTAACCGTCTTTATTTTCTGAGCCAATTGCTTTTGCTGTAGCGCGGTGTCTTGGGTCAGGCGGGCCTCCAGCATTAGTTGTTGGCGCTCCTGCCGCTTTTTCTGCTCCGGGGTGAGGCTTTGTTTTTCGGCTACGCTTTTGAAATTGTCCAGGTAGGCCAACATAGCCGGTGATTTAGCCGTGGCCAGCAAAATAGTCTCGAACTTACCCAATACATTAGGCCTGATCACATCCCGCTCATAGGAGGTAAGGTACAGGTCGCAGTTCTTGTTCGTGAGCGAAACGTTGAAATGGTTAAACCAGAAGCTGGTCAGGATTTCCTGTAATTGGTTCTGCGAGTAAGTGGCCCGCAGGATTTTTTGATTGAAGAGCGCATTGTGAAGTTCCCCCTGCGGCCTGAAGCCTTTTTCCCGCATATAGGCACCCAGTTTCTCCCGTTGCGCTATTCTGCCTTCTTTGGTCAGTTCACTGTTCTTAAGGGAGTCTATGTGAAAGACACCTTCCTGCATCCCTAATTTGAGAATCTGCCCTTTCTGCGGATAATAGTACACAATCTCCTCATTTGACATTTTCAAAGAGCGATAGGGAGCAAGCTTCTGCTCCAGTTCAGGGTCTGGTAGATTGGCCTGGAGCTGCTGCGCAAACCATTTCTCCAGCCCTATTTTCACCACCTCATCTACCTGGCCCGGCTTGGACCCGAAGGTGAAACGGCTAAGTAGATGCGCTGCTGCTTGCCGCTCGGTGAGGCCCGCCTTTTTATAAGGAAATTTGGGCACGTTTGCCACCGGTTTCTCTGCACTTTCAAATGAGGAAAGCAGCAAAGAAGTAAGGATGAAGACCAGCGTCAGACCGGGATATCTAAACATACGGTGCATACTGCCGATATTTTAAGTGGTTACTTTCTTTCTCAAGGCTGGGGTTACGGTTAACAGTATATTGTTCTGCCGCCAAACCCGTGTGCATGGTACTATATAAATGGTTTGCTCATGCTTCCTGGTTCATTCCAAAGTGAGAACGGCAAAGGAAGCATGGAGCCTTTAACCTGAGGTATCCGCTTTTTCCTATAGAGCGGAGAATGGGTGTAATGGTTTAATGTTAATAAAAAGATATTCTGCGAGAATCCCAAGTACTTGGCTAATAAACAGCCATTTACCGTTAGAACCAAGCTCTTGTCATCATTCCCAGAGTAGTTCCTCGGGTGCTCTGCTTAGTGCCTTTCGTTTTAAAGCTGGATTTTTGTAAGAACAGAAGTAGTCTCCGGTTTTGAGCTTGTTTTAACAAAAACAGGTCCAAAACAAGCAGTCAAATCAATTTTGGGAATTAACCTAAACAAAAAGGGGAAGCTGTTTGGCTTCCCCTTTTCAGATTTATGATTGGTAGAAATTACTCTACAGTTACAGACTTAGCCAGGTTACGTGGCTGGTCAACGTTACAGCCGCGCAGTACCGCAATGTGGTAGCTCAGCAACTGTAAAGGAATAACCGAGATCAACGGCATCAAGGCTTCATGGGTGTTAGGCACCTCAATCACGAATTCAGCCATCTGCGGGATTACGGTATCACCTTCGGTAACCACCGCAATCACTCTACCCTTACGGGCTCTTACTTCCTGTACGTTAGAAACAATCTTCTCGTAAGAACTGTCTTTAGTGGCAATTACCACCACTGGCATGTTCTCATCAATCAACGCGATAGGTCCGTGCTTCATTTCTGCCGCCGGATATCCTTCTGCGTGGATGTAAGAGATCTCTTTCAGTTTCAAGGCGCCTTCCAAAGCTACCGGGAAGTTGAAACCACGGCCCAGGTATATAAAGTTAGTGGCGTCTTTGAAGATCTCAGAAATAGCCTGGATCTCTTTGTCTAACTGAAGTGCCTGCTCCACTTTAGCCGGGATTTTCTCCATCTCTAGCATTAAGCTACGTAAAGCAGTCAACTCCATTGTGCCGCGCATCTCGGCAATCATCATCGCGATAAGGGAAAGAACCGTTACCTGCGCAGTGAAGGCTTTGGTGCTAGCCACCCCAATCTCAGGACCAGCGTGGGTATAGGCACCAGCATCGGTAGCCCGGGCAATAGAAGAACCTACCACATTACACACCCCAAAGATCATGGCGCCTTTTGATTTGGCCAGTTCCAGGGCGGCAAGCGTATCTGCGGTCTCACCAGACTGAGAAATCGCCACAACAATATCCCCTTCACGGATCACCGGGTTCCGGTAGCGGAACTCAGAGGCATATTCTACTTCTACCGGGATACGGGCAAACTCCTCAATCATGTACTCGGCCACCAGACCAGCATGCCATGAAGTACCGCAGGCCACGATGATGATACGATCAGCGTTCTTGAAACGGGTAGCATACTCTCTGATGCTGGACATGGTTAACTGCGTGTTCTCTGCCACCAGACGGCCGCGCATGCTGTCCATGATAGAACGAGGCTGCTCAAAAATCTCTTTCAGCATGAAGTGCGGGTAACCGCCTTTCTCAATGGCTTCCAGTTCCAGCTCCAGTTTCTGGATGTAAGGCGTCTGCACCACATCTTCTTTGGTCCGGATGTCCATTACTCCGTCTTTGATCACGGCAATTTCATAGTCATTTAAATACACTACTTCATTCGTGTACTCAATGATAGGGGTAGCGTCTGAGGCCAGGAAGTACTCGCCTTTTCCTACACCAATCACCAACGGGCTACCTTTGCGGGCCGCTACCAATTGAGTAGGTGAGTCATGGGAGATAACCACGATGGCGTAAGCGCCCACTACCTCGTGCAAGGCCAGACGTACGGCTTCAGCCAGAGAAACATTGCTGTTTTTCTGTACATCTTCAATGAGGTTAACGAATACCTCAGAGTCAGTATCGCTGTGGAACTCGTAGCCCTTGTTGATCAAGTGTTTTTTAAGGGAGGCGTAGTTCTCAATTATACCATTGTGGATAATAGCGATCTTCTTGGAGGAGGAATAGTGCGGGTGCGCATTGGCATCGTTCGGCTCACCGTGGGTTGCCCAACGGGTATGACCAATCCCAATGGTACTGCTGGTGTCCTGGGTACCTATATGCGCTTCTAGATCAGCGACTTTACCTTTTTTCTTATAAACTTTAAGATCACCATCGTTTAACAAAGCTACACCGGCACTGTCGTAACCGCGGTACTCCAAACGCTTCAATCCTTTTAAGATAATGGGGCAGGCTTCTCTCTGCCCTACATAAGCTACTATTCCACACATAGTGATGTAATCTACTGTTAAGCTAGGGGTATATAAAAACTATTATTGAGCAGTTGAATAGAAGAGTCTTAGCTTAATCCGGCGCTCAGCGCTGAGGCTTTGATTCGCTTCTATAATAGCGCGGTTTATGGTCTGTGCCAGGTTAGAAGGTGTTGACAGGGAACTGCTCACGTTGGAAGGCAGTAGAATAAGTCCATTGTTCGTTCTTCTGTTATAAAGCAGGTTCTGCATGTAGCTAGTGATATTGACCACATACACATAGCCTCCTTTTGCCCCTCTGTACTGGAGGGTAGCGGGAGCGGTAGAATTTTCTGCCAGCAGCGCACTTGGTACTCCGGCGTTCAACGCAATTCGGTTAGAGGTGGTTGCTTCCACTACGGTAATAACTGGAGGCAAAAGTGCGGAGTCTCTGGCGGAGATCACGGTGGAGGTTACCAACGGAATAATCAGTTCGGCTTTGTTGATGGCCAGGTTCTGTTCTCCGCCGGACTGCGTCTTACGGAACTCAGCAAGGTAAGGCAATTCTATTTTGGTAACCAGCCCAGCCCCAGCCTGAAGGAAGGTGCGGTTTCCCGCGTTGGCAGATGACAGGGTATTGCCGGTGGCGATTAAAGAAGCAAGTGGCGTTGCGGCTCGGTTTGCATCAATATGGTTGTAATAACGGTCAGTGAACAGCAGCGAAGTAGTCTTTGCGATGTTTTTCTTTGACTTGTAGTGCAACGTAAGCGTTGTGTTGGCAGA
The DNA here is from genome assembly GCF_017916345.1 of Rufibacter aurantiacus. Lineage (NCBI taxonomy): Bacteria > Pseudomonadati > Bacteroidota > Cytophagia > Cytophagales > Hymenobacteraceae > Rufibacter > Rufibacter aurantiacus. The sequence goes on from NZ_JAFMSV010000004.1 coordinate 571,361, forward strand.
AGTGGGCAGGAACCCTACAATGCTGCCTTGCTCATCAGAACCGTTGGCGGGTACAAGAGCCAGTCCATTGATGACGTTGGCAAACGTCTGGGTGGAGGAAGTCTGCGCCAAAGCCTGAAGAACCTCATTCGCGAAAGCGCCGGTTATCTTGATTTTCAATAAAAGCGGCAGCGTTTTGGTCGTATCGGTGGTGCTTCTGTAGGTAGTGCTGGGCCGGGGGCTGAAGGTCACAGTCCCTACCGGAGTTTCATTGTACGCCATCGGCTCATTGATGAAATAGGTCTCATCATCTCTGAATGTCTGGGTCAGACGGTGGACATTCATGGCTATGGCCTTGGTAGTATCCCCGAAAGCATAGTTGTAGTCCAGGTTGATGACCAAGGAGTCGGCGCCTTTGCTTACATCAATGGAATCAGCGTTGGCAGGGAAAGTCAGGGGGGCAAACTCTGCGTACGTTTTAGCCGTCACGGTTCCAAAGACAGGATCAGTGATTCTACCTACCTGTACCCGGGCCGCGCCCAAGCCAATAATAGAGTCTTTCAGTAAAACAGTAGAAGCTCTTACTGTAGCTGTGTCTGTATAAGAAGTGCCTATCTGGGTACCTGGTTCCTGCAGCTCCAAACCAATAGCCGTTGGGTCTTCGCACGCAGTGAAAAAGAAAGAGAAAATAAAGAGTACAGCAGCTGCTTTACTAATTCGCAAGTTCATTATACAAGTTAAAGTAAGAATCCAGGGTGTTTTCGTCTGAGCTAATGGTGTTGATCTGCTTGGTGCTGTTATACTCCTGAAACATGGCATTCAGGTTGTCGCTGAAGTCCTCGTTTGATTTGATCACCATATCAGCGTACTGAAGACCCATTTTGATGAAAGCACCGAAGTCACCTGATCTCAGGTTCGTCAGCATCTCGTCTTCAATGTCCAGCATCTTGGCTTTCTCCAGCAGATCGCCCTCAAATTTGTGGGTGAACTCACTGTTGTAAACCGAGAACACAGATTTGGCCGTCTTGAAGATAGGGTCATTCTTATAGGTGCTCTTCAGGTACAGCGGAATCAGGCTCGTCATCCAGTCGTTGCAGTGTACAATATCCGGGGCCCAACCCAGTTTCTTCACCGTCTCTAACACGCCTTTGCAGAAAAAGATGGCCCGCTCATCATTGTCTGGATAGAATTTATTGTCTTTGTCCACCAAAACGGACTTGCGGTGGAAATAGTCTTCGTTGTCAATAAAATAAACCTGGAGTTTGGCATTCGGGATAGAGGCCACCTTGATAATCAGGGGCTTTTCCTCTTCGCCAACGGCAATATTGATGCCAGAAAGGCGAACCACCTCGTGCAGGCGGTTCTTGCGCTCGTTGATCAAACCAAACCGAGGCACAAAAATCCTTACTTCCATCCCACGCTCTTGCATCGCTTGTGGCAACATCCTCAGGAATTCCGCTACTTTTGTGGTTTGCAGAAAGGGATCAATCTCAGTAGCCGCGTATAAGATTCTCAATTTGGACATAGGTTGGAGTGATTAAAATAAAACAGGCAATAGTAATTGCGAAATGCAAAATTAAGCAATTATCAGCTGATTCTCAATTTATTTGAATAAAATCATACCTTTGGCGTCTTTTGCCAATTCAATATTAAACCCGCAGCCCTCCATGTTGCAGCTTACCTCTTTATCTGATATCCGGCAGCACACCGAGATGCTGCGCCAGCAAGGCCAACGCATTGGGTTTGTCCCTACTATGGGCGCCCTGCACGAAGGCCATCTGTCGCTCATCAGGGCGGCCAAAAGCCAGAACGATATCACCGTCTGCAGCGTGTTCGTGAACCCGGTGCAGTTCAACAACGCCGAGGATTACCGCCTTTACCCCCGGCTGCTGGAGGCGGATGCCCAGATGCTGAACCAGGAAGGCTGCGATGTGCTGTTTGCGCCCACGGCAGAGGAGATGTATCGGCAGAAAGCCCGGTTGTCTTTTGATTTTGGGGAGTTGGAGCAGGTAATGGAGGGCGCGCACCGTCCGGGTCATTTCAACGGTGTGGCCACAGTGGTGAGCAAGCTTTTCCATCTAGTGAAGCCGCACCAGGCCTTCTTCGGGCAGAAGGATTTGCAGCAGTTTGCCATTATCCAACAACTGGTGCTGGACCTGAGCTTTGACCTGGAGTTGGTGTGTTTCCCCATCATCAGGGAAGAAGACGGCCTGGCCATGTCCTCGCGCAACCGGCGCCTCACGCCGGAACAGCGGGCGGTTGCACCGCACCTCTACGAAGCCCTGCAGCTCCTGCAAACACAGCTTCAGTCTAAACCGGTGGCAGAAGCCAAAAAGGAGACGGAGGCGTTTTTGGCCTCTTTTCCGGAAATCAGGCTGGAATACCTGGAGGTAGTGCATGCACAGACCCTGCAGCCGGTAGAAGAGATCTCAGCGGGTGTGCCGGTGGCCCTGTGCCTGGCGGCTTTCCTGGGCGAGGTGCGGCTCATTGATAATATGCTGTTGTAGATTCTATTCTTGCATTAAAACCAAAAAGTCAACTGCCTGTTTGTCTCATAAATAATCTATAACTTTGCATGTTTTTAGATTGTTTTGATGCAGATTGAAGTTCTTAAATCCAAGATACACCGGGCCAAAGTAACCCAGGCCGAGTTGCACTACGTGGGAAGCATTACCATAGACGAAGATCTGTTGGATGCGGCCAACATGGTTCCCCATGAGAAAGTCCAGATCGTGAACGTGAACAACGGCGAGCGTTTTGAGACCTATATTATAAAAGGAGAAAGAGGTTCTGGTATGATTTGCCTCAACGGCCCGGCTGCGCGTCGGGTGCAGGTAGGGGATATCATTATCATCATCTCTTACGCCCTGATTAATTTCGCGGACGCCCGCACCCACGAGCCCACCGTTATTTTCCCAGACCAGCATAACCGCCTGGTGTAGTTCCCGCCCCGGCATGAAGAAAACCATCAACGTACTGAAGTACCTGCTGCTGCTGGCGGTATCGGTTTTCTTGATGGCGTATGCCTTGCGTAGTATCAACTTCTCCGCGGTAAAAGCTGAGCTTTCCCAGGCGAACTACTTTTGGGTAGCCGTTACCTTGCTTGTCTCGGTGGCTGGTTACGTGAGCCGCGCCATCCGCTGGCGGATGCAGTATGCACCTTTGGGGTATAAGCCTAAGGTCATGCAGGCCTATCATGCCCTTATGGTGGGTTACCTGGCCAACGTGGTGCTGCCGCGCGCGGGCGAGGTCATCAGGTGTACTCTGCTCAGGCAGTCATCCGGCATACCGGTGAACGTTTCCCTGGGTACTGTGATCACAGAGCGGGTCATAGATCTGCTGATGTTGCTCTCGTGCATGGGCATTACGCTGTTGCTGGAGTTTGACCGCCTCAAAGATTTCTTCCTGGAAATCTTCTCTGAGAAATTCCACGGGCTGGAGCAGAACCTGCAGACGCTGTATGTACTGGCGGCTGTAGCTGTTTTCGGGACGGGAGCCATGATTTGGTTTGTGTACCGAAACATCGCCAAACTGCGGCAGAACACTTTCTTTAAGAAGTTGAGTGCGTTTGTACGAGGCTTGTGGCAGGGAATCTCTAGCGTAGCGAGAATGGAGCAGAAAGGCGCTTTCATTTTCCATACCGTATTCATCTGGCTTACCTATTACCTGGGCAGCTACCTGGCTTTCTTTGCTTTACCCGGTACCTCAGGACTTTCCTGGCAGGCAGGTATGGCCATTCTGGTGGTAGGTGGCCTGGGAATGTCGGCGCCGGTGCAGGGCGGCATTGGCGTGTACCACATATTGGTAAGAACCGCTCTGCTGCTGTACGCCGTACCTCTTGACAAGGGAATGGCCTATGCCCTCATCACTCATACCACGGGCGCCCTGCTGGTGGTGCTCATGGGCGGCATCAGCCTGGTGGCCGGCTTGGGCCAGACCAAAGGCAAAGACCAACCCGCCAGGCAAGTCGCGTAAGCAGTTTCCGGTTCGTTTTCTTTGAATCGGCTTGAAAACAGAAGCCGGGTTTTTGCGTTCTTTTCCCAGGAACCGCTCCTTTATATTGTACCATCTAACCGTTTCCCATCCTATGCTTCCTTCAGAAGAGAAAATCATGTCGCTCTCCCGGCTTTTAACCAAAGTAGAAGAATGGCGGGCGCAGGGCCAGAAAATAGTGTTCACCAACGGCTGCTTTGATATTGTGCACGTGGGTCACGTGGATTACTTGGAGCGGGCACGTCTATTAGGCGATAAACTGGTGGTGGGATTGAATACTGACCAATCTGTCAGTAGATTAAAAGGGCCATCCAGGCCATTGCAAGACGAAATGTCACGTATAAGGGTTATGGCATCCTTTTGGTTTACAGATGCTATAGTGTTGTTTGACCAGGAAACACCCCGCGAGTTGATCCAAGCCATAGGACCGGACGTGCTGGTGAAAGGCGACGATTATGCCATAGAGAATATCGTGGGACATGATATAGTGCAAGCCAGAGGCGGTGCCGTGAAAACAATTCCGTTGGTGAAGGGGTACTCTACTTCGCAGGTGGTGAACAAGATCCTGAGCGACCAACACAGTTAACCTTAAAAGAAAGAGAGAAATGGGCGGTATTTGGATAATCATGATTGCAATGATGCTGGCCTCGGCGCTGGTCAGCTGGACATTGAAAAGTAAGTTCGAGAAGTACTCCAAACTGGGCCTAAGATCTGGGCTTAGTGGCCGCGAGGTCGCGGAGATGATGCTGGCCGATAACGGGATCACCGATGTGCGCGTGATCTCCACCCCCGGCCGGCTGACGGACCACTACAACCCCGCAGATAAAACCGTGAACCTGAGCGAGCCGGTGTACGAGGGGCGCAGCGCAGCGGCAGCGGCCGTGGCGGCTCACGAATGCGGACACGCCGTGCAGCACGCCAAAGCGTACGCCTTCCTGAAGTTCCGCTCGGCCATGGTGCCTGCCTTGAGCGTGGCCAGCCGTTATATGCAATGGATTCTGTTGATCGGGGTGCTGATGATTCAGACCACACCCATTCCATTGGCGGTAGGGGTGCTGCTGTTCGCCTTGACTACCCTGTTCAGTTTTATCACCCTGCCGGTGGAATTTGACGCCAGCAAGCGGGCCTTGGCCTGGATGGACACCAGAGGCGTGGTAACTACCCAGGAGCACGGCATGGCCAAAGACGCTTTGAAATGGGCCGCGATGACGTACGTGGTGGCCGCCATTGGTTCATTGGCTACCTTGCTCTACTATGCGTCCATGCTTACCGGCCGTAGAGACTAGGAACCTTTAAACCAATTATATGTAAAAAAGAGGATAGCGGAAGCTATCCTCTTTTTTTGTGCATCCTTTTCGTTTTTAGGCTGTTATTCAGTAAATAGCCAAAAAACCGAACAAATGTTAGCTTTAGTCTGCGTTTGCAGGTATAGTAGGCTGCTTGCATACTATTTTTTCATTATTTTTGTTTTATCATTCTCACACCATAGCATTCATAATAAACACCTTATATGGACTTTAAATTAACGGAAGAGCATTTGGCCGTGCAGGAAGCTGCCCGCGACTTCGCCCAGACAGAACTGTTGCCGGGCGTGATTGAACGTGACGAGCACCAAAAGTTTCCGGCGGAGCAGATCAAGAAGATGGGCGAGCTGGGGTTCCTGGGCATGATGGTGGATCCTAAGTACGGCGGCGGCGGAATGGACACCGTTTCCTATGTGCTGGCCATGGAAGAGATCTCCAAGGTAGATGCCTCCGCCTCGGTGGTCATGTCTGTGAACAACTCCCTGGTGTGCTGGGGGCTGGAGAAGTACGGCTCTGAGGAGCAGAAGCAGAAATACCTGCCGCGCCTGGCTACCGGCGAGATCATTGGCGCTTTCTGCCTTTCTGAGCCAGAGGCTGGGTCAGACGCCACCATGCAGCGTACTACCGCCGTGGACATGGGCGACCATTACCTGCTCAACGGCACCAAGAACTGGATCACCAACGGCAGCACCGCCTCTGTGTACCTGGTGATTGCGCAGACCAACCCAGAGCTGCGTCACAAGGGCATCAATGCTCTTATCGTGGAAAAAGGCATGCCAGGCTTTGAGATTGGGCCAAAAGAAAATAAATTAGGCATAAGAGGCTCAGACACACACTCTTTGATGTTCACAGACGTTAAGGTTCCAAAGGAGAACCGCATCGGGGAGGATGGCTTCGGGTTTAAGTTTGCCATGTCTACCCTCAACGGCGGCCGCATCGGGATTGCTTCGCAGGCCCTGGGCATCGCCTCCGGCGCCTATGAGTTGTCTTTGAAGTATTCTAAGGAGCGGAAAGCGTTTGGTGTGCCTATTTCGCAACACCAATCCATCCAGTTCAAGTTGGCAGACATGGCCACCAATATTGACGCAGCCCGCTTGCTTTGCCTGCAGGCTGCCGCCGATAAAGACGCCCACCGCGATTACTCAAAATCCGGGGCAATGGCCAAACTTTTCGCCTCCAAAGTAGCCATGGATACGGCCGTTGAGGCTGTTCAAATCCATGGTGGGTACGGCTTTGTGAAAGAATATCACGTAGAGCGCCTCATGCGCGATGCCAAAATCACGCAAATTTACGAGGGAACTTCTGAGATACAGAAAATAGTAATCTCTAGGGAGATATTGAAATAGAAAAGGGGATTAATAACGTTTATTGTTGATATAAGGGTATATAGTAATTGTCAGTTTATAAATATCTACCTTTTTTGTTTGATAACTTAAAAGATAAGTACTAATTTTAAACCGACAGACAACTTAAAAAATCAACATAAGTTAAAACCCTTTAATAAGTGCCCTTACATGGAAGATTACAATAAAATAATTGAGTCGCTGAAAGTGCGCTACATCAAGGCTAAAAACCTGGTGTTGCAGCAGCCGCTGACGGTGCGTAACTACTATGATGTTGGAAACAACCTTATTTTAGTGCACAATGGCATTGTTGCTTTCGGAGACGATAAACAAGTAGCAGAAGAGGGTCAGCTACTCTTCATTCCAGGCGGCCGTAGTACCAAGCTTTATTATGGCGATACCGAGAGCCGGGTTATCTCCAATGATGATTATATCACCACCAAAGATAAGTTTTTCAAAAGCAACAATGACCTTGACTTAATCGGCGAAGCCGATGACAGCCACAGCTTTGTGAGCTTTGAGGCCAAGGTATTTGACTCTGTGAACTTCTTCACCTCCCTTGAGGTGCCGGCGTTTGTGATTACCAGCAACAAGCTGGCCACGCTGGTGATCAAGATTGTGGAGGAAAGCATGCAGGATCTGCCGGGCAAGGAGCGCATCATCAGCCTGTACACAGAGCAGATGGTGGTAGAACTGATCCGCTACATCTTAAAGAACAAGATGTTTGTGGAGCAGCTGGCTACCAACAGCACCTACTTCAAAGATCCGCGCCTTATTGACCTGTTCAACTACATCAAGGAGAACCTGGGCGGCGACTTGTCTAACAAGGTGCTCAGCAACGTGGCCAACGTTTCTGAGGACTATGTGGGCCAGTACTTCAAGATGCTCACCGGTATCAACCCGCAGGACTACATTGAATACCAGCGCATGGAGCGTGCCGTATTCTTGCTGCGCACTACCAAGAAGAGCATCAGAGAGATTGGCAAAGACGTGGGATACAAAGACACTGCGTATTTCTGCCGTCGCTTCAAAATGATGTTCGGGATTCCGGCCGGTAAAATGCGCCGCCGTGAGTCATCCATGAACGTGTAAGCACTTGCACATAGATGAAAAGGAAAGGCCCGCCAAAAGCGGGCCTTTCTGTTTTTAGGGTGTTTTGGGGGAAAGAGGCGATTTACCACCCCGCTCTTCGGGCATCCCTCCTAAGGCAGGAGGGAAGTTGGTCTGCTGAACCTTGAATAGGATTGGGCAGGCGCTTACGGCTGTTGGCAGGTTTTTGATTAAAAGGGTGAACTCGCGGAAGAAAAGCTTCACAGTTCTTGAGGCTTGGGAGTTTTATAAAGGGAAGCGTTTTAGACGTCATTCCCCCAAAATCAGCCCTAAAGCCTTTCAGGCGAATAGCTCTCCTCCTTAGTTAAGGAGGGGCAAGGGATGGTTGCTTGTCTTATCAGTTTACTCCTGCGGCAGTGCCACGTTGAAGCGCTGCTTTACCTCGCTCACCTCTTGTATGAACTGCGGGCTTTTCTCAATGTGGTTACCTACTACCAGAATATCGGCGCCGGCTTTCCAGGCGGCCTCGGCTTTCTCAGTTGTGTTCACGCCGCCGCCCACAATAATGGGCACGGAAACGGCCTGGCGCACCGCCTGGATCATGGCAGCGCTCACGGGGTACATGGCGCCGCTGCCGCCGTCCAGGTACATGTACTGCAAACCCAGCATCTGGCCGGCTAGGGCAGTGGCGGCGGCGATGGAGGGTTTGTCATACGGGATAGGCGTGGTGCCGCTCATGTAGGAGGCCGTGGTCTGCCGCCCAGAGTCAACGAGCATGTAACCGGTAGGGTAGAGGGGCAAACCGCTGGATCTGAGCAAAGGCGCCGCGGCCACGTGCTGACCGATGAGGAAGTCTGGGTTGCGGCCCGAGATAAGCGAAAGCAGCAGCATGCCGTCGGCCTGCGGGTCTATGTACAGGCCACTGCTGGGGAACAGAATCACCGGAATGGAGCTGTGCTGCTTGATGTAGCTCACAAAGGAGGTCTGGTCTGGGTTAGAGATCAGACTGCCGCCCATGAAAAAGAAATCCACCTCGTGCCGGTGGCTCAGCGCCAGGATCTCCTGGCAGCGGGCTACGGTGAGGTGGTCTGGGTCCAGGAGCACCGCCAGCCGTTTTGGGTGGTTGGCGGTGTCTGAGGTATTAGATATCGGAAAAAGATGGTGATTCAGGTGATTGGGCATTCGGGCTAACGTCAGGCTGTGACTGGTAATCAACAGTGGTGTTTTCCTCCACTAGAAGAGGTTGGGTTAGAATTGGCTGCGAGGTAGTAGCCGGTTGGTGCAGATGCTCTTCCACCAATTTTGAAAGGTACACTACCACCAAAGCCGCCAACTGCTGCTCCAATATCTTAAATAAATCTGATTGGAAAAACGCCTTGAGCCCGGAAGTTTCCTCTTTGTGTCGTGAGCGGTAAGAAGAGGTGGCCACAGTGCCGGTATTAGGGTGATAGACCGCCGGGTAAGTGCGCTCAATGGCGCTGTAGAGCGGCTCATCGTCCTCCACATCAGGGATGGACGAGATCCAGGCGCGGTCCTCGGCGCCTTTGAAGCGGGCCGGGTTCTCCAGGCGGTTGCTTTTCCTTCTCTTCTTAGGTTTTGCGTCTTTCCCCCTGCCAAAGGCTTTGCTGATCAGGTAGATGCCCGCCAGCACGCCGCCGGCAATGGCAATGCTCTTCCCGATCTGCTGTGACTGGTCTTTCAGTTCAGTGACATCGCTGAGTAAGGCATTCTTATATTCTTCTTTCTGACGTTCCAGGAACTCGCGCGGATCATCAAAAAGCGGATTGGTTAGTTCGCTCATGGCAGCAGGTATAGTTAGATGGTTTGTTCAGATTCATCAGTCTTGTAAATGGTATTCCGGAAAGCCTTGTCGGCCATGCCCTGGAATACTTTCTTGTCCAGCCCCACAATTAATATGACGAGCAAGATAAGATAAAAAAGTGTGACAATCCCGAAGCCCCAGAAGTGGCTGTCAAGTAAGTCGTTCAACAGTAGTGCAATGAACACGTTGAGGAACAGCAGCACCATCAACCCCACCAGACCCAGCAGCACGCCGTGCACCGTACTCACAAAGATGCTTTTCAGTTTGGTTTGCAGATCAAGCTTCACCAGGTCAATGCGGGTATCTATGTACCCCATCAGGTTTGCTATAATGCTGTCGGTTTTACTTTTGTCTTCGGTAGCCATGTGTTTTCTAGTTGATGGTGCGTAGGAGATATACGGAACATCTGCTGAAAAATATTCCAGAAATAATCTTCCCTAGAGTTCCATACGGGATAAGGCATTTTACGGATACCATTTGGCATTGGATATCTGCCGCCGTTTAAGAGCCGTTTAAAAGAAAATAAGGCCAAAACGCCACCCATGCAGCCGGGCTAACTCGTACTTTTGCAGATGGCCTGCCGGCCCTATGACCATTGAAAAAGAACTACTACCATATTCTGGGAGTCTCCCCCAACGCATCGGCCGCTGAGATAAAAGCCGCCTACAAAAGGCTGGCCCTCAAATGGCACCCCGACAAGAACCCGCACGACACCTACGCCGAGGAGCGGTTCAAGCAGGTGAATGATGCCTACCAGGTGCTCTCCAACCCCCGGCGCCGCGCCGCCTTTGACCTGCAGCAGCAGTATGAGAAAAGTCAGCGGCAGGCCCAAGCCCATGCCATGCCCCGCTACCACCACACGCGCCAGCCCGCCGGATTCAGGGAGCGGCATTACCGGCAGCGGCCTCAGAAGCACACGCACTTCTCCCGGCATGACCTGCAGGTGGTGCTGGGAGTGGTGGTAGCCGCCGTGTTGCTGGTGATGGGCCTCTACTTTGGCTGGCGCCAGATTGCCTCCAGTCGGGCTTTGAAGCAGGCGCAGGAGGCAGAGAAGCAACGCCTCTGGAAGCAGGCTGATGAGGCTTATTCCACCGTGCTGGAGCATAAGCCAGCCCTGGAAGGTGCCCGGGTACGGCGCGGCGCTCTCCGGCTGACTTACCTCAAGAACCCCGCTGGTGCCATTGAAGATTACTCGGCGGTACTGCGCGAAAGCGAAAACCCGAAGGCTACCTGGTATGCCGCCAGGGGCAAGGGTTATCTGCAGACCAAGCAGTACCAGCAAGCCCTCCATGACCTGAACAAAGCCATTGCCCTGGACGGGGCCCAAGCCGGCGCCTATCTGGACCGCGGCGTGGTACACCTGCAACTGGAAGACAACTGGCCTGCCGCCGAGGCTGATATCACCACCTACCTGCGGAAAGCCCCGGCCTCTTCAACCCACACCACCGAGGCCCTGCTGTACCGTACCTTCGCTCTCTACAGAATGCAGCAATTGCAGAAAGCCTGGCTAGACACTGAGCAGGCCCTGCGTCAATCTCCCGCCAACCCAAAGGCTTTTTACCTCCAGGCCAAAATAAAACAAGCCCAGGGCGACTCCACCCTCGGTTGTGAACTGTTGGTCAAAGCCGCCCAACTGGGTTTCGCCCTGGCCGCCCAGGAAGTGAAATACCAGTGCCAGCCATAAAGTCAATGCCAATCATAAAAGGTATCTGACCTAGCCTAGCTTTCCGAGCTTAATCTTGAGCGATGTTGTACAAGCTTTAACTATGTTCTAAAAGCCTGGTCCACCGTTCTCCTTCCTTTCTGTTTTGCCTTTCCCTCCCCATTTTGTCATCCTGAAAGGATCTTATGGGCGAACTGCAATAACGTTGCTCTAGCGTGCCCGGTCACAGAAGGAGATGCGTTCTAGATTGGCAAACTTTCTCAGTCTGATCTTTCCTGTGCTCTATAAGCTCTTCCATTTTCGGAGTATTTTTCAGAAATCATTCTAAAAACTGGGATTTGAATCATCAGAGCTTCAGCCCAAGAAGTGGCCTGTTCCGGTTTCAACACGGTTGATTTCTCCTTGTATACCTGCTATGGTTTAGTGCCGATAGGCCTTCTCGGGATAGGAAAAATCCAGCCAGACCTTACCTTTGGTACACTTTCCTGGCTACCCAGATTATCAGCCTTTAGGTAATATAGCCCGATGCAGATGTTAATAGTAACAAAAAGGCCTGTGATTTTCTGATGGAGTTTCTGCGCCAGGAAACGTAAAGAAAGAGAGAAACAATTGCATTTGAGAAACGCGGTTCCTGGCCAGGCCAGTGGCTGCTTTTGATTCCGCCGTTCTGCTGTGGCGCCTCTGTTTCCTGAAAGGCCAGGCACAGAACAATGTTCGCTGATCTTGCCATCACCTTGTAGGTGGCATCCCTGACGCTGGGAAGAGAATTGAGCCTCTTTTCCCAGAAATCACTCCTAAGAAGCCAAGGCTTTTTAGTTTTTCCGCTTACTATGATGAAACCTTTACCCCTCCTTTTTTCCATCTTCCTGCTCTTCCTGGTTTCCTGCTCAGATCTCTTTGAATACCATCCCAACCAGATCCGGCTGAAACCCGAGGAGAAGAACCTCACCGCTTTTTACCTTCGGCAATTGGCCGGCCAATCACCGGGCGATACGCTGCGCATCCTGGTTATGGGCGACACCCAGCGGTTCTATGACGAGACCGTGGATTTTGTGCACAAAGCCAATTCCTTCCCAGACATAGACTTTGTGATTCACCTGGGTGATATCTCTGACTTTGGCATGTCCAGGGAGTTCCGATGGGTGCATGACATCATGAAAGACCTCAGGTGGCCTTACCTCACCGTCATCGGGAACCATGATTTGCTGGGCAACGCGCGCAAGGTGTACGCCGAGATGTACGGCGACCTGAACTACGCTTTTACCTACGGCCACACCAAGTTTGTTTTCCTGGACACCAACGGCCGCGAGTACGGCTTCAATGGGAACATCCCCAACCTGGAGTGGCTGGAGAATGAGCTTCGGCCCGCGGCCGGGGAGAACTGGAACCAGGCTATTGTGGTGTCACACATCCCGCCCTTTGATTCTGATTTTGACCCTGAGTTGGAGATGGATTTTCACCGGGCGCTGGCCTCCAGCGGCCGGGTACCGTTGAGCCTGCACGGGCATCAGCATGGCTGGAGTTCAGAGAAGGCCTATGACGATGATGTCCTCTACCACGTGACCACCACGGTAAAGCGGCGCGGGTTTACTTACCTCAAGGTTTGGGACCAGGGATATTCTGTGGAGAAAATAGCCTACTAAGATGAAGCGCTTCACGCAATTCCTTTTGGGGCTGGGTCTGTTTCTATGGGCTTTCCCCGGCCATTGCCAAACTCCGGAAAAAGAGCTGTCGCCGTTCTACCTGAAAACCCAGTTCGCCGGTGATATCGGGTTGGTGTCGGTGGGGGTGGGGCGGCAGTCTTTGAACCGGAAACTGGAAACGGACGTGTCTTTTGGGTATCTGCCCAAGAAAGTGGGCGGAGATCACCTGCTTACCGTCGCGGTGAAATCATCATGGCTGGCTACCAAACCCATCAAGATAGAGAAGGTAGACTGGTATCCGCTTACTACCGGCATGCAACTGAGCTACACCTTCGGGGATGAGTATTTCGCCTCTGAGCGGTTCCTCAGCCGGTACCCTAACAGCTATTATCGGTTTTCAACCGCGCTTCACCTGTACTTTTTTGCGGGCGGCCAGGTGAACCTCACCAGGGTAGAAAAGCTGAACCGTTTCAGCGGCTATTATGAGATGGGAACCATGGGAGAATACCTGATCTCTTACGTGCAGAACCCGCGCTACCTGAACCCCGCTAAGATATTCCATCTGGCTCTGGGCGCTAAGATGCGGCTGTAGAAAGCGTTATTAAGTTGGTTTGCTCCCCAGGCTACTTGGGGCTGGGCTTGTTTTGGGGCCGTTTTTAAAGAAAATGCGCCGAAAATGGTACCCAATAAAGAAGAAGATTAGATAATAAAAGTAGAGACAAACCAACGGTTAAATGCCTGCGTTTTAGATGCTAAGTTAATTTCTGAGTATCCGGGAGGCTGCCGCCTGGAAGGGAGAGGGTCTGGTGCCGGAACCTTAAGTTAAGAGGCAGACATAAACCCAATTGCTGTGGCCAGGCAGACCGCACCAAAAGAAAGGTGAAAAGATTAGGGTCCTTTCTACGCCGCAGAAAAATAAAAAAACGCTACCTTAAGCACTAAAGCAGTCTTCTGGAGCGTATGAGACTACAATAAAGGCCACGCAGAGATGGAAATAAAAGTGAAGGAGTTCAGCCAACTACCCCTGACAGAGCAAATCAATTGTGTGCAAAGCACCGGCAGGTATCTACACGCACGCCTCAAGGGTTGGTGCCACATCAGTCTATATTTTATGGGGACCTTTTACGCCGAGGTCTGGCTTCTGGAGCATTGCGGCAGCATTGGCATGATCAGGACGTTTACCTCCCAGGCGCAACTGGAACCCTACCTCAAAACTTCCTCTATGGAAAAACTTGTACAAGAATTGCTGCCTTAAGGCCGCGGGTTTACGTTTCTACCAGCGTGGTTTTCAGTCCCAGCCACGATCCCTCCGGGGTTTTCCCTACGGCGTAGGCCTGTACCTGTACTTGCCCTATCCGGTACACGCGTATTTCCTGTAAATGAGTCTCTAACCACCCTTGCAAGGCCATGAACCGCTGGGCAACAGCCTGCTGCGTGTGGTCTTGCTCAGGGTATGTGCGTACCATGTTCCGGAGAAAATAAGTAAGGGTTACCTCTTCCGCCGGCTGGTCTGGCTTTCCTATAGCATTCAGAAAATCGGCGGGGGTTTGGATGGAAGTACCGGCTGGCAGCGTGAAAGGCTCCAGCGGAGCCTCGATTTCACTGATGAACAGCAAGCCCTGGGCTGCCTGCGCTAAGTCCTGAAGAAGTGTAGACATCTGGTTAAGCTTTTAATTTGCGCCTCACAGAGGCAACGTATTCATTCAATTTGCACCCATATAAGAAAGGATCCTGGGCTTGAACGGCAGCAGCGGAAAAAAGCTGCATAGGTTCACGCGCAGGATCCTTTCTTTTTATCAGGCAAGATTCACCAAGCTTTACGGTTTCTTTTCACCTTTGGCGCTTTTATTGGGTAGGACCGCTGTCTACGCGCGCTTCAATGGTGCTCTGTACGCTAGCCGATACGTTGGAGAGCAGGTCATAGCCCGTAGCTGCCTCAATGGCATCTACCGTGGTGCGGTACGTGCCCCAGGTGCTGCTGATGCTGGTAGTGTTAGGCGTATTCACAGCAATTACGCGGGTGCTGGAAGTGACGCGACTTGCATCACCAGAGCCGTTGGACAGCACCACAATCACTTTCCAGATACGATTAGGCACGGTGATTTTTCCGGCCGCCAGAGTCTCTGCGTATCCGTTACTGCCGGTGCCGCCCTTGCCGTAGCTTCCCATGATGATGTACAACTCATTGCCGGCGCTGATTAGGGTGCGGCAGTAGTTCTCCAGGTTGGCCCAGGTCTGCTGGTTGTTTGGACCGGCCTGCGGAATCATGTTAGACATGAGGAACGTGGCCGAGTTGTCTGTGGTGGTGAGGGTGCGGTCTGCCGAGGGACAGTTGTGGCCCCGGTCAAAGCCGCTGCCGGTGTAATCTGTGGACTGCACCCGGTAAAAGGCGCTGGGGAGCGAGGTATCTGCCCGGAAATCATCCTGGCGGGGAGCGCTGCCTACCCAGGCGCTGCTCAGGTGCCAGCTTACCCAGTTGGGCGTACCCCGATAGCTGTTGTAGGACATCACGTATTGTGGTTTGCTTACCAGGTAGTTGCTGTAACTGGTGCCGGCGGCGCTGGGATTACCCATGGTCAGGTGGCTGTCCTGGGTGGCGGTGGCGCTGTCGGTGGAGGTGTGGCTCAGGGGTTGATTGGGTTCCACGTCTTCCACGGAGCAGGAAGCAGCAAAGCCCAGGGTGAAAGCCATGAGCAAGGAACGGTACAAATTCTTCATGAGGGGCTGTTTTGTTGGGTGGTTAGTTTGATTATTTAAAGCAAGATAGCTTGCAAAGAGCTACTTGCAAGGATTTAGATAGGAATAATTCATGTTAAATAATCGTAAACTCAACTCTGGGGCAGGAAAGCACGACGGAAGGGTTTACAAGTGTTTTTTGGAAATCAGGCCGAAAACAAGGAGGGGCTAGGAGGGTAGAAGGAAATTTCAAGTAGGTGAGGCGCTTTACCACTGGTAATCTGATATCTGGGCCCGGTGAAACAATTTGGATTAGGGGCTTGTACACAGCGAAACAAAATGTAAGTTAGATTCTGAAACCGGGGATGCTTATTGTCCATCGTCGGCCAAGCCAAAAATGCCAGGAAAACCACAGGGCAGGCCCTTACCCGCGGATTCGTATACCATTGACCATCCAGATTGCATGAATCGTAAAACCACCTATGCTGCGGCCAGAACCGTGGCGCCAGCCATAGAAGCTCATTTTGCCCACCACCAGACTGAAGCCCAGGAACGTGGAGAGTTGAACCTGGCGCCTACCCCCTCGGTAAAGGTGATTGAGGCCTTGATTGATGCCGCTTTCTGGGCCAGCCTCAGAAAGGAAGAAGGGCAGTCGCCCCGCATCTCCCTGGCTTTTCTGCCCCCAGACCAAGCCGTGAAACCGCTTTTGTTTGCCCATCGGCTCCCGCTTACCACCCATAACCTCACCAAGCTGGCGCCCGGCGTAGAGCGCCCCGGAATCCATATTGGGGTCTGGAAAGAGCATGGCGAGTTGTACATGTGGGGCACCACCCGAGAGATCCTCAGTTTTTGCTTTGTGCTGGACGTCTCTGAGCCAGGTCTGCTGGTGGTGAAGCATAGAAGGTCTAGCGGGTTCGGGAAGTTCGCCAACGTGGCCGTGCTCAAGGGCGATGTGATCAAGTTCATAGATGAGCGCAACGACAGCCTACCCGATTGCCCCGAGGTACTGACTTCCCTGCTGGGTTTCAATACTCCCTCCACCTGGGACGACTCGGTGAACATTCTGGTGCAGCTTGCCGTGTCTATGCGGGCGCACGGTAGGGGCGGTACGCTGCTGGTGGTGCCTACCGGTTCTGAAACCTGGCAGCAGTCCATTCTGCACCCGGTGCAGTACGCCATCTCGCCGGCTTTCTCGGCGCTGGCCGAGCTGATGCGGCAGGAAAAGGAAGACCGGAGCCGCAGCATCTGGCAAGGCGCCCTGCGCCGGGAGATTGACGGCCTGGCAGGCCTCACGGCGGTAGACGGCGCTACTATCATCAATGACCAGCATGAGTTGCTGGCTTTCGGGGTGAAGATCATCCGGGCAGACGGCAATGACCTGGTGGAGCAGATTGCCCTCACAGAGCCGGTGCTGGGGAACGAGCCCGTCATTATGCACCCCAGCAACAACGGTGGCACCCGTCACCTTTCTGCCGCCCAGTTTGTGCATGACCAGCGCAATGCCACCGCCCTGGTAGCTTCCCAAGACGGCCGCTTCACCATCTTCAGCTGGTCACCCTGCGAGATGATGGTGCACGCCCATCGGGTAGATACGTTGCTGTTGTAGGTGTTTTGGGGTTGGTTTGATGAAAGAAAGGAGGAAACAGCATTATCTGTTTGGCCTTGGTTTCTGATCTATGAAGACCAGTCAGAATTGTTTGGCAGAAATAATTTAGTCACGCTTGTAAAGGATTCACTAATAAAAGCTTACCTTAAAGTAGGAACTGCGGCAAGCGCTACAAGTTTGCAAATAGGTACTGCTTCAAGACAATTTGCTTTCCCACACCTTCAAGAAATAAGACTATGGAAACAACAGACACACTATTGGCACCCATGCCCGGAGCCGAGCACCGCGAGGTAGGAGGCGTTCTGATGGACTTTGTGCGGACTGGTGATTCACGGGTAAAGCGGGTGGTGTATCCGCCGGGCTTTAAGTGGTCTACCCACATGAAACAGATTGTGGGCACTGATCTCTGCATGCACGCCCATCTGGGTTTCTTGGCCAAGGGGCACCTCCAAATCCTGTACGCCGATGGTATCACCGAAGACTTCGTGGCGCCCCAGGTAGTAGCCATAGAGCCCGGCCATGACGGGTGGGTAGTAGGCGAGGAGCCCGCCGTCCTGATTGAGTTTGATTTTGAGAGGGATACTTTGAGCAGGCTGGGAATGGAGACCTTCCACCACCATCGGCTGTTGCCTAAAGCAGAATAATCGTTTGCTGTTCCTGCACCGGGAGCGTCGGCTTTGGCAGCAGGGCAGCATCGTTCGCCAGGATCAATGCGCTTTCAGGCTTGTTTTCATAAAACATCCCAAAAACAAAAATCCCGCTCCATTATCTGAAGCGGGATTTTCTTTTCTGCTGGTGGTGATGATTGGAATCGAACCAACGACACAAGGATTTTCAGTCCTTTGCTCTACCAACTGAGAGCGCTCTTTACGGACAGCTAATGCAGTTTTTCTGGTTAGCTCATCATTGTGCGTCAGCGCATGCGTCAGTAATCCTTAATACTGTCACATGTTCACTGATCCAAAAATCATCAACCCGCAAGATCTTAATCAGCGCGGGTACATCCTTTTCTATTACGACGGCAAACGGTACCGTTTCTACAACGGGAAAGCGCTTGGTATTAACTGTGCACCCAACAGCTGTGATACCCATGCTGCACGGGAGCGTCTGCTAAAGCAGCTTCTGAGAAGTTATACCAGAGCACTCCTGACGGGGTGGACTCCTGAGCAGGAGAAACCCAAGGTGCAGAAGCGCTCTTTACTTCAGCTTCTTGAGCAGGTGGTGAAAGATGTACAGGGAAGCTCGTACAGCAGCGTCTACCAACGAGACATGATCAAAGTTGTTGAGAACTTCACTGAGTTCCTTATTTCTGATGGAAGAAGAGATGCGCTGCCAGAGAAAGTCGTGTCAGCGGATATAGAGCGTTTCCTTCAGCAGTTCTCTTCATCGGGTACATACTACCAGAATAAACGCCGAACGCTTGCAGCGGTCTTCTCACGGCTTGTAAAGCAGGGGTTCTGCAAAGTGAACCCTGTGCTGGAGACAAGTAAGCGGAAAGCGAAAGCAGTATTACACCAGGCATACACTCCTGAGCAACTTGCGCCTGTGTTAAGTTTCCTGAAAGGTGAGTACCCTAACCTGTATTTGTGTGCGCTGCTGATGTATGGGACCTTACTTCGCCCACACCGCAAGATCCGATTACTCAAGCGCAGACACTTCAATGAAGACTTTACCACCTTCTCTCTTGACGGAAAGGAGAACAAGAGTGGTCGCATCAGAAGTCTACCGGTACCGGAGTTCGTGCGTGAAGAACTGGTAAGAAGACAGGTTGGTGATCTCCAGCCGGAAGAGAACATTTTCACTAGTTCTCTTGAACCGTTCAACGAATCCTACTTCAATACTATGTGGTCACGTGCGAAAGCAAAGATGTCAGAACTTCGTTTGATCCAACCGCAGCAGACTCTGTATAGCTTCCGTCATGCAGCGTCAGTAAATGTTTTTACCCGTACACAGAACCTGAAACTCCTTCAGCAGTTGTTGGGGCATTCAAACCTCAACACCAGTATGACATACCTCCGTAGCATAGGTGCTATACAAGTTGAAAGCTCAATGATGCCAGAGCTGTAAGAAAAAGTTTACTCGGGTACTTGAAAAGTAAGAAAATTACTCTGAACTTTGTAGTAGGTACTGTGTTACCAAAGACATTTACAACTTCGGTTCTTTGTTTTATCGATTCGTCTGCTTTAGCAGTCACTGCGTTTGTTGCTGAACCTACTCTTTCACGTTTAGTGAAGTATGTCTTAGACCTACTGATCGGACATTTTGTAGTCTTCACCATCCTAAAATTAGTTGAACGTATTGACTTTAATCTAATGAAAACAACACTAATTATTGGAGCGTTCCTTGTTATGGGAGGGTAGGTTTACGACAAACGCTTTGATCATGCTGGAGAGCATCGAAAGACATTTTACTGGAATAACAAGGTGAGGGGGTTCGAATCCCTCTCCTCCCACCATCAAAGCTCAACGTAATGTTGAGCTTTTTTTTTGCGCAAGAAGCTCATATAGCAACAATGATAGGGGAAGGAATCTTGAGACTGCTATGAGTCTTTGTAGCTGCTTCACCAAACTATAGTAAAGTTTCCAAAGTAGAATACCTGAGAATCCTGGTCGTTGCATGCTCATGGGAAGACACCTTACTTATATCACCATCATCTGCTTAGTGCTCATCGGCTGTAAGGAGACAGAGGTAGTTCCTAAAAAATCACCGGACTTGGTCTTCAGTGAGCATCTCACCTTTGGAAACCCAAGCAATGCTACCACGGACGTAAGCAACGCTAACAATTACCTGATGGAGAAACCGCAGTATGCGCTGTCGTACAGCAGAGACAGGGGTACCCCGAACTGGGTGAGCTGGCATATCACTACGGACTGGCTGGGTAATGCACCCCGTCAGGACGATTTTAGGGCAGACACTTCCCTGCCTTCTGGGTGGTACCGGGTGGACGAGGACAGCTACCGAGGTAGTGGGTTCGACAGGGGGCACAACACTCCCTCCGCTGACAGGACCAAGACCGTGGAAGACAACTCAGCTACTTTCCTGATGACAAACATGATCCCACAGGCACCAAACAACAACCAGCAGACCTGGGCGAGACTGGAGGACTACACGCGTTCTCTGGTGCAAGCGGGAAATGAAGTGTACGTAATCATGGGAAGCTACGGGGCCGGCGGAACGGGTAGCAACGGCAGGATGACTACCATTGACGAGGGCAGGGTTACCGTTCCCAGCCAGATCTGGAAGGTGGTCGTGGTATTGCCGGAAGGAGATGATGATGTGAACAGAATCACAGCGAGCACGAGGGTGATTGCAGTCAATACCCCAAACATCAACTCCGTCAATCCTTCCTGGGGTACGTACAGGACCACTGTGGACGCTATTGAAGCATCCACAGGGTATGATCTGCTCGCCAATCTTCCCGACAATTTAGAGTCATTCCTAGAAGCTAAGGTGGATACCGGTCCTACGCAATAATTACTACTCAATCCTATGGAACAGACTTTAGAGAAGATACTGCAGGCAGCCCAGGGACTTTACATGCTGAGTGAGACGGATGCACCATTCGAACCCTTAGACCTTGGACAACAACCCAGCGAAGGGTTTAACGGTGAACGGCTGCTTTCGCTCTTAAGCAAACCCGCAGATTCTCCGGTCGAAGAGCAGGAACTATCCTATTTCCTGCGCAACATGACCAAAGTGTGGGAGGGAGCCAGTGCTGAGAAGCAAGCGGAGATTGAGCGTTTTCGGCAGCTCCAAGGTCTTCTGCTTGCCACCCTTACCATGGTGAAAGTGTACAGGATTGGTCAGACGCAGATTGAAGCATATTTGCTGGGATGGACTCCTGATAACCTGTTGATTGGGTTGAAAACTCTGCAAGTAGAAACGTGAACACTTTTTAAGATGATAGATAGAAGAGCATTTCTAGAAGAATACATGCGTTTACGCCGGTGTGAGCATATTAGTGATTGTGTTGACCTTCTCAACATTTACTCAGAGTTTTTATTTAGAGTAGTTGACAACCATAGACAGGATACACCTACTAACAAAGTTGATGCAGATGCCAAGGTGGTGTTACAGATGGTGTTAACTAAGATTCTGTATATTAAGAACATGGTTGAGCACGGGGTCTCCTACTCTTCTCCTTATGGTTCTGAGCTAGATAGCATCATAGATCCCACAATCGTAGCTTCTTTGACCAGGAATCTTTACGAGACAGTTGCAATGTTCAATGTGATCTATCGTAACACAAAGTCTCAGGATGAGAAGACAATCTTGTATTGTTTATGGGTACACGCGGGGTTGAAGTATCGCCAGAGATTTGAATCGCTTGTTACTACTAAAGAGAATACTCAGAAGATAGAGCATGAGAGAAAACAGCTTGACGCACTTGTAGCAGAGATAGAGAGCACGAGTTTGTTCAAGAGCCTCAATGATAAGAATCAGAAGAAGATAAGAGCTAGGTTGGAAGACAAAGAGTATTTACTACAGTTCAAAGACTCAGAAGTTGTTTTCCTGCATTGGCAAAGTGTTACAAAGGTGATTGGTGATGGGAATGGGATCTTAGATGCTATGTACACATACCTCTCTCTGTATGCACATCCATCTAATGTATCCGTATTTCAGTTTAGAGGAATGTTTCGTGACGATAGAGCATTTCTGAAGTTAACAACCTTTAAGCTGCAGTATGTTTTTTATCTCACCAGTGTTTTTATTGCTGACTATATAAACTTGTTCCCAAGCGTTCTCCGCACTTTTGAAAGCTTGAGTCTTAAAGACCAGATTATTCTTAATTCTTATAATGTTTTCCTGCGTGGGGATTCTTTTGCTATAAATGATGCTAAAGAGATGTTAAGATAGAGTTGATGAGCATTTGTGTTTACTTATGCTCGCCATGAACCTACCATTTGGATCCCCAGTGCTTTCGCCTCGTTGCTGCGAGCGATCACGCAGCCGTCGTTGTTGGAGAGTACCACCACCGGCTTGCCATTCAACGAAGGCTGGAAGACGCGCTCACAGGAGGCGTAGAAGTTGTTGCAGTCCACCAACCCAAACAAGGTAGTCATTGTTTTACCGGTTTGTGCAGTATCCAGACAATCACACCCCAGACCCGCATGTCCATCTCTTCGGTAATCTCTATTCGAGGGTACGCAGGGTTGGCGGGTTCCAGGTACACTTTCCCGCTGATATATCGGAACGTCTTCACGGTAAACTCCCCGTCCAAGAAACAGACCACCGGCAGCCCGTCGCGTGGCTTCAGGCTTTTGTCTATCACCAGCAGGTCTCCCTCATGAATGTTGGCGTCTTGCATGGAATTACCCTTGACTTTCATCATGTAAGTGGAAGTCGGGTTCTGAACTAGGTAGTTGCTCAGCTCAACTTTGTCCTCCAGGTAGTCATCGGCGGGAGACGGGAAACCTGCGCTGATGTAAGAAGCATATAAGGGGACATCCAGTCCTTCTAGAATCTCAACCGGACAGAGTTCCAGAACCGAGGAATCAATAGGTATTATCTTTGCGCAGCTCATATCAACACCTTCGGAGTATTACGAATACTAATAAAGTTAGTAATTACGCGAAACTATATAGAAAAGGCGAATGCTTGTACCTGTTTTTCTAACATTGTTGACAAGTTGTGTTAACAACCCCAAAAATGTTAGTAACTCTCCTGTCGGAAGGAGCGTAGGTCACGGAAGGGATATGCTGAACCCTGCTTCAGCGATCACGGTATTTAGCAGTCCGATGAACACGGAGAAATCATCCGGGAAAGCGTTGGAACCATACAATTTGAGGTTGACGCCGGTTCGCTTCACCCTGAGTTCCCACTGAATGCCGTCGCAGACATCGGTCAAGTACTCCTTCTCCCAAGTGCACTCTGATAGAAACGCAAGAAACAGGTTCCAGCTTTCGTCTTTCAGTTGCACAATCAGCATCTCTTCAGGGATAGGCGGCATTGGGTAATCCGAGGTGTGACACAGCAGCACCCCGCATTTATAGCGTACCCAATAGTTGGTGGCGTAGTACCCACCCATGCTGAACTCGAAAATCATTGCTGTTCGTCTGTTTCCTGGAAGTCGAATTGTGAAGTACTGCAGGTCAGTCCCAGCATCCGAGGTTCTCAAATTTCAAGGTGTCTTGCTTGCACTTGGGGCAGTGCCACTGCTTTTTACCCGCAAGGTAGTGTGAGAAAGCTGGTTCACCGGTCGTTTCTTCTTCCTGCTCGTTGAGCTGTGGATTATAGAACTTCACCTTGCTGCGGCAGCTCGGGCATTTGGAAAAGCTCTTACTTGCATCTTTTCCTTCCACAATACCGCATGTATCACAGTATGCTGGTTCGCAGAAGTAACCTGTCTCGAAATAACCGAACCCGATCCCACGGTAGATCTGCTTAGAGGTTAACCCACAGGGACAAGCTGCTTTGATGATATCACCCATGTAATCGTATAAGTATGGGAAACCAAGATGACGAAAAGTAGGACAGTTGCGCTTTAGAGTACAATATTTAAAGCACGTTCCTTGTCAATGTAACTCCTTCTGTCAGTTTGTACCTGGGACCAACGTCTCACTGGTGAGACTACCCTGTCTCATGGGTGAGAAGGTCTTCAATTATAAAGGTTTGTCAAAAGGTAGACCTACAACTATTCAAGCACTTTGCACCGCATCCATGCTACTACTGTTTTGTGACCAGTTCTTTTGTAACATGTGTTACCTTATCAAGGAAAACAGAGTGGGGTAAAAAGCTGTATTGTAAAACTTCAGATGGTAAGTAAGAAAGCATTTTTTTATAATACGCGTACTCGGACGTTCCTTTCTGGTTTTTATGGTCCTGTAGAATTTTGTAGAGCATCCAGGTAAAAAGTAGTCCCTGCTTTTCATTCATTATTTCTAAAGGTGAGAATATCGCTTCACCGCATTTAGCTTCCTCGAACATCGGACTCAAGGTAACACCTTCCGCTATTGTTTTACTCTCAGGTAGCTCAAGTGAGAAAAGCAATGTCTTCAACCACATCAAGCTCTCCTTTTCTGTGATGAGATTCATTTGATGAACCAGCGACACAAAAAAGTAGCACACGGGGAGCTTTAGGGCGTCATGCTCATCCTTGAAAGCTAGGTAGAACGGATTAACAATTTTCAAAGAGAAAGTGTCAATGACAGTTATTCGATCTAAATTCCAAACTTTCTCCTCTTTGCTATCTTGAATCTTTGCAGGTATAGTACCTTGTACAAGTGGTGCACTAGCCCTATGCTGAGAGTTTTTCAACTTAGTCACTGCATCTAGGTTGTCAGGATGGATAATTTCGTCAAAGTCCTCATCTGACGCATGTATCACATAGTTTGTAAAGCGCAGTATCCTCTGTCCTCCCAAGGTTAGCTCTGGACCGTCTTTCCCAGAGCGCCTGATAAACGGAGCAATCGCTACCTCGTAGTCAACCTTCTGATCTACGCGCGAGGCAAATTGTTCTGGCAGCTCACCCTTCAGCAGCTGACTCTCCAAGAACTCTCTCACGACGATCTTTCCAGGCAATTTGCCACCCTTGGCGAACGTGTTGATGAAGAGCGCCAGTTCTTCCACGCGCGCGCGCAAGAGCGTGGAGCGCGTCTTGAAGCGCAACCATTCGTCGTCGGCTAACATATCGGTCTGCGAGAGATGGATATAGCCGAACTCGGGATTCCTAGGGTAAGCCGTGAAAAGTGCACCGCTGTCTTTATTAGGAACTATCCCAACAATGTAGTTTGCTGTATGAACGTCAGCAGCAACATCATCTTGATTTATAGAAGTCTTGTGACTGAGTATCGGCTTCTTGGACAACCTTTTTTGAGTAGATGCCGATGTCTCTTCACTTGTGTGTGTGTCTTTTTTTACCGTCCGTTTAGGTTTTGAAACTTTGGGTTCTGACAGCGAAGCAACCATACTGTTCTTCTCCCTTTGGTTGGTTGTCCTTTGTTGCACAGCTAGATTCGCTGCGTTTTGAGGGTAGGTTGACAACGGTTTTCTACACTCTTTCTCTGCAATATCATAGTTTTCCAGAAATAAACTGTAAGCGGGAAGTAGTTTAGGATATTCATCTTCCTTCACCATGTTATACTGGATAAAATACTCAGTTCGCTGCTTCAGAGCTTTGTGCTTTTCAATGGCAGTGTCCGGGGAGCGTTGTAGCAGAAGGTTAAGAATATCGTCGCTTGCTTTGGAAAGCTCACTATTAAGCTGTTTGCCGTTTTGAGCGGCAGTGATGGATTTATATGCAGCGCGCAGTATCCAGATTACTATAGAAAAGGTGAAGAGTATACCTATGACTTCCATGTTGATGTTTGTTGGAGAGTTAATATCGAAAATAATATATATTAAACAATAAGAATTTCCGGTTTTGCTGTTGATATGCAGAAAACCTAGAAAGAGACGAAGTGCGATGGAGTTTAAACCTGTGGAGTTTAAACCTCTAGAGTTTAGCTTCAAAGTTATTGCTATCTGGTATGGTATCACTTGGAGGTTCTTGTTGAGAAGCTGCAATAAGAACTCTCTGGGAGATACTGGGAGATATACTGTGTTGACAATTTGCTTTTCTGTGGAAAATATTAGATATTCCGCATATATACTCTAGCTAATATTCTATATGGGAAACTCTAACTCTACAGGTGGTATTCTAGCAATCTTAATGTTCATCGCAACAATGACTTCTTGGATTGGTTCAGGAGTGGTTTCATGGAACCTCGTTGAACCAGATAGCTTCGGTGGTGCAGTCATTTTTATTATAGTATGGGGAATAATGGGAAAAGTGTTTGACTTTGTATTAGGACTCATCGTTGCAGGCATCGCAAGCACAATGGACTAAGATGGGGTTCGTTCATAGTCTGTAGCAATATTTACTCAGACGAAGAGGTGACAAGCTGTAGTAGAGGGGGAGCTACACTAAATGTGCGTTCCCCCTCCACATACAAAATGGAATGCCGATTCAGCTTAGGAACCAGCTGGTGCTCCCACTGTCAAGCGCGTGCTGCACTTGGGACACAAAATCCAGCGCATTGACGCTCCTGTCGAGGAACTGATCGATGTAGGTGGACTTGTTCGCACCGGTGAAGAGGTTGTACAGCCGCCATAGGTTGATGTTCCCATCCTCCTGTCGGCAGAAGCTCTGGTCACGGTAGTAATCGCTTGTCACGGAGTTAAGCTGCGAGTCTCCGTAGAGCAGTTCGGGGATCTGCTTCTTGTCCGCTGGCGGCAGGTAATTGTACATCCTGCACCGTCCGAGAAGGTGCGCGAACTGCTGCTCCGTGATGGAGTACTGCGTGAGCGTTTGCATCTGTCTCAGATGATAGTGCTGATCGTAGTTCCCTAACAGATTGTAAATCCCCTCACGAAGCTGGTTCAAGTCCGTTACGCGTAGATCTGCCACGTATCCATCGGAGCGCACACAGAGGTTCGTGCATACCAGGTTCTGGAAACCGATGAAGATTTTGAAGTGCTCAGCCGCCCCCTTCTTGTTGTAGAGGTTGTCCAGGTTGTACGCCTTAACCCCGCCCACCATCAGTGTGAGCGTGTTCCCGTCGATGACATCCATGACTGTGGGGATCTCTACCACGTGCATCATCCGCTCGTAATATATCGTCCGTTCCCATTCCTGCAGCTGATTCGCGGGTTTGTCTTTCGCTTCGGGAATGCGTCCCTTTATCGGGTGAGAAACGCGGATCTCCGGTTTGAGAATGGTCTCTCCCCGGAAGAGATCACTAACTGCTTCCTGTGTAGCCAAGATAAAATCAGACTGGGAGATCAGCGGTTCGTTGTCTTTGACGAAGACAGGGATGATGTGGTCCTGCTGTATCTCTGCGAACGTTACTGGTGTGGTGTTGGCTTCTATAAAAGCGCGAGAGCTGGATTTCTGGTCCAGCTCTCTGTTGATCTGCATTGCAGGTCTTGGAATTCTAGCGAGTGCGTGTGTTGCTTCCATTCTTGTTAATTGTTTGGTTTAGGAGTTGATTGGTTAAAAGACTTGACTGTAAGATGAACTGCTTTTGCTGCTGGAACAATGCGACCAGAGTCTCCTTCTGCGTATCTGAGCAGCGGTGGTAAAGCGCGGTGAGTTCGCTCAGGCTGGCGCACTGAGACACCTGCTGATGTATCTGTTCATCATCTAAGGATAATACCTCTGCCGAACCGCTCATGCACCAGGATAGGATTTGCTTTCCTGTCTCTTCGCTCGGCCGGAAAGGTGGTTTGTCCATGAACAGACGGGTACGGTCTTTGGACGCGGTGGCGTTGTGCTTCAGGTCAAGCTCCAAGACAACCGTGAACTCGTAGTCGATCCCGTCCCGTTGCACGCTTTTCATCCCCATTTTCTCCGGCACTTGCTTGCCATTCTTCTCAGACATGGCGTACTCTGTTTTTGAGCGTACTGTGGCGATGATGTGACAAGGAGACTGGAGCATCTGCTGAATAAAAGCGGTGTGGCGTGGGGTCACCTTGCTCCATGCGGTGAAAGAGTTGCCGGGCAGGGAACCGTGGAAGTCCAGAAGGTGCTCCCATTCGTGCGTGATAGAGTCAATGATGATGACTTCAATACCAGAGTTCTCACAGGTCTGGATCGCCTGTATGTAGCGTTCAGGTGTGAACGGTGGTGCAAGGTGCAGTACCTGGTACTCACCGAGATCAGAGTAGAGGTCGGCAGAGTGGTTCTCGGTGTCGATGACGGCGACTTTTGACCAGTCCCCCTCCGTGATACCTCTTGCGATCAGCAGTGCTGACATCGTTTTGCCACCTCCGCTCGGGGACTGTAGCAACAGGCGGATCTTTGACCGTTGGCGGTTTGCTCTTCGTAATTCCATGATGTGAAGACTTGTAGTGAAACATGTTTATGACTGCTTCACTAGGGGGGTGGGTACCTTGTCTAGTCAGAATTTTGGGTCTGCGACAGGTGTGATTTTTTGCGGACTTTGACGCATAGGGGGGGAGTGGAACTAGCTCCCGTACCGGGGGGGTGAAGCTATAGATGGTGCACACGTGCGCATACAAAGTGTTGTTGCTGCCGTGACTACTGAAGTTATAGCTATTTATATATTATTTACAGAGAAACTGATTGTGCCGGCGCTGGGAAGATAAAGATTCGCGGGTATACGATAGAGCGTGTTTGCGTGAGCATACAACAAAATTCTCCATCCGGTAAGAGGAGAGAGTGTAGATCACCGTCATAGCTATTTATATAGGTTGGGGCAGATTGCGTATAAGGTTGCAGTATTAAAGCTTCGCGATGATGCGAGTGAATGCAGATACGCGTGCTTTTAAGTCGTTTTACCTGCGGGCGAGATGTTGAAAACAGCAATATCCACTTACTCCCCTTAATAAGAACCGAGTAAGTGGGACAAAGTGGATTATAGTTCGATACGCGTCTTTACTATGCATCTGTACACGTTAGAAGAACTATTTGCTAAACTCTGCAGGGTCAAAACTGGTGGTATCGGTTATGTGTTTTATAACAATCACACCTTTGGGGTTCTCAGAAATAATCCGGTGTGTTCTTTTGTTAGCAGCATCTCTCTTGTTAGAGTTGATGTTGAAGTACAACTTGAGTCTTTTTACAGCGCTTACTTCAGATTCAATCTTTTGGTGTACCTGTGATTCTTCATAAGCTGCGTTAAGCTTCCTTAAGATTTGGGCACCTGTAAGTTGATCACCAACCTTGAAATGGCGTGAGATTCTCTGTTTGAAGGGATGGTTATCATGTAAAGCTGCAAAGTGAGCAGCATAATGAAAGTTGTCCCACGCTCTATTATCACGGTTCAGATTGCAGGACTCAAGGTTCTCCAACAACTGTTCTCTGTTAATGTTGTTCCAGAGCGATTGAAACCCTTCAATAATCTTTCTTTGTAACTTTGATAATTCTGGTTGATATAACAACTGACGGATCTCACCTGCAGTAGATACATCTCTAAGCAATGCGATTGCTTGCTCAACATTGCGCTTTCTTATTCCTGCATCTTTGGCAAAGTCGTGTTTGACAATAGTCTTTGAGACTGAAGAACGAAAGTGTGTGATGGTATTCTCTTTTTCTAAAAGCTTCTTCAAAGAGTGCTCTTCCTGATACACTTCCTTGTTTACCCGTATGGTTTCTAAGCAAGCATCGATATTGAAGTAAGAGACTTTAGGTGCTCGGTCTACATCCATACGTACAAGGGAGTACTTCATGTGACGGGTTTTCTCCACTATCATCTCCCTAATCTTATGCAAGCTGTGTTTTAAGATGCGGTTACTCTGAAAGTTCTTCTCTATGCATTCGAGTGCTTTAATCTCGTCTACTGCAGCTCTGATCAATCCTTCTTTGTCTGCGGTTGTGATCTCTTCAGGGAGTTCATTTGTTGTACCATACACAACTGTTTCAGATAATAGCCCTCTGCGAGATCTTCCGGCAATCTGTTTTAACTTGTGATCCGATAACGCAGTTACTGGCAGCTTAGGATCTGAGACAGATACTAGGTGGTACTTCTCCTCCAAGTCAAATCCATTGAAGTATGCTGACGTGAGAAATGTAAGTGAACCAGGAAGAGTCTCTCCATCAAGTTCGGCAAAGTACTTCCCTGCATTGTCCTTGTTTGCGGTGCTGCACAAGATTTTGATTGTGTCCGGAGAAAATCCTTTATCCTTCACAAGTAGATTCGCTAACGCTACACACCCATTGACAGAGTTGTAGGCAACAACGATTTTCTGTTCTGGATGTTCCTTTTGCAGCTTTACTATAGTTTCGTATGCTGTCCCTGGTACATTATCAGTATGATTTAAAGCAATTTCTCTACTAGAGGGACTTTCGTACTTTATAGTTGTAAGGTGTTCTTTCTCAAGCTCAGGATCAGAGAATCCAATTTGGGTTGCAGAAACCAGTGCGCGACCTGTGACTGGAAATCGTTTGTAAATGTCTAAGCACTTCTCCATACTGTCCCTGAAGTTGGAGTCATTCTGAAAAGCATCGATCTCATCGATCATTAGGAAATAGTCCTTGTACACATCGTTCCCTATCGCTTCTATAACGCGGGGAAGACTGTCTGCTACAACTATAATCTTCTTACAGTTACCATCCGTTGTAGAGACATACTTCTTTATAATTTCATCAGTTACTTTATGGGGATGTGCTTTGGTGGAACTACCAACGTAAAGAGACCCTTTTGTTTTCTTTGCTTTACTTGAAGCTGTAACTCGGAGGGGTTCTACAATAATAGAGTTTCTCTCAGAGTTCAGTTCAAGAGTGGTTGCTCCAATCCCTGTTTCTGTTTTGTTGACGATACCAAAAGGAAGAAAGTCAAGGACTTCGCTCAACTTAGTGCCATTGTGGATTTTCCATGTAGCTGTGTTATTCTCAAGCTCTTTTGAGATGACCTTTGGGTTGTGTTCTTCCATGTTGTGCGCATTCCATTCGGTGAATGCTTATCTTTAGGCAATTGTCGTTATAGGCACTACCTAAGAGTGGGGATTCAATATTTCTGTTTTGGTTTAATCTATCAGTCCTTCTTCTCTCAGAAGTTGGAGTCCTAGCAGTCTTGGTATACCATTTCTTTCCATATTGCTTAATAGCCGCGCAGTACCTGGACCTAGTTGCAAAAGTAAACCGTTATCCATCAACCGCTGGATTGCTTGGGTTCTTGTGTGGTTATGGAGCATCAAACCTTTTACTATCTTTTCAAGATCCGGACTTAACTCAAGCTTTCTAAGATGCTGAGTTCTTTCTTCAAATGCTTCTTCTGTCATGTGTATGATTATCAAGTTTACCCTACTTCAGCATAGCTGTTCACTTGTCCGATCAGGGTCACCAGTTCATTAGCTTGGTCAGAGTTAAACACTCCTAGAAGTCCACCTGATATTTCTGTGAAGGGTGGTTCAAAGAGTTTCTCCGCTTCAATGACTCCGTTAGTGGTCAGGTACTGGATGATCATGTCCATGAACCGAATTTGTTGAGCATTCAGTGTGGGATTGTTGATGAACTTGCTGAACACTTCCCGAGCTGAGTTCAAGTCTAAACCTACGATGGAGCGTACGAATCTACCCAAAGGTTGCTTTCCGTACGCTTTCTCAAACTGTTCACGGGTTCCTATTTCTCCCTGCTCAAACAGCATGTGCTCCAGTTGTTGAAGATCTGCCAGTGTGATGTTCTGGTTCGTGCGCAACTTATGAATAGTCAGGTGGGTCCTGTTCTCCATCAGATACTGGGTTACTCGCTTCTTGTATACCTCCAAGTTAGAAGAGGTGATAACAACTGGTTGGGGTGCAGTTACTTGA
Organism: Rufibacter aurantiacus; assembly: GCF_017916345.1. NCBI lineage: Bacteria > Pseudomonadati > Bacteroidota > Cytophagia > Cytophagales > Hymenobacteraceae > Rufibacter > Rufibacter aurantiacus. The sequence goes on from NZ_JAFMSV010000004.1 coordinate 602,690, forward strand.
AGAACTTCATCATCCAAATCTGTATAGACAGGTGGACGCTTCTCAGATTTGATGAACCGCATCAGGTTTCTTAGCTCTTTCCGAAGGTGCTCCAACTGTTTTAGATTCACAGTTCCCCAGTAAGCTGTACCCTGTACCTGCTTGATGAGGTCCATCTTGGCGTTTACCATTGGAATTGCACCCCGTTTAGAAAGTGCGTCAGCAAGGGAGCGGACTTCTTGGACAAGGTGAGCTGCAATAGAACCGCTTTGTATGACATCCAACTCCATGGTGAAGCATAGCTGGTCAAAGCGCTTGGCGAGTTCGTCTTCCTCTGACTCGAACACGATAGGTGCAATGTGGTCTACCAGCTCTTTCACATCTAGCTCGTTCAGAGCGTTGAAGCAGTAGAGGTCTTTATACTTCTCCACTACCCTCCAATGTTGACGCACTAGGAAGCTGGTTTCTTCCAGTTGGTTCACCTGGCTGTGAAGATAAGTGCGTAGTTCTTGTGCGTATTGCTGATACTCGTCTTCCTCTTTCTTTTGAAGGTGGAAGATCAGCTTCAGACGCTGCTCAAACAGCCGTTGTGTAAGTGATTTCCCCGTCTTACTGTCTTTTCCATTAGGGTTCTGACCGAAGAACTCGAAGTTCTCACAAAAGTCAAAGATGAGGAACTCCTGTTTGTCCTGCTCGTCACCTAGCAGTTTAGGGCATAGGCGTGTACCACGTCCGATCATCTGCCAGAACTTAGCACTGGAGCGAACAGGTTTGTAGAAAACCAGATTAACTACCTCTGGAACATCTATACCGGTGTCAAGCATGTCCACTGAGATAGCTATGTGGGGTTTACCATCTTTCTCAGAAAACTGCTTCAGAATATCGTACGCGTATTCCTCGTAGTTGTCAATCACCTTGCAGTACTCACCCTTGTATTGTGGGTACTGCTTATTGAACTGTTCCTCTATGAACTTCGCGTGAAGGTGACTGCGTGCGAAGATGATGGTCTTTCCGATACGGTCACCACCAGCTACCTTGATGCCGTGTTGCATCAGGTATGCCAGAACTTGGTTCACAGTGCCGATGTTGAACAACCATGAATTTAGCGCACCGCTGTCCACTTCATCAGGATATTCACCGGTAAGAGGGTCCGCAAACTTCTCTTCGTATTGCAGTTTCTCTGCCGGTGAGAGATCTGCGTATCTAATCCCTTCTCGGTGGAACTTCAGAGGAACAGAGACGCTCATTGGTGGTACCAAGTACCCATCAGCGACTGCCTGATCCAGTTCGTAAGCAAAAGTAGGGTTGTTGGGTTCCAGTCCGAACAGGTGATAAGTATCCCGATCTCCTTCGCTTTTTGGAGTTGCAGTGAGTCCGATGCGGTATCCGTCAAAGTACTCAAATATCGCTTTGTATTTGTTGTAGACAGAGCGGTGAATCTCATCAAAAATGATTAGATCAAAGTGTCCTACACCGAAGTGACGCAACCCGTTGTTATAGTTCTGATCAATCTGGTTGATCATTGTCTGGTAGGTGGAGAACACTACCCGTGCGTGCGTGTTATCCTTCTCCCGAGTGAGATCAACCGCTGGTAGATTTGGAAGATTGTTCGTGAAAGCGTTTTTTGCTTGATAGATCAATGCATTGCGGTCTGCTAAGAACAGCACCCGCTTTACCCAACTGCACTTGCTCATAACATCGATTAGTGCAGCAGCAGTACGAGTCTTGCCAGTACCTGTGGCCATCACCAGCAGTGCTTCGCGTCCTCGGTTCTCCAGCACGTTGCCCACGCTGCGAATAGCTTCTATCTGGTAGTAGCGGTCTGCGATAGCCGGATCAATGGTTGCTTCCGACAGGAGAGAACGGGTTTCTCTTCTCTGGATCAGCCGCTCTAGTTCTTCTTTCTTGTAGAACCCATGCACGCGTCTGGGAGCGTATTCTTTGTCATCCCACATCCAAGTCTCGAAACCGTTGGTATAGAAGATCACTGGACGTTGACCGTGCATCTGTTCCAGGCAGTCAGCGTAGAGCTTTGCTTGGTTCTGCCCAACGCGGGGATCTTTACTGGTACGTTTAGCTTCAACTACCGCTAAGGGTTTGCCATTGTCACCCCATAACACGTAGTCTACCTTACCCGGTCCGTTGTTCACTCCGTTTCCAGTTGGCATACCGGTCACAGGGTACTCCGCTACGTTCGGACCAGTGGGGTTCCAACCAGCTTCCTGAAGAAGTAGGTTGATATAGAGCTCACGAGTAACCGCTTCGTTAGGGTCAGCAGGAGGTGGAACCTTCGCATGAGACTCCTTTATCTCCTTTGTGCGCTCCAGTTCTTCCTGCAGCTTCCGATTTAGTTCCTGAGTCTGCCGGAACGCTTCTTCAAGTTCTTTAATTCTGTCTTTGTACTTGGTAGCGGGTGCCTCTCTAGGTACCAGCTCCACGTCAAATGCTGGTACAGGTACTCTTTCTGCGCTGTACATCTGCACCACCCAAACAGCAAATCCGTGCATAATCTGCAGCACGTGTAATGCCTGTTCGGGTTTTACAGTTATGGTGCTGTGAGCTGCGTCATTACCTAGCTTCCGAACGAGATTTACCTGCTTGAACAGGGAAGGAGCGAGTAGTTCCCGCATATCCGGCTGGTGAAGCAATGAATTAAGCGATGTGTCGTAAGGAAGTTCTAGCTCACCATCATTCTCATATATCCAACGTATCCACTCCTCCAATGACTTTCGGCACAATACAGCAGCATAGGGCGCAGCGGTGTAAACCTGCTGTTCCGCTTGTTGCAGAGATAGAGCAAGCTTGCTCCAGTTGGTAGTGAGGAATGAGAAGTTCGACATTAGTTATAGTTCGTCCAGAGCATGCTATTAAAAAGGACATCTGATTGTTGTGCGTTTCGCTCCGCTATCTTTTTCTGCTTGTACAAGTCATTCAGGATAGATGTGAAAGCACGTTGCATTTCTAAGGGAGGAGCTATGACTGGTAGTTCCTTAACCATAGAGAGATTCAAGTTCTTCTGACGGACCCCGCGTTGTCCTCGTTTAAGATGCTCTTTAGCCATTTGAATGTAGAAGTAAACAAATTGCGTGGAGCAAAGGCTATCATCAAGCTTTGCGAATGCTATTGCTTGATTACAAGATAGCTCATGTTTAGTGATAGAAGATTTAAGTGCTGCTGTATCATACATTCCAAGTAGCAAACTACCAGGTGTGATAATTTTAGCAGCTGAGTCTCTTACTGCTTCAGGAGTGATATGCTCTTTACTCTTACTTACATACATGTCATTCAGTTCACCTGATGATAACCAAGGAATAGATCCTTCGAAGAACGATGAGTTTGCTCTTGAGGGAGTACCTCCACTTTTCCATATCCCAAGCTCACCAAGAGGTGTTATTTTCCAGTTTTTCTCATTGGTTACTGGGTCCCCAAACATGTCGTAAAAGATGCTCTTTGCAAGTTCATCGTACTTTCGGATTAGCTCTTTATCCTTTTTTCGCAAATCATTCGCTTTGTCTAGTGTATCCACTATTTGCTGCTGGATGTGGAGAGGTGGCAAGGGAATCTCGAGCTCTCGAAAGGATGTTTTATTGAACTTGCTCTGAGTTGTTGCTGATGAGATCTTTTCAATAGATTGTCTACCTATTTCAGAAGTGAAATAGTAGAATAAGTAGCGAGATGTACTTTCAGTTAAATCCGGTCTGATTAGGATTGCGTTTGGACCTAATGTCATTGGTTGTCCCAAGTCTGGAACTATAAAGCATTTCCCTGTTTCACCCACATTCGCCATTATCAAGTCATCAGGATTTAGGGTGCTTTTCCCTAAGAATCTAAAAGATGCTTCATCTACCCAAACGTAATTGTTGTTCCAGTTCTTTGTAAAGTCAGTAACCCTGACTAACACTGCATAATCAGGGGAGTTCTTATAAATGACATTTTCCTTCAGTGATGCAAAACTTCCGTTTGCAACATAATCTGTAACAAAGCAAAACTCTTTAATAGCCTTCTTTATACGGGTCATATCACAAGCAAATCAGATAAAACCATGGTTTTAAGGTCATCTAAGAGCTGTTGGCGCTCCCGATCAAGTTCTTCTATTTGTAGAATAATTACTTCTGGACGATCGAATTGTCTCTGCTCATTTATTACTTCCTTGTATCGATTGATACTGAGATCGTAATTGTTGCTACGGATCTCTTCTACAGGTACAAAAAAGCTTTTGTCTGTACGAGTCCGTGCAGCTTCGTTGGAACTGTTGCTCCAGCGATCTATAATGTCTTGTATATCGTTATCTGTTATTGGGTTGCGTTTATCATCTAAGCTGTACCCATCGGCTTGCATGTTATAGAACCAAACATTGTCTGTTCCACCACTATCAGTTTTAGTAAACAATAATACAGCAGTACTTACTCCTGCATAAGGTTTAAATACACCTGACGGCATGGAAATTATTCCTTGAAGCTTATGTTGGTCAACAATGGTCTTGCGGATAAGCTGATGTGACTTGCTGTTGCCGAACAACACGCCGTCTGGTACAATCACGGCTGCACGTCCACCAAGCTGCAGTCCTTTTAAAATCAAACCTAGGAACAAAAGCTCAGTCTTTTTACTGTCAACAATGTTCAGCAACTTTGGATCAACTGCTTCCCGGTCTAGTGAACCTTTAAAAGGTGGGTTTGCTAAAACCACCGTTGCACGCTCTGTGAAGTTAGTGTTTGCTTCACTTAGTGCGTCTACCGCAACTAGATTGGGGTTATCCATTCCGTGCAGCATCAGGTTCATTGCCCCTATACGAATCATCGTAGGATCGAACTCAGTTCCTAAGAGAGTCTGCGTCTGAAAGCGCTGCTGTGCTTCAGGTTTAAGAAGTTCGTTTGCATAGTTCTGCCGTAAGTATTCACCCGCTGCCACAAGAAAACCACAGGTCCCCGCACTTGGATCTGCAATAATATCTTCTGGGGTTGGATTTACCAGCTGAACCATCATCTTGATGATGTGGCGGGGGGTTCGGAACTGACCGTTCTGTCCGGCACTGGCAATCTTGCTCAGCAGGTACTCATACACATCCCCTTTCGTGTCACGGTCTTCCATGTTGATGCCGCTGAGCATGTCCACCACCTGAGCAAGCAGGCGGGGAGTAGGAATCATGAAGGTTGCACCCTTCATATAGTTAGAGAAGGTGCCGTCTGTCGCTCCCAGGTTCTTCAGGAAATCAAATACCCCGTTCTCCTTCGTGAAGAGACGGTACATTACATCTGGGTCCGTGTTCTTGAAGTAAGACCAACGCAGCTCGTACTCGTCTTTTTGGTAAACCGGGTTTTCTATTTCCTTTTTCAAGAATGCTGCTTTCTGCTCGCGTTGGGTGTGCAGTTCGTCTAGCCTGCGGATAAACAGCAGAAAAGTCATCTGTTCAATAACGGTGATGGGGTTCGACAGACCGCCGGTCCAGAACGCTTCCCATACCTTGTCAATCTTGCTCTTCAGTTCTCCAGTAATCAAAATTATGAGGGTAAATGGTTAATCATGCTAAGGTAACAACCTTGTGTATTAAAAAGGAAGGGTTGTTGTTCCAAGATACTTCCACCAGCTAGGATGCATCCTGTTGTTAATAATGGTACAGTCTGTGTTTCTTTCTGCTGCTAGTTATCAAGTTCTTTTGGACCGGGTTGTACTGCTTTGTAGACAAGGATACCTCCTTTAACTTTATTGGTCCTGATCCTGTAACCTTCGTCTTTGAGTGACTTTGTTAACAGGTAAACTTCTCTAAGACTCAATGGTATAGGAGAGGTTAGTTCGAACAATTCTCCATTAGAGGATATCTCCTGTTTCCTTTTTTTGATCTTAAGCGCGTGGTTTTTCATTGAGGTGATACAATGCAGTAGTAATGTTAACCCCTAAGATAGTAGAATGTATGACGTGAGATGCAGTAGTGCGTCAGTAAATGCGTCAGTTGATGTGTCAGAAACTGGAGCGTCTATGCTTTTCGCTGAGGTGTGCGTATATTGCACTAGACGTATGCGAATGGTCGCACAATGATTTAAAACGCTCGAAGAGAGTGCTAAAATTCTGTGTATGAGCGGAAAACAAAAATCCCGCTCCATTATCTGAAGCGGGATTCTCTTTTCTGCTGGTGGTGATGATTGGAATCGAACCAACGACACAAGGATTTTCAGTCCTTTGCTCTACCAACTGAGCTACATCACCAGCATCTTTTAGCAACCGTCCCGGAGGTGTTTCGCTACCGTTCTGGTGAAAAAGTATGCAAATGTAAGGAGCCTGCGCGGATTTGCAAAACTTCTTGCAAAAAAATCTTTTCTGCCCTTTTCAGAATACTTTGTTAAATTCGTTCGTAGTACAAGCAGTTTTCATGTCTAAAATATCCTTTCTGTGATCAGTAATATTATCTTTTTGGTGGTGGCGTTGGCAGGTATCGGCCTGTTTGTGTGGCAGATCCGTAAGATTGTGCGCAACATTAACATGGGTAGGGACAAGACCATTTCAGGCGATGTTTCCCAGCGTTTGAAGGCCCTTTTATTAGTCGCTTTTGGCCAACAAAAAATGTTTAAACGGCCCTTGCCCGCCGTGCTGCACCTGTTTGTGTACATCGGATTTCTGGTGATCAACGTGGAATTGATAGAGATTCTGATTGACGGCGTCTTCGGGACGCACCGTATCCTGGGGGTGCTGGGGCCGGTGTACAGCGTGCTCATGGCCATCAATGAGGTGCTGGGTCTTCTGGTAATTATTGCCTGCGTGATTTTCCTGGCCCGCCGTAACCTCACCAAAGTGCCGCGCCTGACCCGCGGACCCGAGATGCGCGCCTGGCCTAAAATGGATGCGAATGTGATCCTGATCACCGAGATTGTGCTGATGGTGGCTTTGTTCGCCTTCAACATCGCAGACCAGAAACTGGCGCAACTGAGCGGACACCAACTGGCGGGGGCATTCCCGGTAAGCGGTCTCATGGTGGACCTATTTGGGAGCGATGTGAATACCCTGCAGGTGATTGCCGGCATTGGCTGGTGGGTGCACATTCTGGGTATCCTGGCGTTCATGAACTACCTGCCCAGCTCCAAGCACTTCCACATCATTACCTCGTTCCCCAACGTGTATTACTCCAAGCTGGAGCCGAAAGGTCAGTTCAGCAACGTAGAGAGCATCACGCACGAGATCAAAGCCATGCTGGACCCAGCTTACGTAGTGCCACCCGCCCCAGAGGGCGCTGATCCACAGAAGTTCGGAGCCAAAGACGTGGAAGACCTTACCTGGAAACAGCTTCTTGATTCCTACACCTGCACCGAGTGTGGCCGCTGTACCAGCGTGTGCCCGGCCAACCTTACCGGCAAGCTGCTGTCACCGCGCAAGATTGTGATGGATACCCGTGACCGGATGGAGGAGAAAGGCGAGTCGCCGCTGCTCTTCAACCCGGCGCACTACGGCCAGGAATCTGAGCGCGTGAAAGTAACCGAAGAGCGGACCCTGTTGCGCGGCTACGTAACGCCCGAGGAACTGTGGGCCTGTACCACCTGCAACGCCTGCGTGGAGTCTTGCCCCGTGAACATCAACCAGCTGTCTACCATTATTGACCTGCGCCGCTATCTGGTGCTGGAAGAATCGGCGGCACCGGCGTCTCTGAACACCATGTTCAATAACATTGAGAACAACGGCGCGCCGTGGGCCTTCTCTCCATCTGACCGGTTCAACTGGGCCGATGATTTATACACCGTTTCTAAAAACTAGCCTCTAAACAGCAGCTTGCCTAACAAGCATTAGCTTTTGTGCGACATGCCTAATAAATTAGCACATGAGCACATTATCTAATTAGCACATTACCCTGATGTCAGAAAGAAAACAGATACAAGTACCTGTCATGGCCGACCTGGCTGCCCGTGGTGAAACTCCCGAAGTATTATTCTGGGTGGGCTGCGCCGGCGCCTTTGACGACCGATATAAAAATGTTACCCGTGCCTTTGTGCGGATTTTAGAGCACGTAGGCACCAAATACGCCGTGCTGGGCATGGAGGAAACCTGCACCGGAGACCCCGCCAAGCGTGCAGGCAACGAATTCCTGTTCCAGATGCAGGCCATGACCAACATCGCCACGTTTGACGGCTACGGCATCAAGACCATCGTGACGGCGTGCCCGCATTGCTTCAACACCATCAAGAACGAGTACCCGGCGCTGGGCGGAAACTATGAGGTGATTCACCACTCCACGTTCCTGCAGAACCTCATCAACGAAGGCAAAGTGAAAATTGCCGGCGGCGGCGAGTTCAAAGGTAAGCGCATCACCTTCCATGACTCCTGTTACCTGGGCCGCGCGAACAATATTTATGAGGCGCCTCGTGAGGTTTTGGCCGCTCTGGACGCTGACCTGGTGGAAATGAAACGCAGCCGTGCGAATGGCCTTTGCTGCGGTGCCGGCGGTGCCCAGATGTGGAAAGAACCGGAACCCGGAAACAAAGACATCAACGTGGAACGTGCCGAGGAAGCCATCGGGACCGGCGCCACTATCATTGCCAGTGCTTGCCCGTTCTGCATGACCATGATGTCTGACGGCGTGAAAAGCCAGAACAAAGAAGACTCCGTGCAGGTATTTGACATCGCAGAACTCATCGCGCAGGCCGAGGGGATTAACGCGTAACTGGTATCAATTATCGCGTAGCACGACTTTAGGAGAAGAGCAGAAGCGATATAAGGCCGTTTTTCAGAAAACAGGCTTGAAATAGTATACCCTGCTTCAAGTTTCTAACTTGGAGCTATTCTTGTCGCAAGTTTTCAACTTGCGTGAATACCAAAGAAGGTAGAAACACGAGTTGAGAACTTGCGGAAGGGTTTGACTGCGATTTAGCTGTTAGGCTATGGGCATGGCATACGACGTTACAGTGTAACGTCGCTACAGGCCGGAAATGTAGCCTCGTTACACTGTAACGAGGTGGTGCAGCAGGAGAAAAGCGTTTCAGGTCTGTTTCCAGAAAATTAGCCTGAAAACAACAATGCACAGTCCTGATACATGATACGCGATACTTGTATCTAACTGTGTCTATTTAAAATTAGCATATTACAAAAAATGTACGTTCCTTTTGAGCAATTACCGCCGTATAGCCGGGTGTGGGTGTACCAGATAGACCGTCCGCTGACCGAAGGGGAGGAGGCGCGCATGAACGGGCTACTCCAGGATTTCGTAACGGAGTGGAGCAGCCACGGCCGCGATTTACAGGCATCTTTCAGCATAAAGGAACATCACTTCCTGTTTCTGGCCACCAATGAAGAAGTGGCCTCGGCCAGCGGGTGTTCCATTGATAAATCAGTCGCCTTTTTAAGGCAATTAGAGCAGGAATTCAACGTTCAATTATTTGACCGTACCCAACTGGCTTTCAGGCAGGAAGGTGGTGTGCGGACGCTTCCCCTGGCCAGAATAAAAGCCGAGGTGGCGGTAGGAGCTTTATCGCCTGATTCTCTTTATTTCGATACATTGATTCCAACGGTGGGGGCGCTCCAGGAGCAGTGGCCCAAACCGGCAAAAGATACTTGGCTGGCTCGGTATTTCCAGGGCCAATAACGCGTAGGAATGCACATGATGCGACAGAACAGAACGCTTGTAATGGGAGTGGCCTTGTCTTTGGCGGTGGCGGCTTGCGGGCCCTTCAAAAGCTCCGTGCAGAAAGGCAACAAGAACTTCGAGAAAGAGGAGTACCAGTTGGCTATTGACCACTACCAGGCCGCTTTGAAGAAAGGCCGCACCGGGGCTGAGGTCAATTTCAAGCTGGCCGAGGCGTACCGCCTGTCTAACCGTTTGTCGCAGGCTGAGCAATACTACAAAGCCGCCCTGGATGCCCGTAAAACCGAGGAGACCATGTTCCGCTACGGCATGGCATTAAAGGCCAACGGCAAATACGAGGAAGCCGCCACGCAGCTGCAGAACTACCTGGCCGTTGCTTCTAACAAGACGCTCATCCGGCTGGCCCAAAGAGAGGTGGAAAACCTGAAGCAGGTGGCCAGCATCGTGAATACGCCCACATACAAGATTGTACGGCCGGTTCCCGCCGCCAACACCGCCGCCTCTGAGTTCTCGCCCATCATCCTGAACAACGAGGTCATTTTCTCCTCTTCCCGCGAAGAAGCCAAATACAAAGGCAATGGCGAGGGCTTCCTGAACCTGTACGTAGTGCCCGTGGCTGATACCGGCAACACGGCCGCTCCGGTAAGACCTTTCTCAGCGCAACTCAACGCCCCCGAGGTGCATGACGCATCCCCGGCTTTCACCAATGAAGGCCGTACCATGATCTTCGCGCGGGGCAACACCGGCAAAAAGAACGGCAGCGCCAACGTAGACCTCTACATCTCGCAATACAAAACCGGAGAGTGGTCTGAGCCCCGCGCCGCCAGTTTCAATGATCCGGTAGCCTGGGACTCGTCCCCGGCGTTTGCTCCCGATGGCCGTACCCTTTATTTTTCCTCTGACCGCCGCGGTGGCCAGGGCGGACGCGACATCTGGAAAACCACCTTGGATGAAGGCGGCCGTTTCTCCCGACCCGAAAACCTGGGGCCTACCATCAACACACCGGGCAACGAGTCCTTTCCGTACGTAGCGCAAGACGGAACCCTGTACATTGCCTCAGACGGTCACCCTGGGCTGGGCGGACTGGATGTCTTCCGGATCAATGGCGATTCCATCATCAACATGGGTACGCCCATCAACTCAGTGGGCGATGATTTCTCCATCCTTATTACTGGCAAAGACCAGGGCTTTTTCGCCTCTAACCGTTCCGGCGGATTGGGCGGCGATGACCTGTACTCTTTCACGAAACGGCAACCCAAGCTGGTCAACTTCTTCGTAGACGGAAAAGTGTTGGAGCGCAACGAGAAAACCAACGCTACCACCCCCATGCTGGGCACGCGGGTAACGCTGCAGAACGCCCAGGGCCAGAAAGTAGCCGAAGCCACCTCAGATGCCAGCGGTAACTTCACCTTCAAACTGGATACGGCCAGCGTGTATTCGGTCATCGCGGAGCGAACTGGCTACTTTGCGGCCCGGAACTCGGTGATCACGCAGGGCAAAACCCCGCCGCAGAGCCAACTGACCAAACCGTTAACCGAGATCAGGCTGACCACCACGCTCACGCTCGCCAAAATCGTGAAGAACAAAGCCATTGTGGTGGAGAACATCTTCTACGACTACGACAAAGCCAACATCCGCCCAGATGCGGCGGTGGAGTTGGATAAACTGGTGCAGACCTTGGTAGACAATCCCACCATCACCATTGAGCTGAGTTCGCACACCGATAGCCGCGGCGTGGACATCTACAACCAGGACCTGTCGCAACGCAGAGCGCAGAGCGCGGTGGATTACATCATCTCCAAAGGCATAGATAAGAAACGCATCACAGCCCGCGGTTACGGTGAGTCAAGACCAGTGGTGCGCAACGCCAAAACAGAGGCCCAGCACCAGCGCAACCGCCGCACCGAATTCAAGGTGACCCGCATTGACGAGCCGGCTCCGTAAAGAAGTAAAGCGAGTCTTCTGCTGAACGCTGGCGCGAGCCTCCGGCTCGTGTCCGCACGCATTCTTGAAAACATGCATTTCAAATGAAACAATGACCCTCTCTTGTAAACTTGGAAAGATCTTATGAACAAGCTGTAGAAGCGTTTATGTCAACGTCTTTCTAGTTCGCCCACAAGATCTTTCCAAGATGACAGCAGAGGGAAGATGTAATTTTAAAATACGTGTGGACACGAGCCGGAGGCTCGCGCCAGCGAATAGTTAAATAAAACACAGGCTAATCTGTACTCGACTTGAAATACCAAAAGAAAAGCCTCCCATAACCGGGAGGCTTTCTTATTTTTGCCCAGCAAAGGGCGGCTCTTCGTTTTAGGGCTGTTTTGTGAAATCTGGCCCTAAACGGCTTCTAATTTATCTTTCCCGCCATGGAAAACCGGTATCTGCAACGCGGCGTGTCCGCCTCCAAAGAAGATGTGCACAACGCCATCAAGAACATTGACAAAGGCCTGTTCCCCAAAGCGTTCTGCAAAATCATCCCGGATCTGCTGGTGGGCGACCCTGAGTTCTGCAACATCATGCACGCCGACGGCGCCGGCACCAAGTCTGCCCTGGCCTACCTGTATTGGCGCGAGACCGGCGACCTCTCTGTCTGGAAAGGCATCGCGCAGGACGCTATCGTGATGAACACCGATGACCTGCTCTGTGTGGGCGCCACCGACAATATCCTGCTATCTTCCACCATCGGGCGGAACAAGAACCTGGTGCCTGGCGAAGTCATTGCCGCCATCATCAACGGTACCGAGGAAGTCCTGCAGATGCTCCGCGACAATGGAATAGGCATCTACAGCACCGGCGGCGAGACCGCCGATGTGGGCGACTTGGTGCGTACCATCATTGTGGACAGCACCGTAACGGCCCGCATGAAACGCTCAGATGTGGTCTCTAACCACACCATCCAACCCGGTGACGTAATCGTGGGTTTCGCGTCTTACGGTCAGACTACGTATGAGGCCGAGTACAACGGCGGCATGGGCAGCAACGGCTTAACCTCGGCCCGCCATGATGTGTTTGCCAATTACCTGGCCAAGAAATACCCGGAAAGCTTTGACCCGGCCGTGCCTTCTGACCTGGTGTACTCCGGCTCGTGCAAACTGACAGATATCAATGAGGAAACGGGCTTAACTGTGGGCAAACTAGTATTGTCGCCTACCAGAACCTACGCACCGCTGGTACAGGCCATTTTGAAAGACTACCGCAGCCAGCTGCACGGCATGGTGCATTGCAGCGGCGGAGCGCAGACTAAGGTGCTGCATTTTACCCAGAACGTGCACATCATCAAAGACAACCTGTTGCCGGTACCTCCGCTGTTCAGGCTTATCCAGGAGCAGAGCAATACCAGTTGGCAGGAGATGTACAAGGTCTTCAACATGGGCCACCGCCTGGAACTGTATGTGCCTGAGGCCATCGCGCGGGACCTTATCAGCATCAGTCAGTCATTCAACCTAGACGCGCAGATCATTGGGCGGGTAGAGGCCAGCGAGAAAAACGAACTCACCATCAAGAGCCCGTACGGTCAGTTTTACTACCAGGGATAAACGATAAGAGCAGGAGGATAAAAATAAATGTCCTTTCTGTTTAGGGGCTTGTTTGCTGAAAACAGTCTTTAAGCAGAAAGGACTTTTGTTGTTATATAGGTTTGGCACAATATTGGGTTATAACCTACTTAGCAGTTAGCCACTACTCTTATGAAACGTTTTTACATCCTGAGTGTACTCATGCTGTGCCTGATGCAGTTAGTGCAGGCACAGCCAGCCCTGGACGCCGCCCTTCTAGTGGAAACCCAGCGCGGCGAATATTTTCAACTTACCATTGGCGGCCGTTTGATCAATCCATCTCCGGCGCCCAGGGTAGCCGTGGGCGAGTTGCCGGCGGGCCGGCATATCCTGCACCTGCGGGTGTTGGGCAGAGGCCGCCGGGCCCAGAACATCACCGCCGAGGTCATCCTGGCCAGTGGTTATGAAAGCGTGTATACGTTGGTGCCTACCGTGCCGGGCCGTACTTTCCCGCTGGTGCTGCGCAAAGTGGAGGATGTGCCTTATTCCCGTCCTTTGCCTCCCGCTGGCGGAAATGTGGCCTGTCAGTACGTAATGGATCAGCAGGATGTGGACCGGGTGCTCCGGTTCATGAAGGACGAAGGATTTGATGATCGGCGGCTGGAAATCGCCAAGGGCGAGATAAAACTGGTTGGCGGCATTATGACCGAAGACCTCTACCTGCTCATGAAAGCCATCTCTTTTGAGGACCGAAGGGTAGCGCTGGCCAAATTCGCCTATGACTACGTCTGCGACCGCCAACGCTTCAGCCGCGTTTTTGATGCCCTGGAATTCAGCAGTAACCGCCGTGAGTTGCAGGACTTCCTGTACAAACGATAGAAGCTAAACTGGACTAGGGAAAATACATAAGGAGAAATTCCTCTCCTTGGAGGGGTAGGGGCGAGTTTTCTCCGCCAGAACACCTTAGCTAATTATCAAAAGGCCCTAAACAGAAAGGCCCTGCTTCTAGAAGCAGGGCCTTTCTGTTTTTAAGCTTAAACCGTATGATTTACCGCAGACGGTCCATAGAGCGCACCAGGTCCTCGTCACGTTTTATGAAACGGTTGGCCAGTACGTTCATGAGCAACCCGAAAGCCGGCAGGTAGAAACCAGAGAGGTACTCGCCCTGGGTATTGGTTTTAATCAGGTCCTCGCCCACGTAAGAGGAGAAATAGAAAGCGCAGCCCATGAGAGCGGCCATCACCAGTGAGTTCAGCAAACCCAGTTTCATCTGGGTCAGGCGGTTCTTGTACTGGAAAATCTCATAAAGGGCAATAAGGGCGGCAGCCCCGGCCAGGATAGCGATGAAAATAGTGTTGGTAGAGGCGGCATCGGCAGCGCCATTCACAGGACCTAAGGAAAAGGCGGTTAAGGCGTACTCCTGGTTGTTGGCCGGATTGGTTTTAGCCCAGATTGGCAGGAAAAACAAAGCCACCATGGCTACCACAATCAAAAACAGGAAAACGCTCTGGATTCTCTGAATCATAATTATTTATTGGTTTCTATATCTTTTACAAAACTACATAAATCTTGCTTACCAAGATACCCGCCCCAGACCAATCCTTTAGGCCAGGGATGAGGAGGAATAATGTGGAAACTAAGGTTCTGAGGATTAGTTGGTTGAAGAGGTATTCCACCGCTGAAGGGTGGTTTTCCACACACAGGTGTGCAAAGAAAAGATTTTTTGGTCTGGCCAAAGCGGTTAACTTGCTCTGGTTGGCATGAACGTTGCAAAGCCAGTTATATAAAAATCTTGGAATCATGAAAAGACTTGCGGTATTCAGTTTAGTAGGGTTGCTGTTAGTAAGCGGGGGAACAGCATCGGCAGTAGAACTTGCCGGGACTAAGTATTCAACAGGGATCAGAGACAAGCAATCTGCCAAAGCCGAGAAGAAGCGAGCCAAGTTGCTGGCCAAGGCAGCCCGCAAAGACGAGAAATACCAGCAGGCCTCGGCCAAGGCCAAAGCTAAGTATGAGCGCGACCAGGTGAACCTTAAAGAGGAATACAACCGGAAGCAACACCGCCTGAATGACCGCCTCACCAAGGCCGGCAATACCACCGGTTCTTATGAGCAGGAGATGGCCCGCCTGAAGAATGACTACGAGCAGGAAAGACAAGCCCTGCAAACCAAGTACGAGCGCCAACGCGATGCCCGTCAGGCCGCCTGGCAGGCAGATAGAAATTCGCCCACGGGCAACTCCTTCGCCAATCCGTTCTAAATACTAGCTAATCGGCCTCTTCTCCAGAGGCCGATTTTTTTTCCTGGGTGTTTTCCGGCGGAAGGCATAAGGCTGTTTAGGGGCTGTTTTTCAGAAAACGGCCTCAAAACAGAACCGACCGTTCTGGGGTAGTGCGCCAGAGCCTGAGACTCACCCGGTAATTGCGTATCTTTGCGGCATGCGGTATTTTTTAGAAGTGGCGTATGACGGCACCAGGTTCCACGGTTGGCAGATACAGCCCAATGCACTCACGGTGCAGGAGGTGCTGGATAACTGCCTGCGCACGGTGTTCAGGTTACTCCAGGTGGAGACCATAGGCAGCGGCCGCACCGATACGGGCGTACACGCGACCCAGCAATGGGTGCACGTAGACTTGCCGCAGGCCTACAAACCAGCCGAAATCCAGCACAGGCTCAACCGCATCCTTCCCCCTGACATTTCCGTGGGGCAGGTTCTGCCGGTAGGCCCCGAGGCGCACACGCGCTTTGATGCCACCAGCCGAACGTACGAATACCGCATCACCCTGGAGAAAAACCCCTTTCTGGTGCGGCACGCGTATCATCTTTCCCGCAGACCAGACGTGGCTCTAATGAACGAGGCGGCGCAGGTCTTGCTGCAACTGGAGGATTTTACCACCTTCTCCAAAGTGAAAGGCGACACCAAGCACTACCGTTGCACCATTACCCAGGCTTTCTGGCAGGAGAACGGACCGCAGCTAATCTTCACCATCAAGGCCAACCGCTTTCTGCGCGGCATGGTACGGTTGGTGGTAGGAACCTTGCTGGACGTGGGCAAAGGTAAGCTTACCGTGGCTCAGTTCCGGGACCTGATCCAGCGCCAGGACCGGTCTCTGGCTAGTGGTGCCGCCCCTGCCGAGGGGCTGTTTCTGCACCGGGTGGAATATCCGGAGAACTATTTTGCCCAACAGCGGGTACTCTTTGAGGAAGTCCTTGCCGCACAGGTGAGAACAGAGGAACCATCCTCGTAACCAAACCTCCTGTTTTACGCTTTCTTTTAAGAAACCAAGGCCTAAATGCAGAGAGGCTTACCTTACTTTTACGTTTTGGTCCCGGCATTACCGGGTTCAGACTTAACCAGCAATTGATCTAATGAGTGAAATAGGAGGCAGCAAGACCGGAAGCGCATTTGACTGGGAAGTCCTGCGCAAGATATTCCGGTTTGTGAAACCGTACCAGAAGGTGTTCTATCTGGTGATTTTTTTAACTGTGGCCTCGGCGATCCTGGCTACCATCCGTCCGTTCCTCATCCAGGAGATGGTGGACAAGCAGATTCTGCAGTACAACTGGCAAGGGGTGAACCGCATGTTCATCTGGCTCATTGTGCTGCTGGTGGCCCACACGGCAGTCTCGTACTTCCACACCTACTTTGCCGGTTGGCTGGGCCAGTACGTGGTGCGCGACATCAGGGTGAAGCTGTATGAGCACATCCTCAAGCTGCGGCTCAAGTTCTATGACCGCACACCCATCGGCACGTTGGTGACGCGGAACGTGAGCGACGTGGAAACGCTGTCTGATGTATTTTCCGAAGGCCTCGCGGCCATGATTGGCGATGTGCTGCAGCTTCTCTTCATCCTGGCCTACATGTTCTGGATTGACTGGAAGCTTACATTGGTGAGCCTTTCCATGTTCCCGCTACTTATCATCAGTACCTATATTTTCAAGGAGAAGGTGAAGGCCTCCTTCCAGGAAGTGCGGGGCGCGGTGGCCAAACTGAACGCCTTTGTGCAGGAGCACCTCACGGGCATGATGGTGGTGCAAATTTTCAACAACGAGGAGCGCGAGATGAAGAAGTTCCAGGCCATCAACAAAGAACACACCCGCGCCAACATCAAATCGGTGCTGTACTACTCTATCTATTTTCCGGTGGCCGAGGTCATCGGCGCGGCCGGAACGGGTCTGTTGGTGTGGTACGGGGCCAAAGGCGTGATCCAGGATACCGTGACGCTGGGCTCGCTCATCGCCTTTATCATGTACATTGCCATGTTCTTTAGGCCCATCCGGCAGATTGCCGATAGGTTCAACACGCTGCAATTGGGCGTGGTGAGCTCTGAGCGGATCATGCGCCTGCTGGAAAGCGAGGAGATGATCTCTGATTCTGGGACCCACGCGCCCGAGGAAGTGAACGGCGATGTGCAGTTTGAGAATGTCTGGTTTGCTTACAATGACGAGAACTGGGTGCTGCGTGGGGTTTCCTTCGATGTGTATGCCGGACAAACAGTAGCGCTGGTAGGCGCCACGGGGGCAGGCAAGACGTCCATCATCAACCTGCTCAGCCGCTTCTACGAGATCAACAAAGGCACCATCCGGGTAGATGGCACTGATATTAGAGAGTACGACCTGGACTTGCTGCGCCGCCAGATTGGCGTGGTATTGCAGGACGTGTTCCTTTTCTCCGGCACCATCGCCGATAACATCAGCCTGGGCAACAAAGACATCACCGAGGCCCAGATGTGGGAAGCCGCCCGACTGGTGGGCGCCGACAGGTTCATTGAACGCCTGCCGGGTGGTCTGCACTACAACGTGATGGAGCGCGGCGCCACGCTCTCCGTGGGGCAACGGCAGTTGATCTCGTTTGTGCGCGCCATGGTGTACAACCCCAAAATCATCATCCTGGACGAGGCCACTTCCAGCGTGGACTCCGAGACCGAGGAACTGATCCAATTCGCCATCGCGCAGCTCATGGAGGGCCGTACCTCCATCGTGATCGCCCACCGCCTCTCCACCATCCAGAAAGCCGATAACATTATTGTGCTGGACCGCGGCGAGATCAAGGAAAGCGGCCGTCACGAGGAATTGATCCAGTCGGGCGGCTACTACGCCCAGCTTCACGAGATGCAGTACAAGAACTTCGTATAAAGGAAAACCCGTTTAGGGGCTGTTTTTAGAAAATCGGCTCTTAAACGGGTTTTTACCTGGTGCCTGGTTTGCGGTTGAGCCTTACCTTTGCCTTGCCCTAAGCGGCGCAAAGAGAATAAATAAACAGATGGGTAAAAAGTTTCTGATTGTCCTGGCGGTGATCATTGGTCTGGGACTAGTGGTGTATACTTATATGGGCGGTTTCGCCGAAGTGAAGGTTTCCCGGGCAACGTCTTCTGGGGTGATTGTGGCCGGCAAATACTATGAAGGCAGCACTGATTCTGAGGAGCTGGGCCAGATCTATCAGCAGGTAGGCAAAGCCGTGGAGCAGAAGCAACTCTCCGGTGATTTCGCGGGCATCTATTACAACAACCCTGGCAAAGCCTCTAAAACACTCAAGGCCTTTATTGGCGTAGCCGTGAAGGATTCCAGTGCTGCTTTACCCTCCGGATTCACTTATAGGGTGGTTCCCGCCGGCCGGCAAGTCCTGCGAGGCGAGGTAGACGCCAACATCACCATTGCCCCCAGACGCATCTACAGCACCCTCTTTGAGTACGCCGAGGAGCAGAAGCTCAAACTGCAGGAGTTTTACGTGGAACGTTTCCCAGAGGGCAAACCAGCCGTCATTGAGGTGGCCCTGACCTAGAAGTAATTATCTGTTTTAAGGCCGATTTCAGGAAAACGGCCTCAAAACGTAACCGCCTTGGGAATCTGTCCTGAGGCGCTTTTGCTTTTAAGCCGGTGGAGCCGTGTTCAATTGCTTTGTGAGAAGTCTTTCGGTTTTCTCCTCGTTACGGCATCTTCTTATGCTGAGAATCTCAGGAGATGAGAGGTTTACTTGTGCAGGACCTTGGCCTTCTGACCTTCCTGCAGAATAGGTGGTTTGGCTGCTGATGCTGCCGTTGATGTTTTGGGCAGCGCATATTCTACCTTCACCAGTTGGTGCAGCTCGTTATCCCGGCCCCTGATCTCAAAGTCTACCGCGGCAATGGTCTGTTCCCAGTGGAAGCGCATCACCCCGAAGTTGAGTCTGTCATGCATCTGCCCCACGCGATAACGGTTGGGTTCATTCACCAGCCCGCCCATCCAA
The DNA here is from genome assembly GCF_017916345.1 of Rufibacter aurantiacus. NCBI lineage: Bacteria > Pseudomonadati > Bacteroidota > Cytophagia > Cytophagales > Hymenobacteraceae > Rufibacter > Rufibacter aurantiacus. The sequence goes on from NZ_JAFMSV010000004.1 coordinate 621,947, forward strand.
CTGTGGGTGAGGCCGCTGGAGGTGAAGTCATAGATGGGGTAAGGCACGCCGGGCCACGAGATCTTGGAAAGCTCGGCGAAGTGCCGGTCCCCGGATAGCAGGATCACGTTGGGCGCTTTGGTTTTGGCAATGAGGTTGAACAGCCGCTCCCTGGACTTGGGGAAGTTGCCCCACCGCTCAAAGCCATGGTCGTTGGTGATAATCTGCAACCCCGTCCCGATGAGGTGAAACTGGGCCTTGCTGTTTCTGAGCTCCTTCTCCAGCCATCGCCATTGCGTTTCTCCCAGCATGTCGCCTTTAAGGTTGTTCTGGTAAGCGGGTTCCCCTCCCCGTAGGGAATCGCGGTGGTAGCGTCCGTCCAGGAGAATGATTTTGATTTGCTGGCCCGGCGGGCCGTAGGTGTGGGCACTGTACACGCCTTTCTGCTTCCGACGCGGGCTCTGCAGGGGCTCATCCAGGAAATCCCAGAATAGTTGGGCGCTTTGGCTTTTGTGTTTGTATTCTTTGCCGGCGTTGTTGCGACCGTAATCATGGTCATCCCAGATACCAATCACCGGCACTGTCTGCATTAGCTTTTGGTAATCCTCGTTTTGGAGCTGTTTTTCGTATTTTGCCTTCAAAACACGCATGTCATCGGTGTCGCCGTAGATGTTGTCGCCCAGCCAGACCCAGAGCTGCGGTTCGTTCTTGAGGATCTCGCGCCACAGCGGCTGCTCCCGGTCCTGAGAGTTACAGGAACCCAGCGCGATGACGGTTAGCGGCGTTTGGCTGTTAACCAGCGGCAGGGTCTCTAAACCCCGCTCTGTGTCTGCCGAGGTGCAGGAGAAAAGGGAAAGCAGCAGAGAAAAAAGGAGCCAATCTCTAAAGTGACGCATACGCAAGGGTACGGCAGAGGAGCAGTGCAGGATGCGGTGAGTTGAGGTAATGCGATAAACACAAAAGCCACAGGCAGGCAGCGGCTTTTGTGTTATATAGAAGATATGCTGTTTATTCAGCGGTAGTTCGGCCCAGATATAAGGAGATGCCCAAGGATAAGCCTCTCAACCCTATGTTAACATCAAAGGCGTTGTTTACAGTGGAGGAAACCGGCTTTTCAATCTGTGATGTCATTCTTGAGTAAGCAATACTCCCTAGAAGACATTCCAGCCCTATGGAATTGGAAGGGAAAAACACAAAGCCTGGGGAAAGGGTTACGCCGCCTCCCTTAGAGGATGTCTCATGGAAATGAAGAGAAGAGGAGAGCTCCCCCTCATCGTATTCTGTTTTAGAACGGGTATAAAAGGCACTTAATTGCCCAAAGAAAGCGACCTTGGTGCCAATGGGCTGGTAGGCGCGGGCAAATGATCCAAAACTGTAGGCGGAAATTTTATTTTCTATAATAGGGTACTCTCCAGAACTAGACTGGCCCAAAGTAAAGGGGGCGGAGTTCAAAGAATAGCTGCCATAGGCGCCCACGGCTATTTTAGGGTTTACAAAAAATCCAACGCTTGGACTGATGGCAAACCTGGTACTTCTCATCTCACCATAAGTAACTACGTTCTCAGTTTTGTTTGTGGAGAAGCTCGCAGATCCTGAAATGAGCATTTTGCCAAAGTCCTGGGCTAAAGTCATAGAAGACATGCTGCAGAACGCTAGTGCCGCTAAAAGCTTTTTCATGAAGTGTGGAAGGGGGATTAAATAATAATGAATTTATAGATGTATTTATTTCATGATAAAGTTAATTGAAGGGGTTTAGAGAAAAGCGGAGTTAAACGAAATGTTGATAAAAACACCTGTCAGGTGGTAGAAACATCTATTAATAGTCACAAAGGGGGAGGCTTCAACATTGGCTCAAATTACTGTACCCTGTAGAAAGTTGTAAAAGACTTTAAAGACGCGACAGCAAACACAAAAAAGAAGGACCAGCTTTCTACGGCTGGTCCTTTCGTTTATGCTTGGCTTGCGCCCTATCTATTATATACAAGCCCCATATAGGGGTACAGTTTAGTCTAAGCGCGGGTGTTCATGATCCTGAACGCCTCGGCCCGGGTGATCTCTCTTTTCAGAAGCAGCAGGTTGTTGGTGTTTACAATCAGGAGCTGAAATTGCTGTTTCAAGTCATGGTAGTAAATCAACATGGTTAGATCCTCGTATCCGCGTCTGAAAATGTTTCTGGCTTTCGTCTTTAAATTATTTAGTTCCAAATTTACCTGCCTCAGTTTTTTCATCATTGCTCCTAACCTCCCCTCATGCAAGAGTTTGTGAGTAGTTATACTTAAATACAGGGTGCTGGTTGCGGTAAAAAAGATAGAATCAAATTGTATTTTAAAAATAGCAGCAAATGCTTTATGGTTGTTAAAACCCTTGTTTCATGGTGATTGGCTCAATTTTTAACCATTTAGATTCAGAAATGTTTAGACTTTTTCTATAAGAGGTTAAAAAAGCATCATGGAAGGCGGGAAATACTGAGATTGCCTGGCTATGGCTGTGGGTTTAATCAGAGTTTAAACCCTAGAATGTACAAAGTGCCTTAGGTTTAAATACAAAAGGTGGCTTAAAGTGCATTAAAAACCCGGGAAATGGCTGTAGGAAGAGGTATTCTGAAAAAAAAGGAACCACTATTAGGGTTTTTGAAGAACCCAGATGTTATGATCTCAACAGCGAAACAGAAAAAAAGGGCAACAAAAAGCCCAAGCACTAGAAAGCGGCCTGCGGCTAGTACTTGGGTATCTATTGCTAAAGTATTCCTAGTTATCTGAGAAGGTATAACCGCAGAAGTTATAAATCTCAGCCAGCGGAGCTACTGGTGGCATGGTTTCTTGCAGCACCAGCGGGGGGTTGTGGGTTGACTCAAAACCCCATCGGTTTCGGTTGCAGTAGTACAACTCTTTCGGCAATTCTAGTTTTCGGTGTTGTCCCATAATATGTATACCTCCTACTATAAAGATTGAATTACAGGGTTTTACCCCTACCTAAACACGTTACTTCCTTTAAATTTATTATCAGGGCCAAGGCATTATTGAGCGCTTCTCGTTTGTCTTAAGCCATGGGCACCAGTTGTAGAAATGAAATCAAAAACAGGGCGAATACTGGCAGTAACTCTGCTGCTTGGGATTGCGCTTCTGCCGGCATTCTCCTATAAGTATGTGGCAGCTGCGGCTGGGGTATTCTGGAATTGGTGGTGACCTTGTCCGGAGAACGGCCTCCTGCCAGACAAAGAACCCCCTAAAACACCTAGGCAATACCTCACGCTTTTGTGCATAGTACTGGCCTTAGGGTTGTTTGGTTTCCAACTCTACAGAGATATAACAGATAACGGGGCCAGCAGGCTTCCGTCTACCATTCCCGTGCATGAGTAGTGCAGTTTTAAGCTAATCTGCTAAAACTATGCCAGAAACGGGCCTAAATATGCTTGGTCAGATCCCTTATTCTGTTGCGCAGCTGGTCTAAGTGGTTCTGCTGCTGCTTCTGTTTGTCAATCTCCTCCAGTTGGTGGAGCAAGGCCTGCATCTCGGCTAAGTAAGCAGAACGGTCTTTCTTTAGGCCGGTGGGCAAAGCACCTTCGCCTTCTTTCGTCTCAGATTTAAATACGTTTCCCTCTCCGTAGATCACCCACCTGGAGTTCAGGTCCGGCAACTGCTTCAGCAGCGTAACCAGGTCATCCATACAATAATCTTCCCCCTGCAGAATGCAGCCCACAACGTCTGGTGGCGTTTTGGTAAGCACACTAAGCTGGTACACGTCCAACTCTTTTATGCGCATGTAGAAGTTCAGGCGGGCACTGGTTTGCTGTAGGTTAATGGCCATGTTCTCAATGATTTATAAGTACGAGTAAACGGGTGCATCCGGATCTTTGTACAAAGGGAAAAAACGTACGAGGCGCGATGTCAATCCATTTCCTCATACGCAATACCCACAGATTGTGTTAAAGTTGGTTGCAGGGCCGTTTTCAGAAAAACAGGGCTTAAACAAACCCAGGCAAAGGGCAGGGAGCAGAAATTTTTAGCAGAACAAGAAAACGGGCCTTGCGTTTAGCCATTGGTTTCTGGCTTTAAAAACTACGTTAAAATAAAAATTACCACAGTTTTGCTATATTTGGCGGTTGAAGACAAAGGGACCTTTTCTTACCTACCTCTTAAAACTTTTGCATGAAGACTCAGTTTGAGCCCTTAAATTTGATCATGTTGGTTGATGATGATGATACCACCAACTTTGTGAATAAGCGTTTATTAACCAAGTTGGGCGTGGCCAAAGAAATCCTGATCAAGAAAAACGGAGCGGAAGCCCTTGAGTATCTGCAGAATTCGGCCCAGAGTGGCCAGGCATACCCAGACCTCATCTTCCTTGACATCAAAATGCCGGTGATGGACGGGTTCAGCTTTCTGGACGAGTACCACAACCAAGCCTTATCGCAGTTCGGTAGCATGATCATCCTTATGCTTACCTCCTCAGCCAGTTTCTATGACCTGGAGCGCCTGAAAGGCTATGAATCTGTGAAGAAGCACTTCTCCAAGGCCTTGACGGAGAGTGACGTCAAAGAAATCATGGCCGACTATTACCAGAAAAACTAAGTTTACTTATCTCTAAAAAGCAAAAGGCGCAGGATCACTGCGCCTTTTGCTTTTATATGGGGCTTAGACCAGGTGGTCGGTTATTTGCCGGACAGTGTCTGGTTCAAAGGGCCAGGTGAAATGCATGGCCGTTCCCCGGTCTTCTGACTGTACCCATACGCGGCCGCCTTTCTCTTCCATGATCTTGCGCACAATGGCAAGGCCAATGCCAGTGCTGTCGGCGTGGTTCACGTCACTGGTGGTCTCAAACAGTTCAAAGATCTTCTCCTGATCGGCGGCCGGAATGCCGGGGCCATCATCCTCTACCACAAACTCCCAGAAGCCGTTTCTTTCATAGGCCCTTACCCAAATGCTACCGGTGGGCAGATCATGGTACTTCACGGCGTTGCTCAGCAGGTTGCTGAAAATCTGCTGCAGATAAATCTCCTCGGCCTCCAGTACCGGAAGGTTGTCTGGGATGTAGATAGAAATACCCTCGGGTACGGTGAGGGAAGTAACAACATTGTACACCAGTTTACCCACGGAGACCGGCTTTTTCTGGATCTGCTGCCGCCCGGTTAGGGAATACGCCAGCACGTCTGTGATCAGGTGGTCCATGCGCTTGAGCTGCAGCTGGATCATGGGCATTACGGCCTGGGCCTCCTCAATGCTGCCCTCTTCCATGAAATCGGTGATGGCATCTGCCAGACCTTTTATGTTCTGGAGCGGCGCTTTCAGGTCATGGGTCACGGTGTGCGCGAATTCATCCAGGGTCTTGTTTACTTTCTCCAGCTGCTGGTTCTTGGTTTCGCGTTCCTGCAGCAGGGCGTTCACTTCCTGGTTAGAGGTCTGTAGTTCCTGGTTCAGGTGCTGGATTTCTCGCAGTTGGTATTCTGCCTCAATGGTGCGCACCCGCAGCTGCTCCATGAGCTCAATGAGCTGCATGTTCTGCCGCTTTATCTCGGCGTAAGGCGATATCTCAGACTCATGGTTGAAATAGTCCGCCCACCCCTGGATAATGGCTTTGTTGATGGGCGGATGGTTACTAGGGATGCGCTTCTGCAGCCGCACGCGGGTGCCTTTCTCAAAATCGCTGTCCAGGAAAAAGTAGTCCACCAGTTTACGGGAGCTGTAGATGCCCTGTCCTTTGCCGCCGGCCGGAGGCGTGTATTGCCGGTCCAGCAGGGTCTGTACGTTAGGGATGCCCCGTCCCCGGTCGGTCACAAAGGCCTCCAGCAGCATAATGCCCCGGTTTTCCAGCATGTTGAACCTGATGGTGCCTTCCCCCACGTGCTCCAATACGTTGCGGCAGATCTCAGAAACAGCCGTGGCGAACTTGGTCTGGGAGGCCACGGGTAACCCCGAGAACTCAGAAAGCTGCATGGCCCTTTTGTAGGCCAGTACAACATCCAGTTCGTTCTGCAGCTTTATGGTGGTGATGGGCTGGTCCATAACAGATTCAATCAGTAGCGCGCACCACCACTACCAAAGTGTCATCGGTGGTGCGGGTATTGTCTTTGTAGAGTACTGCTGCAATCAACGTTGGGTCATGCCTGGTCAGTTCCGGGTACTTGCTTAAATCCCACCGGCTTTTCAGGCCGTCTGAGTGCAGGATCATGATATTGCCCCTTTCCCAGGTGAGGTGCTGGTCATTGATGGTGTTAGGCATGCTCATGCCCAGGGTGCCGTTATAAGACAGCAGGCTTTTGGACTTGTCTGGCATGATGACCCGTCCGGCAATATTACCGATGCCGCAAAACAGCAGGCTATTGGTTTCTGTGTTCCACTGGGCAATGGCGCCCACCGCCCCGCGGGTGCGTTTAATGAGGGCATGAATACCGCGCAGCATCTCGGAAGGCGTTTGTTTGGGTTGCTGCTTAAAAGCCTGCAAGGCGTTTTGGGCGGCCTCATGGGCATGTTCCCCATGGCCCAGTCCGTCCAGCACCAGCAGATGCGCTCCCTGGAGAGACAGCCGCAGCCCCCAGCCGTCGCCGCTTACTTTCTCGCCGGGTTTGGGTACCAGTACCGCGCCCACCTGGAATTTCTGCTCGCTTCTGGCCGCCGATTTAGGGATTTTACCTTTCCGGTAGACCCGGGAAAGAATCACCGTGCCAATACCGCGCTGGGAATAGATGTCAAAGAAGTCAGACTGCCGTTTGATGGCGCCCAAACCCTGACCCATGCTGCCATATGTGGAGACGCCGTCTTCCATCATGCGCTGTGGATCACTCATGCCAGGACCGTTATCCAGGCAGATCAGTTCCACGCCGCAGGTTTTCCCGTTTTCCTCACAGATGGCCTTCACCAACAGCTCGCCGCCTTTGGAGTCGGCGTGTTTCACCAGGTTGGTGGCCATTTCCGTGATTACCAGGCTCACGCGGCCGGCCTCGGTTTCGGTGAATCCGGTGGCCTCGGCAATTTTGGCAATATCGCGCCGGATAATGTTCAGGAAGGTCCTGTCTGCCAGCGGGAAATGATGGTGTTCAGCAAAATTAAAGTCCATTTTTCCACCGTATTATGGTGACTGTGGTGCCTTTGCCGGGTTCGCTTTTGATGTCAAACTCATTCACTAGCCGTTTGGCACCCGGCAAGCCCAGTCCTAAACTCTTTCCGGTAGAATAACCGTCTTTCATGGCCAAGGTTACATCTTTTATGCCGGGCCCTTCATCGGCAAAGACCAGGCGCACCCCCGGGATGCTGTTTTTGCTCACAATCTCCAGGTGGGTAATGCCGCCGCCGCCGTAGCGCAGCATATTCCGGACTAATTCACTGGCTGCCGTGATCAACTTGGTCTGGTTCACCAGGCTCATGCCAATTTTAGTAGCCAGCTCCTTTATCCGGTTCCGGAACAAAACTACGTCCTGCTCTTTCTGTATGCTCAGCTTCTCCTTAGATAAAACTATCATAGAGGCCTTCTTCGTCGGTGTCTATTTGGCCAATTTTGTTGCGCAACAGTTCCATGCCTTGCTCCACGTCCAAGGCAGTGTGAACGCCCGCGAGGGTAAGACCTAGTTCTACCAGCGTAATGGCTACCGCTGGCTGCATGCCTACCACCACAGTGGCGGCATCCATGATTTTAGACATAGACGCAATATTGCCCAGAATACGACCCATGAAGGAGTCTACTATGCTTACGGCAGAAATATCAATCAATACACCCTTGGCTTCGGTCTTGCTCACCATGTTGATGAGGTCGTTCTCCAGGGTAAGGGCCAGCCGGTCATATAAATCCACTTGGATGGTTACCAGCAGGAAGGGGCCCATCTTTAAAATAGGTATTCTTTCCATGGCAGCGTTTCCTTAAAACCCGAAGTTCTGTTTAGACCCTATCTGACCGTTCTGGGCAGCTTTGGACACCTGGATGTTCAGCATGGAGAAAGACATCTTCAGGGCGCTGGCCAACGTGGCTTTGGTGTAGATGTTGGTAAGGTCAATGCCCAGGTGCACAATGGTCTGGGCAATCTCGGCGCGGATACCGCTGATGATGCACTCGGCACCCATCAGTCTGGCGGCGCTCACGGTTTTAATCAAGTGCTGGGCCACCAGGGAGTCAACGGTAGGTACGCCGGAGATATCCAGGATGGCAATACGGCTGCCGGTGGCCACAATCTCCTCCAGCAGGGCCTCCATCACCACCTGGGTGCGGGCGCTGTCCAGGGTGCCGATGATGGGCAACGCCAGAATGCCTTCCCATACCCTGATTACAGGGGTGGAGATCTCGCTCATTTCGCTGGTCTGGCGCAGGATTACCTCTTCGCGGCCTTTGATGTAGGTTTCTGTGGTTACCAGGCTCAGGCTGTCCATGATTTTATTCATGGAGATGATCTCGCGGTACAAAACGGTTGTGTCTTCTTTGTAACGCTCTTCCAGCATTTGGCTCAGTACTTCTTTGAGGCTGAGGATATAGGCACTGGTCTCGCGGGGAGAAAAGCCCTGACGCGCCCGGGAGATGGAAATCTCGCTCAGGATATCGTGGATGGGCTCATACCCCGCTGAGTCAGGGTTTTCTGCCTGGGATGAGGCAAAGGCTTTCAGCAGGGAGTTCAGGAATTCTTCTGATTGCTGCTGCAACTCAGCTACGCTCATAAGGTCATCGCGGAGGGCGGCATCTTTGGTCTGGTTGGACATCCAGGTATCCAGGATTTGCTTTTTCTTGCCTTTGAGTGCTGCGGCGCTTTCTTTGTTCATAAAGGGTTGGGTTGTCAGGGAGTAAGAAGACAAATTTGCGTTTTTGTGCCTCTTTCCTGAAAACAGCCCTTAATATGGGGGAGGCATTTGGGTTGAAAGTAATAATTTGGGGTAAAAGTAATAAATAAAGCGGCTAAACGGGTACGCCAGGAATTTGTTTTTAAAGAAGGCCGGTTTTAATGAGGATGCATAAAAAATCCCCGCCGGGAAGACGGCGGGGAAAAAGGCAGAAAGTTAAAAAGGGAGTAAGCGGTGAGAGTAGCGGTTTTCTGTTTCAGGGCTGGTTTTAGAAAATCGGCTCTTAAACAGGAATGGAGAGGCGGCTACTCGGTTTTAAGCGCCCGCACTGGGTTAGAGAACGCCGCCCGCAACGCCTGCACGCTCACGGTGGTGAGGGCAATGAGGAGCGTCAGGGCGCCGGCCGCCAGGAACACCCAGTACCCTATGTTGATCCGGTACGAGAAGTCTTGCAGCCATTTGTCCATGAAGTAGTAGGAGATAGGGCCGGCAATGACAAAGGCGATCAAGACCAGTTTCACGAAATCGGCGGAGAAAAGGCCCACGATGCTCGCTGAGGAGGCCCCCAGCACTTTGCGAACGCCCACTTCCTTCGTGCGCTGCGCCACCATAAAGGACACCAACCCATACAAGCCCAGGCAACCGATGACAATGGCAATAAAGGAGAAGACCTTGAACAGGTGCGCCTGGCGCTGTTCCTCCTCGTAGAACCGGGCAATGGAATCATCAAAGAATTCATAGTAGAAGACGTCATCTGGGTAGGCGGTCAGCCATACGTTCTGCAGGTGGGCCAGGGCGGCTTTTGCGTTTTTCTGCTCTATTTTGGCGTTGAGATAGAAGTACACCTGGGTCATGGTGGACATGACCACCGGCGGAATCTCATTGCGTAGCGATGATAAGTGGTAGTTTTTGACCACGCCCACAATCTTGCCTTCGTTTTGGCCGCCGTTCACAAGCAGTTTTTTGCCTATTGCCTCCTGCGGATCTTTAACGCCCACTTTCTGAAGGAACGTCTCATTCACCACAAACTCCTGCATGGTATCGCTTTTCTCGTACATGCGGCCGGCCAGCAACGGAATACTGAACGTTTTCAGGTAGTTCTCATCGGCGAGCTTTAAGTTCACGCTGAAGTTGCGGTCCACAGAAAAGTCATCGTACTGGAAAGAGGAGTTCATGTCAATGTTGGCCGAGGGCGGCGCGATGGCAAATGAGGTGGACTTCACCGCAGAATGGGACTCCAGCTGTGGGCGCAGGGCCATCAGGTCTCCCGCCTTACCAGCCGGCACCGGAATGTTCACAATAGCCTCCTTGTCAAAACCCAGCGAGGCGCTCCGGAAATACTCCATCTGGTTGTGCACAATGATGGTGCAGATGATGAGGACCTGGCAAATGGTGAACTGTACCACCACCAGCGTGCGGCGCAGCGATAAACCTGCCACCCGGGCCGTAGCCACCTTGCTTTTGAGCGCAGAGATAGGCTGAAAGCCGGAGATTACCAGGGCTGGGTAAAAACCCGCGAAGAAAGTCACCGCCACCAGTACCGCCAGCAAAAAGAGCAGCATCTGCGGGTCATGCAAAATGGAGAAAGAAATCTGCAACTCCAGTAACTGGTTCAGGAAAGGCAGCAGCAACTCGGCAAACACTACTGACAGCAGCAGGGCCACCAAGGTGATGAGCCCGGTCTCGCAGAGGAATTGCGTCATAAGCTGCGGTTTGCTGGCGCCCAATACTTTGCGCATGCCTACCTCTTTGGACCGGCGCAGGGCCTGGGCGGTAGCCAGATTCACGAAATTGATGGACGCCACCAGCACCAGGAACATGCCAATCAGACCCAGGGCCCAGAGCGTGGTCTTGCTGATGGTGCGGCTGCTGAGCGTGCCATATTCATCATCAAAGTGCATCTGCAGTAAGGGCTGGAAGATGTACCGTTCCTTCTCGCCGGGCGAGATGCGCCGGTACTTAGACGTGATCTGGTTGAGCCGGTCCTCGGCCTGCTTCAAAGAAGAACCCGGAGACATGGCAAAGTACACCTGCTGGTTGCTGTTGGTGCTGTTCCAGGAATCGTTCATGAACGTGTTGATCTTCTTGGAAGACTCATAGTCTATGAGCATGAGGTAAGGCAGGTCTGTGTTCTCCGGGGCGTCTGGGATCACGCCGGTTACCTTCAGGTTCACCACGTTGTCCATGCGCAGGACCTTGCCCACGGGGTTCTCACCGGGGAAATACCGGTTGGCAATGCTTTGGGTGAGCAGCACAGTGTTTACGTCTTTCAGGGCCTGTCTGGCGTTGACGCTGCCGGTAGGAAAATCGAACAGGTCAAAAAAGGCAGGCTCCACAAACAGCACGTTTTTCTCTTCCCTGAACTTCTTGGCCGGCACTTTATCATTGTTAGACAGCACCGTAAAGGTGCCGCCCTCGGTGTTGTACAGGTGCGTGGCCGGGGAAAGCTCGGGCAGAGAAGCCTTGATGGTGGCCAGCATTGGGAAAGGAGTACCAGCGTTGGTCTCTGGACCATTGGCGGTGAGTTTGTCTACGTTGATGCGGTAGATGCGGTCTGCCTTGCTGTGGAAGGTGTCATAGCTGAGCTCGTGCCGGATGACCAGGTATAGCAGCAGACTGCAGGTGATGCCCAGGGCCAGGCCTATCACATTGAGCATAGTATACCCCAGGTTGCGGCGCAGGGTACGCACCGCAACTAAAAAATAGTTTTTGAACATGGCTACCGGGCTTACAGGATGGCGAGCTCTTTCACATTCTCAGAGATGATCTGACCGTCAAACAGGTTCACAATGCGGTGGGCATAGTCGGCATCGGTGGGGGAGTGGGTTACCATCACAATGGTGGTGCCTTGCTCGTTGAGGCTGCTCAGGAGCTGCATCACTTCCTGGCCGTGGGCCGAGTCCAGGTTACCGGTGGGCTCATCCGCCAGGAGTAATTTAGGTTTGGACACCACGGCGCGGGCGATGGCCACCCGTTGCTGCTGACCGCCCGAGAGCTGCTGCGGGAAGTGGTTGCGGCGGTGCGCGATCTGCATCTGCTCCAGCACCTGCTCCACCCGCTGTTTGCGCTCGGCGTTGCCCACCTTCAGGTAAATCAAAGGCAGTTCCACGTTCTCGTACACCGTCAGTTCATCAATGAGGTTGAAGCTCTGGAAAACGAAGCCCAGGTGCTCTTTGCGCAGGTTGGCGCGCTGGCGCTCACTGAACCTAGAGATCTCCTTATCCAGAAAATAGAACTCGCCGCTGGTGGGGTTGTCCAGTAACCCGATGATGTTGAGCAGCGTGGATTTCCCACAGCCCGATGGTCCCATGATAGCCACGAACTCGCCCTGGCGCACTTGCAGGTTCACATTCACCAACGCGGTGGTCTCCACCTCATCGGTGGTATATTTCTTCTGAAGATTGACGGTCTTTAACATATCTTTTAATTGCTTATTGCTGGTTGTTGATTGTTATATCGCTTATTGTTCTTCTCGTTTTGATCGTTCCCTTTGAAGGGGGTAGGAGGATGATAACTCTTGCTGATCAATCATTCCCGAGGTTCATTATCTAATCTTTTATTCAACTGCTTTTCAGTTCTTCAACTGCCTGTTCCCATGGCCTGTCCCCTGACAGGCCATTTTCGATTTTCTGTTTCGATCTGTCAGGGGACAGACCGAGGGGAGGCTTTTGGGTTCTTTTCGCGTCTTTGTCATCCCCCTACCCCCTTCAAAGGGGGACGGAATGCGTGTGTTCTTCAACTCAGAACTCAGGACTATTTAAGCTCCAGCTTATCCTTATCATTGAAGGCGTCATAGGAGGAGACAATCACCTGCTCGCCAGGTTTCAGGCCTTCCAGGACCTCGTAGTACTCTGGGTTCTGGCGGCCCAGCCGGATGCTGCGTTTAGAGGCTACTTTTCCGGATTCATCCAGCACGTAGGCCCAGGCGCCACCAGTGCTCTGGTAGAAGCCGCCTCTTGGGAGCAATACCGCCGGGGCCGGGTCAGAGAGCTGCAACCTGATCTGCAGGGTCTGTCCGCGCCGGATGCCTTCCGGTACCTTGCCAATGAATTTCATGTCAATGGGGAAGCGGCCGTTGGTCACCTCAGAGTATACCAGGGCAATCTCCAGCGGGTAAGTCTGGCCGTTGTAGGTGAAGGAGCCCTGCTGGCCAGCGAACACGCGGCTCACGTAGTGCTGGTCCAGTTCGGCCTTCACTTTGAAGCCGCTCAGATCATCTATCTGGCCAATCACCTGCCCAGACTGCACCGGAGTACCCAACTCTACCTGAATAGAGGAAAGCTGCCCTGAGATAGGTGCTTTGATGTAGAGGTTCTTGAGGTTGTCTTCCATCATGTGCAGGTTGCGGCTGGTGCGCGCAATGGTGGTTTCCAGTTGGGCAATCTGCTGGCGGGCGTTGTTCTCCTCAAACTTCTGCGATTCCTGCTCAATGGCCCGCTCGGCCTTGAGGCGCTCATACTCTCTCTTGAAATTAAAGAACTCCTGCTGAGAAACTGCTTTGGCCTCGTAGAGGGCAATGTTGCGCTCATACATATCCTTGGCGGCGTCTACCTGCGCGTCTAAGGTGGCCAGGCGGCGACGAAGATTGAATTTGTTCTGCTGCAGGCTCAGTTTAGAGTTCTGCAGGTTGTTGATGAGGTCATTCATGAGGGTTTCCTGGTTCATGAAGTCCAGCACTAGGCGGTTATTGGTGAGTTTCAGGATGGGGTCGCCTTGTTTCACCGGCTTGCCGCCCTCCAGGTACTTCTCGTCCACGGTGCCGCCTTCCACCGCCGGGATTAGAATGGTTTTGATGGGGTGCACGGTGCCATCTACCGGAATAAACTCCTGGAAAGAACCCTGGCTCACAGTGGCCATGGTGATCTTCTGGCTTTCCACGTTCAGCTTAGAGCTGTTATCGGCGAAGGCGATGAAGTAGGTGACCAGGGCTACGAGCAGGATGCCCCCTATGTAGGCTGCTATTTTCTTGGGCGTCCAACGCTTCTTTTCTATGATACGGTCCATGGTGTTAAAGCAATTTTGTTATTCTCTCCCAATTGCTGTGCCGGGTTTATAAAATGCTGTAAATCAATAAAATATGAATTCATGTGTAGCGAAGAGTGTCCGCTGGCGTACACTTTTTGTTCATGCCCGAACATTCCCCGGGCAAAGCGTGCAGCCACCCGGGGTTTCCTGCGTCTTTTCTGGGAAACAGGCCAAAAGCAGCTTCGCTTCCCGGATAAGGGAGTGATAACCTGACCGTAGCCTAGCCAGGTCTTTCCTCAACTTGAGCGCGATTTCCTGCAAAAATCCGGCAGCGGGCAATTTCCCATCTCGTCTCACCTAAACCCTAAATATACCATGAAGAAACTGTTCGCCGCTTTACTGTTTTCTTTCTCCCTCTCGGCTGGTTGGGCGCAGTGCGTGTCCACGGAGCAGGACAAGGCCGGGGTAACCGCTGCCTGCCAAGACTACATTCAGGCCTTTTACAAGGCAGACACCACCATTGCCTACCGCAGCGTGCATCCCTTGCTGCAGAAGCGCGGTTTCTCCTATTCGGCCGCGAACCAGGCCTATTCAAAACAACTGGAGATGCCTTTCCCGGCCTTGGTGAGTCTGGCTAAACGGTGGAATGCCGACGGCAAGCAGGCCAATGAGAACTCGGTGCAGAAAGTACAGATCCTGGATATCTGCGATAAAACCGCCTCGGCGAAAGTAACCGCCGTGTGGGGCATTGACTACATCCACCTGGTGAAAGAACAAGGCAAGTGGTGGGTCATGAACGTGCTGTGGCAGTCTGTGCGGCAACAAAAGCTATAGGTTTGCTCTGTTGCTTTTAGCCCTGTTTCCGGAAAAATATCCCGGAAACAGGGCTTTCTTTGTTGTTGATAGGTTGTGTTTGGGTGAAGGTCAAGCCGCTGGGGCAAATAGCGATTGGGTGGCAGGCCTACAGCCTGCCGAGGCAGTTTTTCTGTGGTTTAAAGTACTTTAGATAAGCGCTGCTCAGACCAGAGAAAAATATTTCGAAACTTTTAGGCATAATTATATGTATGTACATTAAATGTATATACATTTGTGCATAGGATTTCAATAACCGAGCTAAAAAGTAGACTTTAACCTTTTAAAATCAAAATCATGGCAACTACCAAATGGGCAGTAGACCCAATGCACTCAGAAGTACAGTTCAAAGTGAAACACTTGATGATCACCACTGTGACGGGTTATTTCCAGAGCTTCAACGTGGAGGCGGAGACCGAGGATGAGCAGTTTACCAGCGCCAGCAGCGTAGTGTTCTCCGCCGATGTGAACTCCATCAACACCAACAACGAGCAGCGCGACACCCACCTGAAATCAGCTGATTTCTTTGATGCGGAAAATCACGGCGAGATCCGGTTTGTGGGCAACAAATACGAGAACGTAGGCGGCGATGATTACCAACTGCACGGCGATTTGACCATAAGAGGCATCACCAAGCCAGTGACGGTGAAAGTGGAGTTCGGGGGTATTGTGATAGATCCTTACGGCCAGACTAAAGCTGGTTTCACAGTAACAGGTAAAATCAGCCGCAAAGAGTTCGGGCTTACCTGGAACGCCGTAACCGAGGCGGGCAGCGTGGTAGTAAGCGACGAGATCAAACTGCAGGCCGAGATCCAGTTGGTGAAACAAGGTTAAGGCGCTGCCGGAAACCGAGGCTGCGGTTTCGGTTTCCGGTTAGTACAATCTGTTCCTTTTCGGGTTTCGCTCGTACAAACATCATTAAATAGACCTAAAATGCAATTTGAAAGATATAACCCCGCTGACCGAGGCCTCAAAGACCTGGGTTGGCTGAAGAGCAATTTCATCTTCAGTTTCTCTAGCCACTACAACCCGGTGCGGGCGGGTTTTGGGTTGCTGCGGGTATTCAATGATGACTACGTGCAGCCCGAGAACGGTTTCGGCATCCATCCGCACGCCAACATGGAAATCATCTCGGTGATGCTATCGGGGTCCATGAACCACATAGACTCATTGGGCTACAAAGAGGTGGTGCACAAAGATTGGGTGCAGATCATGAGCGCGGGCAGCGGCTTGCGCCACGAGGAACACAACGTGGGCCAGGACGAGGTGAATTTTCTGCAGATCTGGATTGAGCCCAAGCTGCAGAACATCACGCCCCGCTACCAGCGCCGGTTCTTCCCGGAGGAAAAGCGGCTGAACCAGCTGGTCACCATCGTGAGCAACGAGGAAGGCCAGGCCCACTGCTGGATAAACCAGAACGCGAAGCTTTCCCTGGGTTCTTTTGAACAGGGGCAGCCGCTCACGTATTCCTTCAACCCGCTGAACAAAGGCGTGTTCGTCTTCAACATCAGCGGTACGCTTCAGGTAAATGGCCAGACGCTGAACCAGCGCGACGCGGTAGGCATCTGGGAGACAGATAAGTTAGATTTCAGCTTTTCAACCGATAGCAAATTCCTCCTCATAGAGGTGCCTATCAATCACTAAGCCATCATGGAAAACAGAATATTAGGCCTGCACCATATCACGGCTATTGCCAGAAAGGCCAAAAAGAACGTGGACTTCTACACCAAAGTGCTGGGTCTGCGCCTGCTCAAAAAGACTGTCAACTTTGACGATCCGGGTACCTACCACCTGTACTACGGCGATGAGCGCGGCAGTGCGGGCACCATCCTGACGTTCTTCCCCTACGAAGACGCCCGCCGCGGCAGCGCCGGCACCGGTATGGCCACCAACATCGGCTACTCCGTGCCAGAGGGCAGCTTTGATTTCTGGATTGACCGCTTTGAGAAGCACAACGTCATCTACAACAAGCCCTCAGAGAAATTCGGGGAGCAGTACCTCACGTTCTTGGACCCCGATGGCCTGAAACTGGAGCTGGTAATCCCTAAAAATCCGGACAACCGCCTGGCCTGGGAAACCGACGAGATCAAAGCCAACGTGGCCACCAAAGGTTTCCACAGCGTAACCCTTACCCTGCGCGACATCAAAGGCACCGCCGCCGTCCTCACCGATGTGTTTGGCTACACCTTGCAGGAGAAAAGCGGTAACCGTTACCGCTACATCACCGATGCGGTGGAGCACGCAGCCATCATTGACCTGGTGGAGCTGCCCAACGAGGCCCGCGGCATCGGCGGGGCCGGTACCAACCACCACATCGCCTTTAGGGTGAAAGACGAGGAAACCCTCATGGCGTTCCGGCAGAAAGTGGCCAAGGCTGGTCTTAACATCACCGAAAAGATTGACCGCAACTACTTCTATTCGCTTTACTTTAGGGAGCCGGGCGGTGTGCTGTTTGAGATTGCCACTGATAACCCGGGTTTTGGTATTGACGAGTCCTGGGACCAGTTGGGCTCCAGCCTGCTGTTACCGCCACAATATGAGTCGCACCGCGCCGAGATTGAAGCGGTTCTGCCAAGCCTGGACTAAGTTAGTTTAGGATCAAATCTCCCGAAACAGTTTTAGGGCCGTTTCGGGAAAAACAGACCCAGAATGGAAGTATTCAACATCACCCGCGTGTACGCGGATGAAAGCGGCGAGAGCCATTTTGCCCAACTTGCCAAGCCCCTGCGCTCCGCAGGGGATATTGGCTTTTTGTCTGATCCCGAGGAAGTGGAAAGCATCATCTTCCGGAAGGTGCTGCCCAGCTATGACTATGACTTCCACTGCGCGCCTGCCCGGCAATACATTGTGCTGCTGGACGGCGAGATTGAGATAGAAACCTCTCTGGGCGAGAAACGGCAGTTCAAAGCCGGAGACATTCTGCTGGTGGAAGACACCAATGGCAAAGGACACCGCACCAGAAACCTGTTACCCGCGGTTAGGAACTCCATTTTTGTTACCTTGAAACCATAATAGCAGTTTACCCATCATTCTAAATAAACACACATGAAACTGGTAGTAGTATCTGGGAGTGCCCGCCCGCAGCGGCAGTCACACCAGGTGGCGTTGGAAGTGGGGAGAAGACTGGAAGCAAAAGGACACAGCGTTCATCTGCTGGACGTGCGGGAACTCAATTTCCCGCTGCTGGAAAACATCTTTGACAAAACCCCCAATCCTTCTGATCTGATGAAGGAAACCAGCGCCGCCATTGCCCAGAGCGATGGCCTGGTGATTGTGTCGCCGGAGCATAACGGCAGCTATTCCGGCGCTCTGAAAAACACTCTGGACTATTTCTACAAAGAGTATTTCCATAAGCCGTTCGGGATTGTGGCGGTCTCAGCAGGCATGCTGGGCGGAATCAACGCCGCCAAAAGCCTGCAGCACTACGCCCTAACCCTGAACGGGATTGTGCTGCCCAATGCGCTCCTCACGCCCAAAGTGCAGACGCTGTTCCAGGACGGGCAGTTGACCGATGCCGCGTACAGTGGGCGCCTGGATAAATTTCTGGAAGATTTTCTGTGGTTAGGGCAGGCCATTCAGGCCACCCAGGTTAACCAGGTTATACAATAAAGCTGCCTATGTACACGCACGAAAGACACGTCATCACCCACGGCAAGCCTTTGTCCCAGACGGGCAAGGCCCTGATCATGATCCACGGACGGGGTGCCTCGGCAGAGAGCATTCTGTCGCTCGCTGATTACCTGCCGGTAGCGGATTTCTCGCTGTTTGCCCCGCAGGCCACGAACCACAGTTGGTACCCCTACAGCTTCATGGCGCCCACAGAGCAAAACCAACCGGCGCTGGACTCGGCCCTGGAGCAGATCCATGACCTGGTGAAATCCATGGCGGGCGAGGGAATCAGCAGCCAGAACATCTATTTGCTGGGCTTCTCGCAGGGGGCCTGCCTCACCGCCGAGTACGCCGCTAGAAACGCCCAGCCCTTTGGCGGTCTGTTCCTTTTCACCGGCGGGTTGATAGGTCCGCAACTGAACACCAGCCACTACAAAGGCGATTTCAAAAATACCCCCGTTCTGATTACCACCGGTGACCCAGACCCCCACGTGCCCGTGAGCCGGGTAGAGGAGACGGTGAAAACCTTGGAAGCGCACGGCGCGGTGGTTACCAAAAAGATCTACAGAGGCCGGCCGCATACCATTCTGCAGGAAGAGCTGGAACTGGCGAAAGAAATCCTGACCAGAACCCAGGAGAGTGAATAATCTTCTTATCTTAGAGAGAAAGAACCCTCTGAATGGAACAGGAGATCAAAAACAACACGGCTAAACATCAGTTTGAGACCACCATTGAAGGCAAAACCGCCCTGGTGAGTTATAAGCTGAAAGACAACGTTATGACCGTACTGCACACCGAGGTGCCCGAAGAGCTGGAGGGCCGGGGCATTGCAGCGGCCTTGTCCAAACAGGTGCTGGAGTACCTGAAAAAAGAGAACATGGAGCTGATTCCGCTGTGCCCGTACATGGCGGCTTACCTGAAAAAACACCCCGAGTACCAATCGCTGGTGAAAAAGTAAGGAGCGGTGCGCTCCAGGCAAGCCGCAGGTTTTATCTGTAACCGTTAACGCTTAAGCAGGATGAACGTGCAGGTAGATTTCAAAGGCGAGAAAGAAGTTTCAATAGCAGATGGCCAGACCCTGTTGGAGGCTTCCCTGGCGGCGGGTATCCCGCATTACCATGCCTGCGGCGGAAAAGGGCAGTGCACCACTTGCCGTGTGCTGGTGCTGAACGGCGCTGAGCAGCTCTCTGAGGTAAACAGCTGCGAAAGGCTGGTGCGGGAAGTGCGCAAACTCCCCGATAATGTCCGACTGGCCTGCCAGACCAACGTGAGGGGAGAGGGCGTGCAGGTGCACAGGCTCATCAAAGATGACATAGATCGCTTCATCTTCATCAACGGAATCAAGGAAGACCCTTCAGAGGCCATAGGGAAACGGCGCAAAATGGCCCTGTTCTTCATTGACATCCGCAATTTCACGCCCTTCATGGAAGCCAACCTTCCGTTTGACGTGATCCACATCATGCGCCGCATTATCACCCTCTTTAGAAATGCCATTGAGCATTACGGCGGTAAGATCATAGACACCGCCGGCGATGGCGTGTATGCCGTCTTCGGACTGGACACGAACATCAAGATGGCCACCGAGTCGGCGGTATTTGCCGGGATTAAGATCCTGGAGGATGTCAAGATCTTCAACAACACTTACATGCGGGCCTATTTCAACCACTTCTTTGAGGTAGGCATTGGCCTGCACGTGGGCCAGGTGATCTACGGCAACGTGGGCATCGGGCTGAACAACAGCCTCTCGGTGATGGGTTTCCCGGTGAACGTAGCGGCGCGCCTCCAGGCTGCCACCAAAGAACTGAACAACAGCTTCGTGATCTCTGAGGCCGCCTACGGGATGCTAAGGAATCCTCCTTTCTCCGTCAGGACCGCTAAAATCAACCTCAAAGGCGTGAGTAATGCCTTTGAAGTCATGCTCATCGGGAAGCCCTACCAAAACGCCGCCGCTGCCACCGTTAAGGCTGATTAAGTGCCGCAGTAAAAACATCCGATTTAAGCTTGTTTTCTAGATAAGAGGACCTAAAACAGAGGTTGTGCATCATAAGAATGTAGGGGCAACCCCTTGTGGTTGCCCTTGCGCATGCCACGGACATTGGGATTGTTGGTGATAACGCCAACAACGGCGGCAACAGATGATAAAAGACAACTTCTTGCACGCATATCGTCCCCCTTTGAAGGGGGTAGGGGGATGATTTCTCGTGCTGAGCATGGCTTTCCAGAGAGTCAAATTCTTATTCTATGGCGCGGAAGTTACTTCCGTGGCTTCGGTGCCATTGAAATTTCTGCTCTGTAGAGAAGCCAACGGTTCTTTAGGCGCCTTTGTCATCCCCCTACCCCCTTCAAAGGGGGACGATATGCGTGTTCTCTAAAGAAGGAGATTGGCGTTTTCCTGCCGTTGTGGGTGTTATCACTAAGGATCAGAATTCAAGAGGAATGCGCATGGGCAACCACAAGGGATTGCCCCTACATCTGCAATTTTCCATCTATTGAAATCATGCACTGCCTTATCTCCTTCCTTCTCAACTGTTCACCAGCGGACACTTTTTTGTTCAGCCCTGAACACCACGCTATCCGGGGATTTTGTAAATTCACCTTGCCAGCCCAGAAAGCGCCTTTTGCCGGGTATGGCACAGTTTAGGTGTACTTTATACAAAACGTAACCAAAACCCGTGGAACAGAGCCTAGGTAAGATCCTGATCATAGACGACAACGAGGACATTCTTTTCTCAGCCAAGATGCTGTTGAAGAAGTATGCCCAGCAGGTGCTTATTGAGAAAGACCCGCGCAAGATCCCGTTCCTGCTCAACCAGGATACCTATGACCTCATTCTGCTGGACATGAATTTCATGGAAGACACCACCAGCGGCAATGAGGGCTTTTACTGGCTGAAGGAGATCCTGACCAAAGACCCCAGCGCGGTGGTCATCATGATCACGGCTTTCGGGGATGTGGAGATGGCGGTACGGGCCCTGAAAGAAGGCGCCACCGATTTCGTGCTCAAGCCCTGGCAGAACGAGAAACTTATCGCTACCTTATCCGCCGCTTCTAAGCTCAAGACTTCCTACAAAGAGATTTCAACGCTGAAGAAAACCAACCGCGCGCTGGCCTCGCAGCTGAGCCAGGACGTGAATCTGGTGACGGGCCAGAGCCCCGCCATGCAGCAACTGTTGCACCTCATGAACCGCGTGGCTAAAACCGATGCCGATGTTCTGCTCTTGGGCGAGAACGGGACGGGCAAGGAAGTCATTGCCAGAAGCCTGCACCAACAATCGGCCCGCGCCGATAAGGTGTTCATCTCCGTGGACATGGGTTCTTTGACGGAGACCTTGTTTGAAAGCGAGCTCTTCGGGCACAAGAAAGGCGCGTTTACCGATGCGAAGGAAGACCGCGTGGGCCGTTTTGAGATGGCCAACGGCGGCACGTTGTTCCTGGACGAGATTGGCAACCTGTCCCTGGCCATGCAGGCCAAACTGCTCACCGTTTTGCAGCGTCGTGAGGTCATCAGGGTAGGGACCGGGCAGCCTATTCCCATCAATGTGCGGTTGATCTGCGCCACCAACATGCCCCTGCAGCAGATGGTGCAGCAGGGGCGTTTCCGGCAGGACTTGCTGTACCGCATCAATACCATTGAATTGAATTTGCCGGCGCTGCGCGATCGTTTGGAGGATCTGCCGCTGCTGGTAGACCATTTCCTGAAACGCTACGCCCAGAAGTACAAGCAGCCTGCCAAGTCGGTCTCCGCGGCGGCGCTGGAGCGGCTGAAAAGGTATGACTGGCCGGGCAACATCCGGGAGTTGGAGCACGTGCTGGAGCGCGCTTCCATCATTTCAGAAAACCACGTGCTGCAGCCCCAGGACTTTTTTTTCCTGCAGATGCAACAGCCTTCTTTTGCTGAAAACGTGCCCCAAACGCATAACCTGGATGAGGTGGAGCGTGCCACGGTAGTCAAAGCGATGGGCAAGTACGACGGCAACATCTCCAAAGCCGCCAAAGAACTGGGCTTGTCCCGCGCATCCTTGTACCGCCGCCTGGAGAAATATGGGCTTTAAGAACTTCCGGTTTCAGGTCATTTTGCGGGTGCTGCTGCTGGTGGTTTCCGTGTTCCTGTTTTTCCGGCTCGATTTCAAGTCTTCGCTGGTGGCTACGCAGGTAGCGATGGGCGTCTTGATTGTGGTGCAGACCGTGGCCCTGATCCTGTTTATTGAAAACACTACTGAGCGGCTCATCAAATTCCTGAACACCATCAAGTACGATGATTTCTCAGAGGTTTTCTCCTCGCGCGGTGAGGGCAAAGTCTTTGACGAACTCTACCAGCGCTACAACGAGGTCATCCGGAAGTTCCGCGACATCCGCTCTGAGAAGGAGGCCACTACGCAGTACTACCAAACGGTGGTGCAGCACATCGGCATCGGCATCATCACGTTCAGGAAAACGGGCGAGATTCAGCTCATCAACAACGCGGCCAAGCGGCTACTGCAGGTTTCGCAGCTTTCCCACGTGGAACATCTTAAGGATGAGGCGCCCCAACTGGTGGAGCAGTTGCTGACTTTACCCGCCGGGCAGAGCAAGGTGCTGCAGTTAAAGCATGGCAAGGAGCGGGTGCCGGTGTCTTTGTTTGTGGTGGATCTGGTCATGCGCGGCGATGATTTCCGGTTGGCCTCCATTCAGAACATCCAGCGGGAGCTGGAGGAGAAGGAGATGGAAGCCTGGCAGAACCTCATCAGGGTGCTCACCCACGAGATCATGAACTCCGTGACCCCAATTTCCTCGTTGGCGGGCAGCGTGGCCGCCGATATCCAGGACGTGCTGGAGGCGCAGACCAACGGACAGATTCTGTTGCAGCGCGAGGAAACCGAGGACATGGGCATGGCCCTGCAGACCATTGAGCGCCGAAGCCAGGGCCTGGTGCGTTTTGTGCAGGATTTCCGGAGCCTGGCGCGGGTACCCGTACCCAAAAAGCAGTTCTTCTCCGTGCCCGATATGCTCCGGCAACTGCAAACACTTTTCCAGGAAGAACTCATGCACGAGAACATCCTGCTACTGGTCAACTACCCCTCGGGCGGACTGCAGGTCCTCGCTGACCGCGAACTGGTGGAGCAGGTGCTCATCAACCTTATCCGGAACGCCATCCACGCCCTGGCTGACCAACCCACCAAAACCCTGCAGATAGAAGCCTTCCCCGACCAGGACAGCCGCGTGGTCATCCAGGTCACCGACAACGGGAGCGGCATTGCCGAGGAGGCCTTGGAGCAGATTTTCCTGCCTTTCTACACCACCAAAGCCACTGGCACCGGCATCGGGTTGAGTTTGTCCCGGCAGATCATGCGCCTGCACAAAGGCTCGCTCACGGTAAGTTCAGAGCTGGGGCAGGGCACCACGTTCACCATGCGTTTTTAGGCCGTTTTAGTTAAAGGATGTTAAAAACGGGGGGCTGTTTCTGATAGATGCGTATCTTTCCTGAGATAAGTTTCCGCTATGTTTCCCCCGGCCTTTAAACTCCCGCACCCGCTTAGTATCCTGGCATTGATGTTCCTGCTGTGGTGCGGCTTGGGCAGACCTGCGCATGGGCAGGCGGGGAGTTCTGCCAGCGTGGCCGGTACCGTGGTTGATGCCCAAACCAAGAAGCCGTTGGGCTTTGCCACTGTCTTCATCGCCCAAACCACCTACGGCACCAACTCCACCGAGAACGGCACCTTCAAGCTTTCTTCCCTGCCTGCGGGCACCCATGAACTGGTAGTGTCTTTCCTGGGCTACGAAACGCTGTCGCATAAATTCACTTTGCAGGCCGGGCAGCAGCTTTCCTTCAGGTTTGAGCTCGTGCCCAAGGCCAATGCGCTGCAGGAAATCGTCATCAGGCCAGACACCAACTGGAAACAGAACTACGCCATCTTTCTTAAGAACTTTATAGGGCAGACGGCCAACGCGGCCAAAACCGAGATCATCAACGCCGATGTGCTGTATTTCCATTTTGATCCTGAGGCGGGGTTGCTGACCGCCGAGGCCTCTAAACCATTGATCATAGAAAACAGGGCTTTGGGTTACCGGCTGCACTTTGTGCTGGAAGACTTCCAGGTGGACTTTGCCCATGGCCAGACGTTTCATGCCGGGTACCCCAGGTTTGAGGAGATGAAACCCCGCAGCAAGGCCCAGCAGAACCGCTGGGAAGAAGCCCGGCGCAAAGCCTACAATGGCTCACTCATGCATTTCACGCGCGCCCTTTACCAGAGAAACCTGGAGGCCGAGGGCTTCAACGTAAGAAGGCTGGAGCGGCGGCCCAATCCAAACCGGCCACCCGAGGCTGAGATTCAGGCCGGGCTGAACCGGGCCAGGGATCAGCAGATGGCTACCACCATAAAAATAAACAAGGGGAGCGCGCAGGAAGACAGCCTCAGTTACTGGAGCCGGATGGCCGGGCTGGACAAGACTGTGGCATATCTATACAAAGACCCTATTCCCTATGACCAGTTGATAGCCCCGGATGTCTCTGGCGATAGACTGCGGCTGCAGTTCAAGGATAATCTAAATGTGGTGTACACCAAAGAAAAGGAGGAGCCGGGTTTTGTAAACCAACGGGTTTTTTCTAAGCCTCGGCCGCCTGGCCTCCAGACCTCGCTGCTCACGTTAACGGAGCCCTACACTTTTATTGAGCCCAACGGCATGATCCTGAACCCTTACTCGCACCTGGTAGAAGGGTATTGGGGCTGGGAAAAGCTGGCCGAGATGCTGCCCCTGGACTATACGCCAAGCTCAAAATAGGCAATTCTGGCAGTGGCTTTAGTCCGCTTGAGGGAGACGAGCTAATTTGAATAATTATATTAGAATTTTTCTGAATTAGGTTGGGGTATAGAAGTTTTTAGATGGAATAATTATATATTGGGTTCAGATTCAGTAAGAACAACCATTAATACCATTTTTTTGAGAAAAGTGCAGTGGGTTCTGCGGGGATAGGCGGTGTAAGGATCTAATCTTTACATCGGTACTAAATTTTTATAAAATATCCTCTGGATAATAATCTCTTCTGAAAGTGCTTTTTGGCTCCTTTAGACAAAGTGAATAATAAAGGCTGTTTCTCTGGTCTATGGGGGAAAGCTATGCATACATAACGAATTCATTCAATTATTTATATATTTTAAACCTTACCCCGCTCTATGCCCAATTCTACCCTTTTTAACACACGGTCTTTACTGGCTGTGGTATTCCTTCTGTTCCATTTTGCGGCCGCTGGCCAGGATGCCCCGGTCAAATTCGGGAAAGTGACCGAAGAAGAGCTCAAGATGAAAGTCTATGACAAAGACACCAGCGCCGCCGCCGTTATCCTGGCGGATTACGGCCGGTCTTATTTCTCGTATGCCCAAGACTTCAAAGTGAATTTTGAGCGCGTTTTACGCATAAAGATCCTAAAGAAGACTGGTTATGACTGGGCAAACGTAGTGGTGCCGTATTACCAGCGCAACAGTGACAAAGAGCAGGTCATCAACATCAAAGGCGCCACCTACAACCTGGAAGCCGGTAAAATGGTGAAAGTGAAAATGGAGGATAAAGCCGTTTTTGATGAAAAAGCCAGTGCCAACTGGTCAAACAAAAAGTTCACCCTACCAGCCGTGAAAGAGGGATCGGTGCTGGAGATTTCGTATACCATTACCTCAGACTTTCTTTTCAACCTGCGTGACTGGACTTTCCAGAAATCCATTCCTGTAGTCTACAGTGAATACAGAGCCACCATCCCAGAGTATTTTGAGTACAAGCAGAATCCGCAGGGCTATGAGCCATTTACCATAAATGAGGCTATTCCCGGCAATATGACCTTTACCGTGCGTTGGAGCAGTTCCATTGAAGCGGGCATGGGCGGAGGCCGTACCTCCGGCGGTTCAGAAGTTGTTTCGGCCAGAAGCATGAACCACCGTTGGGTTATGAAAGACGTGCCGGCCATCACCCCAGAGTCGCACATCACCACCCTGGATGACTACGTTTCCAAAATTGAATTCGAGCTGGAGTGGGTGCGGTACCCTAACCAGATTGCCAAGAGGATTGCCGGCAACTGGAACAGCCTCTCTGAGGAACTGATGACCGATGAAAGCTTTGGGTTGCAGTTGAACCGCACCGGGTTCTTCAAGAACGAGGTGGCCGCCCTGCAGTCTGTGAAAGACACCTTAACCCGCCTCAATACCATCTATGAGTTTGTGAAGAACTCGGTGAAGTGGAACGGGAACGGCGGCAAATACGTGACCACCAGCCTGCGCAAAGCCTTTGACAATAAAACCGGCAACGTGGCAGACATCAACCTGATGCTGGTAGCCATGCTACGCGATGCGGGGTTTGAGGCCAATCCGGTGATCTTGAGTACCCGTGACAACGGACGCGTTCCCTACTCGCCCATCCTTAGCCGCTTCAACTATGTCATTGCCTATGCCAAAGTGGGTGATAAGCAAATTCTGATGGACGCCACTGATCCTTTGATGCCAATGGGGATGCTGCCTAAGCGTTGCCTCAACGGCAATGGCTGGCTAGTGACCAAAACCGGTGGTGACTGGGTGCCGCTGCAGTCTTCCAGCCGTACCACTGAGCTGATCAACGCAGACGTGCAGATTCTGGCCACCGGCGTGCTCAGCGGGAAAGTGATGGAGTCTACCAGCGGCCTGTGGGCCCTGAACACACGGCATAGCGTTCAGGAAGCCGGGGAGGCCAAGTACCTGGAGAAACTGGTGAGCACCCAGACCCAACTGGAGCGGAAAACGCCGGTTCTGCAGAACCTGAAGGAGCTACACAAACCTTTAGCCCTGCAGTATGAGGTGACCAGCGTGGGAGATACCCAGAACAAAGACATCATCTACCTTAACCCCATGATGCTGAAAACGCAGGAGGATAACCCCTTCAAAAACGCCACCCGCAAATACCCTGTTGACTTCGGTCATGGTTCTGAGGAGGTGTACATCTGCAATTTCATCATCCCGGAAGGCTACGCCATTGAGGAAATGCCCAAGAACCTAATTTTGGCGCTGCCGGAGAACGGCGGCAGATTCACTTATATGCTGCAGGTAACGGGCAATAAAATCCAGGTAATGAGCAAAGTGACCATCGCCAAGCCGGTTTTCTACGCCGAGGAGTACGAGCACCTGAAGCAGTTCTACACCCAGATGGTAGCGAAGCACGCAGAGCAGATTGTCTTGAAAAAGAAGGGTTAATCTTGTTTTTGGCTCATTTTCCTTAAAACCATGCAAAAAAGACTATTGGCGCTCCTGCTTTGCCTGCTGGTGGGTGCCACTTCCCGGGCCGGAGACACGCCCACCTACGCGGCATTAACCATCAGCCCAGCCTTGTCCAAAGGCGCCAACGCCGTGGTCCGGATAGAGGAAACCACGTTTACGGTGACTTCTCCAAAAACGGCCACAGAACGCATCAGGCGGGTCATCACCGTCCTGAACGAAGAAGGAAAGGGTTATGCCCAACTGGTGGTGCCTTATGACAAACTCAACAAGGTAGACTATATCAAAGGCACGCTTTATGATATGTTCGGTAAGAAAGCCAGCACCTTGAAAGCGTCTGACATCAAGGACTACAGCAATACCAGCGATTTCTCCCTCTATGAGGATAACCGGGTGAAGGTGGCGGGCGTGTCCCATTCCTCTTACCCCTATACCGTAGAGTTTGAGTACCAGACCACGTCTAACAACATGCTGTTCTATACCCAGTGGCGTCCTCTGGACGGGGAGAAACTGGCGGTAGAGAAAGCCACCTTCCAGGTAAACATGCCCGCCGGCATGCCGCTGCGGTACCATGAACAACTGGTGCCTGAGAAGGCAAGTGTAAAGCAGGAGGGAGGGCAGCAGGTGTACCAATGGCAGGTGAAAGACCTGGCACCTATTGAGCGGGAACCCTTCGGCCCGGCCTTCAGTGAGTTGGTGCCATTGGTGCGTACGGCACCGGCCAGTTTTGAGGTGCAGGGCTACGCCGGAACTCTGGAGACCTGGAAGTCTTTCGGGGAGTGGCAGAACAAGCTGAACCAGGGCAGAGATATAATCCCGGAGGCAACCAAGGGGCAGATTCTGGCTTTGGTGAAAGACCTGCGCACGCCAGAGGAGAAGGTCAAAGCCATTTACCAGTTCATGCAGAACAAGACGCGCTACGTGTCTATCCAGTTGGGAATTGGCGGCTGGCAGCCTTTTGAGGCTTCTATGGTAGACAGCAAAGGCTACGGCGACTGCAAGGCCTTGAGCAATTACACCAAAGCCCTGCTGGAAGTGGCCGGGATCAAGAGCCATTACGCCCTTATCTATGCCGGAGAAGACGACCGCCCCGTGTTGAAGGATTTCCCTAACAGCCAGTTCAACCACGTGGTGGTTTGTGTGCCCATGGCCAAAGACTCTATCTGGCTTGAATGCACCAGCCAAATGGCCGATGCCGGGTACACGGGTTCCTCTACTGGTGACCGTTACTCGCTCCTCATCACCCCGGATGGCGGTAAACTGGTGTCTACGCCCAAGTTCAAGGCATTTGATAACATCCAGAGACGCACGATACAGGTAAAACTGAACGCCCAGGGAAGTGGGGTAGGAGAAGCGCTTACTAATTACACCGGAATCCAGCACGAGGAGCGCAATGGCGTGCTTCAGCACTACAACCCTGAGGAACAGTTGAAATGGCTGTACAAAAACACCAAGATCCCGGCGTTTGAAATCAAGACCTACAACCTGGAGAAGGTAAAGAACGCCCCTATTGTAAAAGAGAAGCTGCAACTGGAACTACCCAGACTGGCCTCGGTGAGCGGGAAGCGTCTTTTCATCACGCCTAACCTCATGAACCGCTGGAGCTCAGCGCCCGCCGTGGCTGAGAGCCGGAAGCATGAGGTCATCTGGCCCATGTCTTTCCATGACGTAGATTCTGTAGAGTACGAGATCCCGGCCGGTTACAAAGCCGAAAGTATGCCCCAGCCGGTGAAGATCATTACCGCTTTTGGCGAGTACCAGGCCCAGGTGCAGATGAAAGGCACCAAGCTTATCTACGTGCGCCAGCTTACCATGCATAAAGGCCGTCATAAGGCAGAGCAGTACAAAGAACTGGTCAACTTCCTCAAGCAGGTTTCCAGGGCAGACCAGCAGCAGGTGGTGCTGGCCGCCGAAACCACCTGATTCAGGTAAATTTATCAAAGCCCCGGGTGGTGTGGTGTTGTTTCAGCGCTGCCCGGGGCTTTTAACGCAGCACTTAATCCATCCCCACAACCCTTTATTTTATGAATACCAATGTGTTTTTCAGGCCTTGGCTTGTCTTGCTGTGCCTGGCCATGGGCCTCAGCACGCCGGGCTTCTCCGCCGATCCTTTCAAACTGGGCCAGGTCACGCCCGAGGAGCTGAAGATGACGTCCTACGCCCCGGATACCAGTGCCGCAGCCGTGGTACTGTATGACCTGGGCGAGTCTTCCTTCCGCTTCACCAAAGACACCCAACTGCAGTTCAAACGCATCGTCAGGATAAAGATCCTGAAGAAGAGCGGTCTGGACCAGGCCGATTTCCTTATCCCGTATTACCGCCGCCGCGACGGCAAAAAAGAAGAGGTCTCAAACGTGAAAGGGTTTACGTACAACCTGGAGAACGGCGAGATGGTAAAGGTGAAGCTGGATGAAAACGCCATCTTTGACGAAAAGCAGGACGCTAACTGGTACCTGAAAAAGCTTACCATGCCCGGGGTGAAAGTAGGCTCCGTGATTGAGCTCTCCTATACCATCACTTCAGACTTCTTCAAGCTTCTGCGCGAGTGGGAGTTCCAGCACCGCGTCCCGGTGAAGTGGAGCGAGTACCGCGTGGGCATGGTGCCTTTCTTTGATTACAAGCACATTACGTACGGAGGGCACCCGTACCATATCAAAGACGCCAAGTTAGAACGCAAGACGGTGCCCGTTGCCTGGACCGATGATGTGGGTTTGGCCAAAGTGGATAAAAGCGGATCTATGTCCATGTCTATAGTACAGTACCAGTGGGTGATGAAAGATGTGCCCGCCTTTGTTGAGGAGCCTTACCTTACCAATGCCAAGGATTACCTCTCCAAAATAGAGTTTGAACTGGCCAAGGTGGAATACCCAGAGCAGAAGCCGGTGTACATGACCGGAGACTGGGAAAGTTTCACCAAAGAAATGGTGAAGGAAGAGGAGTTTGGGGGCCAGCTCGCCAACGCCACCTTCCTGAAGAAAACCACCGATGGGCTCATCGCCGGTAAGACAGACTCCATGGAGAAAGTGAAAGCGGTCCTGAACTTCGTGAAAAACAACATGCGCTGGGATGGCAAGCACCGCATCTACACTGAGAACCTCCGCAAAGCCTTTGACAACCGGCTGGGGTCTTCTGCTGAGGTGAACCTGGTGCTCACCGCCATGCTGCGCCAGGCGGGCCTTGACGCCAACCCCATGCTGGTGAGTACCCGTGAGCACGGTCGCCCGGTGACCAACTCGCCCATGATCAGCAAGTTTGACTACGTCATTTCCCACGTTGCCATAGGGGGTAAAAACTACCTCCTGGATGCCACCGAAAAGGACCTGCCTTTCGGGATGCTGCCATTGCGCTGCCTTAACGTGCAGGGCTGGGTTATGACCGGCACCGCCGGGAAATGGCTGCCGCTCACCGGCTCAGAGCGAAATGCCCAGTTGGTCTCCGGGAACATCAAAATCCAGCCAACTGGTGAGGTAAGCGCTTTGCTAACTGAGAATTTCCAAGGGGTGCCGGCCCTGCAGGCCCGTTCCGCCATCCGGGACAAAGGCCAGGAGGCGTACCTGAAGGAGTTTGCCAACGCCGGAACAGACTGGGTGCGCCAGGGCGTGAAGATCCATAACCTGGAGAACCTGCAGGAGTCTTTCAAGAAAGAATATCAGCTCAGCAAAACCGGCGAGGCCAACTCCGCTGATCTGCTCTACATTTCCCCAATGCTCACCCACGGGCTGGGAGAGAACCCGTTCAAGCTGGCCACCCGGCTGTACCCCATTGATTTCGGGACGCCGGTAGACGAGACCTACGTGTTTACCTACCAGTTGCCGCAGGGGTACGAGGTGGAGGAAATGCCTAAAAGTGCCACTTCTGTACTGCCTGGCAACGCCGCAAAGTTCTCCTACGTGGTGCAGATGACCAACGGACAGCTGCAGATCATCAGTAAACTTAACATAAACAAAACCTTATTTGATGCCTCTGAGTACGGAAACCTGCGGGAGTTCTATAATAGGTTGGTAGCCAAGCACGCAGAGAAAATTGTACTGAAGAAGAAAAGCTGATCCATGTTTTAAGGGGGTTTTACCTAAAATGCCCCGGAAACACTTCAAGGAGTAGCAGCTCTTAGTAAACCAACCACACCCAGAAAGCCTTGCCCATGCGCAGGGCTTTCTGGTTTTTATAGAGCCAAAATGGTGAGGACTACCCCTCCTTGGTGTTATTTATGGAAAGATTAAAATGAAGTTACGGCTGTTTTTGGTGTCCCTGGTGTGTGGGTTAGGTCTGGCGTTGGTTGCGCAGGGGCAGCCTAATAATGTCAACCACTGGTTGCAGTACTCAGGGTCTTACTGGGTCAGCCCCCGGTGGGTGGTCAATACCAATTTTCAGTACCGCACCTACAAACCTTTCAAAGACCCCAGGGTGGGATTCCTGGGTGCCGAGTTGCAGTATAACCTGAAAGAGGTTCCGGTCACTTTTGGGGCTGGCTACGCGCACCTGTTCAACCGCAACTACGTTTCCCCCGAGGAAACCAACCTCACCAATGAGGACCGGCTTTACCAGCAGGTTTCCGTGCGAGGTAAGCTTGGCAATGTGGGCATGGTGCATAGGTATCAAATAGAGGAACGGTGGCTTACCCAAGGTTATCACACGCGCCTGCGCTACCAGGTGGCCCTACGGATACCATTCGGGCCTAAGAAAGAGGAGGAGCGACCCTGGTATGGTATTCTGCGCAACGAGATACGGGTCATCATCCGCGACCAGCCCTTTGACTCTAACCGGGTTTTCGGTGGGGTAGGGTACACGTTCAGCAAGCATCTCACTCTGGAGGGCATGTGGATGTCTCAACTGGCCGGCGGCGGCAACCACCAGCACTTCACCATGTTCCTCCTGCGCCACGATTTCGGGCGGATGGAGTAGCGGCCGGGTTTAAAGCACATAGCCATTTACAGGCCGATTTCTTAAAATCAGCCGAAAAACAGAAAAGCGTAAAAACAAGAAAGCCCGTTGCTCTTAGAGAACAACGGGCTTTCTTGTTTTCGTCGGAATGGCAGGATTCGAACCTGCGACCTCCAGCACCCCATGCTGGCGCGATACCAGGCTACGCTACATCCCGATCATTGGTATCTGCTGCAAAGTAAAACAAATTTCAGATTTGAGGAAAGGTGTCCTGAAAAATGTGTGCAGGAATTTAGCAGAATAAAGCTGTTTTAGGCTCGGTTTTCAGAACCCGGGCCCTAAACAGCTTTATTCCATGTCCTCGGTCTGCAGCTGGCGCTCGTAGAGGGCGCGGTACAGGCCGTCTACTTCCAGCATCAACTCTTCATGGGTGCCGTGCTGCACCACCACACCATCGTCCAGCACCAGAATGCGGTTGGCCAGTTTCACGGAGCTCACGCGGTGCGAGATAATTATGGAGGTCCGGTTCTCCATCACGCGGTGCATGCTGTTGAGGATGGCGTTCTCGGTCTTGGTGTCTACCGCCGAGAGTGAATCGTCTAAAATCAAAATCTTGGGCTCGCGGGCCAAGGCGCGGGCGATGGATACGCGCTGTTTCTGACCGCCGGATAAAGTGATGCCGCGCTCGCCCAGCACGGTGTCAAACTGCGCCGGAAAGTGCATGATGTTGTCGTAGACGGCGGCGTCTTTAGCGGCCTGCAGCATCTTCTCCTCGGGCAGCGCCTCTACCCCAAACCCGATGTTGTTCCGGATGGTGTCTGAGAACAGGAACACGTCCTGCGGCACGTACCCAATCTGGCTCCGGAGGCTGGAGAGGCTGTAGTTCCGGATGTCTTCGCCGTCAATGAGAATGCGCCCGCCGGTGGTGTCATACAGACGGCACAGCAGCGCCGCGATGGTGCTCTTGCCCGAACCCGTGTTGCCAATCACAGCTAGCGTCTCGCCGGGATGGATCTCAAAGGAGAGTTTCTTGAGTGCGTGGATGCCGGTGTCTGGGTACACGAAATCGACCTCGTCAAAGACAATGGCGCCGGTGATCTCTCTCTCCAGGTTCTCATGTGAGATGATATCGGTTTTGGTGTGCAGGAACTCGTTGATGCGCTGCTGCGAGGCCGCGGCCCGTTGCACCAGGGAGGTAGTCCAGCCCAGCGCCGTCACCGGCCAGGTAAGCATGTTCACGTAGATGAGGAACTCCGCGATGACCCCGGGCGTGATGCTGCCGTTGATGACCTCCTTGCCCCCAAACCACACGGTAATGATGGTACTCAAGCCAATCAGAAACAGAATGAGCGGGAAGAACAGCGAGTTCACGAAGTTCAGCTCCAGCGATTTGTCTTTGTAGGTGTTGCTGGCGGTGGTGAAGTTGGCATGCGAATCCTGCTCCCGCACAAACGATTTCAACACCCTGATGCCCGAGAACGCCTCCTGCACAAACGTGGTAATGCCGCTCAGGCTTTTCTGGATCTCGTCAGATTTCTTCTCAATGATGTTGTTCACGTAATAGATGCTCACGCTCAGGATAGGCAGCGGCAACAGCGTGTAAATGGTCAACTCCACGTTCACCGAGAGCATGTACGGAATCACCATCAGGAACAAAACTACCAAGTTGATGCCGTACATGATGGCTGGCCCCAGGTACATGCGCACGCGGCTCACATCCTCAGAAATACGCGCCATCAAGTCACCGGTGTTATTCTTGCGGTAGAAAGAGAGCGGCAGCGTCTGGTAGTGCGCGTAAATCTCGTTTTTGAGGTCGTTTTCAATAAGTCGGCTCATCACAATGATGGTCTGCCGCATGAAAAACAGGAAAATGCCGCGCAAGAGGGCCATGAGCACAATCACGGCACCATAGAACAAAGTGCTTCGGGCGAAGGAATCATATACATCTTCCTGCTGGGCGAACCCGTCGTGGAGGTTGTACATGGTAATGCCCTCGCGCACCAGGTCAAAGGCGTGGCGTACCACCTGCGCCGGAATAATGGCGAAGATGTTGGAGACAATCACAAACACAATGCCCCAGAAGAACCGGAATTTGTATTTGAGCAGATATTTATTCAGGTATTTGAGTGATTTCACAGGCTTCGGTTAAAGAAAATACGTACTAACACTTGTTAGGATTTTCTTGGTCTTCAAAAATATAAATTTAATTTTGCATCAAAATTACCGATTAGCTTCCCCAATATCTAACAAAGTATGATTGGTATTTAAGGTAAACACAAATCATGATAGAAGTTAAAGATCTAACTACTGAGCAGGAAACCTCGGTTTTCAGCCAAATAAGCGAATACAACCATGAGCAGGTGGTGTTCTGCCATGACCATGACACCGGCTTAAAAGCCATCATTGGCGTGCATAACACCGTGCTGGGCCCTGCCCTGGGTGGTACCCGTATGTGGACATACGCAACTGAGGCAGAAGCGCTGCGCGATGTACTGCGTCTTTCGCGCGGCATGACGTTTAAATCGGCTATCTCAGGTCTGAACCTGGGCGGCGGAAAGGCCGTGATCATCGGCGACTCCAAAAAAGACAAGACCGAGGCCATGATGCGCAAGTTCGGGCGGTTCGTGAACAACCTGAACGGCAAGTACATCACCGCCGAGGACATGGGCATGACTACCCAGGACATGGCCTACATTGGCATGGAGACCAAATACGTGGCTGGTTTGCCAGAATCCCAGGGCGGTAGCGGTGACCCCTCGCCGGTTACGGCTTACGGAACTTACATGGGTATGAAAGCCGCCGCCAAAAAAGCGTATGGCTCTGATAGCCTGGCCGGAAAGAAAATATCCGTGCAGGGAACAGGTCACGTAGGTGGTTACCTCATTGACTACCTGGTGAAAGAAAACGCCCAACTGTTCATCACCGATATTGATCAGGAGCGCTTAAAGCGCATCTCGGCCGCTACCGGTGCCACCGTAGTAGGTCTGGACGAAATCTATGACGTAGATGTAGATATCTATTCGCCTTGCGCCATGGGTGCCACCATCAACGACAACACCCTGTCTCGCCTGAAGTGCCAGGTGATTGCCGGCTGCGCGAACAACCAGCTCAAAAACGAAGACATCCACGGACCAGCGCTGGTAGACATGGGCATCGTGTACGCCCCAGACTTTTTGATCAACGCCGGGGGTATCATCAACGTGTACTCAGAGGTGAAGAAACTGAACCGCGAGTGGGCCATGCAGCAGACCGAACAGATCTATAACACCACGCTCAACATCTTCGCCAAAGCCGAGGCAGACGGTACGCACACCCAGAAAGCCGCCACAGAAATCGCGCAGAAACGCGTAGATGACATGGCCAAGATCAAGCAGACCTACTAATTGCACCTCTCGCTAGAGAGCTAAAGATAGTGAATGCGTTTCCGGGCTGGTTTGAGAAAACTGGCTTGGAAACGCATTCTGCTTTTTAACCCACCCCTCCGAGGAAGGGAGTTTTGGAATGTGTAAGAAATTGGCTGAATGGCAGTTTTGGTTGTTGGTGATAACACCAACAACGGCGGGTGACATTTGGAGGTGAGAGGCAAGGCAAATATAGGGGCACGAGGGTGCCTTTTGCGGTAGAAACTGTTATTTCCGGTAGCTACTGTTTATTGCGGAGGACCCGCTGGAGACAAGGCATGCCTTGTCTCTACATTTTCAAAATTGTAGGAACTAGGCCTGGAGAAGATAAGATTCCACCCGTCCGGAAGGACGATGCAGGCATTGCAGCGGTTCTGATGCAACGCAGTTCCAGGCAGGGAGGCGGAGGTTGGGCGCGTGCGTAACCCAACCTCAGACGAGCGCAAGTAGTGGCTACTCAATTGGCAGTGGCGTAAGTTCACCATGAAACAAAAGGCTTTTGCCAGGTGGTACCCTTACTGAAGAAAAGACTGTTTGAGCGTCAGCGAGTTTCTTTTCTTCTTGATTCTTTTGGTTACTTTTCTCATCAAGGAGAAAAGTGACAAACGCTCGCAGACCGCGGCTGCAGTTCTGAGGCTTGGCAAGGAAGAATTAGAAATTATAGGCAGAAGAAAGAGTGTCACGGAAGTAAACCCTTGCCATAGTAGTTTGAGGCTTTCGCCTCACTGCAGTTGCAAACTGCAGACCATGATAGGTCCAAGTTGAAAACTTGAACCAGAGAAGAGAGAAGAAGGATCTGCAGAAGAAGTCATCCCCCTACCCCCTTCAAAAGGGGACCTTGTGCTTTGCAGGCGTTTTCCAGAAAATGAAGCAAAAGCGGCAGATGGAGAGGTGCAGGTTACGTCTTCGGGTAATAAGACCAACAACGGCGGTGACAAAAGGCAAGCATGGAGGAACCTCGCCACAGGCGAAACTAAATTAAAATAACTCCGGTTTGCTTCTTGCCCCGTTAGTTCGGACCTTTGCGGCTGAATTGGGGGCCGGGCCGTATAAGCCTTCAAGGTGGCCCATTTCAAGCCAACTTTTACCGTAATTTTCACGTTCACCACGTTCTTTCCTTATTATCATGCTCAACCGCAGAATACTCCGAATCAAAGCCATGCAAGCTATTTACGCCTATGTGCAGGCAGAAGGGTCTGACTACCAGTTGGCCCTGGACTTGATTGCGGACAGATTTGCCCCCGACCTGATGGCCATTGAGGTCCAGGACCGTAAAAAACTGGAAGGGCAGAAGCAGATCGCCAGCCTGCTGTTCAAAGAATGGTACGAGACCAAGAAGTTTGACACCGAGGAAAAAGACCGTGAAATCCTGGACGCTGCCCAGGCAGCCGTCAACTTCTACCAGAACACCCTGCGCAAAGACCTTAAATATTTTGGGAACCAAATGCTCACCGCCGCAGAGGAAATCTATGACCGCTACCTGCTTACCCTGCTGGTGGGCCAGGAACTGGTTAACCTCATTGAAGGCGAGGAGCAGAAAGCGGCCACCCGCTTTACTGAGCGCAAAGACGTGAACCTGCGTAAACTGCTGGACAATAAAGCCCTGCAGAAACTGCTGGCCAACAAATTCCTGGAGCAGCGTGTGATCCGGAGAAACCTGAGCTGGGCCGGTGAGATGGAGGTCATCCAGAAGATCTACCGCAACAACCTCAAGACCGATGAGGAAGTGCTGGCTTATCTGCAGATTCAGGAGCCTACCTATGAGCAGGACCATGATTTGCTCAAACATATCTTCAAAAACGTTATCTTTAAGGACGAGAACCTGCAGACCCTGTTTGAGGAAAAAGACCTGAACTGGGTTGAGAACAAATCGGTGGTGAAAAACCTGGTGAACAAATCCATCAAGATGCTGGAGGAGAAAACCGATGAGAACCTGCCGCTTCTGGACCTGTCTGCCAGCTGGGAAGATGACAAGGCGTTTTTTGAGGACCTCTACAATGAGACCCTGAAGAACGACGAGAAGTACGAGGCCATGATCTCTGAGAGCGTGCAAAACTGGGATGTGGAGCGCGTGGCCCAGCTAGACAAGATCATCCTTAAAATGGCACTTTGCGAGATGCACATTTTCCTGAGCATCCCCGTGAAAGTGACTATCAACGAGTACATTGACATCTCCAAGGTTTACAGCACGCCTAAAAGCAAGCAGTTCATCAACGGGGTGCTGGACAAGCTCTCGCAGGATTTGCTTTCCAGCGGTGCCATCCGGAAATCAGGCAGAGGATTGCTGGACAACAAATAATCTCGGCCGGTTTTCGTTCGTAAGGAATATAAATGAGCTTTGCGTGCAGCGTTTAGGTGCTGTTTTTTTTAAAACAAGCCCTAAACGCGGTGCGGCTCCCAAATACAACCTACTATAACACTACCTAAACTATGGGCAAAAAAACCAATGCTATCCTTGCCTTTTCCTCCGGTATCGCCACAGGGGCGGTATTAGGTATCCTGTTTGCGCCGGAAAAAGGCCGTGAAACCCGTGACAAACTGAGTTTTCAATTAGAGAAATACCGCGCCAGGCTGCTGGAGCTTTCCAATGACCTGATTGCCGGAAGAGAAGAACAAGGTTCTGCCGCCAAAACCGAAGGGCAGCGCGTGATCAAAGACGCCCGTGACAAAGCCGAGCGCCTTTTGCTGGACGTGGACTCCCTCATCAACGAAATAAACAGTAAAAAGGAAATATAAGCCCCTGACCATGACAACCGTTACCCTTATTCCCGGCGACGGGATAGGTCCTGAGATCACAGAAGCCGTAAAGGCGATCTTTGCAGCCGCAGAAGTGCCCATTACCTGGGAAGAAGAAAACGCCGGCCAAACTACCTTTGACTCTAAAGGCGAGCTTATCCCGCAATCCCTCATTGACTCCCTGGAGCGTAACAGAATCGCCTTGAAAGGCCCTATCACCACGCCGGTGGGCAAAGGGTTCAAGAGCATCAACGTGCAGCTGCGCCAGAAATTCGATTTATATTCTAACGTGCGCCCTGCCAAAACCACGGCCGGCGTGAAAACCCGCTTTGACAACGTAGACCTGGTGCTGTTCAGAGAGAACACCGAGGGCCTTTATTCGGGCCTGGAGATGTACGATGAGCGTCTGGGGATTTCTGACTCCGTGGCCCGCGTGACCGTGGAAGGCTGCCACAAAATTGTGCGCGCCGCGTTCCAGTACGCTGCTAAGCACAACCGACCCAAAGTAACCGTAGCGCATAAAGCCAACATCCTGAAATCGGCCGGAAGGTTGATTCTGGAGGCCGCTGCCAACGTGTCCAAAGAGTTTCCTGAGGTGCAGTGGGACGAGAAGATCATTGACAACATGTGCATGCAGCTGGTGAGCAAGCCAGAGCAGTTTGAAGTGATTGTGACCACCAACCTCTTCGGGGATATCCTTTCTGACCTGTGTGCTGGTTTGGTAGGCGGATTAGGTGTGGTGTCTGGTGCCAACATAGGTGACGATATGGCCATCTTTGAAGCCGTACACGGTTCTGCCCCTGACATTGCCGGTCAAGGATTGGCCAACCCAACTGCTCTGTTGCGTTCAGGCCTGATGATGTTGCAGCACATGGGCTTGCATGAGCACGCAGACCGCATTGACAATGCCCTGGAAATAACCCTGCTGGATAAAAGCTGCTGCACCCGTGATTTAGGCGGAACCGCCTCTACCTCAGAATTTGCGCAGCATATCATTTCTAATTTGTAACTTGTCCTGTACTTAAATCAGGCTAAATAATATGAAAAAGCAATTTGTGATCGCGTTGCTCCTAGCCGGTGGCCTCTGGACCTCTAGCTGCGAGAAAAAAGCAACAGAAGAGACCGCCACTGCCACTGAGCAGAACGCGTCTGAAGGCAGCGCTGCCGTTGCCGCCAATGACCCCGCCACCAACCCCAACGTAACGGGCCAGGAGGCGGTGAACCCTAATGCCCCTAAGCCGGTCATGACGTTCAAGGAAACCGAGTTTGACTTCGGGGACATCAAAGCCGATAAGAAAGTAGAGCATACTTTCACTTTCACCAACACCGGTAAAGCGCCGTTGATTATTGAGAACGCCACCGCTACCTGCGGCTGTACCGTACCAGAGTGGCCGCATGAGCCAGTTGCCCCAGGTGAGACTGGTCAGATCAAAGTGGTATTTGACCCAACCGGCAAAACCGGGCAGCAGTCTAAACAGATCACCATCACGGCCAACACTGATCCGCAGATCAACCAGGTAAGCATTAAAACCAACATCACCGGCGCAGTGCCACAAGCAGGAGCAGACGGACCTGTTCGCATGTAATTTTAGAACATCCTTATGTTAACTGTATTATTGCAAGCCTCCCCTGGGGGCGCAAACCTTTATTCCAACTTCCTGTTCATCGGGTTGATTATTCTGGTGTTCTACTTTTTCATGGTGCGCCCGCAGCAGAAAAAAGCCAAGGACCAGAAGAAATTCCGCGAGGAGCTGAAACGCGGGATGAACGTAGTAACCATTGGCGGTATGCACGGCCGCTTGCTTAGCATAGACGATGACACCGTCTGGATTGAAGTAGACAAAGGCATTAAACTTAAGTTTGACAAAGTAGCGATTGCGGTGGAAGCCACTAGCCGGGTGAATGCCAACACCACCGCCGATACCCCTAACACCTAAAAGCCACCTTGCCATTTAACAAGACAAAGCACGCCCTCCTCTGGTTACTGAGGCCATTCTCGCCCAAGCAGAAACAGTACTGGAGGGTGGTGTTGCTTTGTTTTTTTACGGCCTCTACTTTCTGGCTGCTTAACGCGCTCAACAAGAGCTATACCACCCAGGTCTCTTACCCCATCCTGTTCAAATACAACCCCAGGCAACTGGTGCCGGTGAAACCATTACCCGAGGAGGTGATGATCAACGTGACCGGCAAAGGATGGAAACTGCTCCGCAAAAACCTGCTCTTCAACGTAAGGCCAGCGCAACTCACCATTAGTGGATTGCCCCAGTTAAAGCGTTTACCCGGACAAGCCCTTCGACCGGCTATTGCTAACGTCTTGGATGGCCTGAGCCTTAACTTCGTGGTGACAGACACCATCAGCTTTGACTTTGACCGCCTGGTCTCGCGCAAGTTCCCACTGGCCATTGACACCACTCAAATACAGGTAGCCGCCAGCCACGCGTTTGTAGGCCCGGCCAAGATCCTGCCTGACTCCGTGACCTTCACCGGGCCGGAACTGATCCTGAAGCAATTTCCCAATCCTTTCCTTTTGGCCCTGCCGGTGCAGAACCTTACAGGCCCGTATAAAGGCGAGGTACCGGTTACCCATGATTTCACTTCCCTAGTAAAGGCAGACGTGAGCGAGGCCGAGGTGCACTTTAACGTGGTGCCATTGGAGCGCAAAGAGATTGCCGTACAGCCTGTATTGCAAAATTTCCCTGCGGGTCACCAACTGCGGCTGGTAAACGGGCCCTTGGTCCTCCACTATTCCTACCTGCCCCGTCACCGGGAGGTGGTTCAGCCCGAGCAGTTCCAGGTAGCCCTTGATTTCAGGAAGTTCAACCCCGAAGATTCCACCATTGTGCCCACCGTGCTGCAGAAATCGCCTAATACCAGACAAGTAGCCATTATGCCAGGCAAGGTGAAAATATCCTTAACTCCGCAGTAAACCATGCTGAAGATAGGCATCACCGGTGGTATTGGCTCGGGCAAAAGCATTGTCTGCCGATGTTTTCAATTGCTGGGCGTGCCGGTCTATGATTCTGACACCCGCGCCAAGTGGGTCATGAACCATGGTCCGGAACTGCGCGAACAGCTCATCACTGCCTTCGGGCCCGAAACCTTTGACGCCCGGCAAAACCTGAACCGCTCTTACCTCAGCCAGAAGGTTTTCCATAATGCTGCCGAGTTGGCCAAACTCAACGGGTTGGTGCATCCGCAGGTGCGCAAAGATTTCTACTCCTGGTTGGAGCAACAGGCACGGGCTCCTTACATCCTCAAAGAAGCAGCCCTCATGTTTGAGTCCAACGCCTACACCCAGGTAGACCACGTGCTCACCGTATCAGCGCCACTATCCCTGCGCCTGGCCCGCACCCTCCAACGCGACACCCACCGCAACGCCACCGAGGTAGAAGCCATCATCGCCAAACAGCTCTCAGAAGAAGAAAGGGTGAGCCGCGCCCAATTTGTCCTCTACAATGATGACACTCGCTTGGTGCTGCCCCAGGTAGTTCAACTGCACGAGCGCTTTTTGCAATTAGCCAAGTAGACGTTTCAGGCCTGGTTTTAAGAAAATAGGATAGGAATAGAAAATGTAAGTTCCCTTCTTCGGCCTTCTCAATAGGGAATTTCTTCTATGATGATTCAGACGAGTAGAGGCCCTGAAGCAGCGTGCAAGCTGACCCAGTAAGTGGTTCTGAGGCTAACGCCTCACGGCAGTTGCAAACTGCCGACCATTTTGGGTCCAAGTCACAGACTTGAACCATGGTAAGTGGAGAGCAAGCGCCAAGACTGGCAGGTGTAAACACCCCTCTTCGCTCCCCTCAAGGGGAGAATCTCCGCTTAGTTGGCGTATTCCCTTTTCCAGCCTTCCGGTGGAGCGCCTTGTCAGGTTCAGGTGCCGAAGGCATTGCGACCGCTAGGGAGCAAAGGAAGCTGGCGCAGCGCGAGACTGGAAGGCGGGGCCTCGCGGCCGTGAGCGCACGGAGCCTAGCGATGCAACAACCCAGCTTATGAGCTAACGCAAACTGCGGCGCCACGCCAGCACAAACAGACTACGATTGCAAAAATAAGCCCAAGCAATCATCCCATTTTACAGCTCCTTTTCAGAAAACTCACTCAAAACAGAAAGTACTTATTTGATAATAGGATACCGGGTGAAAGGCTTGGAAGGATCAAAGATCTTGCGGTACGTGACATGCGTTTTGTAAATGCGGGCGCCCAGACCCCGGGTCACCAGCATCATCTTCGGGTTGAAATCACCTACCCAGTTCATCTCAATCTCACGGGCGCCATAGTCGTTCAACGGGCCCTGGGCATGCACAATCATGTAGGAATCAACGCCCTTTGACTGGAACTCAGGCACTACGCCAAAAATCACCCCAAAGACTTTCTTGTCATTGCGTTTGTTGTAGCGCCAGCGGTGATAGAGGAACTTGAGTTTGGCGGGTAAATTGAACTTGCCGTTCAGGTGCTTGAAAATCTGGTTCAGCTCGGGCAGCATGATGAAAAACGCGATGGGTTTCTCCTCAAAATACACGAAGTTGATGATCTGCTCCACCATCACGGGTTTCATGCTTTTCACCATCTTCAGGGCTTTCTCCAGCGTCATCTCATTGATACCCGAGTGCCCGGCCCAGGCTTTGTTGTAGACTTCCAGAAAGTCCTGCGCCAGTTTTTCCAGGTTGTTTTTAGAAGGATGCCCGAAACTGTACCCCGGTGTGGCGTCCAATGCCGCAGCCCGTTGGTACACCTTCTCCCCGAACCGCGCGTGCGTATCCATGTAGTAGGTGTACTGCTTGAAATACACCTGGAAACCGTAGCCCTCAAATAGTTGCTGATAGTATGGCGGATGGTAGAACATGCCGTAGTTTGGCTCCGTGAACCCCTGCACCAGCAGGCCCCACCACCGGTCACGCTCCCCGAAATTGATAGGCCCGT
Source organism: Rufibacter aurantiacus (assembly GCF_017916345.1). Classification (NCBI taxonomy): domain Bacteria; kingdom Pseudomonadati; phylum Bacteroidota; class Cytophagia; order Cytophagales; family Hymenobacteraceae; genus Rufibacter; species Rufibacter aurantiacus. Next base: position 665,249 of record NZ_JAFMSV010000004.1, read on the forward strand.
CCATGGCTTCCATGCCTTGTGCCGCCAACCATTTCTGGCAGGCATCAAACAGCATATTGGCGGCCGACTGGTCATTGATGCACTCAAAAAAGCCCATGCCCCCGGTCACGTACTCAGAAGCGTTCTTGGTTTTGTTGTTCACGAAGGCCGCCACCCGCCCAATGGTTTGTCCCTGGCTGTTTCGCAGAATCCACCGGATGGCAGTTCCGTTCCTGAAGTTGGGGTTTTGTTTAGGATCAAATACCTGCTCAATGTCCTTGTCCAGCGGACGGATCCAGTTGGGATGGTCTTGATAAATGGAGGAAGGAAGGTCTAAGAAGGCTTTGATGGTGGAAGCGTTGGTAACTTCAAGTAACTGCATATCCAGAAGGGGGCTAAGAAAGGCAAAAGTATGCAATTGCCCCAGAAGCACCATGCAAAGCCGTTCTCTCTTTTGTCAGCTCAGTTTTCTCTGGAAGTTCAGCCAAGCCTGGTAGAACCTGGCCAGGTGCATGGCCTCAGTGAAAGGATATTTCTGATGGTCAAATGGACTGATGAATACCTCTTCCATCACCAACCATGAGATATTGAAACCCATGAAGTAAACGGGTTTCAGGCTCCAGCGCCAACCTTGTCTCAGCAAGATGTGGGTATCTTCTTCCATAACGACTTCTTCAATCGGTGGTTATTATAAACCATTGTTTTACAAGGTGTGAAACCTCCTCAATGGCTACTTCATACAACGAAAAAAAAAGACGCTAGTTTGGTATGGCCATAGAACTTATTGAAATAAAATGATTTATGGGCAGATAAAAGCAAAAGCCTTCCTAAACAGGAAGGCTTTTGCTTTGGCTGAGCAGGAGATAGGCAAAAGAAATAGTGAAAAAGATACGCCGTTTAGCGCCTGTATTTTCACTTTTACCCTCATTTCATTTTACAGCCGCAGAACCCATATCTGAATTGCTGATGAAGGCGACTTTCTTACTATCCGGGGACCAGGAGGGAGTGTTGATGGTGCCTTGCCCACCGTATACATAGGCTATGACCTTAGGCTCTCCACCGGCTACAGGCATCAGGCGCAGGTACACATGTTTGTAGAACGGATGGTCACCGGGCTGCACTTCTTCTTTGAGGAAAGACACAAACACCAGCCACTTGCCATCGGGCGATATGTGCGGAAACCAGTCATGGAAGTCGCCTTTGGTAACGGGTTCCTGGGCTGTGCCATCGGGTTTCATGCGCCAGATCTGCATGGTGCCCGTGCGGTTGGAGTTGAAATAGATGTATTTGCCGTCAGGCGAGTACTCAGAGCCATCATCCAGGCCTTTGGCGGTGGTCAGGCGTTTCTCCGGGCCTCCGGTGGCGGGGATGGTGTAGATATCATACTCGCCGTTGCGCTCGGCGGTGAAGGTAAGCGTCTTGTTATCCGGCGACCAGCCGTGCAGGTAGGAGGGGCCTCGGGGCGTGATCTGTTTGGGGTTTCCGCCGGTGACCGGAACGGTGTAGATGATGGAGCCGCCCAGTTCCTCCACGCCGCTGCTCAGGCCCAGCATCTTGCCCCCGAAAGACAGCACATGGTCATTGTTGTTGTTTTTGACCGGGCCGGTGTTCAGGAGTTTGGGTTTGCGGGTGGCCAGGTCAAAGGTGTACATGAGGCCATCAGAGTTATAGATGAGGGTTTTGCCGTCGGGGGTCCAGTTGGGGGCCTGCAGTGATTTGGGCGAGGTGTAGATGATCTCGCGGTTGCCGGTGGCTACGTCCAGAATCTCCAGGTTGCTGCCCAGGTACTGGCGGTACTGCACCAGGTTATCCGGGGCGGGTACGGTGAGGCGTACATCCCTGAATATGCCTTTCTCCAGCACGTCTTTGTTGTGCGAGCCCACAAACAAACCCACGTACACATCCTGGCCCAGATCCAGGTTAGACACCTGCTCGGTCACAAACGGCTGCCCGAATTTAGCCACCCGCATGGTGAAGGTATTGCCTTTGCGCTCCAGTTGGATCACGTCGGCGCCGGTCAAACTTGATTTGATTTCCTGGGTGCTGTCGCCTTTGGCTTTGCGGTATTGCAGGGAGGTCAGGCCATCGCCGTGCACCACGGCGTTGATGTGGGCCGAGTTTCCGTCCAGGTCTTTGCGCACCATCCAACCTACTTTCCGGTGCGGGTCCACGCCTTTGCCCACGAACCTGGCCCGGGTGTAGAGGATGAAATCACCGGACATGCGCTTGTAGAGGTAGTGGAACTCGTCTTTGTCAAACCAGATGTTGTAGCCCGAGCCGGCGATTTCGTACTCCTGGGTTTTGGGGTTGTACGTGGCGGAGCCGGGTTTGAGCACGCTGCCAATGTCTTTGCTGCCGTCAAACACCCCAATTGGTTTCTGCTGCGAGAAGGCGGGCAGACTGATGAGGACAAGCAAAGCCGTGCAAAAGAGAAGCAAACCGCAGGAATTCTTTTTCATATTGGGCCAGGTTAGGTCAGTGATGATCTGTTTACCCAATAAGATAGGGTATTTTACTGAAAATCAAGGCGCAGCAATCGTTTTAGGGGCCTTTTCAGGAAAGAAGGCAGAAAGCCCGGACTGCTCCATGGCAGCCCGGGCTTTCTAAGGTTACTTGTTTTTAGGCGGTTTTCAGTAAACAGGCTTAAAACAGCCGATCGTTGTCAGATCACCAGGCGCACGCCGCCCAGTTCCTGCAGACCGTAAACGAAGCGGTCACCGGGCGAGCCAATGAACATGAAGTTTTTCGGGATTTTCCACTTGGAGGATAGTTCCTGAATGAGATCGGGGCCGAAGTGCCCTCTGATGACAATGAAATCAACCTCCAGCTCGGGGTAGGCCCGGTCCAGGACTTCTACCTCGTGCATCAGTTTTTTAGGCGGAGCCTCGCCTTCCCTCAGCACGTTCACAATTTTGATACGGCTGGTTTGCTCGTTCTCCACAATGTAGCGCATCACCTGGTTGATGTTGGCAATGTTATCGCCGCGGGTGAAGAAGACGAACTCCTGTGACCGGATGGTGGTGATCAGGCGCATGGTGGTGTACGAGGTGAAGGGAAGTATTTTGGCCAGCGGCTTCTCTATCTGCTGCAGCAGGTACGCAAACAAACGGAGCAGCCTGATCCGGAACAGCATGATGAACACCACCGAAACTGTAGGAATGAAATACTTGAGGAAAACCCACACGTAGGCTGGGTTTAGCAGGGCATTTCCCACCAAGGCCGCTACCACAGCCAAGATAGCGACAAAGACCACCACGCCACGCGCGCGTACCGGCCGCGGCAGGCGGTTGCGGCGCATCTTTAGCAGGATATTGCCCACCCCAAATAAGGTCATCACAGACAGGAACGAAATGGTGTACACGCCCGCCAGTGCCGCAATGTCTCCGCGGGTAATCAACAAAATGGATACGCACAGCAAAAAGAAACTGATCATGATGAGGTACGCCGAGCCTCTTTTGTTTGTGGTGAGCAGGAACTGGGGCAGGCAGCGGTCCAGTGTCATGCGGTGCACCAGGCCGGTCACGCCCACATAAGACGTGAGCACCGCCCCGCTCAACACCATGGCCGCGTTGATGGAGACCAGGATGGAGAGCCAATGGCCGCCCGAAATTTCCCCCAAATAAGCAAGCAAAGCGGTCTGATGTTCGGCTACCTGGGCCATCGGAATGATGGCGATAGCCAGGAAAGCGGTAAGGGGGTTGAAGATGGTCACTGCCAGCCACATGTTGCGCAAGGTCTTGGCGAACACGCCCGGAGCCTGCTCCTCCACAAAGTTGGCCGAGCTCTCAAAGCCGGAGATTCCCAGCATGGCCGCCGCAAACCCGTAGAAAAGGGCCCGCCAGATGCTTCCCTGCAAAGGTTGGCTGTAGTTCAGGGCCAGCGTATCAAACCCATGGTTGAACAGATAGTAGAATCCTATCAGCACCAGCAGGGTGAGCGTACACATGTGGGTAATGAAGATAATGATAGCCACTATGGAAGACTCCCCAATCCCCATAATGGTCAGGCCCATGAAAAAGGCCAGCAAGCCAATGGTGGCATAGATAATGGGAAGCCCTTCCCAGAGGTGGTGCACGTAGTGCATGGCCTCACTGGCCGAGATCACCGCAGTGGCCATGTAAGACAGCAGGGTAAGACAGGCTGCCATGGAGGCTGTGCTTTTGCTGGTAGTGTTCAGCAGTGCGTTGTAGGCTCCACCGTTGAGGGGTAGGGCACCCACCACCTCGCCATAGATGCTCCGGAACAGATACAGTACCCCACCCACCAGCAGCAGTGCAATCCAGGCGTACTGGCCCGAGTAGATGATGGCCAGCGCCGATACATACAGGCAGGAGGAGGTAATATCGTTCCCGCAGATGGCAGTGGCCGCCAACTCTTTTAGTTTGGGCGCGTGCGTGGGCGAGATTGAGTTTGTAAGGTCTTTTTTCATCCGTCTTTTTTGTAATAAGTCTGCCACGTGGCAGCTTATGAACCCTGGCTAACCGAGGCTTTTCAGCACCCCTGTAAGCTAAACAGGTAAAAGTTTGGTAAGCACATCTTCAACCCAACCCCTATACGAGGGAAGTCTGAGACGAAGATATCAAAATTGCTGAATTGTGATTCACCCCGTTTCTCTATAAAACAGACAGATCAGCGGATGCTATACGGGCGTTTAAAGGACTGGTTGAAAGTTGGGTTTTCCCGGTGCGGCAAGGCCTGTGACGAGGATGAAAGTAGGCTCAGAGCACCTTCCCTCAGAAAAGGCCTGATTCAGGAAAAACAGCCCCTAAACAGCTTTCAGGCCTTGGCCGATATAAATCTCTTTGAAGGGCTATGGTTGAATAGAAGCAATATCTTTGTTTGTCTATATTTAATGGCAAAAGAACATCAGGTTTTTGAGGGTGGCTGTCTGATTTATGTAACAACCGAATAAAATTGTATAACAGCAGTTCCGGTGATGTCTTTACTTTTGCAGGTAATAACACAGGTCTTGCACAACTCTGGTCCACAGAGCGCGTTAAGGCAGTAAACAGTTGAACATCAAGCCACATGAAGGCAATGCACAGATTTATTCACCTCAGCTTGGTAGTAGCCCTTTTGATGGGCTCCTTCGGCTTCCGTGTGGATCCTATGCGTTGCGCTGGCAAGAAAGATGGTGTAGCGCTAAGCCTCTCCATGGACTCTGGTTGCTGCTGCAGCAAAAAGGCCAAGGAAAAGCAAGCCCCTTGCAATGACGCCACCTGCGTGATGCAGCGGAGCGTAGCCTCTACAAGTACCTTCAGCGTCTCTGCCCAGCAAGTGGTAAAGGCCGTAGCCAAGCCGGTAAGCTACCCAGGCTTTTCCCAGGCTATTTGGCCGGTGCTGTTGGAGACCCTTCCGCGGGTAACCCTGCCGCCGCCTGTCTCGGGCCGAGAAATCGGTATCCTGCACCAAAGTTTCCTTATCTAGTTTTCCTCTCTTTTCTCAGAAGCGGCCGCTATTCTGTTGTTTTTGGCTGCCTTCTGTTCTGTAAAATCAGTTCTGTTTTGATGACCTGTGCGGGTGGCTTTAAGTCATAGCTGCGGGTATCTGACGCTATTTTCTTCCAGAGCGGCTGGGGCTTAAGCCAGGGCTTGCCTGCTTGCCTAACCTGATTTTACAGCATTCACGCTTTCATTTTCCTGTCCTTCTTTTCTCAGGCTCTAGCGTTGCTATGGCCGGAGCGTGTCTTTCAACAGCCTTGCCGGAACAACTGTTTCCGGGAGGTAGACTGGTAGTTTTCCTTTTATCCAAACCATATCTATTTATGAGATCTCTCAAAATCAACATCGCGGTGGCCTTCTTCGGCCTGACTCTCTTCACTGCCTGCAACGGTTCTAGCTCAGAACAGAAAGCCGCCGAAGGAACTACCACCACCACAGAAGCCCAGGTAGCGGGCGTGAGTTACACCTGCCCCATGCACCCCGAGGTGGTGAGTCAGGAGAAAGGCAAATGCCCTAAGTGCGGCATGTTCCTGGAAGAAGTAAAACCCGGCCAGAAGCTTGACTCTGCCGCCGCTGCCCAGCAGCACCACGAAGGCGATCAACACTAAGTCTTAATGTCCTGCCTCAGGCGCCAGTGGCTTCCCAAGCTCCAGGCCGGCCCGGTTGTTTTGAGCCTGTTTCCATCAAAACAGGCTCAGAACGCCCTAGGGCTTGGGCAACGGGAGCCGTGGCGCCGGCAGGATAATTCCATCATTCTATGATAGGCAACTTAATTTCTTTCTCGCTCCGGAACCGGGTGATTGTGCTGCTCATCGCGGCCGGTCTGTTCGGGTGGGGCGTATATTCGGTGACCACCAGCAAGGTAGACGCCATCCCGGATCTATCGGAGAACCAGGTGATCGTGTTTACCGAGTGGATGGGCCGCAGTCCGCAGATTATTGAAGACCAGGTGACTTACCCGCTGGTGACCAACCTGCAGGGCATGCCGCAGGTGAAATATGTGCGGGGCGTCTCCATGTTCGGGATGAGTTTCATCTACATCATCTTCCAGGACCAGACCGATATCTACTGGGCCCGAGAACGGGTCTTGGAGCGCCTCAACTACGCCAACCGCCTGCTCCCCGAGGGCGCCATCCCCACCCTGGGACCGGACGGGACAGGCGTGGGCCACATCCTCTGGTACACGCTGGACGCCTCGGGAATGGATCTGGGCGAGCAGCGCGCCGTACAGGACTGGTACGTGAAATTTGCGCTGCAGAACGTGCCGGGCGTGAGCGAGATCGCCTCATTTGGGGGCTTTCAGAAACAGTACCAGATTACCCTTGATCCCAATAAACTCACTTATTTCAATTTGTCGGTGCCTCAGGTCATGGCGGCGGTAAGGGCCAACAACAACGAGAGCGGCGGCCGCAAGTTTGAGATGAGCGACATCGGGTACATCATCAAAACCACCGGTTATCTTAAGTCAACCGAGGAAATAGAGAACATCCCTATCGCCACGCAGAACACCATCCCGGTGAGCGTGCGCGACATTGCCACTGTGCAGATGACGGGCGAGAGCCGCCTGGGCATCTTTGACCTCAACGGCGAGGGCGAAGCGGTGGGCGGCATCGTGGTCATGCGCTACGGTGAGAACGCCGACGAGGTCATCCGGAATGTGAAAGCCAAAATGGAGGAGGTGTCTACGGGCCTGCCCAAAGGCGTGAAGTTCAACATTGTCTATGACCGCAGCGGGCTGATCAATGAATCGGTGGACTCCATCAAAACCACGCTCATAGAGGAGATGCTGGTAGCCTCGGCCATTGTGTTTCTGTTCCTCTTCCACTGGCGCAGTGCCCTCATCATCATCATCCAGTTGCCTTTATCCGTGGCCATCGGGTTCATCCTGTTGAATGTCTTTGATATCACCTCCAACATCATGTCGCTCACGGGTATTGCCCTCTCTATTGGGGTGATTGTGGATGACGCCATTGTGATGGTGGAGAACGCTTACCGGCATCTAGCCGATGCCCAACAAACCGAAGAAAATGGATAAGCAAACGCGACTGACCATCATAGAGAAAGCCTCCAGGCAGGTGGGCCCCAGCGTGTTTTGGAGCACCATCATCATAATCACCTCCTTTTTGCCGGTGTTTTTGCTCACGGGGCAGGAAGGGAGACTGTTCAGTCCGCTGGCCTGGACCAAGACCTTCATTCTCATTGTGGATGCCTTTGTGGCCATCACCGTGACGCCCGTGCTGCTGTCGCTGCTGCTCAAAGGCAAGTTCAAACCCGAGAGCGCCAATCCCATCAACCGTGGGCTGGAGCGGGTGTACGCCCCCATTCTGCGCTGGTGCCTCAAATGGCGAAAAACCACCATCGGGGTGAACCTGCTGGCGCTGCTGGTGAGTATTCCCATGCTCATGAGCCTGGGCTCTGAGTTCATGCCGCCGCTGGACGAGAGCTCCATCCTGTTCATGCCCGTCACCCTGCCCGATATCTCCAACGCCGAGGCCAAACGCATTCTGCAGGTGCAGGACAAAATCATCAAGTCGGTGCCCGAGGTGGAGCAGGTGTTGGGCAAAGCCGGCCGGGCCAGCACCGCCACGGATAACTCGCCTATCAGTATGATTGAGACCATTATCCAGCTCAAACCGCAGTCCCAGTGGCGCGAGGGTATGACCAAAGCCCAGATCATCGCGGAACTGGACCAAAAACTGCAGATCCCGGGTGTGATCAACGGCTGGACACAACCCATCATCAACCGCATCAACATGCTGGCCACCGGCATCCGGACGGATGTAGGCGTGAAGGTCTACGGACAAAACTTGGATTCCATTGCCGCGGTTTCCGAGAAAGTGCGCAATGCCCTGCAAAAGGTGGAGGGCGTGAAGGACCTGTACATTGAGCCGGTGACCGGCGGCCGGTACCTGGAGATCCAGACCCGGCGCGAGGAACTGGGGCGCTACGGCCTGTCGGTGGATGATGTGAACAGCATTGTGGAGTCGGCGCTAGGAGGCATGACCATTGGCAACACCATTGAGGGCCGCCAACGCTTCTCCATTAACCTGCGCCTGGCCCAGGAGTACCGCAACAGCCTGGACCGCATCCGCCGCATCCCTATCCAATCCGGGACAGCGGGAACCGTGCCGCTTTCGGCCGTGGCCGATGTCCGGTTTGTGGATGGGCCGCCCATGATCGCCTCGGAGAACGCGCAGCTGCGCGGAGCCGTGTTGTTCAACGTGCGGGACCGCGATCTGGGCAGCACCGTGCAGGAAGCCATCAACACCATCAATCAGCAGGTGACGGGCATGCCCAATGGTTACCACCTGGAGTGGAGCGGGCAGTGGGAAAACCAGCTCAGGGCGAACCAGACCTTGAAGATCATTATCCCGCTGGTGCTCCTCATCATCTTCCTGATTCTGTACTTCTCCTTCAAATCCTTCAAGGAGGCCTTGCTCAACCTAATCACCATTCCTTTTGCCTTGGTGGGCGGCGTGTTCATTGTGTACTTCTACGGCATCAACCTGTCCGTAGCCGTGGCGGTGGGCTTTATTGCCTTGTTCGGGATGGCGGTGGAGACGGGCATGCTGATGGTGGTGTACCTGAACGAAGCCATGAACGAGCTGGTTGCTCTCAAAGGCAACTCCAGCCAGACGATCAGCAAGCAGGATATCCGGGAATATGTGTTCCAGGGGGCGGCCAAGCGGTTGCGCCCCAAAATCATGACTGTTTCTGTCTCGCTGTTCGGGTTGATTCCCATTCTGTGGGCTACCGGCGTGGGCACCGATGTGATGCTGCCCATTGTGCTACCCTTGATTGGCGGGGTGTTCTCCTCGTCCATCCACATCCTGCTGGTGACCCCCGTGGTGTTTGAAATGACCAAAGAGTACGAGCTGAAGAAACACGGCAAACTAGAAATCTACGATGTTAAGCATTAATTATAAGAACTACCTTTTAGCCGGCCTGTTGCTGCTGCCAGCGCTCAGTTCCAGGGCCCAGGAGGTGTATACCCTGGAAACCGTTATCCATACCGTGCACCTCAACAACCTCATGTTGCAGGAGCATGATCTGCGAACCCAGGCGATAAAAGAATCCGCCAAAGGTGCCCGAAGCTGGATGGCGCCCATGGTGGGTGCAGGGGTGTTCATGGTGCCGTACCCGGGCCAGACGGTGATGGAAGACCGCGATAAAGGCATGCTGATGACCGCCATTGAACAGGACATTCCCAATCCGGCGAAGCTGAAGGCCAAGGAAAAGTACCTGCAATCCAGGGCCTCCATAGAAGAAGAACAGCACCAGGTGATGATGAACCAGTTCAGGGCGCAGGCCAAGACCGCCTATTACCAGTGGGTGGTGCTGGAGAAGAAAAAGTCGGTGCTGCGCGAAAGCCAGCGCATCATGCAGTTCATGCTCAAGCTGAGCAAGGTCCGCTACCCTTATAACCAAAGCTCGCTGGGCAGTATCTACAAAGCCGAAGGCCGCCTGGGCGAAGTGGAAAACATGCTCACCATGACCGACAGCGAGATCATCCTAAAGAACATCCAGCTGAACATGCTTATGAATCTGCCCGCCGAAACCCGTTTCAGGATAGACACTACCGTGCAGACTCCGGAGTTGCTGCCCTTACCGGATACCGCAGCTTTGAGCACCGCCCGCAGCGATGTGCGCCAGATAGACCGCACCATTGAGTCCATGCAACTCAACCTACGGCTGGAGAACATGGAACGCAAGCCGGAGTTTGGGGTACGTTTTGAGAACATGATGCCCCGCGACAAGATGATGCCCCAAGTGTACACGCTTATGGGTATGGTCTCCATTCCCATCGCGCCCTGGTCTTCAAAAATGTACAAGTCCAATCTCAAGGCCATGAACCTGGAGATACAAGGCATGCAGAAGGGCCGCGAAAACCTGTTGAACGAGGCCCGCAACATGGTGGCCAGCATGGGGCTGGAGCTGCAGGCCAAACGCACCCAGGTGCAGAACTACGAGAAGAAGATTATTCCGGCGCTGCGGCGCAACTATGAAACCACGCTCCTGAGCTACGAGCAGAACACAAGCCAGCTGCCCCTGGTCATTGACGCCTGGGAAGCCCTGAACATGGCCCAAATGGAATACCTCAACAACCTGGAACAGCTTTACCTGATTGGTGTGAACTATGAGAAAGAACTGGAGAAATAAGCTGATAGGGTTGCTCATCCTGCTGTTGCCGTTCTTTTTCTCGGCCTGCAAAGACAAGCACGGCGCGGGAACCGAAGCAGCCGTCCACGCCATGGAATACACCTGCCCCATGCACCCGCAGATTGTGCAGGACAAACCCGGTTCCTGCCCCATCTGCGGCATGGACCTGGTGGCCAAACAACCCGCAGATGCGCCAGCCACCGTCGTGCCAACCGACCTGAACTACCTGCTGCAACCCGCGAATCAGACGGTGATTTCTTCCATCCAAACCACGCACCCGGTGCAGGAGCAGGTGGAGAATGAGATCACCATGAACGGCGTGGTGACCTATAACACGCGGCGCCAGTACATCATCCCGGTGCGTTTTGGGGGAAGAATTGAAAAACTGTACGTTAAATTCAACTACCAACCGGTGCGCAAAGGCCAACGGCTCTACGATATCTACAGCCCCGAACTGGTGACCGCCCAGAAAGAACTCCTTTACCTGTTGCAGAATGACCCCGGCAACTCGGCGCTTATCTCGGGGTCGCGGCAAAAGCTGCGGCTCTTAGGCGTCACCGAAGCGCAGATCAAGCAACTGGCCAGAACGGGCAGAGAGTCTTATACTTTCCCGGTGTTCAGTCCTTACACGGGCTACGTGCTTGACCCTGCTGTTAACGCAGCGCCAACCGTGGCTCCTTCTGCTGCCGCGTCTGCGGGTGGAGGAGATGGGATGAGCGGCATGGGGGGCGGTGCGGCTCCCGCAGGAGGGGCAGCGCCCGGCGCAAGCACCCCTTCGGCACCAGGGCAGGGTGGAGGCTTCGCCATTCGGGAGGGGATGTACGTGACCACTGGGCAGGCGCTGCTCAAAGTGGTAGATGCCTCGCAGGTGTGGGCGCAGTTCAACGTGGCTAGCAATTTGGTGAATCAGCTCAGAAAGGGAACGCCGGTGACCATCACTTTCAACCAACTGCCGGGGAAAACGCTGCAGTCTACCGTGAACCTGGTGGAGCCGGTTTTCGAGGCGAATGAGAACTTTGCCCGGGTGCGGGCTTCCTTACCGGCGCAGGGGAATTCCGCTTTGATCGGACAGGTCATCACCGGAAAAACCAGCTACAGCACTGGTTCGGCCTTGTGGGTGCCCAAAGAAGCCGTGCTGGACATCGGTACCCAGTCTGTGGCTTTCCTCAAAGTCAATGGGGTGTTTAAACCGGTTTCCGTGCAGGTGGGCCAGCGCGCCGACGGACGGGTGGAAGTTGTACAAGGGCTGACCGCGCAGGATGTGATTGCCGCTAACGCGCAGTTCCTGGTAGACAGTGAAAGCTTTATCAGGGTGGAGGAGAATAACCAATGAGAACTTTAAAGAACCTATTCTTCGTGTTGCTGGCCGTCTTTGTGGTGGGCTGTACCGGAAAAGACGAGCACCAGCACGCCGAGGCGGGCACCACCTACACCTGCCCCATGCACCCCCAGATAGTGGAAGACGAGCCCGGCTCCTGTCCGGTCTGCGGCATGGATCTGGTTCCGGTCCAAAAACAGAAAACCGAGGCCAAAACGGCCAGCTCCTATACCTGTCCCATGCACCCGCAGATTGTAGAGGACAAGCCGGGTTCATGCCCCATCTGCGGGATGGACTTAGTTCCGGTGCAAAATCAGAAAAACGGCCCTAAAACGGAAAGCATCATGCTCAGCGATAACCAAATTCAACTGGGCAACATAACCACACGCCCGGCCCGGATGGGGCAAGTGGGCAGCAATACGGTGCTTACGGGAAGATTGGTGGTGGACCAGACCCAGGCCGATCTGATCAGCAGCCGGGCGGCGGGTCGCATTGAAAGGCTGTACGTGAAGGAAACGGGCCAGCCCATCCGCAAAGGGCAACCGCTCTATGACCTATATAGCGAGACGTTGCTCACGCTGGAGCAGGAATACCTGCTGGCACTGGACCAGGTGAAGGCTTTCCCCGGCGAGCAACAGTTTGCTTCCATTCTGAATGCTGCCAAAAGAAAACTGCAGCTATCGGGTCTTACCAACGCGCAAATCAACCGCATTGGCCGTACCCGCCGGTTTGACACCCGCATCACGTTTGTGGCGCCCACCTCGGGCACCGTGACGGAGATCTCCGCCGCCGAGGGAATGTACGTGGCTGAAGGAAGTCCGCTGTACCGGCTGAGCCGCTTCGGGAGTATCTGGGCCGAGGCGGAGCTGTACGCGCAGGAAGCAAACCAACTGAAGGTAGGCACGCAGGTGGAAGTCACCGTGCCCGGAGCCACTTCTCCCATCAAAACCAGAATATCTTTCATCAACCCTGAGTTCCGGCAGAACAGCCAGGTAGTGGTGGCACGGGTTGCTTTACCCAATCCGCAGGGAAGATTGATTCCGGGAACCCAGGCCACTATCACGTTGCCGGCGGCTGCAAACCAGGCCCTGACCTTGCCGCTGGATGCGGTGATCCGGGACTCCAAAGGGGCGCACGTTTGGGTGCAGAGGGGCAAGAATACGTTTGCCTCCAGAATGGTGACCCTGGGCAAGGAAAGTGCGAACCAAGTGGCCATTAACAGCGGCCTTACCGAGAAAGACACCGTGGTGGTGACGGGCGCCTACCTGCTCTACAGTGAATATGTGCTGAAGAAAGGCTCAGACCCCATGGCCGGGCACAACCACTAACCACGCAAAAGCAAAGTCGTTTTAGGGCTTGTTTTCAGAAAACAGCCATAAAAATGATGGACGCTGCGGCTAATCTGTCTCTTGTCGTAAATTGCCGGTATGGTAAGAAGCAGGCATTACTATATCCGGAAGTTCCACCGCTATTTTGGGGTTATTCTGGGCATTCAGTTCCTTTTCTGGACCTTGGGCGGCTTGTACTTTAGCTGGAATGACATAGACAAGGTGCACGGCGATCACCTCCGGAAAGAGAAAAGGTATCTGCCCGCCGCCCTGAACCTGGTTTCCCCGCAAATACCCCTGAGGGAACTACAGGCCACTACCGCTGTGGATTCTATCAACTCCATTCAGTTGGTGGAGGTGTTGGGTTTGCCCACATACCAGATTCGCTACTTCTCCAAGGAAGATACTACCCAAAATGCCCAGCAAGGTGACGCGCACGGCGGCGGACACGCAGGCGCCAGCAGCAAGGTGCAACTGGCCAATGCCACAACAGGCCAATTAATGGCGCCACTCAACAAGGAGACTGCGGTGCAGGTTGCCCTAAATAACGTAGTGGCACCAGCCCAGGTGGAGAAAGTAGAGTACCTCACCGAGGTGGGTGGCCACCATGAATACCGCGAGAAGCCTCTGCCCGCCTGGGCTGTTACTTTCAGCGAACCCAATTGCACGGTGTATGTCTCTGCGGAGCTGGGCACTTTCCAGGCCATCCGGCACAACCAGTGGCGCATGTTTGACTTCCTCTGGATGCTGCACACCATGGATTTCCAAACCCGCGATAACATAGGGAATTTGCTTTTAAAGGCTTTTTCGTTTTTCGGGCTGATAACGGTCCTGTCTGGGTTTGTGCTTTACTTCGTCTCGTCTTCTGCCATGCGGAAAGTGAAAAAGAAGGCTGGCAGCCACCGGGTGTAAACCGCTTTTCAGCTATAGCAGGTATTGGTTTTTGTTACAAGAGTGGGACTTAGCATTACAGTTCCGCCAGCACATCTCGGTAGCCCCGCCCGATAGGGATGGAGACGCCATTCACCTCCACCTCCTCCATGGTATAAGAGTCTATCTTGTTTTTAGACACAATGAACGAGCGGTGAATCCTTTTGAAAAGATGAGCCGGCAGTAGAGACTCAATCTCATGCGTGCTCATCTTGGAAAGGTATTCTCCTTTGGTAGTGACCAGTTTGATGTATTCCTTCTGGCTTTCTATGTACAGGATATCACAGAACAGGATTTTCACCTTCTTCTTCTGCACATTCAGGAACAGATAATCTTTGGCTTCCTGGGGAAGGGCAGGAGTGCCCGGTTTATCTTTATGGGCGGTTTTTACTTTATTAACCGCTACCAGAAACCGCTCAAACTCAATGGGCTTTAAGAGGTAATCGGTGACGTTCAGGTTGAAACCCTCCACGGCGTATTGGTGGTAGGCGGTGGTGATAATGACCTCAGGCGGATTCGCGAGCGTTTTCAGGAAAGCCATTCCTTTCAGTTTAGGCAGGTGGATGTCCAGAAAGATGAGGTCCACGGCGTGGTCACGCAGGTAGTCCGTGGCCAGGATTGCGTCTTTGAAGGTTCCCTGCAGGTCCAGGAACGGCACCTGCGACACGTAATCGGCGAGGACCTTCACGGCCAGGGGCTCGTCTTCCACTATGATGCACTTGATGTTAGACATGGCTGGCGAGGTTTATTTTCAAAGTTGCCGTAAACACATAGTCACCGGGTTGCACAGAAAGGCTGTAATCTGTGTAAAGCAGTTCCAGTTGCCGCCTGAGGTTAGAAAGCCCGATGTTCTCTTTCACCGGCCTTTCCTCTGACGATGCCTCCGTAGAGTTCTTTACGATAAACACCAACTGCCGCTTGTTCACGGATAAATGGATGTCCACGAAGGGCTGATCTCGGGTCTCGGACACGCCGTGTTTGAACGCATTCTCCACCAGCGGCATGAGCAATAATGGCGGTAAGGCCTGCTTCATGTCTTCCACGTCATAGTTGAAATTGACCCGCAAAGTCTCATCATAGCGCAGCTGCTCCAGGGCGAGGTAGTCGCTGATGATTTTCAATTCCTGTTCTATGGCTACAAAAGAGCCGCCGGCCTCATAGAGCATAAACCGCAGGATCTTAGAAAGCCGCAGGATGGACTCCGGAGCCAAATCAGACTTATCGCGGGCCAGGGAATAGATGTTGTTCAGGGTGTTGAAGAGAAAGTGCGGATTTGTCTGCGACTTGAGGTAGTTCAGCTCTGCCTCCTGCTTTTCAATGCGGAGTTGCTGGGCAGCATGCTTCAGTTGGATAAAGTCATAAATGTGCCTGATCACCCCGAAGAAGAAGATAGACATTACGCTGAACCCCATCTGCTCCGTGGCCCCTGCCTCCGCCGAGGGAAAGGTCTTCAACGCAGTGTAAACCCCCAGCTGGATGCCTATGAACCGCCAGGCATACAAGCCCCAGGAGTACAGCATGACGTGGGCCACAAAGAGAAACAGCGAGCTGAAGATCCTTTTCCAGCTTACCCGGGCCAGGGTAAACTCAAACAGCACGTAGTTGAGCACCACCACATAACTCACCCGCCAAATGTTATTCAGCGCCCTTTGCCCAAAGGAATCGGGGTTCTTGGCCAGATCAGAAAACAGCCAGAGCAACAGAAAGACCAGCCCTATGCCCGCATAGAGTGTCACCCGCTTTCTATCCAGTGTTTTCTTCATGCTGCTAATTATGGGATTTATTTCGGTAAATCTGAATCCGTTCTTATGGCTGTCTATAGAAGGTGGTTTGCCGCGCACAGACAACCGGTCAAGGTCAATGGGCTGTGTTCCGAACGCTTCTCCTTATTTAGAAATACGCTCTTTTGTTTTGGGGCTGTTTTCTGCTAATCGGCTTAAAAACGTTGTTTGTTGACCAAAGCGTGCTGTCTGTTGACGGCCGCTTTTGCCTTCAGTTTTATTGTATATCCTTGTGTCATCATCCCCGGGAGCTCCAGCTGATCATCAGGAATCCGTTTCAATATATAAGTTTCTATATGTAAAAACGGAGTCAAACTGCGCAAACTTTTTAGCCCAACTCATTTAGTCTAACCATTATGCACCTCACAAATCCTCAAAGAAAATTTAGGCTCCTATTTTTTACCCTGTTCTTCGCCAATGGGGTGTTCTTTCCGTGTTTCTCCCAGTCTCCAGGTTATGAGGCAGCCAACTGGAATACCTGGTTGGTGGATAGGGAGCAGCAAATAACCGTACTTCCGCCCCCTTCTTCAGCGGTGTTAAAAGCTGAACTGCGCACCGTTAAACAGCGCGTGGCTAAACTTGACGAGACCAAAATGAAGACGATCAAATACTGGGATGCGGGCGCCCCGGCCTACCGCTGGAACCAGTTGGTGCCCGAGTTAACCGCCCAGAAGTTTGAGGTAGCGTTAAGGATGCCCTCAGCGTGGATGAACATGGCCATCTATGACGCCACGGTGCTGGCCTGGCGCGAGAAAGCCAAATACCAAAGGAAACGTCCCCACCAGGTAGACCCTTCGCTGAAGCCTGCCATCAATGCACCACAAACTTTTTCTTACCCCTGTGAGCACACGGTAACGGCCGCCGCGGCCGCCCACGTGCTGGCCTATTTCTTCCCTGCCAAAGCCGATTCCATTCTGCAGCTGGGGCGGGCCGCGGCCCAGTCGCGCATAGATGCGGGCGTGCAGTTCCCCAGCGATGTGGAAGCCGGCTGGAAACTGGGCGAAGAGGTAGCCAAGCAGGTTATAGAAAAGGCGAAGCAGGACGGCTCGGCCACGGTTTGGAAGGGTGAAATGAACAAAGACCCTAAGAAGTGGACCGGCAAGTACCCGGTGGGCATCAACCTGGTTTCCTATGTGCCCCTGGTGCTGAAGTCGGCTAGCCAGTTCAGGCCACCCGCTCCCCCAGACTTCGCCGCCGACATGAAGGAGATGAAAGAATTCAAGCAGACGTTCAAATCTGCCGCCACCGCCTACTTCTGGGCTAACAGCGGAGACCTCTGGACCGATCTGGCCGGCAAGAAAATGTTTGAGTACCGCCTGCAGGATGACGCCCCCGCAGCAGCCCGCATTTACTGTGTGTTGAGTACCGGCTACCATGACGCAGCCATCGCCATTATGGATGCCAAGTACGCCTACTGGGGCGTCAGGCCCAACCAGTATGACTCCACCTACAAGCCCCTGATCTCCACGCCGCCCTTCCCTGGTTATCCATCGGGCCACGCCGCCGCGGCCTCCACGTCATGCGGGATCCTGTCTTACTTCTTCCCCGCCGATGCAGAACATTTTCGGAAACTAGCCAAAGACTGCGCCGATTCAAGGTTCTACGCCGGCATCCACTTCCGGTCAGACAATGAGGTAGGCCTGGCCATGGGCCGAGAACTGGGCAGATACGTGGTGGAAACCCTGATGCAAAAGCAAGGGTCAGTGAGCCTGAAGAGTTGGAAAGGGAAATGAGCTGCCGCAACTCAGTTTGAGGGCAAAAGCCATAAAATAGCCATAAAACAAAAAAGCACTTACCAGGCGAACCTGATAAGTGCTTTTTACTTAAGTGGGACGTGCTGGATTCGAACCAGCGACCCTCTGCTTGTAAGGCAGATGCTCTGAACCAGCTGAGCTAACATCCCAAACTTGTGGTGTTGAAGACCGTGTGTCCTCAAGGGTAATCTTTCCATAAAAAAACCTCTCTAGAAGGAGAGGTTTTCCTTAGTGGGACGTGCTGGATTCGAACCAGCGACCCTCTGCTTGTAAGGCAGATGCTCTGAACCAGCTGAGCTAACATCCCTTATCGGTAGAAGACCTGTTGTCTCCGTTTGATGATGCAAATATGGCAGGTAGAATTTTAATCACCAAATGCTGGCCCAAAAAAGTAGATAAAAATTTATGCGACAGGTGGGCGCCTGAGACGGAAAGCGGAGGTAAAATATTCATTTGCAGGAAGCTACTCACTCTTTAAAGAGAATGATAAGACGGAGAAAAAGTCTGTTCATGTCTGCGGTAGTTGGGTAAAGGCTGGCAAAACCTGACTAGAGTCGAACTTAGTGGCACAGGTTTTCAGGCCTGGAGCAAGCCATGACCTCCGCCTAGTGAACTGATTTTACCTTTGGGCCGAAAAGAGGAGTGAACCGTTTTTGTCGTATTTTCCCGAAAACAAGCTGAAAACGAACGCACCTGCCTTCATGAAAAAGTATTTCCGCCCGTGGCTCCCGTTGGTATTTCTGGGCCTCTTCGCCTGCCAGAGCAATACCGGTACCACTACTTCTAAAAGCACATCGGGGAACGCGAAAGTCTACTACCCGGAGAAAGGCGATGCTTGGGAAAAGCGTACCCCTGAGCAGATAGGCATGGACCCCGAGTTGCTGGCGCAGGCGGTGCTGTACGCCCAGACCCAGGAAACTAAGTGGCCGCGTGATTTCTCCAACCAGGAAGAAGTTTTCGGGAAACTGCTGGGGCCTATCCCTTCTAGCCGGGCGGGCACGAACGGCATCATTCTGCGGCACGGCTACATTGTGGCCGAGTGGGGCGAAACCAAAAGCGTGGACCCAACCTACAGCATCGCGAAGAGTTTTCTGTCAACCATCCTGGGCATCACGGTGGACAAGGGCATGATCAAGGACATTCACGATCCGGTGGGCCAATACATTAAAGACGGGGGCTACGACTCTGAGCACAACCGCAAGATTACCTGGCAGCACCACGCCCAACAGACGAGCGAGTGGGAGGGAGAGCTCTTCGGGAAGACGCACACCTTTGTAGGCAAAGAGGAATTTGGCAGCGGCGAGCGTAAACCCCGCGAGTTGAAGGAGCCCGGCACCTTCTATGAGTACAACGATGTGCGCATTAACCGGATGTCTCTGTCTTTGCTGCGGCTCTGGAAAAAGCCCCTGCCGCAGGTGCTCAAGGAGAAAGTCATGGATCCTATTGGCGCCTCTGAGACCTGGCAGTACCTGCCGTACCGGAA
This sequence comes from Rufibacter aurantiacus, assembly GCF_017916345.1. Classification (NCBI taxonomy): domain Bacteria; kingdom Pseudomonadati; phylum Bacteroidota; class Cytophagia; order Cytophagales; family Hymenobacteraceae; genus Rufibacter; species Rufibacter aurantiacus. The sequence continues at coordinate 684,423 of NZ_JAFMSV010000004.1, forward strand.
CTCTGTGGTGGACGTGGACGGCAAACAGCTGCCCAGCGTGAGCGGCGGCACGCGTTGGGGCGGCGGCCTCTGGATCAACACCCGCGACGAAGCCCGCTTCGGGTACCTGTTCCTGCGGCAGGGCAAATGGAAAAACAAACAGATCGTGTCTAAAGAATGGGTGAAGGAAGCCACCACCCCCGGTCCGCACGGGCCAGATTACGGTTACCTCTGGTGGCTGAACACCCAGAAAAAACAATGGCCCAACGCACCGGCCACCAGTTTTGCGGCTTTGGGCGCCGGTTCCAACACCATCTGGGTAGACCCGGAGCATGACCTGGTGGTGGTCTGGCGCTGGCACGGCACCAACGGCGATGAGTTCTTCAAGCGCATCATAGCGGCGGTAAAGCAGTAGAAAAGAGATAGTACCAGGTTGGTGTTTAGGGGCTGTTTTAGAGAAAACATCCCTTAAACGCCAACTCGTTTTTAGCCTTGTCGTTTGTGTTATTCTACACCAACGCAAAAAAACTATGGCTGAACAACCCACCACGCTTCTCAAGGAGTACTCAGATCAGGAAAAAGGCGCCTATCTGGGTGCGCTGGCCACCATTGCCTCGGCAGACGGGCATGTGTCAGAAGAAGAACTAGCCTTTCTGCAGTTGCTGGGCGAGGCCGCGGAGTTGCCCGAAAACCTGCAGCAGGAAGTAGTCTCCATCGCCAAGAACCCCTCGCAGATAAGCCTGCAACGCTGCCTGGATGTACTCAAAGGCAGTCCGCTGCGCTTTTCTTTCATTACTGACATCATCAGTTTCGCGAAATCTGACGGGGAATACACCGCCGATGAGCAGCAGCGCATTGCCGAGATAGGCAAATACCTGGGCATTGACCAGAAGCAGTTCAGTATCCTGGACCAGTTTGTGGACAAGGCCAACCAGGCACAACAGCAAGGCGAAGACCCTACCTCGCAATCTTTCATGAGTAAAAGCGGCTTCGGGGATATGTTCAAGAACTCGGGCATTTCCCCAGGCATGGTGACCGGCATGTTGGGTATCCTGGCTCCCATGGTCATCAGCGGCATGATGAACCGCCGCCGCCATGGCTACGGTGGTGGCATGATGGGAGGCGGTATGGGCATGGGCGGAGGCCTGGGAGGCTTGCTTGGTGGTCTGTTAGGTGGCGGTATGATGGGCGGCGGCATGTACGGCGGTGGCCGGATGGGCGGCCTGGGCTCTATGGCCTCTATCCTGGGTGGCCTGGGCGGCCGAAGAGGTTACGGCAGCGGCATGGGCAGCGGCGGCTTAGGCGGTCTGCTGGGTGGTATCCTAGGCGGAGGCCGCAGAGGCACCGGCTGGTAAGCTGATTTCCAGATAAAAGCAGAACCCCTGTTTCAGTGTCAATTTTTGGAAATCGGCACTGAAACAAGGGTTCTTTATTTCGCCATTGGTGGTGATAATAACAAAGTCGTGAAGCAAAGTGGCAATGCGTACGACGTTACAGTGTAACGTCGCTACAGGATTAAAATGTAGCCTCGTTACACTGTAACGAGGTGGTGCTACAGGGCTAGGACAACCACAAGGGTGCCCCTACATTAAACCATCCTCACATCTTCAAATTTCCCAATCCCCAAATCTCCTACGCTTCCTGCTTCATGTACACCGTTTGCGTTGGGAAAGCGAACTCCGCGCCGTGTTTTTCCACGATCTCCACAATCTGGTAGTTGATTTCCTCTTTCACGTCTATGTACTGGTCGTAGTCCAGGGTGTCAATGAAGTAGAGCACCATGATGTCTTTGGAGTGCGGACCCAGGTTGAAGAAGCGCACGCGGCCATCCTGGTTTGTGCGCGGATAAGCGTCAATGAGGTGCTGGATATCGGCCACAATGGCTTTGAGTTGCTCTGAGGTGGTGCTGTAGGTAAGCGTGAGGTCAAATTTCACCCGCCGGAAGGTGCGCAGCGTAAGGTTGTCCAGGGGCTTGTCAATCATGCTTTTGTTGGGCAGCGTCACGTAGCTTTTCTCCAGCGTTCTAATGCGGGTACTTCTAAAGCCGATCTTCTCAATGGTGCCGGTAATCTCGCCTACCTGCACTAGGTCGCCTACCACAAAGGGGTGATCCAGGAAAATGGTAAAGGAGGCCAACAGGTTCTCCAGGCTTTCCTTGGCGGCAAACGCGATGGCCAGACCACCCACCCCCAGACCGGCCACCAAGCCCGCCACGTTCACCTTGAACACCGTGCCCAGGATCACGAAGAACCCGATAATGACGATGATCACCTTGGAAAAATCCACGAAGAACGGCACCAGTTGGTCGTCCAGCTTGGAGAGTGTGCGGGCTGCACGTTTAGAGAACATCATCCCGATGAAATCTACCAGCCGCAGGATCACCCATGTAAGCGAGCAGATAAGGAAAATGCTGTAAATGCGTTGTAGAATACGCTTGAGGCCCAGTTCCTCTTTGCCTGGCAAACCCAGTTCCGGCGGATAGTTGAGCCGGTCAAAGGCGATGTAAAGAAACACCAGGAACGCTAGCACCTCCAGCGGGGTCACCAGCAGGCGCTTGAACTCTTCTTTGGTCACATCCTGGTTGATGCGCTTGATGATGCCGCGGAAGAGAATGGTGGAAAGCAGCCGCGAGACTACGGTTTTGAATAGGAAGCCAGACAGCATAATGCCCACAAAAATGAGGTACTGCTGCACGGTGTTGCCCAGGAAAACGAACTTAAGGATATCTGAAACTTGCTCTTGCATCTATAAAAGTTAAAGCGGCCTGCAACCAAAACACGGGTGCAAGGGTCATCTTGTAAATGAACCAGCAAATCTATGAAACGAAAAATCTTATTCCAGATTTTTGCCCTGGGCCTGTTTCTCAATGCGGTGGCCTGCCAGATGCCATCTGAGGCCGCGGAAGAGGGCGGTGGCATTTCCACGGGGCAATGGCTAGTTTACAGCGAGCTGCAATGCAACAATAACCCTTGGGGTTACTGCAACAACAACCCAGACGTAAAGGTCTGCGTGAAAAAGTACGTGCAGGACCAGGGATTAACGGTGCTGGAGGTGGGCATGACACCGGCCCCTGCCGACCTGATCACCTGTGCCGCCTGTTCATGCCCTACCGGCCGCACCTTCAAAGTAAGGGTGGCGGAGCAGGACGTAGCTAAACTGCTGGCCGCCGGCTTCAAGAAGCAGTAAGAAAAAAAGCTTGGGCACAATCCTCTTCTGAAAGGATTGTCATGCTATGATTTAAATGCCAAACACCCCAGCCGTTTTTAACCCGATTTTGTGAAATCAAAGGTAAAACGGCTAGGGTGTTTGTTTATGATTCTAAGCCAGGCAGCAGATGCGCTGGTTGGCCTGTTCAGGTCTTTACAGCAACTGGCTCAAAGCGATTTCAAAGCAGGTCTTCGCGATCTCGGTTTTCTTTGGATTGCGCTCATGGGCTTTCTCCAGCGCCTGCCGGATGGTGCGGGAGATATCGGTGAAGATGGCTTCATCGGTAATTTCCACGTCCTGCTCCATGAGGTAGGCAAAGACGCGTGCCATGCCGCAGTTCGCCACGAAGTCCGGGATGACGGACACCTGCTGGTCAGCGAACTCGCCCGTAGCCCCGAAGAAAATCTCCGGGTCTTTGAATGGTACGTTGGCCCCGCTGGAAATCACCTCCAGGCCGTGCTGCTTCATGCGTTCAATCTGCTCAGTAGACACTAGCCGGGATGCCGCCGCCGGAATAAAAATATCGGCCTCCAGATCCCAAATGCGGTTGTTCGTTTCTTCGAAGGAGAGAAGGTTATCGGCCGTTAAAGTGTTGCCCACCCGGTTCTGGAACAAAGCGTTGATCTCGTCAAAAGAAAAGCCTTCTCCTTTGATGAGTCCGCCCACGCGGTCTATGATGCCCACAATTTTAGCACCTTCTGCCGCCAGGTAGTAAGCGGCTGCCGCGCCCACGTTCCCCCAACCCTGGATGATGGCGCGCTTGCCTTGCAGTTCGCCGCCCCATAGTTCATAATAATGCGCTACCGCCTTGGCCACGCCGTATCCCGTGATCATATCAGCTACGGTGTATTTGCGGGAAAGGGAAGGGGAGTAGTGGGCATCTTCCAGCACCTTGCTCACACCTTGGCGCAACTGGCCCAGTTTGTTTATCTTCTGCGGCTCGGTGGCCTTAAAGTGTCCGTTCACAATGCCTTCCTGCGGATGCCACAGGCCGTATTCCTCCGTGATGGGAATCACCTCATGGATCTCGTCTACGTTCAGGTCACCGCCGGTGCCGTAGTAGTTCTTCAGCAACGGGTACACCGCCCGGTACCAACGCTCCAGCACACCCTGCTTTCTGGGGTCTGCCGGGTCAAAGTTGATCCCCGATTTTGCGCCGCCAATAGTTGGACCGGAAACCGTGAATTTCACCTCCATGGTTTTAGCCAGCGACTCCACCTCGCGCTTGTCCAGGCCCTTGCGCATACGCGTCCCTCCGCCGGCTGCCCCGCCTCTTAAAGAGTTGATGACCACCCAGCCCTCGGCTTCGGTCTCAGCATCTTTCCACTCAAAAACGATTTCAGGGCGCTTGTTCTCAAATTTGGCGAGGAGGTCTTTCATAAAGGTTTGGGGTTGCGTTCTCCCGCAAAGGTACGGCATAACGCTTGTTAGCCTAATGGGAATTTTAAGTTTTGCTGACGCTATATAGGGGAACTTGGGTTGAAGGTTGCTTTGTGCAATTGTAGTACGCTTGTGCTGGCGTGGTACTGCAGTTTGCGTGAGTGCATGAGCTTTATTGTTTCATCGTTTCCCTCCGTGCGCTCACGGCCGCGAGGCCCCGCCTTCCGGTCTCGCGCTGCGCCAGCTTCCTTTGCTCCTTTCAGTCGCAATGCCTTACGGCACCGGAACCTGACAAGGCGCTCCACCGAAAGGCTGGAAAAGGGAATACACTGTTAGGAACGCCTCAGACCTCACAGGATTTGAAAACCTGTGAGGTCTCCTATATTGTGAGGTCTTCTATATTTAGCATGGTTCAAGTCTGTGACTTGGACCCAAAATGACCGGCAGTTTGCAACTTCCGTGAGGCGAGAGCCTCAGAATAACGTTTTGTGCCTATTTCCCTAAAACAGCCCCGGAACTCAGTTCCAGTAGATGGCACCGCCGCAGTTGTCGTGGCGGGCGCCGGTGACGCTGCGGAGGCAGTTGGGTTCCTGTCGCCAGCGCAGCACGCCCAGGAAAGCGAAGATGAGGGCTTCTTTGAAGTTGACAAGCTCGGGCTCGGGGACTACTACCTCAAAGTTGGGGCCCAGGTAGTACCTGATCTGCTCCACCAGGAAAGAATTGAAGGCGCCTCCGCCAGTAAGCAGCAGTTTGCCCCGGCCCTGAGGCGTGTAGCGCCTTACCGATTGGGCTATTTGCCAGGCGATGTGGTGGCAGGCGGTGTGCAATTTGTCCTCTACTGTGGCGGTAGAGGCTTGCAGCGTTTTTAGGCTATGGGTATCGGCCCACTCTTTTCCTATTGATTTGGGGAAAGGAGCCGTGAAATAGGCGGGCTCGTTGAGTTGATCGAAGAGGGTCTGGTCAAACTGGCCAGTGCGGGCGAGGTCTCCGTTTTTGTCGTAGGGCTGGCCCAGTTGCTCGGCCAGGGGGTTCAGGAGCATGTTGCAGCAGGAGATATCGAACGCCACGCGGTGATTTGGGCCTTCCTGCGAGATGTTGGAGATGCCGCCCAGGTTCAGGCAGAAATCATACTCAGAGAACAGCAATCGGTCCCCGATGGGTACGAGCGGGGCGCCTTGTCCGCCCAGGGCAATGTCCAGGGTTCTGAAGTCGCAGACCACAGGCAGACCGGCCTCGGCGGCCAGGTAGGCGCCGCTGCCCACCTGGAACGTGATGTGCAGTTGGGGCTGGTGGAAAACCGTGTGGCCGTGCGAGGCGATGAAGTCAACCGCCAAATTATTTTTCGCCACGAAGTCTTTGGTCAGCTCTCCTAAAAAGTGCCCGTAGGCGCGGTCTGTGGCGATTATTTCAGCGGCAGAAACCTCCGTGAGGCCCGCCAGGCGCTGTTCCCAAATATTTGAATATGGAACTGTTTCAGTATTAAGTATTTTATATATCCAATTGTCATCATTATACGTAAATCTGCAATAAGCCAAGTCAACTCCGTCTAACGAAGTGCCCGACATAATACCTATAACATGGTAAGTCGCCATGCGTTAAAGTAACGTAATGTTCAGGTATGAAGCAAAACGGGTTGCAGGGCGGGTTTAAAGGCGCGGAGACGCGTCTATTGTAGTATTGATTTTTGTGTGTCCTTATGAAAAGTTTATTATCCAGAGTGGAATCTAAGAAGATTGATAAGGCTGCCTCAATGCTGAAGGTATTGGCGCACCCAAAAAGGTTGGCCATCGTGGATCTTCTGGGTAAGGAAGACAAGATGACTGTGACGGAGATCTACCAATACCTGGATTTACCGCAAGCCATTGCCTCACAGCACTTGATCACGCTGAAAGACAAGGGGGTGCTCTCGTCTTTCAAGGTTGGCACCAAGATCTATTATTCTCTCTCCATCCCTAAGCTGATTGATGTGATTGACTGCCTGGAGGAGTGTTGCGGCGACCTGTAACATTCCTTTCTGCTAGTTTCCCCCGTCAAGTAAGTATCCCCGGAACCGTTTCCAGCCTGTTTTCAAGAAAGTAGGCCAGAAACGGTTTTAATTTTTTAGGCTTTTCCCTACTCCTTGTATTTAAGCACCAGCACGGCCGGCACCGGCCGCTGGCCTTCTTTGTCTGAGGGCTTGATGGTGTCTTTTCCTTTAACGTACAGCGCACTGGAGCCACCGCCGTCAAGGTTCACGGCCTCACGGCAGCCCAGGCTCACCATCAGTTGGGCCAACTGGTCTAAACTGGCCCCCTCGGCAATGCCTTTGTTGCGACCTTCCACCATCAAGATAATCAGTTTCTGGTCTGGGGTATAGCCCATCACCGTGCGCGGATTGGGCCCGATGAAACTGGCGCCGCCGCGCATCTCTTCCTGAGCGGTGACATGTACTTTGCCATCCTGCACCAGCACCGGCCCGCCACCTACGGCGGTTTGCGGTTTCCAGCGTTTCATGTGCCTGGCGGTGCGCCTGGAAGGTGCCGGCGCCGGCTGTCCATTGGTTCCGGCAGCATAAGGTGCCGCCAGTTCCATGGTTTTCTTCTTCTTGCCCACATTGTATGCCCAAGCCACATCGGCGGTGCGGTTGCGGAAGAACCCGATGACGCCGGTGGTAGGATAATAGGTGAGCGTATCAGTGCCGTTGGGGTTCTTTCGCCACACTGGCGCTTGCATAGCCAGAACTTTCCCGTTGTTGATGACCAGGTTCAGGTTGCTGTTGTCTGCGAAGGAGAAGAAGGTGGTGTTCACTACTGCCAGCACGTTGCCGGTTTCCTGCTCATAGTACTGCTTGGGCGTAAAGCGCTGGCCGTTGCCAACCCTGGCCACGATCTCCAGTTTGGGGTCTTTGAGGTCTGCTTCCAAGTAATAGGCTCTAAACGGCTTACCATCCAGCGAGTCTGATGTAGTAAACACTTTCACTGAGGTCGGCAGCCCTGCTTGGTGCGTTGGGGAAGGAGACCATTTCACTTGCGCAAGGCTTGGGAAAGACAATAAAGCCAGGGAGAGGACGAGGAGCAGCTTTTTCATGGCGCCAAGATAAAGCGTAGCCGGTGATGTTTTCTGTTTAGGGCCCCTTTTCAAGAAAACAGGCTTAAAATGGATTTGGTGGTTTCCTTTTGGGAGTAGCAGACGCCGAATGGATTGTTGGTGATAACACCAACAATGGCGAGTGAAATTAACTAAGTTTCCTGTTTGTGCCTTGTTTTTTTGAAAGGAGGCAGAAAACGATTGCAGGGGTAATCCCTTGTGGTTGCCCTTTCGCTTTTGCTCCGGCATGCGGGCAACCACAAGGGACTGCCCCTACAATGGCCTGCAACAGAAACATCGTTCAGGGTATCCGCAAAAAGAAAATCGGGGCGCTCTTTGGAGGAACGTCCCGATTGGTATGGTCAATAATGAAATTCTAGTTAGGAGTGGCTCTCGGCGGATTGTTTCTCCAGGTCGAAGAGGTCGGTGAGCACGTCAATGAGGGTTTCGGCCTCGCCGCGTTTGCAGGCGGCTTTGAGTTGCAGTACCGGCAGCTTGATGATCTTCTGCATCATGGACTTAGTTACGTCATCCATGTGCTTGGCTTCCTGCGGAGAGAGTTTCTTCATGTACCGCGCCATCTCTTCCTGGCGGATGGTCTCCAGCGCGTTCTTCAGCTTCTGGATGGTTGGCGACACGTTCATCTCCTTGCTCCAGTCCTCAAAACCGGCAATGGATTCTTTGATGATCTGCTTTACCTGCGGCACGGCATCCAGGCGGCGTTGCAGGGCTTCAGAGGCTTTGTTCTGGATGGTGTCAATGTTGTACACCAGCACACCCGGAATCTGCTCTATCTGCGGCTCAACGCTGCGGGGCACGCTCAGGTCAATGAAGAACTTGTAGGTAAGCACGTTCAGGCGGCTCACCATTTCCTTGGTGAAGAATGGCTCATCACGGGCTACGGAGGAGATGATGACATCGGCCTCTTTCATGGCTTCCACCAGGTTCTCGAACGGAACCACTTCCAGGCCGCACTCTTCGGCCAGAATCTCGGCCTTGGCTTTGGTGCGGTTAGAGATCTTCACGTTCTGGAAGTCTGAATCAGAGAGGTGGCGGCACACATCGGCGCCAATCTCGCCTAAACCAACTACCAAAACTTTAGGGTTGGCGATATCGGCGGTAAGGCTTTCTACTAACTCAAGGGCAGCGTAAGATGTAGAGGCAGCGCCGTCTCTAAACGAGGTCTCCTGTACTACGCGCTTGTTGGTGAAGAAAATGGTGTGCAGCAGGCGGTGCAGGAATGGTCCGGCGGCCTCGTTGTCTACACTCCACTGGTAAGCTTGTTTTACCTGGTTAGAGATCTGCATGTCACCCACCACCTGCGCGTCCAGGCCCATGGCCACGTTGAACAGGTGCTGAACGGCATCTGCATGCTCGTTCACGATGGTAAAATAATCCAGGTATTGGGAAATATTGGAAATGCCTTTGCTGATGCCCAGCAGCTTCACGATCTCGTGGCTGTAGTCATCATCAGAGGTGTAATAAACCTCGGTGCGGTTGCACGTGGAAAGAACTAATATGTCAGTTGCCTGAATGAAATTTTTGAGCGTTTGCAGGAACTGTCGGCACGACCCCTCATCCAAGGCGATAAGCTCTCTTATGTCTAAGGGAGCTTTTTTATAAGAAAGACTGACGGCTCTAAAGTTGTGAAGCATACGGCAGTTTGAAATAGCATGCAAAATTACAGCACATACTTTTAATAATGAATTACTTTTGTATCTTTCTTTTATTTATACTCATTACAAATTGCTGATAACAGACGCTCGGGCTACTATCTTCGTTAAGAGAGAACCCAATCCCTAGACGGGCGTATTTCCTCTAGCGTTGCCTTTGTACATGATCCCGACCTCCATTTATTCCAGGAAATCCAGGTTAAAGCTGCTCATCATTGCCATTGCACTGATTATTGGCGCGGCCACCGTCATCTACACTAACCTGTTGGTAGCCAAGCTTTCTGAGCGGGAACAGCAACTCATTGATTTGTACGCCAAAGGTCTGCGCTACATGATCAACGCCGAGATTGACTCAGACAACCTGGTGTTCATCCAGGAGGAGATCATTGACGCGAACCGCTCCGTACCCGTTATCCAAACCGACGAGAAAGAGAACGTTATCGCCTATAAGAACCTTGATATTCCCGAAAAAATTTCAGAAAACCGCAAAAAAAGGCTTTTGCAGCGCGAAATAGCCAAGATGAAGGCGCAGCATAAGCCCATTGTGGTGTCTTACCAGCAGGAGTTCAAGAACTACATTTTCTACAAGGATTCTGAGTTGCTCACGCAGTTACGCTATTACCCGTACGTGCAGCTCACTGTCATCGCGTGTCTTTCTGTGATTGCCTATTACGCCTTCAGTTACTCGCGCAAAGCGGAGCAGAACCGCGTGTGGGTGGGGCTGGCGAAGGAAACTGCTCACCAGTTGGGCACGCCGCTCTCTTCTTTGATGGCCTGGTACGAGTACCTTAAAGGAAGCCCCCGGTTTGAGAACGAGCCTATTATTGAAGAACTAGGTAAAGACGTGCGCCGCCTGGAAATCATCACTGAGCGGTTCTCCAACATTGGGTCGGTGCCGGTGCTCAAGGACGAGCCGCTGCAACGGGTGCTGGAAAACGCCATTGGGTACCTGCGCAACCGCGTCTCTAACAAAGTGGCTTTCTCTATAGAATCTGAGTTTCCGCCGGAGACCACGGCCAAAGTGAACATTCCGCTTTTTGAGTGGGTGATAGAGAATATCTGCAAGAACGCGGTGGACGCCATGGAAGGCAAGGGCAGCATTACGCTTCGCCTGGTGAAAGCCAACGTGAAAGACGCCATCGCGCTGGACATCCAGGATACCGGCAAAGGCATCCCTAAGACGAAGCAGGAAGAAGTGTTCGTGCCCGGTTATACCACTAAGAAACGCGGCTGGGGCTTAGGTCTGGCGTTGGCCAAGCGGATTATTGAGAATTACCACCAAGGCCGGCTGTTCGTGAAATCCTCTGAAGTAGGGAAGGGTACTACGTTTAGAGTAGTGTTGAATAGGTAGGGTGTTTTGGAGGCGTTTTCTGGAAAAGAGGTGCTAAACGGATTAGCGAAAAAAGTCTTCTATTCGGTAGAGCACGTTTTTGGGAAAGCTAGTGTCTTTTACTGGAAGCCCGCTCACTGAAATACCTCCCAATACTCCCTGAAATGAATTATGGGTTGGTTTGTCTTGTAGCAGCGCAATCCTAACTGCTTGAAGATTTTCCGATTCTGAAAGGCGGAACCGGTGAGTTTGGTACCCAATAGCTGAAATCACTAACCATTGATTCTCTAGCGGTATTGCTCTAGAAAACGGTAGACGAAAATTACCTAAACCATCTGCCTTTGTTTCCACGGAGTCATTCAGCCGAATGATTATGACTGCTGATTTACCTGCTAGAACATTTCCGCCTACAGCGGTGCTGTCCTGCGCAGGAGCAGTGGGAGAAAGTAGAGTCTTGGGTGTTGGTAAGAGTTCTATTTCTGTGCTGCGTTGTTGGATTTGCTGGGCGGCAGCTGGGCGAGCAGTTAGCCATGTTGCTAAACCCAAGACCAAAGCAGGTAAAGTCCATTTCTTTCTGGAGCTAGCCTTGGGTCTAAATTCCCGGTTGAGTTGATCATCGCGGAATCTTCCGCAGCCATTCCCAGATTGTTTTGTCAGCCAATCTACCACCTCCACATCAGACATCATCGTGAAATCTACTACCGTTTTCTGGCAGTTTTGACAGAATCTGCCTTTCTCATTTGGTGTCATTTTATTCCAGCTTTCATGGCAAGGTTCTGGAATGGTGAGGCTGATTTTGTCTCTGAACATGAGTTCCTGTTTTGAGGCTGATTTCCGGAATAGAGGCTAGAAATAAAAACTAAAAGAGCTTTTCTTTTAGTCGCTGGAAGAAGTTAAGCTGCGGCTTATTTTGCTGAACCGGTGGGTTTCTCACTAGTTGTACATTCCCCGCCACCACTACAACTTCTATTAAGGAAGCGCGATCTAGCCGCAATCTGATTTCATTGGAAACATTGGAGTTTAATTCTTTCAGAGGAATAGTTTCTGTCATGTAGCCAATAAAAGAGACGACGAGCGATAGCTTTTCTGTGGCTGTCCCCTCCGGAAACATAATTTCAAATTCTCCGTGAACGCCGGTAGGTTTTGCTATAGAAGTTCCCGCGACTTGCACAGTGACACCAGGTATGGGCTCCAGGCTGATAGAATCTACAATTATGCCTCTGTAAACAGAAGAAGGGGTTACGGCGGAATCGCGGATTATAGAAGGTAAGGCCTGCGCACGGTCCTGTGCAGGAATTGATGCATTTGATGTCTGTGCTTCTGCCGTCTTGGAACTGAACCAAGCAAATAGGCCCAGCAAGGCTGGTCGCCAAGCCCACTTTCTTGAGGGTACGGGAAGAGCTGTTAACTCTCTTCCTAATTGGTTTGACCTGAAACGCCCACAAGTATTTTCTTTCCCTAACAAATCTACCATCTCCGCATCAGACATCATGGTGAAATCCACTACCGTTTTCTGGCAGTTTTGGCAGAAATGGCCTTTATTCTGGGGTGTCATAGAGGCCCAATCCTCGTGGCAAGGCTGTGGTATGGTGACGGTGAGTTGGCGAGTAGGCATGGCTTCTTTTTTGAGCTGGTTTCTGAAAAGTGGGGCAAAAACAGGCTATCAGCGGAAGAGATTTCTAACCCTGAAGTATAAGCGACGTGGAGAATACCATTTGCCATAATCCGCTACGGCAACTTCCCCTATCCAATGGTCATCGGTTGCCATTGAAATGATTAGTATGTCTCGCTTAAGTAATTCTGACACTTTTCTCTCCTGGGTTTTATAGCCGATGAAGGAGAAAATAACCGTTTGTTCTTTGGGTTCTATGGCCGGTGGAAGACCTAGTGAAAAGTATCCGTTTGCATCTGTAGGGGCGGCCTCTGAAGTGCCTTTGAGGTGCACCATTGTTCCTGGTATAGGGGTATGGTCTTTTGCATCCAGCACTCTCCCTTTGAGTACAACTAAACTATCTGCGGCAAAAGTTTTCTGATAGATGTCTTCTTGTGGCGTAACGTCTCTAATGGAAGATGGGAAGGCAAAGGATGGCGTATGTGCCTCCACGGTCTTCGTGCTTAACCACGCTGAAAGACCTAAAACCATGGCTCGCCAAGTCCAGCGCTTTCTGTTACCAGAAGCTACCAGCTCTTTCCCTAGTTGATCTGGCCTAAACCTTCCGCAAGTCCGACCTTTCTGCTGAGAGAGCCATTTCACTATTTCCGCATCAGACATTGCCGTGAAATCCACCACTGTTGTGGCGCAGTTTTGGCAAAATCGGCCCTGAAACAGAGGCGTCATGGACTGCCAATCCTGATGGCAGGGTTGGGGCACAGAGACGGTGAGGCGCTGGGTGGGCATGGGTGGCGGTTTGTCTAAATATAGCGTGGTTTCGCCGCTTTCAGAATATTTTGCTTAACTTTTCCCCTGAATTTTTACACCCAACAGACCAAGTGAATTTAAAAAGTCTTTTTCGCCGCAAGAGTTTAACCGCTGTTTTGCATACCCCGCCTGCCGATGTAGCCACCCACCCAGGGGCTGTGGAGGAAGGCCTGGAGCGTAACCTTACTGTAAGGGACTTGACTTCCCTGGGGATCGCCGCCATTATTGGGGCCGGTATTTTCAGTACCATCGGGAATGCGAGTTACGAGGGCGGTCCGGCGGTGTCTCTGCTGTTTGTCTTTACGGCCATTGCGTGTGCGTTCTCGGCGTTGTGCTATGCGCAGTTTGCGGCTACCATTCCGGTGAGCGGCTCGGCATACACTTACGCTTACACTTCCTTCGGGGAGTTGGCAGCCTGGATCATCGGCTGGGCCCTGATCATGGAATACACGGTGGGGAACATTGTGGTGGCCATCTCCTGGAGCGATTATTTTACTGGGCTGATGAGCGGGGTTGGACTTGATATTCCGGCCTGGCTTACCATGGGAACCCAAAGTGCCCATAAAGGTTACTACGAAGTGGTGGCGCTGCTGCAGGCCGGGCAACCGCTTTCTGCGGCAGATCCGGTGCAGCTGGAGGCGTACAATACCTGGCTGGCAGCCCCTAATTTCCTGGGCGGAAAACTGGTGGTAGATTTGCCGGCGTTTATAATCAATGCCGTGATCACTACTTTGGTGTATGTTGGGATAAAAGAGTCTAAAAACGCCTCTAACCTGCTGGTATTACTGAAAATGGCGGTAGTACTGGTGGTGATTGCCGTGGGGATCTTCTACGTTACCCCTGCCAACTGGAGCCCGTTTGCTCCTAACGGCATAGGTGGCGTGCTCAAAGGCGTATCAGCGGTGTTTTTTGCCTATATCGGGTTTGACGCCATTAGTACCACCGCCGAAGAATGTAAAAATCCGCAGCGCGATTTGCCCCGCGCTATGATTTATGCACTCATTATCTGTACTATTCTGTACGTGATCATCACACTGGTGCTTACCGGAATGGTATCCTATAAAGAACTGGCCGTGGGCGATCCGTTGGCGTATGTCTTCACCAAAGTAGGGGTTGACTGGTTGGCCGGTGTGGTGGCGGTGAGCGCCATCTTCGCCATGGCCTCGGTGCTGCTGGTGTTCCAGATCGGGCAGCCGCGTATCTGGATGACCATGTCCCGTGACGGATTGTTGCCTCCTTTGTTCTCAAAAGTTCACCCGCGTTTCAGGACGCCGTCTTTCTCCACCATAGTGACCGGTCTCTTTGTGGGCGTACCGGCCCTGCTCCTGAACATGGACCTGGTGATTGACCTGACCAGCATTGGAACACTCTTTGCCTTTGCCCTGGTGTGTGGCGGTATTCTCATGATTGACCCCCACGGTACTTCCGAGGCCCGTTTCAAGGTGCCTTACCTCAACGGCAAATTCCTGGTGCCCCTCATCCTGGGAGTGATTGGCGTGCTGGTATTAATGTATAACCGAACAGCCATTGATGAGTTCTGGGGGGCGGTGGCCTGGAGCGGTGGCTATGAAGAGTTCCGCCACCAGATTCCTATGCTGGTGTTCCTGATTTCCTGCGTGCTCATGGCCTGGGTTTCTTTCAGACGGAACCTGTCTTTGCTGCCGGTGCTGGGGCTTTTGACCAACCTCTACCTCATGACCCAACTGGGCGTGAACAACTGGCTGCTTTTCACCGTCTGGCTGCTGATTGGTTTAGCTATCTACTTCGGGTACAGCTACAAACACAGTAAACTGGCGGTGCGCCGGCAAGTAGTGTAGCGCGTACAAATTTGCTTGTAGTGCGGCAACTACGCTATTGTTGCTAAAAGGTTGCAAATTTTTTTCTTTCCTCCCTATTAGGTGGTATCTTTCCTATAGTTTAGGCAGGCAGAGGCGTGTCTGCATATTAAAAGGAAAAGCTGAGGCTGTGGTTGAGAGAGAGATCATTGAAAGTAATCTGCACCTGACTTACCGAAGGGATTTGGATATCCTGTTCCTGCGGTGGTATAGGAGTCCCGATTCTGTGCAGTTGCGGCAGGGATATCTGCAGGCGCTTGATATGGCCAAAGAGGTGAAGACAGCCTATTACATGTTTGACCTGCGAAGCCGGGGCCAGGTGTCTGCCGATGACGAGGCTTGGTTGCTTCAGAATTTCTTTCCCTCCATGGAAGAAGAATGCAACCATCAAAGCTACTGCGCCAACCTAGTTACTCCCACGCACTTCAATTATATTAAGGAAACGGTTGGGCTTGAGTTCCTGGAACAGTACAGCGACCTAACCAAGATGGGTATTTTCCTGTCTGAGCAGGATGCTGTAGCCTGGCTCCTGAAAAGCCGCGCCGACCGGTAGTTATCTCTTCTTCCTCTATTTAGCCCGGTTCACGAGCAATACCCCACCCAAAATAATGGCCATGCCCACGTAGTGCATCAGGTGAATGGTCTCCCCATCGGCTACGCCCCAGATCAAGGCCACAATAGGCATGAGGTACGTGGAGGTGCTCGCGAAAAGCGTGTTGGTCATGTGGATGAGCTTGTTGTAGAACACCAACCCAATAGCGGTACTGAATACGGCCAACAGCGTGATATAGCCCAAAGCTTCCCAGGCTTGAGGCTGCGTGGCCAGTTTTTCCAGCGCCGGGGTGGTGCAGAGATACGCAAAGGCCAACGGCCCCACTGTAAGCAAAGCCAGGCTAGCCATGGTCAAAGGCTTAATACCGGCAAGGCAGTGTTTTATGATGTTCAGGCTTCCGCCGTACAGCACAGTGGCCAGCACCACATACAAGCCATAGAAAGAATTGGACGAGGTTTCCTGGGCGTTGCCCGAGAAAATAAGCACCGCCGTTCCAATGATCCCGATCAGAATCCCCAGCACCCGCAGCAGCGTGATCTTCTGCCGGAAGAAAATGGCTCCTATAATAAGCGTGAACAGCGCCGTTAAAGAATTCAGCACGCCTGCCAGGCCGCTGGCCAGTTTCGTCTCAGCATAGGCAAAAAGAAAAGCCGGAATCAGGTTGCCTATGAGGCCGCTTAGCAGCAGGAACTTCCACTGGCCGGGTTTAGGTGCTTTCAACCCCTTCAGCGCGAAAGGCAGTAAGGCCAGCATCGCAATCGTGATCCGGATGGCGCCCAGTTCATCAGAGGAGAAAACCTCTAGGCCCTTCTTGATCAAAATAAACGAGGTGCCCCAGATAAGAGCCAATCCGGTCAGGATGATCCACGCCAGCGCGGGGGTAGAAGAGGCAGGTTTGGCAAGAGTGGGAGAAGAGACTTCAGTAGACACGGAAATAGCTTGAAAATGAAGTGCAAAGATAAGGGATGCTTCTAAACTAATAAGAGGTTGAGTGAAGGATAGCAGGGCTGAATCTGTTTTAGCCCTGGTTTTGGGAAAACAGACTTGAAAAGGTATTGGCGCAGACGCTCGCAGGACCTCCGGACGCTGCGAGGTCTTCTGAGTAGACGGTATAGCGCTGGCAGCCAGAAACTCCCCTCCTGATTCAGGAGAATTGCTTGTAGGATGGGGTGGTGAAAAGGCGTTCGCCAAAGTTGTACGTGCCAATTTCCAACAACCTTTTCGCTGTTTCACCCGCAGAATAGCGTTTGCTCAAAAGACCTCGCAGCGTCCGGAGGTCCTGCGAGCGTCTGTGCCGAAGACTGATGCCTCTGCAAACAAAAAAGCGTTTCAGCGCCGATTCTCGTAAATCAGCCCTGAAACGCTTCTTATTATAATCTAAAAGCTTTACGCCTCAGCGTACTCCATGGAATTGGCAATCTCGTCCAGGATAGCATAGATTTCCTGCGGGTCTTCGGTCTGCACCAGGCGCGTGCGGTAACCTTTCACGTTAGGCAAGCCTCTGAAGTAGTTGGCGTAGTGACGGCGCATCTCAAAGATGCCTAGGCGCGGGCCTTTCCACTCCAGGCTCTTGTCAAAGTGCATTTTGCACATGTCAATGCGCTCCTGGATGGTAGGCGGGGCTAACAATTCGCCGGTCTCCCGGTAATGCTTGATTTCCCTGAAAATCCAGGGGTACCCGATTGAGGCGCGGCCAATCATGATGCCATCCACCCCGTAGGTGTTTTTGTACTCCACGGCTTTTTCCGGCGTGTCAATATCGCCGTTCCCGAAGATGGGGATCTGGATGCGGGCGTTCTCTTTGATCTTCCGGATGAGGGTCCAGTCGGCCTCGCCTTTGTACATCTGCACGCGGGTGCGGCCGTGCACCGTCAAGGCTTTGATCCCGATGTCCTGCAAGCGCTCGGCTACTTCCTCCACGTTCTTGGTGGAGTCGTCCCAGCCCAGGCGGGTTTTCACCGTCACCGGCAACCCGAAAGGCTCTACCGCTTTCACAATGGCTGAGGTCATGGCCACCATTTTAGGGATATCACGCAGCAGGGCCGCGCCGGCGCCTTTGCAGGCCACGTTCTTCACCGGGCAGCCGTAGTTGATGTCTATCAGATCCGGGCCCACCTGCGCCGAGATCACCGCCGATTCGCGCATGGAATCAATATCGGAACCGAAGATCTGGATCCCGATGGGTTGCTCGTAGTCAAAGATGTCCAGTTTCTGGCGGCTCTTGGCCGCGTCGCGGATAAGGCCCTCTGAGGAGATGAACTCCGTATACATTAAGTCGGCGCCATTGGCCTTGCACACTGCCCGGAAGGGTGGATCGCTGACGTCTTCCATAGGCGCCAGCAGCAGCGGGAAGTCTGGTAGCTCTATCTGACCGATTTTTACCACGTGAATGAGTTTAAATATTTCGCGTAAATTTACCTCATTAAAACCACACCGCCTATATGAAAGGTTTCATCTCGCCTACCCTGCATCCGTTAAAGTCACTTTTGTTGTTTATCGTGTTCGTGGTGGCGGGGCTGTTCATCGGGAATTTCCTGGCGGTGGTGCTGGTGAAAATGATCTGGGGCTACGGGGTGGTGCAGACCGCCGAGATGCTGGGTAAGCCTTCTGCCTACCCGGAGAGCCGCAGCGCGTTGGTGCTGTTCCAGGGCATGGTGCACTTTGTGGGATTCACAGTAGCCTCGCTCGCTTTCCTGCGGGTGAACGCCCATAGGCCCGGCGCTTTCCTTTCGCCTAGGGCGGTGGTGCCGTTTTACCTGCTTTTAGGGAGTGCCGTGCTGTTGCTGGTGATTCTGCCGGCTTCTTCCTGGGTGGTGCACTGGAATGCAACCGTAGATTTTCCGGCTTTTCTGGAGGGCTTTGAGCGCTGGGCCAAAGCCAAGGAAGAAGCCCTGCGGGAACTGACCCTGGAACTGACCAAAATAAATACTATTCCGCAGCTGATTCTGGGCATGGTGGTGTTTGCGGTGCTGCCCGCCATTGGCGAGGAGCTGGCCTTCAGGGGCATTGTGCAGCAGGAGTTGCAGCGCTGGTGGCGCAACCCGCACCTGGCCATCTGGGTGTCTGCCATTGTCTTCGGGATCATTCACTTGCAGTTCTACGGCGTGGTGCCGCGCATTATGCTGGGGCTGATCTTCGGGTATCTGTACTGGTGGTCTGGGAATATCTGGGTGCCTATCATCGGGCACTTCATGAACAACGGCTTCATGGTGCTCATGATGTTTCTGGCCCAGCGGCAGGCCGTAACCATGAACGTGGAGTCAACGGAGCCTAATTCCTGGCCATTGTCCTTGATTTCCCTGGGTCTCACCGCCATTCTATTGTACGGTTTGTACACCTCTTTCCGGCGCTTGCCGGCACCCGTAGAGGAGGAAGCCCGTTTCTAAGCCCTTTTCCTGAAATCAGCCTTAAAACAGCCCCAAGTCAGCCTTTTGCTGCCTTATGCCGTATTACCAATCCTTTTAAATGGAAACAGAGAAAAAACAATTGAACAATCTGCAGCTGCGCCTCCTGGCCGGCGTGATTGGCGGGGCAGTCTTTATTGGCGCCATTTACTTTCATGAGTGGACGTTCTTCGGGCTGTTCCTGGCGCTCACGGTGCTGGGCCTGCTGGAGTTTTACCGCCTACTTTCTGATAAGGGGTTCCAGCCCAACAGAGTGATTGGGACCATTCTGGGTCTTGGGCTGTACGTGCTGGGCTTTCTTGTGGAGCGTGGCGATGTGGGCAGCGACTGGCTTTTTCTTTTGCCCCCGGTGATGCTGCTGGCGCTGGTAGCCGAGCTGTACCGCAAAAAAGAGCAGCCTTTCACCAATGTGGCCCTCACGTTGGTAGGGGTTTTTTACATTGCCGCTCCGTTTACGCTCTTGCACGTACTTGCTTTCCTGCCAGACAGATACAGCTGGCAGATTATTCTGGGCGTCATGTTTCTCATCTGGGCCTCAGACACGGGGGCCTACGCGGCGGGCAGAACCCTTGGGAAAAATAAATTATTTCCGCGTATTTCGCCCGGCAAAACCTGGGAGGGCTGGGTAGGCGGCGTGCTTTTGTCGCTTGGCGTGGCATGGATATTGTCGCTTTACTACCAGGACCTGGAACTGGAGCATTGGCTGGGCGTGGCCGTCCTGGTGTCTGTGTTCGGGGCGCTGGGTGACCTGGTGGAGTCTATGCTGAAGAGAAGCCTGAACGTGAAAGACTCCGGCACCCTTATTCCCGGTCACGGCGGCATTCTGGATCGGTTTGACAGCCTAATACTGGTAATTCCGTTCCTGGTGGCTTTCCTGGAACTTGTGCGGTAAAATTTCCTTATTTATAAAAGGCGCTTATTTTAGTTTAGTGTTATAAAATTGATAATTTTGCCGCCAATAAATTCCCCTGAATTGCAAAATTTATAATTTATGGCAGCATACAACAGCAAGATGGCTTATAAAGAACCAGCTCCTATAAAAGACAAAGAGAATCCCTTTGAGTCTATGATGTCCCGCTTCAACATTGCGGCGGAAGTGTTGGGTCTGGATGATGAGACGTATGAAGTTCTGAAATCCCCTACCCGGCAAGTGATTGTGAATCTTCCTGTTACCATGGACGATGGCAGCGTGCGGGTGTTTGAGGGATTCAGGGTGGTGCACTCTAATATATTAGGTCCGTCTAAAGGTGGTATCCGCTATGACAAAGGCGTTTTCCTGGATGAGGTGAAAGCCCTGGCTGCCTGGATGACCTGGAAATGTGCCGTGGTGGATATTCCGTACGGCGGTGCCAAAGGCGGGATCGTGTGTGACCCTACTACCATGTCTGCTGGTGAGATTGAGCGTTTGACCCGCGCATACACCGTGGCTTTGATTGACACCTTCGGTCCAGACCAGGATATCCCGGCCCCGGACATGGGTACCGGCCCGCGCGAGATGGCTTGGCTCATGGACGAGTACTCCAAAACCAAAGGCATGACCGTGAACTCGGTGGTGACGGGTAAACCGCTGGTATTGGGCGGTTCTTTGGGTCGCGTGGAAGCTACTGGACGCGGGGTGATGGTATCGGCGATGGCCGCGATGGAAGTGTTGGGCATGGACCCAACGCAGTCTACCGCTGCGGTGCAGGGCTTCGGGAACGTGGGTTCCTGGGCAGCCAAACTGCTGGCTGAGCGCGGCGTGAAAATCTTGGGCGTGAGTGACGTGAGCGGCGCCTACTGGAACGAGAACGGCATCAATATAGAGGAAGCCATTGCCTACAAGAACGCGCACAACGGCCGTCTGGAAGGCTACGCCGGAGCAGAACCCATCAGCAACGATGAACTGTTGACCTCTGCCGTGGATCTGCTGGTGCCTGCCGCCGTGGAAGACGTGATCACCGCCCGTAACGCTGACCAGATCCAGGCCAAACTGATTGTGGAGGGTGCTAACGGACCAACTTCGGCCAACGCTGACAAGATCATCAACGAGAAAGGTATTATGGTAGTGCCGGATATCCTGGCCAATTCCGGTGGGGTGACCGTGTCTTACTTTGAGTGGGTGCAGAACCGTTTGGGCTACAAATGGAGCCTGGACATGGTGACCGAGCGCTCTGACCGGATCATGACTGAGGCCTTCAACAAGGTGTACGCCACCTCCCAGAAATACGGCGTACCCATGCGGATTGCCGCCTATATTGTGGCCATTGACAAAGTAGCGCAGACGTATAAATTCCGCGGAGGCTTCTAAGTAGAAGCTTTCCGGCAACGTCTGGAAGTATATAATCTTGCCGCCTCCTGTCTTTTTTCTAGACAGGGGGCGGTTTTTTTTATATTTTTGCTTAATCAGCCAAAGAGTATCTAATGAAAATTCATAAAGAAGGACGAAAGATTCTGTTTTTTACCCTATTAGGGATGTTGGTCGTGAACATGGCGCTTTACTACTTCAACAGCGAGCACTTAACTTTTAACAGGATCTTCTCTGGCGTTTCCTTTATCGTTTTCCTGCTCATTCTGCAGTTCTTCCGCAGCCCTTACCGCAACCTGCTCCTGCACGAGGACCTGGTGGTGGCACCCGCCGATGGTAAAGTGGTGGTGATTGAGAACGTGGAGGAACCTGAGTATTTCAACGATGTGCGCAAGCAGATCTCCATCTTTATGTCGCCTATTAACGTGCACATCACACGTAACCCAGTGTCTGGCATCGTGAAATACTTCAAATATCACCCTGGGCATTACCTGGTGGCCTGGCACCCAAAGTCCAGCACCAAGAACGAGCGCACCACAGTAGTGGTAGAATCGCTGGCCGGCCCTGAGGTATTGTTCCGCCAGATTGCCGGCGCCATGGCCCGCCGCATTGTGTGGTACGTGACCGAGGGCGATGAGGTAAACCAGGGCGAAGAGTTCGGTTTCATCAAGTTCGGTTCCCGCGTAGACATCTTCGTGCCGGTAGACACCGAGGTGAAAGTAGAACTGGGCCAGAAAACCAAAGGTGGTCAGACCGTCATCGCGCAGCTGAAAACCAGCGCTTCCGGTTCTTTCTTCGGATAGTCGGTGTCACGTAGCAGGTATTAAGTAACAAGACTTTTTAATTTCTGATAAAACGAAGAAGCCTCATCTGGGAAAGATGAGGCTTCTTCGTTTTACAGGTGTTTCTTAGAAATCGGGCCTGAAATGGCGTACTACCTGATACGCGCTATCTTATAAGACCTTAGAACCAGTTCTCAGCCAGCTTCATCAGTTGCTCCAGGTATTTCTGGTCCACCTCATCGAAGTCATCCAGGCGGTCACTGTCTACGTCCAGCACCATCTTCACCTCGCCATTTTTGATTACGGGTACTACGATCTCGGCTTTGGAAGCGCTGCTGCAGGCGATGTGGCCGGGGAAAGCCTCTACGTCCGGCACCAGGATGGTTTCGCGGCGGGTGTAGCAGGCGCCGCACACGCCTTTGTGGAACGGAATGCGGGTGCACGCCACCGGTCCCTGGAATGGCCCAAGCACCAGTTGGTTTTCTTTCACCAGGTAAGCGCCCACCCAGAAAAAGTTGAAAGTCTCTTTCAGAGCCGCCATCACGTTGGAAAGGTTGGCGATCAGGTCAGTTTCCGGGGCTACCAAGGCTTCGATCTGCGGAAGCAGGGTTTTGTATTTCTCTTCTTTGGAGAGCGTGGTATCAATGAATAAGTCTTCGGCCATGTGGGTAAGGTGCTAATTGGTAAATGTGCTGATGTGCTAATGATTTGTAAAGCACAACGTTTTCTTGAACGGCAAAGGTAACCTTAGGGGTTTCCTGACGCAAATGCTGCCGGTATGCTGCGGGAAAGGGTGCTGGAGGAACTTTCAGTTTTGGGACTGTTTTTGGCGAAACAAGACAAAAAGAGGCTGTTGCTAGGAGTGATAATTTCGGTAGATCGTCAGTTCATCGTCTCTCACCATTCTCCGGGAGGCAAACTGAAGATTCGGCAACTGTGGTGCCTTGATGCCGTGCGCCAGTTTCTTCGGGCTTCTGAAAACCCTGATCTCATCCCATAGATTATTCTGCAGCAGCGCCTCCAGTAATACGGTGCCCCCTTCCACCAAAATGGATTGCACGTTTCGCTGGTATAAATCGGCTAGCATCAGGTCTAAGAAAACGCCATTAGTGGGCAGGGGAACGAATTCTGTTTGGGCGCCGCTCGCCTTCTCTTGTAAGGTGTAAATAACCGTGGGCTGGCTGTCATCCAGCAGGTGGTGCGTTTCGGGAATCTGTAATTGTTTGTCGATGGCGATTCTCAAGGGGGCTTGGCCGGGCCAGTGCCGGGTATTCAACTGTGGGTTGTCGTGGATTGCCGTGCGGGTGCCCACCATGATGGCTTGTTCTTCGGTGCGCCACTTATGCACCAGTTGCTTTGCCATAGGGCCGGAGATTTGGGTCGCCTGGTAATCAGGCAAGGCAATGAACCCGTCCGATGACTCGGCCCACTTCAGGACCAAGTAAGGGCGCTTTTTGGTCTGGAAGGTGAAGAACCGCCGGTTCAACTCCAGTCCTTCCTGTTCCAGTACCCCGATATGGACTTTGCAGCCGGCATCCAGTAGTTTCTTGATCCCCCTGCCCGCCACCAGCGGGTTGGGGTCTGTGTTGCAGATTATGACATCGCGCACGCCATGCTCCAGGAGGAAGTCAGCGCAGGGTGGGGTCTTGCCGTAATGGGAGCAAGGCTCCAGCGTGACGTACACACGGCTGTGGGGGAGCAGGCTTTTGTCCTGCACACTGTTGATGGCGTTGACCTCGGCATGGGAGCCGCCGTACTGCTGATGCCAGCCCTCGCCTATGATCTTGTGTTTGTGAACTACCACGCAACCCACAATGGGATTAGGGCGTGCGTAGCCACTGCCTACGGCTGCCAGATCCAGCGCCCGCCGCATGTATTTTTCCTCTGTATGCATTACCTGTATTTACGCGCCCTTTGGTGATCCATGCCCGAATATCGGGTGTTTTTTCAGAAATTGCCTAAAACTGACCTTTATGCAGACCCTTGAAGCTATTTTAGAGCACCTGGCTCACCAACTGGAAACGCTCTATGAAGCCCCGGAGGCCCGCACCATAGCCGAGTGGACCCTGCAACATGCATTAAGGGTAGGGAGGTTTGAGCTGTTGCGCCGGCGGAAAGAGGAGGCTTCTGATGAACTGCAAAATCAGGTGCAGGGCTACCTGGAGCGGCTGTTGGAACATGAGCCTCTGCAATATGTCTTGGGCGAAGCCTCCTTCTATGGTCGTGAGTTTGCGGTCACACCGGCCGTCCTCATTCCCCGCCCCGAGACAGAAGAATTGGTGCAGCGCGTCATCAGAACCTATCAGCATCGTCCGGACATAAAGCTACTGGATATAGGCACCGGTAGCGGCTGCATTCCTATTACGCTCGCGGCTGAATTGCCAAATGCCCGTGTCTGGGGACTGGATATCTCTGCAGAGGCATTGGCAGTCGCAAAGGCAAACGGCCAAAAAATGGCTCCGCAAGTAGCCTGGCTCCGGCACGATATCCTTCAGGAGATTCCAGCTATGGAGCCGGAAAGTCTAGATGCCGTGATCAGTAACCCGCCGTACGTGCTGGAGGAAGAGAAAGGCCAAATGCGGCAGAACGTGCTGGGGTTTGAGCCGCACCTGGCGCTGTTTGTTCCCAATGAAGATCCCTTGCTTTTTTACCGACGCATTGCGATGGTGGCGCAGCAACTGCTGAAGAAGGGGGGCAAACTCTACTTTGAAATAAATGAGCGCTTCGCCGAAGAGACACTAGAAATGCTGAAAGAAATGGGCTATCAGGAAATCAAAGTTTATAAGGATCTGCGGGGAAAAGACCGGGTATCTGAAGCAGTCTGGGAATGATTTTCTACTGAAAGCGTGATGAATACAACCACGTTACCGGGAATTATTATAAAAACCCCTACCTTTGCGGCTGCAAAAAAATGATATCCAAATAAGACGGTTATCCGTAAAGAGTCCGGCTCTTTGAACAAGCTCCAGTACCATGAACCAACCTGCTTCCACGTACACCGCCCATGAAACCGCTGTCATTGACGAAGGCTGTACCATTGGGGAGGGGACCAAGATCTGGCATTTCTCACACATCATGTCTGATTGTGTCATTGGGAAGCGCTGCAATATTGGGCAGAACGTGGTTATTTCCCCCGGCGTCGTCTTGGGGGAGAATGTCAAAATCCAAAATAACGTATCGGTTTACACTGGGGTGGTGTGCGAGGACGATGTCTTCTTAGGCCCTTCCATGGTGTTTACCAACGTTCTCAACCCCAGAAGCGCCATTAACCGGCGGGGAGAGTACCAGAAGACCCTGGTACAGAAGGGTGCCAGCATCGGGGCCAACGCCACTGTGGTGTGCGGCCATACCATTGGGGCTTACGCCCTAATTGGTGCCGGAGCCGTGGTGACTAAAGATGTGCCACCTTATGCCCTGGTCTACGGAAACCCCTCTAAGCAGCACGGTTGGGTCAGTGAGGCTGGGCACAAGCTGGCCTTTGATGACATGAATGAAGCTATTTGCCCGGAAACGGGCGAGAAATATAAATTAGACAATAATCAAGTAACTAAATCGTCCATTCAAATAGATTAACTGTGTACCAGCAACTCCTCAACAAAGAAGCCAAACTGGCTGTCATCGGATTAGGATATGTAGGACTTCCCATTGCCCTGGAGTTCGCCAAAAAAATCAGTGTTATCGGGTTTGACATCAATGCCAAGCGGGTAGAGTTGATGAAAAACAACGTGGATCCAAGCGGTGAGCTGGAGGCATCTGCGTTTGAAGGATGTGATATCACCTTCACCAATGACCTGGAAGTTTTAAGAGAAGCCCGGTTTTTCATTGTAGCCGTGCCCACCCCTATTGATAACCACGCTTTGCCAGATTTGAAGCCTCTCCTAGGTGCCTCCACCACGGTAGGTAAGGTTTTGAAAGAAGGCGATTATGTGGTGTATGAGTCTACCGTTTACCCAGGCTGCACCGAAGAAGACTGTATTCCAATCCTGGAGCGTGAGTCTGGTCTGAAATTCCCTGCTGATTTCAAAGTAGGTTACTCCCCTGAGCGCATTAACCCAGGCGACAAAGAGCACACGCTTACCAAGATTGTGAAAGTGGTATCCGGTTGTGACGCAGAGTCGCTGGACATCATTGCAAAAGTTTATGAGCTGGTGATTCAGGCTGGGGTGCACCGTGCCTCTTCCATCAAAGTGGCTGAGGCTGCCAAAATCATCGAGAACACTCAACGCGACGTGAACATCGCCTTGATGAATGAGCTGTCCATCATCTTTGACCGGATGAACATCAATACCTACGAAGTGTTGGAGGCCTCCGGCACCAAGTGGAACTTCCTGAAATTCTTCCCGGGTCTGGTAGGTGGCCACTGCATCGGGGTGGATCCTTACTATCTAACCTACAAAGCCAAAGCGCTGGGCTACGATTCCAAAATCATCCTGAGCGGCCGTACCATCAACGACGGCATGGGTGCTTATGTAGCCAGCAAAGCCATCAAAATGATGATCAAGGAAGGGAAAGCCATCTCTAAAGCCAAAGTGTTAGTAATGGGTGCTACCTTCAAAGAGAACGTAGAGGATATCCGTAACTCAAAGGTGGCCGATGTGATCAACGAACTGAAGAGCTTCGGGGTGCAGGTAGACGTGGTGGATCCGTATGCCTCTTCGGATGAACTGGAGCATGAGTATGGTTTCGCCTTAACGGCTAACCCAAGCAATGACTATGATGCGGTGGTTGTGGCCGTAAACCATAAAGATTATCTGGAGCTGGACGAAAACTATTTCCAAAGCATCTCCGCTGATAGTCCTATTGTCATCGACCTAAAAGGGATTTATCGCGGAAAAATCAATACATTGCCTTACTGGAGCTTATAATCTATTCTTATGAGTAAAATTCTTGTTACCGGCGGAGCAGGCTACATTGGCTCCCACACCGTGGTAGAACTGGCGCAGGCTGGTTATACACCCATCATCGTTGATAATTTCAGCAATTCTGAGGAACGAGTGCTGGAGGGTCTTACCCAGATTCTGGGAAAGGAAGTACCCTGCTATAAAGTAGATTGCACCGATGCCGTTGCGTTACAGGAAGTTTTCTCAAAAGAAGGCGATATTACCGGCGTAATCCACTTCGCGGCTTATAAGGCGGTAGGAGAGTCGGTGAAAGAGCCTTTGAAGTACTACCACAACAACGTGGCCGGATTGATAACCTTGCTGCAGGTGATGGAAGCCAATAAGGTAACTCAGTTGGTCTTCTCTTCTTCCTGCACGGTCTACGGTATTCCCGAGAAGCTACCGGTAACAGAGCAAACCCCTACGCAGAAAGCCAACTCGCCTTACGGCAATACCAAGAAGATTGACGAGGAAATCCTGCAGGATGTGGCCAACAGCGGAAGCTATGCTGTGAAGTCCATTGCCCTTCGGTACTTCAATCCGGTAGGCGCACATGAATCAGCCCTGATTGGGGAGTTGCCACTGGGTATCCCAAGCAACCTAGTGCCTTTCATCACTCAAACAGCCGCCGGAATCCGGGAGAGTCTAACCGTGTTCGGGACCGACTACGATACGCCTGACGGAAGCAATATCCGTGATTACGTCCACGTAGTGGATTTGGCCAAAGCACACGTAGCCGCCATCAAACGCTTGGAGAAACCAGACGCCGTACCATACGAAGTCTTCAATATCGGGACCGGGCAAGGTAGCAGCGTACTGGAAGTAATCAAAGCTTTTGAAAAAGCCACCGGCCAGAAATTCAACTACAAAATTGGTCCGCGCCGCGCCGGTGACGTTCCTGCCATCTACGCCGATGTGACCAAAGCCACCCAAGAACTCGGCTTTAAAACGTCATTATCACTGGAAGATAGCTTGGGCAGTTCCTGGGCCTGGCAGCAACAATTGATGAAGGTAACCTCTAAGTAAGATGAAAATACTAATCACAGGCGGAGCCGGTTTCATTGGTTCCCATGTAGTGCGGCTATTTGTGACCAAGTATCCAAACTACCAGATATTCAACCTGGATAAGCTTACCTATGCGGGCAATCTTCAGAACCTGACGGACATTGAAGATGCTCCTAACTACACCTTCATTAAAGGCGACATCACCGATCAGGAGTATATCAACGGGTTGTTCCAGGAGCATAAGTTTGATGCTGTGATGCACCTAGCCGCGGAGTCGCACGTGGACCGGTCCATCACCGATCCCATGGCTTTTGTGCGCACCAACGTGAACGGGACCTGCAATTTGCTGCACGCCGCCAAAGAACTCTGGAAGTCTGATTTCGCCGGCAAAGTGTTCTACCACATCTCCACCGACGAGGTGTATGGTTCACTGGGCGAGGAAGGCATGTTCACGGAGGAAACAAAATACGATCCGCGGTCTCCTTACTCGGCTTCTAAAGCCAGTTCAGACCATTTTGTACGGGCGTATTACCACACCTATGGCTTGCCGGTGAAAGTGTCTAACTGCTCTAATAATTACGGGCCAAACCACTTCCCCGAGAAGCTGATTCCGCTGGCGCTGAATAACATCAAGAACAACAAACCGGTACCGGTTTACGGCAAAGGTGAGAATATCAGAGATTGGTTGTACGTGATTGACCACGCCCGTGCCATTGACGATGTGTTTCACAAAGGCAAAGAAGGCGATACCTACAACATAGGTGGCGTGAACGAGTGGCGCAACATTGACCTCATTCACCTGCTCTGCGACATCATGGATCAGAAATTGAACCGTGAGCCAGGTACCTCCCGCAAACTTATCACCTTTGTGACAGACAGAGCCGGGCATGACCTACGCTACGCCATTGATTCTTCCAAAATCATGAACGAGTTGGGCTGGAAGCCATCCGTTACGTTTGAGGAAGGTCTGGAGAAAACGGTAGACTGGTATCTGCAAAATGAGGAGTGGTTGCAGAATGTGACCTCCGGCAGCTACCAGGAGTACTACAATGAGCAGTATGCCCGCTAAATCACTGAATCAAAGTTAAGATGCGTTTACAGGCTGTTTTCATGAAAACAGCCTGTAAACGCATCTTTGTTTAACTGCAAAGCAGAATAAAGGTTCCTTTTGAAAGAGATAACACCATATTCAAGCGAACCAAATTGGGTAAAAGGGAACTGTGGTTTTAAGCCAGTTTTCTCAAAGTAACCTTAAAACTCATTTAAATTCATAATTTAATTCCTCTGTGTACGAGCATCCTTTTCATAACGGCTCCCTGGAGCAGACTTCTTTTCTAGTGACCGGCGGTGCCGGATTTATTGGTTCTAACCTGGTAGAATATCTTCTGAAGTACAATGCCAAGAAAGTGCGGGTGCTGGATGATTATTCCAACGGTTTCCATAAAAACCTGAGGGCTTTCCAAGATAATGACCGTCTGGAAGTGCTGGAAGGCGACATCCGGAATCTGGAAACCTGCATGAAAGCTTGCGAGGGAATGGACGTGGTATTACACCAAGCCGCTTTAGGTTCGGTGCCGAGAAGCGTGAAGGATCCGGTGACGTCTAATGAGGTGAACGTGGGTGGTTTCGTGAACATGCTCATGGCCGCCAAAGAACAGAACGTGAAGCGCTTTGTGTACGCCGCCTCTTCCTCCACCTACGGGGATAGCAAATCTTTGCCTAAAGTAGAAGATAAAATCGGGAAACCCTTGTCTCCTTACGCGGTTACCAAATACGCCAATGAGTTGTATGCCGATGTGTTTGGCAAGACTTACGATATGGAAATCATCGGGCTGCGGTATTTCAATATTTTCGGTCCGCGACAGGACCCTAATGGCGCTTATGCGGCCGTGATTCCGTTGTTTATTGATGCCGTGCTGAACAACCGCGGACCAAGAATGAACGGCGACGGTGAGCAAACCCGTGACTTTACCTTCGTGGAGAACTGCGTGGAAGCAAACATCCGCGCTGCGTTGGTAGTGAACCCTGAGGCGATCAACCAGGTCTACAACATCGCGGTAGGTGACCGGACTTCTTTGAATGACCTCTTCAACATCCTAAAAGAGGAAGCCGGCGTTGACGTGCAGGCGGAGTATGGCCCTGAGCGCGCCGGTGATATCCGCGACAGTTTGGCTGATATTTCCAAGGCGCAACGCTTATTGGGCTACAACCCACAAATCAGAATCCAGGAAGGGCTGCAGAGAACCCTGGCCTGGTTCCGTGACAACCAAGATTTTATATACAACCAGAAATAAGAGAATGAAAGGAATCGTCTTAGCCGGAGGCTCAGGAACAAGGTTACACCCGCTCACGCTCGCCGTTAGCAAGCAGCTGATGCCCGTGTATGACAAACCCATGATCTATTACCCGCTGTCCACGCTCATGCTGGCCGGCATCAAAGACATTCTCATTATTTCCACGCCCCATGACTTGCCCATGTTCGAGCGTCTGCTGGGCGATGGCAGCCAGATTGGGTGTAACTTCAGCTACCAGGTGCAGGAAGTTCCTAACGGATTGGCCCAAGCCTTTGTGTTAGGCGCTGACTTCATCGGGAATGACAAAGCGGCCTTGATCTTAGGAGACAACATCTTCTACGGTTCCGGAATGAGCAAGCTCCTGCAAGCCAATAATGACCCGGATGGTGGGGTGGTGTATGCCTACCACGTAAATGATCCGGAACGCTACGGCGTGGTGGAGTTTGACGAGAACATGAAAGCCATCTCCATTGAAGAAAAGCCGAAGCAGCCTAAGTCAAGCTACGCAGTTCCGGGCCTTTACTTCTATGATAATGACGTGGTAGAAATTGCCAAGAATCTGGAGCCCAGCCCCCGTGGTGAGTACGAAATCACCGATGTGAACAAAGAGTACCTTCGTCAGGGCAAACTGAAAGTAGGCATCCTGGACCGCGGAACAGCCTGGTTAGACACGGGTACCATCCAATCTTTGATGCAGGCGGCCACGTTTGTGCAGGTGATTGAGGAACGCCAGGGACTGAAGATCGGGTCTATTGAGGAAGTGGCCTACCGCATGGGTTTCATCAATGCCGAGCAGTTGCAGCGTGTGGCCGAGCCTCTGCGTAAGAGCGGTTACGGCGATTACCTGCTAAGTGTCCTGAAAGAGCAGAACAGCTTATAAGAAACTATATAGTAGATAGAAAGGTAGATAGAAAGCCCTGTGAGATTGAGTTCTTCTCACAGGGCTTTTCGTTTTAAGGCTGATTCAGGAAAAGTTGCTCAAAACTGACTAATTCGGAAAGATCAGACCCACTACCAAGCCGGTCAAAATAAGGACTGGAGCCGGAATCTTGGTCCATTGCAGCAGCGCGAAGGTGAGTACGACTAGCCCGAAGTTATAAGGCGTGTTCTCGATGGGATGGTAGAGCATAATGGCGGCCGCGCACACCATGCCACAGCCTACGGCGTTGATGCCCTCTAGCGAGGCCTGGATCACCCGGTACTTGCGGAGTTCCTCCCAAAAGCGAATCACGAAGAAGATCAGGAAGGTGCCTGGCAGGAAAATAGCGATGGTACACACCACACCACCCAGAATCTGCCCGCCCCAACCGTAGGGCCGCATGGCCAGGGTGCCGATATAAGAGCAGAAAGAGAAAACCGGACCTGGTAAGGCCTGCACCAGCGCGAAGCCAGACAAAAACTCTTTGGAGTTGAGATAGCCTTTGAACTCCACAAACTCGGTGTACATCACGGGGATGAGTACTTGCCCGCCCCCAAAGATGAGGCTGCCGTTGCGGTAGAAGTTTTCAAATAGCAGTACCGCCCGCAGTTGCGTGAATCGCCCCAGCAAAGCCGCCGCAATCAAGACCCCCAGGAACAACAGGAAATTGGCCCATTCTATCTTCATTGGCTGCTTCTCCAGCACCGGCTGCTTCTGGAACCTGAGTGCAGTCAGACTACCGCCTATCAGCAGGAGCACAGGAAACACCCATGGCGACCTAAAAAAGAAGGCCAGAATGGCGGAAAACACCATAATCACAATCCCGCCTTTGGTGTAGACCACTTTAGAGCTGATCCGCCAGGCAGCAAAAGCCACGAAACCCACGGCCATGGGCTGGATAAACCGGGTGAAACCCAGGGGCGCGCCTTTGCCTTCCAGAAAAGAAATGATGAGGGCCGCAGCAATCATGATGATGGCGGCGGGCGCAATCCAGACCAATAGGGTGAGGTAGGCAAGGTTTGGGCCTCCCACTTTGAACCCGATGGCCGTGATGGTCTGGGTGGAGGAGGGGCCGGGCAGAATCTGGCACAGTGCGTTGAGTTCCAGCAGCTCTTTCTCGGTGATGTAGCGCCGTTTTTCCACCAGCAGGCGCAGCATCATGGCAATATGCGCCTGAGGTCCGCCAAACGCCGTGAGCGAGAGCGAAGCCACATCCTTTAGGAAAATATAATTACGAGGGCGCAATAGAACTTAGTGTTGAAAGCGTTTTTAGGCCTGTTTTATAAAAATAGACTTAAAAAACGAAAGGAGCCCCTAAAGGCTCCTTTCAAAGTCAAAAGAAGAGCTTATTTCTTCAGACCCAGCTCCACCAGGCGCTCGTTGAGGAATTCACCGGCAGTGATGTCTGGGAATTGTTTCGGGTTCTGCTCGTCAATGCAGCCTTCCAGGCAGGTCAGGTCCATCTCTGAGCGCGGGTGCATGAAAAACGGAATAGAGAAGCGGGATGTGTGCATCAGCTCACGCGGCGGGTTCACTACGCGGTGGATGGTGGACTTCAGCTTGTTGTTGGTGTGGCGCGACAGCATGTCGCCCACGTTCACAATGATCTGCTCAGGCAGGGCCGTGATCGGAATCCATTTCCCGTCGCGGCGAAGCACTTGCAAGCCATCAGCGGAGGCGCCCATCAACAGGGTGATGAGGTTGATGTCCCCGTGCTCGGCGGCACGTACGGCATCGGCTGGTACGGCATCCGGGTTCTCGATAGGGAAGTAGTGGATGGCACGCAGGATGCTGTTACCGTTGTGCACTTTGGCATCGAAGTAATCCTCGGAAAGACCTAGATACAAGGCCAAGGCGCGCAGAACCTGCTTACCGGCGGCTTCCAGACGGCTGTACGCCTCCAAGGCCACTTCCCGGAACTCGGCCACCTCTTCAGGCCACACGTTGTCTGGATATTCTTCTTTGATAGGATCGTTGTCGGTTACTTCCTGGCCCACGTGGTAGAACTCCTTCAGGTCACCAGTGTTGCGGCCCTTGGCGTGCTCTTTTCCCTTGCCTACGTAGCCGCGCTGGCCCGCCAGACCCGGGATCTCGTACTTCTGTTTCACGTCATCTGGGAGGGCGAAGAACTTTTTGATAGCCGCGTACAGGCGGTCGGTCAACTCATCGCTCAGGCCGTGGTTTTTCAAGGCGGCAAAGCCGATATTCTGGTGCGCATCACCCATTCCTTTCACGAAGGCCGCTTTGCGGGCCGGGTCGCCGGAGGTGAAATCGGCGAGGTCCAGCGATGGGATTTCCTCTAATAATTTATCGTTCATAAACCTGTCTTGACGTGTTTTGAAAAACTCATTTTAAATGCGGCACAAGTTACGAAATTTCTATCTTTGAAACATTCTGCGTATTTATACGAAAACCTAAACTATGAAAAAGAAACATTTGTCTTTTGTAGCGATAGCGGCCATGCTGCTGGCTTCTGCCTGTGATGGAAAACGTGCCTCTGATACTGAGGCAACTGTAACAGATACCACAGCTGTTGCTGACCATTCTGGCATGGCGCATGACACCGCCGGCGTGCAGCACCAGGGCGCCATGGGCACGCCAATGGAAAAGGGAGGCCTTAAAGTCTACTCCTACAGTAACTCCGTGGATTTCCCGAATGCCGACCTGGAACTGAACCAACCCGAAAAGAACGGTAAAGTAACCGGTGACTCAGTGCAGTTCAATTACGAGGTGAAGAACTTCCAATTGAGCCAGCAAACCTCAGACGCGGGCACCCACGAGCACGCCAACTCCAAAGAAGGCCAGCACATCCACAACATTGTGGACAACGAGCCTTACACCGCGCACTACAAACCCACGTTCAAGAAAGCGATTAAGCCGGGTCAGCACGTGGTGTTGTCGTTCCTGTCACGCTCTTACCACGAGAGCATTAAGCATGACGAGGCCTATGACCTGCGCGTGATCAACGTAGGCAATGCCCCGGCCAGCGCGGCCAAGTTTGATGAGAAAGGCCAGCACCTGTTCTACAGCCGCCCCAAAGGCGAGTACAAAGGCGCCGATACCCGCAAGGTGATGCTTGATTTCTACCTGGTGAACACAGAGTTAGCCAAAAACGGCAACAAGGTGCGCGCTACCATCAACGGCAATGAGTTCATCCTGGACCAGTGGCTGCCGTACCTGGTAGAAGGCCTGCCTATGGGCGAGAACACCTTCAAACTGGAACTGATCGATAACGCGGGTAAGGTGATCCCTGGCCCGTTCAACACGGTTGAACGCAAAATCACGCTGGCGCAGTAATCTGTTTCCGGCCCGTTTTCAGCAAAGCCGCTCCTAAGAAGGAGCGGCTTTTTTGTTGGGTAAAAGTTGAAATGTGGGTGGCAAACGTGTAGAAAAGGCATGCCTTGTCTCTTCAATTTCTTCTCTCCTTTGTCATCCTGAAAGAATCTTGTGGGCGAACTAGAAAAGCGTTGGAGAAGCGCTATGGCCGTTTGCCCACAAGATCTTTCCAAGACGACAGAAGAGGGAATGACTCTCGGCTTGGGGGCAAATATGTTTTGGACCTGTTTTTAAGAAATCGGCCTAAAACAATTTGCTGCTGCAGATAGGGGAAAAGCCTGTGATATTTGTCTTGAAAGAGTTGTAATAAATAATTGGTGAATGCTACAAATAAGGTAAGTCGCTTTCACAGAGGCTGTTTTGGGCAGGTTTAGAGAAAATCGGGCCCAAAACAGCAAATTTTTTTGTGCAGGCAACCACCGCCGGAAAACCTGCATCTTTAGGGTGACGCTTTTCGGCAGAGAGCATTTGTTTAGGGCATTTCACCAGCGTTGACCATGATACAGCTCCAGAACATCCATAAATACTACGCCATGGCGCAGAACAAGCTCCATGTGCTGAAGGGAATTGATCTGCACGTGCGGGAAGGGGAACTGGTCTCCATCATGGGTTCCTCAGGGTCTGGCAAATCCACGCTGCTCAACATCCTGGGTATTCTGGACGACTTTGACTCCGGCGACTACACCCTGGCGGGCACACCCATCAAGAACCTCTCTCAGGCCAAAGCCGCCTACTATAGAAACAAGTTCCTGGGCTTCGTTTTCCAGAGCTTCAACCTGCTGTCTTTCAAAAATGCCATGGAGAACGTGGCCTTGCCGCTCTACTACCAGAAAGTGGGCCGGAAGGAACGCAACAAACTGGCGCTGGAGTACCTGGACCGCGTGGGTCTGAAAGAGTGGGCCGAGCACTCGCCCAACGAGATGTCTGGGGGGCAGCGGCAGCGCGTGGCCATCGCCAGGGCCCTCATCAGCAAGCCCAAATTGATCCTCGCTGATGAACCTACCGGCGCCCTGGACACCAACACTTCCTACGAGGTGATGGAGATCTTCAAGGAAGTGCACAAGCAAGGCATCACGGTGGTGATTGTGACCCACGAGAACGACATCGCAGACCAGACCGAACGGGTGATCCGGTTGAAAGACGGCCTCATCCTGGATGATGGTCTGGGGAATAAAACCGAGGAATTCCTGACGCCTGTTGCCTATACCCAAGCTTAACATCGCCGCGCATGTTTGACGTTGACAAATGGCAGGAGATTCTGGGCACCATCCGGAAAAACAAGCTCCGTACCTTCCTCACAGCCTTCGGCGTGTTCTGGGGCATTTTCATGCTGGTCATGCTGCTGGGTTTCGGGCAAGGCTTGCAGAACGGGGTGTTCAACCGCTTCGGGGATGGAGCCAAGAATGGGATATTCTTCTCCGGCGGCAAGTCTTCCATGCCTTATGCTGGTCTGGGGCCGGGCCGCGAGATCAAACTCACGAACGAGGACCTGGCCACCATTGAGCGCGAAGTGCCGCAGGTGCAGATCATCTCGCCGCGCAACCGCCTCTGGGGCGAGTACACCATCAACTACAAAACCGAGAACGGCTCTTACCAGGTCTTCGGGTCTACGCCGGAGTTTCTGGAGGTCAACGGCGAGCGCCTGAAAGTGGGTCGCCTGCTCAACGAGAACGACATCAAAGAGAAACGGAAGGTCATTGTGCTGGGCGAGAAAGTGCGCGAGGTGCTGTTCAAAGACAAGACCGGCCTGGAAGAGTACGTGAACATCCAGGGCATCCACTTCAAGGTGGTGGGCATCTTCACGGTGCGTGGCAACAACGGCGGTCGCCGGGAGGAACGGGCTTATATTCCTTTCTCCACCCTGCAGACTACCTACAACCAGCCCAATCAGGTACAGTTGGTGGCCATGGTGGCACAGCCTGGCGTGAAGGCGGTGGTGATTGAAGAAAAGGTGAAAGCGCTATTGGCCCAGCGGCATAAATTCTCCCAGGAGGATGTCCAGGCGCTGGACATTAACAACGGCGAGAAGGAGTACGAGCAGGTTATGGGCCTGTTCAACGGCATCAATATGTTTGTGTGGGTGGTGGGCATAGGTACGCTCATTGCGGGCATTGTGGGCGTGAGTAACATCATGCTCATCATTGTGAAGGAACGCACCCGCGAGATCGGCGTGCGGAAAGCCTTAGGAGCTACGCCGGTGTCCATCGTGAGCATGATTTTGCAGGAATCGGTGGTGATTACGGCTTTCTCGGGCTATCTGGGACTATTGGCCGGCGTGGGTCTGCTGGACCTGATGCGCTATGCTCTGGAGAAATCCGGCGCCGATTTGCCGTTCTTCGCCAACCCTGGCGTGAACCTGGGGGTAGCGGTTTCTGCCACGGTGCTGCTGGTGCTGGCCGGGGCCATAGCCGGTCTCATGCCCGCCCTGAAAGCTGCCAGCATCAAACCCATTGAAGCGCTCAGAGCAGAGTAGTTTAAAATTAAGAATTAGGAATTTGTGCAGACAGGTGCCCCCACACCTTCTTTCCAAGGAACTCAGAAGCTGTTTGCGGGCTGATTTCCGGAAAACAGGCTTAAAACGATTATTGACTCAGGACAATAGACTCAGGACTCAGAATTCCCACTTATGATTGATGTAGACAAATGGGCTGAGATTTACGCCACTGTCAAGAAGCACAAGCTGCGGACGGCGCTGACGGCGTTTGGCGTTTTCTGGGGCATCTTCATGCTGGTGCTTTTGCTGGGCGCGGGCAAAGGGCTGGAGCACGGCATCACCAATGACTTCAACATCGCCAAGAACGCCGTATTCGTCTGGACGCAGCGCACCAGCGTACCTTACATGGGCCTTAAGGCCGGCCGGTTTGTGCACCTGACCAATGATGATGTGAAAGCCATTCAGGAGCAGTTGCCTGAGGTGGGCATCCTGTCACCCAGCAACGGATTGGATGGCACGTTCACCGTTAGCTACGCCAATAAGAACTCATCTTTCAACGTGAGCGGCGATTACCCCGAGATGCTGTACGTGGATCCGCTTACCATCTCTACCGGGCGTTTCATCAACCGCATTGACATTGAGGAGAAACGCAAAGTGGCCGTGATTGGGCCGCGCGTGCAGGAGGTGCTGTTTAAGGAGGGTGTAGACCCTATTGGCAAATACATCAACATTAAGGGCAGTTACTTCCAGGTGGTAGGCAAGTTCACGCCGGTAGGCAAAGGCGAAGACATTGTGTACGCCTCCCAGACCATTTACATCCCCAATACCACGCTGCAGCAAACCTTCAACCAGCCTAACCGCATCGGGCACTTCAAGATCATTCCCGCACCGGGCGTGCCCGCCGAAGTAGTGGAGGAGAAGGTAAAAACCCTCCTGGCACAGCGTCACCAGGTAGCTCCTACAGATTTGAAAGCTTTCGGCTCGGCCAACGTGGAGAAGGAGTTCAAAGACGTGCAGGGGCTGTTTGCCGGCATCTCAGGGTTCAGCTGGATTGTGAGCATCGGGACCATCATTGCGGGCATCATCGGGGTGGGTAACATCATGCTCATCGTGGTGAAGGAACGCACAAAGGAAATAGGTATCAGGAAAGCGCTGGGCGCCACGCCTTGGTCGGTGATCAGCTTGATTCTGCAGGAATCGGTGGTGATCACCAGTATCGCAGGCATCTCTGGTTTAATTGTGGGGACCGGACTAGTGGCTTTAATCAATTACCTCATGGTGCGCTTTGAGGTGGATGCCGGCTTCTTCGCCAGCCCTGAGGTTGATCCGCAGGTGGCTTTGATGGCCGTGGTGCTGCTGGTGGTGATGGGCGCCATTGCCGGTCTTATCCCCGCTACCAAAGCCGCCCGGGTGAACCCGGTAGAGGCTTTGAAGGATGAGTAAATTCCATTTTGAGCCCGAATTACAGAAAACGACACCAAAACACCTCTGCGGCACTACAAGAGCCGGGGATTTGAGATAGCACATCAGAACATTAACACATTAGCACATTAAACCAATGAAAAAGGTATTTCTAGGGTTGTTCATCGTCTTGTTTCTGGCCGGCAGCGTCTGGATCGGGTACTACTTCTACAAGAAATCGAACGCTGATCCGGTGGTGTATAAGACCGAGAAGCCGTTTTACACCAATATTGTGAAGAAAACCGTGGCTACGGGCTCCATTGTGCCGAGGAAGGAAATCCAGATAAAGCCGCAGGTGAGCGGTATTGTGGAGGAACTGTACGTGGAGGCGGGCCAGAGCGTAAGGGCCGGGCAAACCATTGCCAAAATCAGGATAGTGCCCAACATGGTGAGCGTGAACAACGCCGAGACCAGCGTGCAGACGGCCCGCATCGCGTTTGAGCAGGCCAAACGGGAGTTGGCGCGCCAGAAGATGCTTTATGATCAAAAAGTAATCGCGGAGCAGGAATACAACAAGTTTGTGCTGGACTACAAGCTGCGCCGGGAAGACCTGACCGCGGCAGAGAACAACCGCCAGTTGGTGAAATCAGGCACCTCGCGGCGGACGGGCGGCTCCAACATCATCATCTCCACCGTGGACGGCATGGTGCTGGATGTGCCCGTGAAAGTGGGCGCCTCGGTGATTGAGCGCAACAACTTCAACGAGGGTACCACCATTGCGGCTGTAGCCGATATGAAGAGCCTCATCTTTGAGGGCAAGATTGATGAGTCTGAGGTGGGCAAACTGCGCGAGGGCATGGACCTGAACCTCACCATCGGGGCTATCGAAAATAAAGTGTTTAAGGCCAAGCTGGAGTACATCGCCCCCAAAGGCGTGCTGGAGGAAGGCGCCGTGAAGTTCCAGGTGAAAGCCCAGGTGATGCTGCAGCCCGGCGATTTCCTGCGGGCTGGCTACTCTGCGAACGCCGACATCGTGCTGGACCAGAAACAGAACGTGCTGGCCATCAAGGAAGGTTTGCTGCAGTTCGGGAAGAAAGGCAAAGACAGCGTGTTTGTAGAGGTGGAAACCGGGCCTCAGCAGTTCAAGAAGAAACTGGTGAAAACCGGCCTGTCTGACGGCATCAACATACAGGTGGTAGACGGCCTCAAAGCCAGCGACAAAGTGAAAGTGGTGGAGGCGGCCTCGCCGGATGAGGAAAAGAAGGCCTCGTAGTGAATAAATGAAAGTAAGCGCGGCCGCAAGCCGGGTAGAAAACAGTGTTTCAAACATCAAATCAAACCAGATGAAAAAAACAAAGTGGATTGCCTCCGGGATGTTAAGCATGGTCTTCTCCCTTTTCATGCTCACGGCACAGGCGGGCGGTATCAGTCCTACCGAGCTGAAGATGGACAAGATCCTGAACACCTATGCCACCAGGATGAAAGCGGCCTTCCTGGAGAAAAACGACGAGAAAACCATCGCCCTCATCAAAACCGCCTCTGATGAGGCCGGCGCCGAGATGCACAAACTCAAGCCCGAGCTGGAGAAGTGGGCCCAGGAACATAAAAACTTGAAAGGTGCCGAGAAAGAGGCCTTTGAGAAGCGGTTCCAGTCCAAGCCTTATTTCAAAACCATCTTTGAGGTGATGCTGGACCCTGCCGTAGCCAAACGCCTGCAAGCCAATCCGGCCCTGGACAGAGCCATCAAAGAAGGCAACAAAGCGTTCCCTAACTTCAAATCTGCCGAGGACAGCAACATAGAAGAAGCTTCTGAATCTGATGAAGGATAAAACCTTTGCCCACTTCCTCTCAAAGCGCGACAACTCTGCCCGGGGTTGTCGCGTTCTGTTTTAGCTTTGTTTCCCGGAAAAGAGCCGTAAAACCCTTTTCTGCCACCCAGGCATTCACCCAACCAAAAACCAAAATGAAAAGCCCCGCCTTCACTGTTCAACTGCACTTTGAGTCTGAGCACAGCATCACCGCCACCGGCAAACACGTGCGCGACGGCCTCTCCGCCGTACTGCGCACCGGCGATTACCTCTGGATGAGCTGCGATGAGCAAACCACCCTGGAGCGCCTGAAACTCACCGGTGACCAGACCTTCGGCGAGCACGTGCACTTTGACCTGAGCCAGTACCTGGACCTGCCCGATGGCACCAATTCAGAGATTGACATTGAAGGTCTGGGCGAAGGCGGGGGATACCTTTGGCTGGTAGGCTCCCATAGCCTCAAGCGCAAGAAACCACGCAAAGAAGACTCCGTGGAAAAGCAGATCAAGAGGCTGGCCAAGGTCTCATCTGATCCTAACCGCTACCTGCTGGCCCGTATCCCGCTGGTGCAGGACCCCGAAACCGGCGAGTATACCCTGGCCAAAAAGTGCACTGATCCCGAGGACCCCTCCAAAAAGCTTCGGGCCGCCCAACTGGTGGGTACCAAAACGGGAAACCAACTTATGGATGCCTTCCAGGATGACATCCACCTAAAGGATTTCCTGCCCATTCCGGGGAAAGACAACGGGTTTGACATTGAGGGCTTGGCCGTGCACGAAGACCGCATCTTTGTGGGTTTGCGCGGACCGGTGCTGCGCGGCTGGTCCATGATAGTGGAGCTGCAGTTAAAGGACGGGGAAGAGAAAGGTACCCTGCAGCTCAAGGCCAACGCAGATGGCTCGCTATACAAAAAGCACTTCCTGCACATGGTAGGCAAAGGTGTGCGGGAACTGCGCGTCAAAGATAATGACCTCTACATCCTGGCGGGCCCCACCATGGACCTGGACGGCACCATTGCCGTGTACCGCTGGCCCAACGCCATGGTGCAGTCCCTGGAGGGTGAACAGATGGTGCACCGCAAAGAACTGGATCACCTCTTTGATGTGCCCCACGGCAGCGGCTCCCACTCGGGCCTGGACAAAGCCGAAGGCCTGGGCATCTTTGACGAGGAACACCTGCTGGTGGTCTTCGACAGCCCCAAAGACGAACGTAAAACAGATAAAAATGCTGTCACCGCCGATGTATACCGCATCAAGGACTAGTGAAATTTAAAGCTTGCTTTTAAATAAGTTGCTTGGCCTGGCGTTGAGAAAAAGATTACTCTCTTCAAATCAAACATGACCGTTCCGGGGCTGTTTTCTGTATAACAGCCCCGGAACAATTCACCTTCCCGTACTCGCGCCCCATGAAACACGTTTTCGCCCTGCTTCTGATGGTTCTGTTTTTTGCCGGCACCGGATTTAGCCAAGTGAAAGGCACCGTCACCGACAAAGCCACGGGCAAACCGGTGGCCTTTGCCAACATTTGGGTAGAGGACGAGAACCTGGGCACCACCTCCTCAGAGAAAGGCGAGTTCGGGTTTGCCTCTGCGGAGCTGCAGGGGAAAACGCTGGTCATTTCCTGTTTAGGCTATGAGCGAACGCGCCTCCCTATCTCGGGCGGAAATCTGACTATTGCTTTGGTGCCCTCGGCGGTGGCCCTTAACGAGGTCACGGTGAAGAAAAGCACCAAACGCACCAAGCTTGTCATCAACAAACTGGATGATAACACTGAGTATTCCTTCGGGAGCAACGGCACGCCCTGGATTGTGGCCCAGTATATCCCTTACAAAACCGGTTACGCTGCCACGCCTTTCCTGGACCAGATCTCTATCGTGACCTTGAGCAATCTCAAAAATGCCTCTTTCAAACTCCGCCTCCTGCGGGTAGGCGAGGATGGCGCCCCCGGCTCCGATCTGCTTTCCACACCCCTCATGGGCCTGGCCCCGAAAGGCATCAAAACCGTGACCCTGGATGTAAGCCAGCATGACCTGCAGATGCCAGCCAAGGGTTTCTTCATCGCGTTTGAGTGGCTCGTGATCAAGAAGAACCGCTATGAGGCCGTTGACCCCGAGACCGGCGCCAAGGAAGGACCCGCCAGAATCTCCTACGAGCCCAGCATCCGGTGCTACGGTCCTGACCAACGCAGCCCCAACGGCTGGATTTACCACCAGGGCAAATGGGTAAGCACCAGTCAGCGCGAAGGCGATGCTATCAGCTTCGCCACCCCACAATTCCAGCTCACCTTGAGTAATTGAGGTCTGAACTGGAGTAATAGAAATTCCCCTCCTGACTTCTTTATTTTTATTGTCATCCTGAAAGGATCTTGTGAGCGAACTAGAAAAGCCTTGGAGTAATCGCAACTACCGTTCGCTCACAAGATCTTTCCAAGATGACAATAGGGTGGGGTAATCCTGAAGGATGCTTCGTTTCTGGCCTCTTTCCCAGAAAAAACTCCTAGAAACGTTCCTAAACTCAGAACCTTTACCAAACAGAAGAGCCGCCCCGGGTTACCAGGGCGGCTCTTCTGTTTGACTATTTACTGAAAGTGGTTAGTTGCGCTTGCTTTCCACGGTATCAGGTTTAGGCGGGGTGATCCGGGATTTGTCAATGGCATCGTATACCACTTGCATTACCTTGGTGCGGGTGTTCAGTTTGCTCAGAACCGAGCTCTCGCGGGTGGGGTGCACGCGGTTAGACAGGAACACATACACCAGTTGGTTCACCGGGTCTACCCAGGTGTAAATGCCCGTGAAGCCGGTGTGCCCGAAGCTTTCGGTTGGGGCACTCTTGGCGGCGTTCCCGTTCTCGGTGCCCGGCTTGGACGGACGGTCAAACCCGAGGGCGCGGTAGTTGTCTGGGCAGAACTGGCATTTGCTGAACGTGCTCACCGTTTTGTTGGCGATGTAGCGCTTGCCGGCATAGATACCGTCGTTGAGGTACAGCTGCATCACTTTAGCCAGGTCATTCGCGGTCCCGAACAAACCAGCGTGACCGCTGATGCCGCCCAGCATGGCAGCGCCCTCGTCATGCACGGTGCCGTGCAGCAACTGCTTCCGGAACAGGGTATCCACCTCGGTAGGCACAATGCGGGAGAGCGGGTAGTACTTGTAAGGGTTGAACGTTAGCGTGGAAGCGCCCAGCGGCCCGTAGATGTTCTTTTTCAGATACGTCTCAAAATCCTCTCCGGTGATGTTCTTTACCACCAGCGGCGCCAGAATGAAAGAAAGGTCACTGTACACGTAGCCTGGTTTGTCGTTCAGCGGCGAGTTTCTGATCTCCTTGTAAATCTCCTCGGCGTAATCTTTCCGGATGAACAGGTGCTGGGCCACGCGGTACGGAAATTTATCAGAAGAGTCTGCTTTGAAGATGTTCGGCTTCAGCTCGCCGTTGCTTTTCACGGCCTCTTTCCAAAACGGAATCCAGGATTTGAGGCCGGCCTGGTGCGTGAGGATGTCGCGGTAGCGTAGGTTTTCTTTGTTAGAGCCTTTCATCATGGGCAGGTACTCGCCCAGGGTTTTGTCCACGTCAAATTTGCCTTCGCCGTTCAGTTTCATGAACGCCGCCAGGGAAGTAGTGATCTTGGTCACCGAAGCCAGGTCGTAAAGGTCTGTGTTCTTCACCGGCGTCTGGTTCTCATAGGTATGATACCCGAAGGACTTGGCATAGATCACCTTTCCGTTCTTAGCTACCAGCACCTGGGCGCCCGGGGTGGCTTTGGCTCTAATGGCCTGGTTCACCAGCGTGTCTATCTGCGCAAAATCCTCTGACCGCAGACCTACGGCTTCTGGTTGGGTGTAGGCCAGACGAAGGCCACCATCGGTTTTCAGTCCGTTGTTGATCTTGAAGTAGTTAGATACGTTCACCGGCAGCTTGCCTTTGGCGCCCACGCCCCCGAAAATAATCTGGGCGGCTACGTCCTGGGTTAAGGCATTCTCCTGGTAGGTGGCCAGCACGCCGTGCGCTTTCTCAATATCCTCAAAACGGTTGAGGCTGTACACATTGCCAAATACGGTCACAATGGTCTGTTTGGAACGGATCAGGTCTTTCAGGAACAGGTTCATCTCGGCGGTAATCCCGAAGGTGTTGTTGCCTGAGGCCTTCAGTTGCAGCTTATGTACGCCTACTAAAATGGTGTTGTAATTTTTCAGCTTGTCTTTCAGCGCCTGCAGGTCAGCGATGGAGCTGGTAGGCGGCAAGAAGAAGTTGTCCACTTTCGCGTACTTGGCCAGGTTCCGCTGGAATTCAGTCTCAGTGCTGGTGCCCAGCGCCAGCGCAGCGATATTCAACGTGTCCAGCGTTTTGATAGGCAGGATGTTGTCTTTGTTGCGCAGCAGCGTGAGCGAGGCCTCGGTCAGCTGGCGGTTGATGAAATCGGCGGTGGGGTTGTTCAGGTCCTGGATCAGGTTTTTGGTTTCAATGGGTTGCCACTTGTCCAGACCCGCCCACTGTTTGGCGGCCAGTACTTTCCGGCAACGGGCATCTACCTCGGCCTGGGTGATTTCCTTATTCGCAATGGCTTTTTTCACCTCCTCAATGGTGGTTTTCACATCCATGGTGTTCAGGAGGACATCGTTCCCGGCCAGCAGGGCCTTCACGTCCACAATGCCGGGCGCATAGAACTTGGCCACGCCTTGCATGTTCAGGGCATCGGTGAAAACCAG
Source organism: Rufibacter aurantiacus (assembly GCF_017916345.1). Classification (NCBI taxonomy): domain Bacteria; kingdom Pseudomonadati; phylum Bacteroidota; class Cytophagia; order Cytophagales; family Hymenobacteraceae; genus Rufibacter; species Rufibacter aurantiacus. The sequence continues at coordinate 729,114 of NZ_JAFMSV010000004.1, forward strand.
GCCTTTGAAGCCCATTTCCTTCTTGAGCAGATCGCTCACAATGTTCTTGGAGAGGGTAGAGGCTACGTCTTTGGTGTTGTCCAGCACCGGAATGTTCATATGCGCCACCATCAGACTACCCAGACCGTTTTTCATGAGCTCTCTGAACGGGTACAGCTCGGTAGAGTCCAGACGCAGTTTAGAGAAGTGCAGCACCGGCAAGCCATAGTGCGAGTCTACGTTGGTGTCGCCGTGGCCGGGGAAGTGCTTGGCGTTGGCCATCACCTTGTTGTCCTGCATGCCTTTCACGTAGGCCAGGGATTTGCGGGTCACGTTGTATTTGTCTTCGCCGAAGGAGCGGAACCCGATCACGGGGTTGTTGGCATTGTTGTTCACGTCCACCACCGGCGCAAAGTTCACGTGGATGCCCAACCGGCGGCACTGGCGGGCTATCTCCGCGCCCATGTCATAGATCAGCTTCTCGTTTTCAATACCGCCCAAACTCATCTGGTACGGGAACGATACCGTGCTGTCCAGGCGCATGCCCAAACCCCACTCCCCGTCAATAGAGATCATGAGCGGCACCTTGCTTTCTCGCTGGTAGCGGTTGGTCATGTGCGCCTGCCGTACCGGTCCGCCCTGGAAGAAGATCAATCCACCCACTTTGTAGGTAGTCACTAACCGGCTGATGGAGTCAATGTGCGCCTGGTTCTTGTTGGAGTACACCGGAATCATGATCAGCTGCGCGATGCGTTCCTCCGGCGTGAGGGTTTTGAACACGGAATCTACCCATTTCTGGTTCGCGCCCATAAATGGCGGATCGGTTTTAGGATTAAACACCGGCACCGCGGGTTTTTTGGCTGCCGCTTTCTTGGTTGCCGTTACCTTTTTGGAGGCCGGGGCTTTCTTTTTGGCAGCCGCCGAGGCCTTTTTGGAAACGGTTTTGGTGGTTTTAGCGGATTTTTTGCCGCGGGTCTGGCCGTGCAGGGAAAAGAACCCTACCGCAAACAGAAAAATGAAGACGAGGGGGAGAAAACGGAGTTTTTTCAAGGCAAAAAGCAAGGATAATGGAAGTACGTAGCGCGTAAGAGTGCAAATTACGGCATAATTCTGGAAAACAGGCTCATAAAGGAGCAAAGTTCCAGTTTTAAGCCACGGCGCTCTTCAATAACCTGATAGTTCCGGCGGTGGCGTCTATCTCGGCCTCAACTCCTACTGGTACGGTAAATTTGTGGGTGATGTGGCCGATCATGGCCCCGGAATACACCGGAATCTTCAAAGGCTGCAGGTGCTGCTCCAAAACTTCCTCCAGCGTGAGCGACCCGTAACTTCCCTTGCTGGGCTCGCAGTCAGAGCATTTGCCAAACACCACCCCTTTGACCTGGTCCAGCACGCCAGCCAATTTCAGTTGCGTGAGCATGCGGTCTACCCGGTACACGGCCTCGTTGGTGTCTTCCAGGAACAGGATGGCGTCTTTCCAGTTGGGCAGATAATCTGAGCCCAGAATAGCGGTGAGCACTGTTAAATTGCCGCCCACCAGTTTGCCCTGCGCCGTGCCGGGTGTAATGGTGGTGATGCGGTCTTTGGTGATAGTGAGGTTATCGCCTAATTCCTTAGGGTTCTCAAACAACGCCGAACTGGCCTCCATCAAGACCTGCCGGAAAGAGTCAACAGAAAACTTGTTCCAGGTAGCGGAGCCCACCGGCCCATGGAACGTTATGAGGCCAGTTTTTGCGTTTATGGCCAAAAGCAGCGCCGTGATGTCTGAGTACCCGATGAGCGGTTTAGGATTCTTCTGGATGGTCTTGTAGTCCAGTAAAGGCAGTAATCGGGCGCAGCCCCAACCTCCGTGGATGGCCAGGATGCCCTGCACAGATTTATCCGCGAACATGGTGTTCACATCCTCGGCTCGCGCCTGGTCCGTGCCCGCCAGATACCCGAACCGGTCAAACACGTGCTTGCCCATCTTCACCTTCAGGCCCAATGCCTCAATAGACTCCTTGGTGATCTGCACCACTTCTTTGCTGAACGCCGCGCCCGCCGGGCAGATGAGCCCTACCGTATCGCCGGGCTTGAGGCGGGGCGGCACAATGGTTTTAGGACCTTTCTCAGGGGCAGTAGCCGGCCTGAAGCCCAGCAAAGGAAGAGCCGCAGCGGCCACAGAAAGCGAAGCCAGCACCTCGCGGCGAGATCGGAGTATCATAAGTCAGAAGGTTTAGCAGATGGGTGGGAAAACACCGCGTTAAAATAAAGAGATTGTTTCTGTTTCGGGTGTTTTAAGCTTCGTTTTTCAAAAACAGGCTCAAAATGGATAAGCAGCACGGTTTATTAATGGCTGGTGATGGTTGATGTGTGCGCATGCTTTCACACGCATATCGTCCCCCTTTGAAGGGGGTAGGGGGATGATTACTCGTGCTGAGCAAACGCATTTCTAATCTTTAGTAAAGACAAGACCTTGTAATTGCCTTTGCTTTGTAGCTATAGAAGAACGGCTCTTTAACCTGCCTTGTCATCCCCCTACCCCCTTCAAAGGGGGACGATATGCGTGCTGCAATAGTCCTGAACAGAAGACCAGTCACAATTTTCTGAAGTAAATTTTGATGCTGTCAGAATCTTGGATTAACTATGGGTTCTAAACTGTTCCTGTATGTTCCTTCGTCTCCCGCGCCGCCCATGGCTCTCGTTTTCTTGCCTTTTCCTGCTGTTTCTGCTGGGCTGTAGTACACCTAAACAAGCGCCGGTAGTCACGACGGCCCCACCGCCGCCCCCGCCGTACGGACCAGAGGAAATCAAACGCCAGGTGCTGGCTTCTGAAATTGGGAAGAACCGGTTTGTGGGCTTCGCGCTGTATGACCCGGCCCTGGGAAAGATGGTGGTGGAGCATAACACTGATAAATACTTTGTGCCGGCCTCCAATACCAAGCTGTTTACCTTCTATGCCAGCTTGAAGATGCTGGGCGATTCTATTCCGGCACTCAAATATGTGGTGCACGGAGATTCCCTGATCTTCTGGGGCACCGGCGACCCTACCTTCACCCACATGGACCTGAAGAACACCCGCGCCTATGACTTCCTGAAGAACCGCAAAGAGAAGCTGTACTACCTGGAGGCTCCCTTCGCCAGTACGCCCTTCGCCACCAACTGGGGCTGGGACGATTATAACTATTACTACCAGCCCGAGCGCAGCGTTTTCCCCATTCACGGCAACATTGTGAAGTTTACCCGCAAAGGAGGCCCCACCCAGCGCTACACTACCACGCCGGCCATCTTCAAGCCTACCATCAAAACCGATACCGCCCGTTATCCGCATAATGACACCTTTATGCGGGCCTGGCGCACGAATGAACTGACCTATTATCCCAAGCACGCCTCGGCGGATTTCTCCGTGGAAGTGCCGTTCATCCCGTCTCCTGACATGACCGTGCGGCTCCTCGCCGATACCCTGAAAAGGAAAGTGACCTTGTTGAAGAAGCGTGCCCTGCCTCAGGGCGCCCAGACGTTCTATGGCCTGCCCTCAGACTCGGTGTACAAGCGCATGCTGCAGGTGAGCGATAACCTGATGGCCGAACAGCTCATGGCCCTTTGCTCCGGCACCCTGTCAGACACGTTATCCATTGAGCGCGGCATCAAGTACGCCGTGAAAACCTACCTGGCAGACCTACCTGATGCTCCCGTTTGGGTGGATGGCTCTGGTCTTTCCAGCATGAACCTGTTCACGCCGCGCAGTATCATCGCGCTGCTGCAGAAACTCCAGCAGGAACGTCCTACTGAGCGACTGCTTCCGCTCATGGCTACCGGCGGCCGACCCGGCACTTTCCGGAACATCTACAGAGCCGAGCCTCCCTTTGTCTTCGGGAAATCCGGTACTCTGGCCCACGTGCACAATCAAAGCGGCTACCTCCTCACCAAAAGCGGAAAACTGCTTCTCTTCAGTTTCATGAACAATAACTTCAGTGTCTCTTCCGGTGATATCCGTAATGAGATGGTGCGTATTATGACTGAGGTGCACGAGAAGTATTAGCAGTAGCTCTCCTGTTGAAGCAAAGTCCGTTTTAAGGCTATTTTGGTAAAACCAGCCTTGAAACGGACTTTTATCTAACTCCCTTGGTCCAAGCCTGTGACTTGGACCTATTCCCCTCTTTACTGGTTCAAGTCTGTGACTTGGACCTACTATGGGCTGCAGTTTGCAACTGCAGTGAGGCGTCAGCCTCAAAATCACTTTGGAGATATTACTTCCTACTCTATGACATAGAACTCTGGACTCAGGACTCTCCCTGAGAGGTTTGTCACTTTTCTCCTTGATGAGAAAAGTAACCAAAAGAATCAAGAAGCCTCAAACTCGCTGACGCTCGGACAGTGAGGCTTCAATCAAGGTACCACCTAGAAAAGTTATCTGCTTCATAGTTCATGTAGGCTATCGCCAAATGACCCGTTCAAGCGTGCGGCAGGCCGGGCCTCGGCCTCACTGTAGGCCTTCGCCCCGACCCGCCGCAGGTGAGCTGTCTTGGCTTGTGTCGCTGCAATGCCTGCATCGTCCTGCGAACGGGAAAAATGGTAAAACAAAGCGCCTCGTTTTTGGCCTGTTCTGTGAGAGTCAGGCTAAAAGCGAGGCGCTTTGATTATTGTCAATTGCTTATTGGAACAGCGAGGCGGTTCTTAGGTCAATGAGGGAGGCTTGCGGGGAGATGCGTTTGGCGCGCAGGAAACGTTTCAGTTCGGAGGCGTCGTGGTTAGGAGCATTAGGGTCCATGCTGTTGATGCGCACGCGGCCCGCCGAGTGGATGAACTCGTTGTTTCCTATCCACATGCCCACATGCACCACGCGCTCAGGTTTGCCGTCTTTAGCTGGGGTCCCGAAGAACAGCAGATCGCCGGGACGCATGTTCTGGAAACCGTCCTTGGTGTCAACCAATTCGCCGGAGTGCACTTGCTGGGAGGCATCGCGGGGCAGGACCAGGCCGTTCATGAAATACACCGTTTTGGTGAAGCCGCTGCAGTCTACACCTTTGAAGGAAGTGCCGCCCCAGAGGTAGGGAAGGCCCAGCAGGCGCTTGGAGGTTTCCACCAGGTTCTGTTCCGTAGGCCGGCGCGTGGCCGCCCAGTCAGTGTATTTCTGAACCTCAGGGGCGGAGACGAAGGCCGAGCGGCCATCGGGGAAAGAGACTTCGTAGAAACCTTTGGTTTGCTTTTTCAGCACCATCATATCGCCGTACACCAGGTCAGAGACGGTGGCGCCCTGCGCGTTGGGCGTGGCGTAGGCAAAACCGTAGGGATTGGTGTACAGGAGTTTCTCGCCCTGCTGCCAGGCATTGAAAGCGGTACTGTCCATGACCTTGATGCCGCTGCCGTCTACCCAGGCCAGGTATTTGTCTGGGGTCTGCACCAGGTACCAGCCACCTTTGTGTTTCCAGACGCGCAAGGGAGTGCCCATGGTAGCCTGGGTGGCCAGCTCCGCCGGGTGTTTGGGTTCTGAGCGCAGGTTGGCCACGGACAAAGTAACCACCGCATAGGTTTTGTCATTCAGCCCCGCTTCCGGCAAGACCTGGATGCTGTCCTGGAAAGAGATGCCCGCCGATTGCAGGCGCTCCAGCAGGGCGGTCTTGGCGGCGGGCACATTGGTCTCGCCGGTGAGCACCGGGCCATTGGTTTTCACATCAAAGAGCGCTACCCTTTTATCTGGGGCAAACTGCTGCCTGATGGCTTCCACGTGGGGCGCCAGTGTAGCGGTTGGAGCCTCCGTGGCGTTTGCCTGGACTGAATCTGGGAGGGGTTTGCTGCTGGTGCAGGCCGCCAGAAACCCGAGAAATAAAACAGGTATTATATTTTTCATGCAATGATTAAACCTTTAGCGGTTAAGTTAAGGGTTTGGCTATATATCTTGTAAGGTAATTATTAATTAATTTTAGAAAGTGCTATTAAAACAAGTTAAAATGAGAAGCAGCTATCGGCCCTGCGTGTTCTGCAAGCTGTTTCTGTTTGGGCCAGGCTTTATGCTCCTGCTATTAGGTATGAGTGCCTGCTCATCCTCCTCAAACTCTACACAGACCTCTGTTAGTCAACCTTCAACTGCCAAGCTGGGTTCAACTAATAAACCCACCGGGCCGGAAATCATAGGGGCGCTTAGAAGCCTATCATTAGAGGAACGGGAAACTTACCTGCTGCACCAACTTCTGACAGAAGCAAATGGCCCTGATTTCCTCCGGAAAACCAAACGTGTTCCGTTGTTGGCTGTAAGCCCGCAGGGAGACACGTTGAGGGGGTATTGCTTTCCGTTGCTGGACTATCTGGCGGTGGGCGGAAACAAAGACTTTGTCCGGGTACCGTTGCAACCCCAAAATGCCCAAACCGTGGCAGAGGCCTGGAGCTGTACCTTACCCACCCGTAAGATTGTAGACGCTATTTACGCCGCCGCCGATGTGAAACTGGAGCCGTACCCGCTTACCCAGCACCGTGACAGCGTCACCACCTTTCTGGAGCATAACCAAATCATACAAGGGCAGTTGAAGGGTAAAAACAAGCAGGGCTTGCTCATTGCCGGGCATAAGAAAGATGTGGTGTTATCGCCCCGGTTGCTGCGGCTGGAGAAGAAAGACCGGGTGGCCATTTACGGGTGGCATAAGCCAGATGGCAGACCTATTCAGCCGCTGTACCTGGGGCACGTGGCCTGGTACACAGATTACAGCCACGGCATCAGGTTACTTTACAACCGATTTGAGGTGAATGGCCGCTATTACACCTTGCAGGAACTGCTGGCAGACCCCGTGCTAAGCCGCTTGGTCTGTGACGAAGATATCTGCGAGCCGGTGCAGTATTAGTCAGCCCTGTTTTAGGCAGTTTTTGAGAAAAACACCTCAGAATCGCAGGTGGGTTTCAGTATCTTTGGCGGCAAGAACAAATCCTCACCATGAATTCCGCATCTACTTTTCCCTCTGTTTCCATTATTGACTATACCCCTGCCCACGCCGCCAGATTCCGCGAGCTGAACCAAGCCTGGATTGAGCATTACTTTGAGATGGAAGAACTGGACCACAAATCCCTGGGTGATCCAGACGGCTACATCATCGCCAAGGGCGGCCACATTTTCATGGCCGAGTACAACGGCGAGATTGTGGGTACCTGCGCCCTGATCAAAGTAGATGACCAGACCTACGAGCTGGCCAAAATGGCTGTCACCGACAAGGCCCAAGGCCTGAAGATTGGCAAACGCCTGGGCGAGGCCGCCATCCAGAAAGCCCGCGAGCTGGGCGCCACTACGCTCATGCTGCTCTCTAACCGCAAACTGGAAACAGCCCTGCACCTGTACCACAAACTGGGTTTTGTGGAGGTGCCCGATGAACTGAAAGAATACAAACGCGCCGATATAAAGATGGAGCTCGCGCTCTGATTTTCCTTCTCCAACTTCTACTATCCCCATATGAAGTCATTTCTATCTCTGTTGCTGGTGGCGGTGCCTTTGGCGGCCTCGGCACAGACCGCCGTGGTGCAAGACCGGGCCAACCTGCAGCCCCTGGCCGGTGTGCGGGTAATACCCACGCAGGGCGGCAACGCGCTCCTCACCGATGCCCGGGGCAAATTCAACACTCAGGGTTTCCTTGACACCGACAGCCTCCGCTTTGAACGCACCGATTACCAGACACGTACCCTGGCCGTAAACCAACTGGCCGCGTTGAACTTCCGGGTGAGCCTCACGGAAAGAAGCTATTCCCTGGACGAAGTGGTGGTCTCGGCGAGTAAGTTTGAGGAGAAGCGTGCCGATGTGCCGCAGCAGATCCAAGTACTGAAAGCGCGTGAACTGGCCTTCCAAAGCAATCAAACCTCCGCCGATGTGCTGCAGCAAAGCGGCCAGGTGCTGGTGCAGAAAAGCCAGGCGGGCGGCGGAAGTCCCATCCTGCGCGGTTTTGAGGCGAACAAGGTGTTAATGGTGATTGACGGCGTGCGCCTGAACAACGCCATTTACCGCGGCGGCCACCTGCAGAACGTGATCACGGTAGACAATGCGGCCTTGGAGAAAGTGGAGGTGGTGTTTGGCCCTGGATCAGTGGTGTACGGGTCCGATGCCCTGGGCGGCGTGGTGCATTTCTACACCAAAAGCCCTGTGCTAGGCGACAGCGCCGGCACCCGCGTGACGGGCGGCGCCTTCACCCGCTACGCCACGGCCAACCAGGAGAAAACCGGCCACGTGGACTTTTCAGTAGGCGGACAGAAATGGGGCAGCTTCACCAGCTTCACTTACTCAGACTTTGGGGATCTGCGCCAGGGCAGGAACCGCAACCCGTTCTACGGCACCTGGGGGCTGCGCCCGTCCTACGCCCAATGGCAGGACGGCAAAGACGTGACAGTGCCCAACGAGAACATCAACGTGCAGAAATTCACCGGCTACAAGCAGTACGATGCCCTGCAGAAAATCCTGTTCCAGCCCTCGGCGAACACCTCACATCTATTGAACGTGCAGTTCTCCACCTCCTCAGACATTCCGCGCTACGACCGCCTCACCGAGGTAGATGGGCAGGGCGCCCTGAACCACGGCGACTGGTATTACGGTCCGCAGGAACGCTGGCTCGCGGCCTATACCTTCGCTACCAAGGGCAGAGGCTGGCTGGAGAATGTGCGCGTGACGGCCGCTTACCAGAGCGTGGAGGAAAGTCGGCATAACCGCCGGTTCAAACGTACCACCCTGCAGAACCGCTTTGAGCACGTGGATGTCTACACCCTCAACGCCGATGCCAGCCGACTCCTGGGCAACCATGAACTGCGCTATGGCCTGGAAGGCACCTACAACGATGTCTCTTCCCGCGCCTACGGCTCTGACCTGATCACCGGCGAGCGCTCGCCCCTGGATACTCGTTACCCCAGCGGCGGCTCGGACATGCGTACGGCCGCCGCCTATTTTACGCACACCTGGGAGATCACCCCGCAATGGATTTTCTCTGATGGAATTAGGCTGAGCCGCGTGGAGCTGAACGCCAACTTCCAGGACAAAACCTTCTTCCCGTTCCCGTTTGACGAGGTCTCCCAGAAGAACACCGCCGTGAACGGCAATCTGGGCCTGGTGTACCAGCCGGGACAGGACTGGCGGTTTTCCGCCGTGGCATCCTCGGGCTTCCGGGCGCCCAACGTAGATGACCTGGCAAAGGTGTTTGAGTCTGTAGCCGGGCAACTGGTGGTGCCTAACCCCAACCTGAAACCAGAATACACCTATAATGCCGAGCTGTCTATAGGCAAAACCATCGCGCAGAGTGTGCGGGTAGAGGGCACCGGCTTCTACACCTGGTACCGCGATGCCATCACTACGCAGCCGTTTCTTTTCCAGGGACAGGACGAGGTGGAGTACAACGGGCAGCTTAGCCGCGTGGTGGCCAGCGTGAACGCGAACAAAGCCTACTTGTACGGCTTCAGCGGCGCCATCAACGCTGATATCACTTCGGCTTTCCGGTTGTCTTCCACGCTCACCTACACCTATGGCCGAATCAAATCAGAAACCGGTGAAACCCCGCTGGACCATATTCCGCCAGTATTCGGGAAGACGAGTTTGTTCCTGACCTTGCCTAAGTTCCGTACTGAGTTCTTCGTGCAGTACAACGGCTGGAAACACCTGGAAGACTACAACCCCGTGGGCGAAGACAACCTGCAATACGCCACTCCGCAGGGCGTGCCTTCCTGGTACACGCTCAACCTGCGCACCGCTTACCAGATCCACCCAAGAATACAGGTGCAGGCTGCCCTGGAAAACATCCTGGACAAGTTCTACCGCGTCTACGCCTCTGGGGTAAGCGCCCCCGGCCGTAATTTCATGCTGACGTTAAGAGGGAATTTTTAACGAAAAGGGTTGGCTTGAAAGCATCGGCTCCAGTTTTAGGGCTGTTTTCAGAAAAGTAAGCCAAAAGTGGAAGTCGGTGGTTTAGACCTCACAGGTTTTGAAAACCTGTGAGGTCTTTTGTTTTTAGAGGAGCCACTAATAGGAACTTCGCACACTACGAGGTCATTAGAAACAGCTTTCCCAGTCTTATTTTCTTGCTGGTACTATTCTCCCTCTCTGTCATCCTGAAAGGATCTTGTGGGCGAACGGTAATGGCGCTTGAGCAAGGCTTTTTTAGTTGGCCCACAAGATCCTTTCAGGATGACAATGGGGTGGAAAGATAGTTGAAGCGTTAAAAGTTGAAGCCCGTGTTTTAGGCCCATTTTATAAGAAAGGGGCCCAAAGCACGGGCTTCATCCATTTATAAAAATTAGCTTCTTAGGGAGACTTACCAGTAGTAGATCTGGTAAACCGTAGCGCCCAATCCTGAAAGAAAAAAGCTCCAGTTTAAAAGCTTCCACCCAAGTCCTCTAGGGTAGACCAATCCATCATAGTAAACTACTTTGATGGACTGGCCCTTTTTATGAAAAGATACATTGGTTCCTACAGCAAGTCTCTCTTGCATAAGCTTACCGTCTTCTGCGTAAAATTGAACAATTGGGTAGAACATGTATTCAGCGCTTCTTCTTTTATAAACCCATTTCCCGCCTGTATCAATGACGGTCCCTGTAGTATGGAAGCCATATTGAGAAAACTTGTATTCACGAACTAAAAATAGAAGTCCTATTCCAAGGAGTACAGAACTAATTATCAAGCCTATAATACTCTTTTGCTCCTACTGCACCTGCGTCTTATCCACGCGCTTAGGGGTTTTCTTACCCTGCACGAAGTCTTTGGCACCCATGGCGATGGCTTTGATCATGTTGGTCATGTGGGCCATGTCAAGGCTTTCCACCTCGTCGTTCACGGAATGGTAGAGTTTGTCCTGGTCAATCTGCACCGAGGAGATGGTGTGGGCCGGAACGCCCAGGCGGGCCAGGGTGGCGTTGTCTGAGCGGTAGAACAGATTTTGGCTGGGATACGGATCTGGGTGGAAGCTGTACGGCGTGCCTTTCACGGCCTGCTGCAGCAGCGTCCCGAAGTCTGATTTCTCAAAACCGGTGATGTAGGCGCTGTTGGGTCCGAACTTGGAGCCTTTGCCTATCATCTCAATGTTGAACATGGCCACGATCTCATCTGGGTTCAATTGCTTGGAGAAGTACTGCGACCCGAAACCGCCGATTTCCTCGGCCGTGAAGGCCACAAAAAGGAGGGTGCGCTCTGGTTTGCCCTGCTTCTGGAAATGTCTGGCCAGGGTGATCACGGCAGTGGTACCGGAGGCATCGTCATCGGCGCCGTTGGCGATAGAGTCGCCTTCCACGGGTTTCATAGTCCCGATGTGGTCATAGTGGCCCGAGAACACGACGTACTCGTTGGCGCGTTTGCCCGGAATCATGCCCGCCACGTTGGCCAGCGGCATTTCGTCCACCTCGTTCTTGATCTCAATGTTGAAAGAAGTGACCTCGGTGAGCGGCGAGAGCACGAAAATGAGCGTGTTGCCTTTGCCCAGTTCCATCACCGGTCGGGCCTGGCGGAACGAGTTGGCGTAGCGCTTGAACATTTCCTGGTGCTTGGGGTGCACCATCACCAAAACGTCCTTATCCATTTTGCGGGCAGTGTTTACCCCCTGTCTGAAATCATCGTTCTCGCCAATGAACACAGGCTTGGGGGCTTTCTCTTCCCATTCAAACTTGCGGTGCACCGTGCTGTAGAAGAACTCGTCGGGGTTCAGGCTCTGCTTGTTGAGGGTGACATCGGCTTTGCTGGGTTTCAGGGCGAACATCTTAAACTCCTGCTTGTAATCTGTGTCGCCGGTTAAAGGCTTCAACCCGATGCTCTTGAACTCCGCGGAGATAAAATCGGCGGCCTTGTCAATGCCCGGCGTGAAGGTCTGGCGGCCCATCATGTCATCGGCGGCCAGCGTGCTCACAAGGCGAGTGACGTCTTTCTGCTGAATGTTTTTCAGTTGGGTGGTTTTCTGCGCAAAAGCCCCGGCAAGCGGCAACAGGGAAAAGCAAAGGACAATGGTTTTCTTTAGGATCATAGCTTGGTGAAGGTAAGGTCAAGGGCACTGTGGGGTAAAGATACTTTCTTCTGTATAACTACTGCTATTAGTCTGCCATCGGGGTTTATTCTTACAGCTTCTTCTGGGAAGAACTGATTTGAGGCAAAAAATCAATTGGCACCTGCCAACTGCCGCTCAGTGAAAAGCCGAAGAGCGTTTTAGGGCCATTTTCCAGGAAGAAGGCTTAAAAGGAAAACGGGAAACCGGCCCGGTGGTTTTATGGTTTGGGTAGGATTTGCGGAGTGCCGCAGGAAAGGGACATCTGGCCGAAGGATAGGGGGCGGGAAAGCCTGGAAAACCTAAGGTCTTCCCTTAGAAGAGCAAAAAAACTGCGTGCTTTCAGGGTAGGTATTAATACTTTGCCAAGATGCGGGTGCTGGCGTTTTTATGCGATTTTTACGGAAAAGATTAGGGCAAGTACTAGTGGTGTTGTAATCATATTGTGCTGTTTTTGAGGTGATTTCATGTAAAAAGGTAAAAATTTATATATATCCGGGGAGGAATACTCTGGCGCCTGGTTTCTGTTTGGAGTTTGCCGGCGGATTTAAAATAATTGGAGAAAAGTCAGATGTGAACGCAACTATTCGGGCGCATTTGCGATAAAATGGATTCGCCGATGCATGAAATCGGCGAGCCGAGGCAGGCTGCTTCGGGAAGAAAATGATCTATACATCTAACATTTAAAATTATGGAAAATCAATTTAACAACCAGCCAGGGGCTGCAGCACAGGATGCTACTTCTTACTCACAGGATTCCGGCCAAAACAGAACCGGCAGCCAACAAGGACAAGGAGGAATCTTAGGCAGCATTACCAGTGGTCTGAGCAACATTCAGGTACCACAGGCGGTTAAAAATTTAGGAACTACCGTTTCCAGCTCTTACAACGGCATGAGCACTACGCAAAAAGTATTGGGCGGTGCTGCTCTGTTGGGCGCTTCTTACTGGGTAGCCAGCAAGCAAGGCTGGATTGGCCAGGGCCAAGCCAAAGTTGCAAAACTGGGCAAAAAACAAAAAGGCTCTAAAAACTCATATTCTCCTGGTCATAATGCCGGCGACTACAGCTCTTAAGGCGGTAGCGCTTATTTGAACCTATTACCAGAAACAGAAAAGCCGTTCACTAATTAGTGAACGGCTTTTCTGTTTTATAGCTAGTTGGAAACGTTTATCTGCTGTTCCGTCCGCCGGAGGAGTTTCTGCCGCCGCCGCTGCGGTTGCCTCCCTGGCCCTGTTCTGTTCTGCCGCCGCTGTTCTGACCGCTGCCGCTGCGCCGCTGCTCAGGACGTCTGTTGCCGCCCTGGCCACCGCCTCTAGGGCTATGGCTCTGACCACCGCCGCCGGCACTTTTGCGGGCTGCTTTATCAGTGCCTTTGCCACCGGCTAGGGGCAGTTTGGTATAGTCTACGTGGAAAGGCTGGTCTTCCTCTACCGGAATAACCTGTTTGGTGAGTTTCTCAATATCACGCAGGTACGGGAGCTCGGTATCGTCGCAGAAAGAAAGCGCCATACCCTCGGCACCTGCCCGGCCCGTGCGGCCTATGCGGTGCACGTAGGTTTCTGGTTCGTTGGGCAGGTCTACGTTGATCACGTGCGTTAAATCATCCACGTCAATCCCGCGCGCCGCAATGTCAGTCGCCACCAAGGCTTTGAGCTCGTGGTTTTTGAACTGCGTAAGCGCTTTTACGCGGGTGCTCTGGGCTTTGTCTCCGTGGATGGACTGCGCCGAGATGCCTACTTTGGAGAGTTCCTTGGCTATGCGGTCGGCACCGTGTTTGGTACGGGAGAAAACCAACGCCCGCTGGATCTCATCTCCTTTGAGCAGATGCTTCAACAGAGCGCGCTTGGTGGTTTTATCCACGAAATATACTTTCTGGGCGATTTTCTCAGCCGTGCTGGAAACCGGGGTCACCTCTACGTACACGGGCTCGCGCAGAATGCTGGCAGAAAGTTTCTGGATTTCCTGCGGCATGGTGGCCGAGAACAAAAGGGTCTGGCGGTGCGCCGGAATCTGCGCGATAACCTTGCGCACATCATGGATAAAGCCCATGTCCAGCATGCGGTCGGCCTCGTCTAGAATGAAGGTCTCAATGTGTTTCAGAGACAAAAGCCCCTGGTTCATGAGGTCCAGCAATCGGCCCGGGGTAGCCACCACAATGTCTACGCCGCGTTTGATCTGCTCTACCTGCGGTACCTGACCCACGCCGCCAAACACCACCGTGTGTTTGATCTTGGTGTACCGGCCGTAGGCGTTGATGCTGTCGCCAATCTGCAAAGCCAGTTCCCGGGTAGGGGTAAGAATGAGCGCCCTGATAGCCTTGGCCGGATGGGCCGGACCTGCCTCGTGCAGGCGCTGCAACAGCGGCAAGCTGAAGGCGGCGGTTTTACCCGTCCCGGTCTGGGCACAGCCCAACAAGTCGTCACCGTTTAAAACCGGCGGGATGGCTTGTTCCTGGATGGGAGTAGGGGTGGTGTATCCCTCTTCCTGCAGGGCCTGCAGCAGAGGTTCTATTAAATTGAGTTCTGAAAAAGTCATTCTGAATTGTAACGGCCGTAAGCTTTGGCCAGGCATGAAAAAAAGACGCGGCGAAATGGCGCCCGTCATTAGAAGACACAAAGATAGGTAAAAAGATTCAGTCTCAATTTTAGGCCTATTTTCAGGAAAAAGGCTTTGAAACAGATAGCCGCTTTCAAGAGGCACCAGAGCGAAGGCAACCTTCGGGTCTGAAAATCGGTTTATACTAGTCCACGTGAGGGCGCTTGAGGAGAAAGGAACACGCTTAACCAGAGTAAACTATGGAACAAGACAACACTGCAAGAGGGCTTGACAATACCCCCAGGCGGATTAAGAAAACGAAGAAGGCGTCTAAGAAAAGATTGAACAAATGGCTGAGATCCGGACTTAGCGGACTAGCAGGCGCCATGGCTGTAACGGTACTGCACGAGACCGTGCGCCGCTTCTACCCCAACGCCCCCCGGATGGATATTCTGGGGATGCGGGCCATTGCCAAAGGCCTGCGCTACGCGGGCCAGACCCCACCCGATGACGATCAACTGCACACCTTGTCTTTGCTGGGCGATATTGTCTCCAACGGCTTGTACTACAGCCTCAGCGGCGGTGGCAAAATGGCCCTTTGGCGCGGCACCATTCTGGGTGCGGCCGCCGGCGTAGGCGGGGTAATATTGCCTGGCCCGATGGGCTTAGGCGTAGCCCCCAGCGGAAGAACCAAAGAGACCCAGGCCCTGACCATTGGCTATTACCTGGTAGCCGGTGTAGTAGCCGGCGCCGTAGCCAAGTGGCTGCGGAAGGTGAAGGTGTAGAAGACCCAGAGATACATCATATAAAAAGGCGTTTAGAGGCTGTTTTCATTGAAACAGCCTCTAAACGCCTTTTGTATTTCTTACTTCCTAGGTCCTTACTTCTTACGGCCGGAACCGCTTTTCTTGCCGCCACCGTCTTGTTTGTTCACGGTGGCCCAGGCGCGCTTCTCGGCTTCTTCTTCGCTGATGCCGCGTTTCTCGTAGCTTTCCTCAATGTGTTGAGCCTGCCGTTTCTGTTTATCGGTGTAGGCAGATTTATCTCCTTGTGGCATAAGAAACTCCTTTCTGTTTAGGTTGAGACTCTCAGTTTTTATACGATTGCTGCCGGAAAGAACGATGCCTTTTCTACCGCAAAGAATTTGAGAAGGCTAAATCAATCTTAAATATTGAGTTTTAAGGCTTGCAGTTACAGAGGACCTCGCGCTTGATGGGAGCGGTTTTGTAGTCTGGCAGGGTGAATTCCTTCATGTAGATCACATTCAGTTCATTGATCTGCTCAGGCTTGGGATGGGTCTGGTTCCAACGGCGGATGAGGTAAAAACAGTAGTAAGGCCGCATGTACTCATTGGGTACAAACAGGTAGTTCTCTGAGTATTTGCGCCAGCGGTCGTTTTTGAAGAGACTCATCACGGAGGCTGGTTTTACGGTATCGGGCTCTTTGCCTTGCTGGTTCAGGTCTACTTTGCGTTGGTTGTTGGTAAAGCCTTCCAGAACATACCAGCCATCGTCTTTGAAAACATTGGGCGCGAACATGCTCCAGTTCTGGTCCAGCCGCGGCACCAACGCCGCCCACTGTATCTGGGCTGGTATCTGAAAATACGGTTTGCCCAGGGTGCTCAGGTTCCACCACAAGGCCAAAATGAGCGCCACCAGCACCACGCCTTCGCGCAGGTACCTAAGCGGAAAGCTTTCTGCCCACCGGGGCGAATTCCACTTCAACTGTACATCAATCTCCAAAGGGGAGCGCATGCCTTTGCCAGCCCGGGCCCAACGTTTATGCAGCCTTTTATAGCCGGCGCGCAGGTAGCGGTCTACGGTATCCATGACCGGGGTGGGCAGCAACCCAATGACCGCCGAGATACTGATGAGGTAAAACAGGCCCACAAATAAAGACAAACTGATGCCTATGTGCAGACCTACGATGGTCCCAATGAACAGCATTCTGAACCAGGTGGTACGCCACGGAATGAGTAACACAAATGGCAGCCATAACTCCATAAAGTAGGTAGCGTGCGTGAGGAACTTCATTAGCTCAGGGAACCGATAGAGGATGCGGCCGCCCGGCATCAGAATCTGGTCCAAGCTGAGGGCGTAGTAAAGAGCAGTACCATCGGTGGTCCAGTCGGGGCCGCTTTTGAGCAGGGCGGTGAACACGTATACCCAGGCAACCTGCAGCAGGTAGGCCCCGGTAGCCATACTCAGGTAATGCGGTGTGGTCTCAGAGGTGAGGGAACGTCGCGCATCCACAGAGTAATGGCGGTGCCAAGGCAGGAACATCCCCCAGAATAGGAGCATCCGCAACAGACTGTCCCCTGACTGGGTGATCAACGGATTGCGATTCTGGACCGAAAGCAGCAGAATCCAGGATACGAAGGTGGCCCAACGTGTGTGATAGCCCAGCAACAGGCAGATAGCGGCCGCGCCGGCTATGATAAACAGAACCAATTCAAACTGCCACAGGCCGCTTAGGGCATGGAAAGAGAAGAAGTACTGGTTCCAGGCATTGGCATGGAGCACATGTAAGGGCAGCACCCCCATGTTGGAATAGTGCGCCTCCAGATCAGAAGCCCTGATGCCAATGTCCAGCAACAGTACACTGGCTACCCAGATCCGCATAAAAGAGAGTGCCCGGGTATCTGTATAGAATACACGATGCAGATACTGTATAAGTAGATGCATAGAGTCTGTGAATTGGTGGAAGGGAAAACAGAAAAGGCAAAACCCTGGGGTCTTGCCTTTCTGCAATACATTACGTTACAAAGAACGTTTATTGAAAACTACTAGCGGCTAGTAGTAGTGCCTGTGGTTGTGCCGGTTGTAGAACCAGTTGTGCCAGTAGTTCCAGTGGTGGTTCCGGTAGTAGTACCAGTTGTAGTTCCGGTGGTTGTGCCAGTAGTGGTACCAGTAGTTCCGGTAGTTGTGCCAGTAGTGGTACCAGTGGTTCCGGTTGTACCGGTAGTAGTTCCAGTAGTGGTGCCGGTGGTAGTACCAGTAGTCGTACCAGTGGTTCCAGAAGTTGTGCCAGTAGTGCCGGAGGTAGTTCCGGTAGTACCAGACTCAGTGCTCATATCTGTGGATGTAGTATCCGTGGTTGTCTCAGAAGCGCCTGAGCAAGAAGTTAGTGCCGAGGCTGCTACAAATGCGGCAACTGCGAACATGTTTACAAAAGTCTTTTTCATAGTTTTGACAGGTTAATGAATGGTTATTATTTGGTTTCCCTTTTCAAGTTCATCTTTTACGCACGCTTCTTAGAAAGGTGCCATGTTTTCATCAAAAATTATTCATTGAGAGAGAAATTCTTTAACTGGCGTTGTATCTTGTGCGTACCACTTCAGGGATCACGCCACCAAACCAAGCCTTTATGCTGCCTTCCTCTCCAACTATCCTCTTTGACGGTGTCTGCAACCTTTGTAACGGATTTGTGCAGTTTGTGATCAATAATGATCCAAAAAGTTATTTCAAATTCGCCTCTTTGCAGTCTGACACAGGCCAGCAGGTGCTAAAGGCGTATGGTTTACCAACGGAGCAATTCAAGAGTGTATTGTTAGTAGAAGACGGAAAAATCTATACCCGGTCTACCGCGGCCCTGCGCATTGTGCGTCGTTTAAGCGGCGGATGGGCTGGTTTGTACGTGTTTGTCTTGATGCCGAAGTTTCTCCGTGACCCTTTGTATAATTGGGTTTCTAAGAACCGGTACCGTTGGTTTGGCCAGCAGGAGAGTTGTATGCTGCCTACGCCGGAGTTAAAAGCGCGCTTTCTTTGATTTTTTTCTTGGGCTTTTGTTGATTGTAGTTGGTTTGCGCGGATAATTGCCTTTCTATTGAATTTCTTGTGTTTGCGTAGTCCGCTTTCGCTGGCGTGGTGCCGCTGTTTACGCGGGTGCATAAATTTGATTGTTGCATGGCTGGGCTCCGTGCGCTCACGGCCGCGAGGCCCCGCCTTCCGGCCTCGCGCTGCGCCAGCTTCCTTTGCTCCTTTCAGTCGCAATGCCTATCGGCACCGGAACCTGACAAGGCGCTCCACCGAAAGGCTGGAAAAGGGAATGCGCCGACGGGAACGCCTCAGACCTTACAGGTTTTGAAAACCTGTGAGGTCTTCTAAATACTATGACATGGTTCAAGTCTGTGACTTGGACCTACTATGACCGGCAGTTTGCAACTGCCGTGAGGCGCTAATCTCATAAGCCCCTGTGCTGATCCGCTGGCGCGAGCCTCCGGCTCGTGTCCGGACGCATTCCAGAAAAGCTTTTCTAAAAGTAGTGTGGGGTTTTGATCAACCAACACTACCTTTCTGTCTTTACTTAGCATCAAGATTTCTGAACTACGTTTACCAACCGTAAAGTCTTTTTTAAAGGAGGAGAGGAGGAAGGGTATCTGCAGGCTTTCCCCATTTTAAGGCTCTTTCCTTAAAATTAGCCTTAAAACGCAAAAAGGCTGTCCCAACCGGGACAGCCTTTTCTTTATCGGTAAACGTCGGACTATGTGATACGAGCTACCAGAATTACATACTCAAATACAAATTACGCTCTGAGTACACTTTGGTGAAATACTCGTCTTCCAGGTCATCAATAAAGTAGATGGCCTCGCCGGTGGACTTCATTTCTGGGCCCAGTTCCTTATTTACCTCTGGGAACTTGCTGTGGGAGAATACCGGAACCTTGATGGCATAACCGTTTTTCACCGGGTTGAAGGTGAAGTCGGTTACCTTTTTCTCGCCCAGCATCACTTTGGTGGCATAGTTCACATACGGCTCCTGATAAGCCTTGGCAATGAACGGCACGGTACGGCTGGCGCGTGGGTTCGCCTCAATGATGTACACAATTCCGTGCTTGATGGCGAACTGAATGTTGATCAAACCAACGGTGTTCAGGGCCAGCGCGATTTTCTTCGTGTGCTCTTCAATCTGGCGGATCACGTCTTCGCCTAAGTCAAACGGAGGCAACACGGCGTACGAGTCACCGGAGTGGATACCGGCCGGCTCAATGTGCTCCATGATGCCCAGGATGTGCACGTTTTCACCGTCGCAGATGGCATCAGCCTCGGCCTCAATGGCGCGGTCCAGGAAGTGGTCCAGCAGAACTTTGTTGCCCGGATTGTCTTTCAGGATGTCCAGTACCTGCGCTTCCAGCTCTTTCTCGTTGATGACAATCTTCATGTTCTGGCCACCCAGTACGTAGCTAGGACGCACCAGCAGTGGGAACTTTAAATCTTTGCACACTTCCAGCGCTTCTTCGGCAGACGTTACGCTCGCGAACGGAGGATACGGGATGTTGTTTTCTTTCAGCAAGGTAGAGAAGGCACCACGGTCCTCAGCCAGGTCAAGGCTCTCATAGGTGGTACCCATGATCTTGATGCCGTAGCGGGTCAGTTTCTCAGCCAACTTCAACGCTGTCTGCCCACCCAACTGCACGATTACACCTTCCGGTTTCTCGTGCAGGATGATGTCGTAGATGTGCTCCCAGAACACCGGCTCAAAATACAGTTTGTCTGAGATGTCAGAGTCTGTAGAAACGGTCTCGGGGTTACAGTTGATCATGATGGTCTCGTAGCCACACTCGCTGGCGGCTAGTACGCCGTGCACGCAGGAGTAGTCGAACTCAATGCCCTGCCCGATACGGTTAGGACCTGAACCCAACACCACTACCTTTTTGCGATCAGAGACAACGCTTTCGTTCTCGCCGTCAAAGGTGCTATAGTAGTAAGGTGTCACGGCCTCAAACTCGGCGGCGCAGGTATCCACCATCTTGAACACGCGCTTGATACCCATGCTCGTGCGTTTCTCGTGCACTTCGCTCTCTTTGCAACGCAGCAGGTATGCCAGCTGTCTATCGGCAAAGCCTTTCACTTTAGCGCTGCGCATCAGATCCACCGGAATATTGTCGATGGTATATTTCAGAACTTCACGCTCGGTGAGCTCCAATTCCTCAATCTGCTGCAGGAACCAAGGGTCAATTTTGGTTACTTTCTGGATGGTGCTGGTGGCTACACCAAACTTCATGGCGTCTTTGATGGTGAACAGGCGGTCCCAGCTTGGGTTGGCCAGGCTATCCATCAACTGGTCATAGTTTGTTTTCTCTTTGCCATCGGCGCCCAAGCCGTTCCGCTTAATTTCTAAGCTTTGGCAAGCCTTCTGCAGTGCCTCCTGGAAGGTACGGCCGATGCCCATTACCTCGCCCACAGACTTCATCTGCAGACCTAATTTCTTGTTCGCGCCTTTGAATTTGTCAAAGTTCCAGCGCGGTATTTTCACAATCACGTAGTCCAGCGCGGGCTCAAAGAACGCCGAGGTGGTTTTGGTGATAGAGTTTTTCAGTTCGTCTAAGTTATAACCAATCGCTAGTTTAGCGGCTACTTTGGCAATTGGGTACCCAGTCGCTTTAGAGGCCAGCGCCGAAGAGCGGCTCACGCGTGGGTTAATTTCAATGGCGATGATGGTGTCATCCTCTGGGTTCACCGAGAATTGTACGTTACAGCCACCGGCAAACTGACCGATACCCGCCATCATTTTGATAGCCAAGTCGCGCATCTGTTGGTAGATGGTGTCTGGCAGGGTCATGGCCGGCGCTACCGTGATAGAGTCACCGGTGTGGATACCCATTGGGTCAAAGTTCTCAATAGAGCAGATAATGATTACGTTGCCGATGTTGTCGCGCAACAGCTCCAACTCGTACTCTTTCCAACCCAGGATGCTTTGCTCCACCAGTACCTCGTGGGTAGGGCTGGCGTGCAGACCGCGGGTGAGGGCGGCGTCAAATTCTTCGGGCGTGTTCACGAAACCACCACCGGTTCCACCCAAGGTGAACGACGGACGGATTACCAATGGAAAGCCGATTTCCTGGGCGATTTCCTTGCCTTCTAAGAAAGAGGTAGCGGTGTTGCCTTTGCAGACGTTCACGCCCAGCTCAATCATTAACAAGCGGAATTTCTCGCGGTCCTCGGTGGTCTCAATGGCTTTGATGTCTACGCCAATGATTTTTACCCCGTATTTTTTCCAAATACCAGCTTTCTCGCAGTCGATCGCCAGGTTCAACGCAGTTTGTCCACCCATGGTAGGCAGTACGGCGTCAATCTTGTGCTTCTCCAGAATCTCAATGATAGACTTCTTCTCCAGCGGCTTCAGGTACACGTTGTCCGCGGTGATGGAGTCGGTCATGATGGTGGCGGGATTTGAGTTGATGAGGGTTACCTCAATCCCCTCCTCGCGCAGGGAGCGGGCGGCTTGGGAGCCAGAGTAGTCGAATTCGCAGGCTTGCCCAATAACGATGGGACCGGAACCAATGATTAAGACTGACTTGATGGAATTATCTTTCGGCATTAGTAAAGCGGTATGTATAAATTGCCCAAAGTTAAGGCAGAAAGTTTAGAATTATGAAATAAACTGCCTCGGGCGGTTAAATTATTCGCCTCTGCGCTTAAACTGATTGATTGTCAGTGAGAAGGCAGAAACCGATTGTGAACAGTAGCAGGGTTGGGAAGAGTTCCTGAATATTAGAAAGGCAGAATAAAGACTAAGTCTGAGGCGTGTGGAAGGTGTTTTGCGTCTTACTTGCCATGCTTTAGAAGCCAGCGGTTTTTCATCCTGCTGGATGACGTCGTTGCAGTGCAACGACGCTACATATTGCCCTGTAGCGACGTTACACCGTAACGTCGTACGCATTCCATCGAAAATACCGGGTAGTGATGCGTTTCAGGCCTGATTTCCGGAAAGTAGGCCTGAAATGATTAAGACTGTGAAAGCGAAACCCCGCGGCGCTCCCACTCAGAGGCCAGTTCCAGTTTAGGCAGTAGGGTCTTAAGCAACCAGTTCTCCATTTCTTCCCCGGCGTGGAAATGCGTGATGTCCACGGGCAGTTCGTCTTTTAGGTGCTGCATGCGGGCGGTATGGTGTACCCGGGAATCCAGAATCACAAATGCGCCTTTGTCTTTCTCGCGCCGCACCAGTCGCCCGAAGCCTTGCCGGAGTTTGTGCTGACTGGCCGGGTAATAGAATTTGCTCCAGAAGTAACCGCCTTCCACCTCGCGGCGGTGTGCTACCAAGGGGTTACCCAAGGATGGATTAGGCAATCGGAAAACGATGACCTGCGAGAGCGTGACGCCCGGGAAATCCACGCCTGACCACATGCGGTCCAGACCCAGCAAAACGGAATGCTCTTCCTGCCGGAACCTTCTGATTTCCCACAGGCTGGTGCCTTCCTGCTTGAGCAGTTCAATGTCATAGGCGGGTAGACGCGGGTGCAGCCATCGGTAAGCATCTTCCATGTCGCGGCGACTGGTGAAGAGGACCAGGGTTCTGCCGTTCAAAGCCACAATGCACTTGAGCAGCGTTTCCATGGAGGTCTGCAGCCAAGCCTGTTTCTGGTCTTGCGCCATCTTGTGCTCATAGCAGGGGATGAACGCGGGGACCACTGCGTGGACCTTTTCCTGCTGCTCATAGTTGAACGGCGAGAGGTAACGCACTTCCTGTTCAAACGGCTCCTGGCGGCCCAGTTGATTTCTAAAGTACTGCGTGTTGCCGCCTACATACAGCGTGGCCGAGGTAAACAACAGGCTGGGGTAGATGTTCTGCAGTTTGTCCATCTCGTCCTGCAGGTAGTACGGCATCTTGCTCACCGACCAGTTCTGGCCGCTTTTCTCCAGCACATGAATCCACTTGCGGGCCGGGAAATCGCTGGTGATTTTCATTAGCGAATCGGCGAACTCAGCGGCCTTTTCTCTGTAGGTCTCCAGGCGGCTGTAGGTCTTGTCCTCGGGCTTTTTCAGGAGCTTGAGGATGCGGTCTATCTTGCCGGCCACAAACTGAACGGCCGTCAAGAGTTCCTGCAGGGCTTGTTCAATATCGGCGCTGAATTCTCTTTTGGTCCAGCGGCCGTTTTCTACCAACGCGACTTCCTCCTGCCAGCGCTGTTCGCCTTGGATAGGCAGGGCCTGAATCAACTCGCCGCTGGTTCTGATGGTGGCGCAGTCGCGGTGGATAGAGTCAATTTCAGCCAGCACCAGTTGGGCGGTTTCGGTGTCTGCCTGGTGGGCTACCTTTCCGGCCACAATATCCAGGAAACCTTTGCGGTAGTCTTTGCCCAACAACGGGCGAAGCAGCCGGGCTTCCATGACGGCTAGGCTGAAGTTCATGCTGAGGGCACTCCGGGCGAAATCGGGGAACTGATCGGCTTCATCAATGATGCAGTGCTTGATTAAGTCCGTGAGTTTGGGCGGCAGTTGCAGCAGCTTGTGGTGGTTCGTGACAATGATATCGGCGGCGTAGGCCTGCTCCATGTGGCGGGCGTACGTGCACTTGGCGGGCTCCAGGCACAGCTTGGGCACGCAGACCTCCTGGGCGTTCGCCTCCGACAGCAATCGGTAGGTATCCGGTAAAATGGCCCTGATGTTGTGCGGAATCTCTTCCACCTCGCCCTGGGTATGATGTACGCGCAGCACCAGGTAGAGCCAACTCAGCCCTTCCCGAATGGTGCCTTTCTCCTGCACCACCAACTCGTCATACAGATCCAGCAGCGCCGAGATGCACAGGTAGTTGTTCTTGCCTTTCACGATGGCGGGCCGCAGGTGCGCGTGTAAACCACCCTTGAAGCGCAGGCGCGGGATCTCGCCCTGCATCACCTGTTCCTGCAGGTTTTTGGTCGCCGTGGCCACCACCACCTTGCGGCCAGGGTTCAAGCGCAGCAACTCAGCAGCGGCCATGAGGTAGCCCATGGTTTTCCCGGTGCCAGTGCCGGCCTCGGCCACAAACGTGCCTTTATCTGTGAGGGCTTTGTTGCAGAATTTGGAATACTGCATCTGAGCGTAGCGCTCGGGCAGGCCGTGTTTCTTGTACCAGGCGTGCAGGGCATCGTGGATGAGCTGGTCAGACGGCTGGGCGATGTCTACGCGGGGTTTTACCGTGGGGGCATCGGGTACGGTGGGGAGCCAGGAGGTGAGCAGTTCCCGCAGGTGAAAGGGTAAAACCGGCACTTGGGTGGTGGCAGGCGGCGTAAGCCAATGCAGATCCAGCGGCTCCAAGGTCTCGATGTGCTCGGCGGCATGCAGCAAGGTGCGCCAGGCGGTGCCCATGAAGATGGCGCCTAAGTCCAGCACCTGTTGAAGCAACTGCATGAATAGCGTAGGTTCGCCGGGTTCATCTTCCGGGGTGCTGGGGATTTTCTGCAGCAGCACCTCCAGTAGTTTGAAAAGCTGCGTATGCAGGGCGGCTAAAGCCACGTGCATAGGTTGAGAAGCGGGCTTCTTCTGGGCGGCGGTGGAAAGCGCCACCAAATCGCCCATTTCCATCAGGTTGAGGTGCGGCAGAAAGAACGAGGACAGTACGGCCAGATCGGCGCAGACGGGTGGCGAGGGCATACCCGTCAGAATGTAATGCTTCAGCCAGGTTTGCTCGTGCCGTTCGTGGAAGAAAAACACGTGCGTGAAAGAACTCAGGTATGCCTGGACCTCGGCTTTCTGCTCCTGCCAGGAGGGAGCACTTTTCGCCTGCTCTTTGCTGATTTTAGACTGTTTCTGCACGCTGCGGCCAAACTCCGCCTCGGGGTTGATAAACCATTCCTTCAGTACGGCATTCCCTTTCTGCAACGACAGCACGCCCACCTGCAGCAACCCATGTTTGGAGCCATATGGGCCGGTGGCAAATAAATGCAGGATGGCAAAGGTTGGGGAATCAGCTTTCATCAGGACCTCGTTCACTCGTCTAAGCAGAACCACAAAGGTACTCTATGCTAAGGAATTTGCCGCAAAATAGTGCTGGATGCTAAGCAGTTTAGGAGGGTTTGTTTTGAGGGTGTTTTGGGGAAAGTAGGCCTGAAACGAAAAAAGCCGCACAAAGCGTGCGGCCCTTTTCTATATATGCAGTTGTGTGTTGTTCTTAATGATTACGCAGCGGAAACTTCAGCCAGCGTAGGATAATCGGTGTAGCCTACTTCTGCAGTGTTGCTGTAGAACGTGTTGTAATCCGGGGCGTTCAGCTCGGCATTCTCCGCGAAACGCTCTACCAGGTCTGGGTTCGCGATGAACGGACGGCCATAAGCCACCAAATCAGCGAAGCCATCGGCTAACACCTGGTTACCGGTTTCCTGCGTGAAGCCACCGTTGATAATCAAGGTGCCGTTGTACAACGGACGGAAGTGCTTGGCAATTTCCTTGATGGCGTACGGTAAAGCAGCTACTTTAGGAGAAGCCTCGGTCAGGTGCAGATATGCCAGGTTGTAGTCATTCAAACGCTGCACGATGTACTCAAACGTAGGCGCAGTCTCTTCATCAACGGTAATACCGAACTGCTCGTGCATGGATGGGTTTAGACGAACACCTACGCGGCTCAGGTCAATTACTTCCTTCACAGCATCCAAAACCTCAAAGAAGAAGCGGGCGCGGTTCTCAATTGTTCCGCCGTATTCATCGGTGCGCTGGTTAGAGCAGCGGCTGAAGAACTGGTGGAACAGGTATCCGTTGGAAGAGTGAATCTCCACCCCGTCAAAACCAGCTTCCACGGCGTTAACAGCGGCTTTCCTGAAGTCCTCTACAATGCCTTTAATCTCGGATACTTCCAAAGCGCGTGGCGTCACGGTTGGTTTGAAGCCTTCGGCGGTGAACGCTTGGTCATTGGGGTTGATAGCCGATGGTGCCACCGGTAATTCGCCGTTGTGGAAATCTGGGTGCGACATACGACCCACGTGCCACAATTGCGCGTAGATTTTTCCGCCTTTCTCGTGCACGGCCTTGGTCACCAGTTTCCAGCCTTCTACCTGCGCGGCAGAGTAAATGCCTGGGATGTTGATGTAGCCCACGCCCTGCGGACTCACCGGCGTACCTTCTGAGATAATAAGACCGGCGCTGGCGCGCTGGGCGTAGTACTCAGCGTTCAGCTCGGTGGGTACATTCTCAGGGTTATTAGACCGGCTACGGGTCATGGGGGCCATCACTAAACGGTTGTTCAGTTGCAAAGCGCCTTTCTGATAAGGCTGTAACAGCGGTTGATTTTCTATTTGGCTCATAATCTATTTTGTGTAAACATAAGTTGTATATACAACTATATGGGTAAAAAAATATTAACCTTCTCGTTCTCTTAATTTGTCCATCAGTTCGCCAATCTGTACGGCTTCTTCTGGGGTAATCTGGCTGTATTTCTCTTCCAGGTTCTGCATAATGGTGTCGGTCTGCTTCAGCAGTTCCAAGCCTTTCTCGGTGATCACGATGTCTACCTTGCGGCGGTTATCGGCGCACTGGCAGCGGGTCACCAAGCCTTTCTCCAACAGTTTGTCTACCAGGCGGGTGGCGTTAGAGTCACGGTCCAGCATGCGTTCCTGAATCAGGCCCAGCGTGGCCGGATTAGGATACTGCCCGCGCAGGATGCCCAACACGTTGTTCTGCTGCAACGACAACCCATATTGCTTCAACTGGCAGGAAAACGCTTTCTGCAGCCAGTTGCCCGTGAACATAACGTTCACCACCATGCGGCGGTATGGGCTGCCAAATGTCTTCTGCTTCAATTCGTCCTCTAATTTCATGGGCTTTCTGCCGTTCATGCGGCAAATCTAAGTCTTATAATTGTATATACAATATTTGTAGTGGCTTTGTTCCGCTGAGCCCAGGTTTCTTCCAGGAAATCACCGTTTCTGAGGTGTTTTACGCGAATAAGCCATAAAACGGTTTACCCCGGCATAAGGATCCATTTTCACCTGTAAATTCAGGTTCTGCAACACTGTAGAAGGACATCTGCCGCCAAAACGGAACTAGCTTTAGCTGACCGGACAACAACTAGATTGGAGATGGTCCAAGCGTTTTTAAATCAGTTCTCTAATTTCGGCCCATAAACAGAAATCACCTGGGCCTCCTCGGTGCAGGCTTGAAGTTTTTGGAAGACTGCGCCAGGGAGGCTGTCTATAGGTAGGTTGGGTAGAGAACTAAGTCCGGCTAGGGGCAGGCTGGGGTAGGTAACCGGTAGTGGCCGGAGATTCTACCGTGCTGTCAGGGTCGGCATCCTCGGTGATGTCTGTGGCGGCGTCATCCCGGTCTTTGGCTTCCTGGTCGGCAGGCTTTTTGGTTTCACAGGCGCCTAGCAGGAAAAGGCCGGAGAAAGCAACCAGGATTCCTGCTTTCCGGAAAGTGGCGCCCACGGAGGTGATTTCTTTTTTCATAGTGCTTGTAGGTAAGGTTGATTAATCCTCCTCTACGGAAAACACCGGCTTATCGCCAGAAACCAGAACTCCATTTTAACAATGACTGCGCAAGAAGGTGCCGGAGTATCGTTTTTGCAGCGTCACTACCCACTGCAGCGCTCGTGTAAAGCCTTCAAATCTGGCGTCGCCCAGGTGACCAGATACAACTTGGCCCCGTGCTGTGCCACCACGGGCAGGAAGCCGTTGATGCCCAAAGCCTGCACCTGCGCAAACCCGTCCAGACAGCTAACCATTATTTCGCAGTTAGCTTGTTCTCCAGCATGCGGTTGTTGTACTGCTGAATAAAGGCCTTGAGCTTGTTTTCCATGGCTACCCTGATGAGCGGCTCCTTGTCTTTGAGGTTCTCCTTCAGGAATTTGTCTTCCCGGTAATTGAACAACCCTAGAGTCTGGGTACCGTCAAACTGCAGGAAGTAGTCGCCCTCGGTCCACTGGTAGCCGCCCTGGTAGCTGATGGCGAAATTGCCTTCCGCTGGATTCAGCATGTTTTTCCCGAAGGAGAAGTACGGCTGGTCGTAGCCCAGGTAACCCAGCACGGTGGGCATGATGTCCAGTTGCTGCACCACGCGGTCTTGCTCCACACCCTTGAAGGAGGCATCGCCGGGGGCGTAGAAAATGATGGGCACGGCAAAGTTGCCCCAGGCCGTCTGGTACTCGGGATAGTAGGTGAAGGTGGCTGAGTGGTCGGCGGTGATTACGAAGAGCGTATTCTTGAACCAAGGCGCCTGACTGGCCTTCTGGAAAAACTTGCGCAGGGCCATGTCTGAGTAACCTATGCACTCAAAGATTTCATACGGCCCCTTTTTGAACTTGCCTTTATAACGGTCCGGCACTTTGTAGGGGTGGTGCGACGAGGTGGTGAACACCGCGCTCATGAATGGTTCCTTGAAAGTGTTCAGCTTGCCGGCCATGAACTGCAGGAACTCCTCGTCCCAGATGCCCCACATGCCGTCAAAATCCTCGGGCTTGCCGTACTCCGTCATGCCGTAGTAGTCCTGCACGCCAATGAGGTTCATAAACGCATCAAAGCCCATGGAGCCGTTGGGCGCCCCGTGGAAAAAAGATGTGTAATAGCCTTTCTGCCGAAGCGTGCGCGGCAGGCTGGGCAGATTGTTGCTCACGTACTGCGTGAGCACGAACGGCTCCTGGATGCTGGGAATACTGGTAAGCACGCTGGGCAGTGCATCAATGGACTTCCGGCCGTTGGCAAACGAGTTCCAGTACACCTTGCTCTGGCCCATGAGTGAATCCAGGAAAGGTGTGAAACCGGTATACTTGCCGTTCTCCAGGTGCTTGTTATAACCACCCACTGCTTCCTTCCCGAAACTCTCCAGCACAATCAACACCACATTCTTCTGCTTGAACTGGGCCGAGTCTGCAGGCTGGTGCACGGGCGAGTAAAGCTGGGCTACTTGCTGATCGGGGAAATACGCCACTTTCTGGTAGCTGGTCTTGTTGATGGTTCTGATGATGGAGAACGGCGTGTTGAGCACGATGTACATTTCCTGCGGCCGCTTCACATACTCGCCGGCGTTGCTCAACGTAATAGGCCGCGTGCTGTGCCGGAAACCGCCGCGCATAGCCGCAATGCTCAGCCCAATGGTAAGCACCAGCATGACGGTATGCCACGGATAATAAAACCACGGGTTGTAGGTAGGCGCTTTCTCCAGTCTGATACGGTTGTAGAGCCAGGTCATCAAGGCTATCAAGCCTATCCAGATCAGGGCTATATACCAAAAATCGACGAGGAAACTGGAAGCGAAGCCACCCCAGTCCTCATTCGCGAACTCCTTCACCACGCTGCCGGTAGTCCGCCGCAGGGTAAACCGATAATAGATGAAATCCACGGAGTTAAGCGCCAGCCCGATGCCGTTGAACACCAGGAAGACCCATTTCACCACCTTCCGGTACACCGGATGATGCCTGAACCGGAACGGCAGAATCATAAGCGCAATGAACAGCAGATTGGTATACAGAACCGCCGCCAGGTCAAACTTGAGCCCACCCCACATGAGGTACAGCAGATCAGAGAATGACGTTTCCGCGAAAAAGCCCTTATTGAAAAAGAAAAAGAGAAGCCGACAGACCGTGTACAGCAGCATCGCCACGCCCAGCGCCAGCAGCATGGCCACATGCACGCTCCGTCGCAACGCCCTCGGCTGAAAAGATTTTATCATGTCCTAAAGAAAGAACCGCAAAATTACTGAACCCGAAGCAGATATAGAAACCAGGAGCAAGTCATGGGAATAAGTTGCGTTTCTGGGGTAGTTTCGGGAAAGAAGGGTGAAAATAGAAACCTTACTTTTGAGGTTGGCGCCTCACGGCTTTGCAAACTGCCGGTCATTTTGGGTCCAAGTCACAGGCTTGAACCATGTCATAGTATTTAGAAGACCTCACAGGTTTTCAAAACCTGTGAGGTCTGAGGCGTTCCTACCAGGCATTCCCATTTCCAGCCTTTCGGTGGAGCGCCTTGTCAGGTTCCGGTGCCGTGAGGCATTGCGACCGCTAGGGAGCAAAGGAAGCTGGCGCAGCGCGAGGCCGGAAGGCGGGGCCTCGCGGCCATGAGCGCACGGAGCTTAGCTATATAACAATACAGTTCATGAACCCACGCAAACAACAGCGCCACGCCAGCGAAAGCGGACTACGTGATTAGAAAAAATAAACAAATAGGAAATTAGCTAAGCAGAAAAGCAAAACTGAACAAAAAAACAGCCTTGAAACGTCACTCCGTTTCAAGGCTGTTTTCAAAAAAGGAAACCAAAAACACTTTACTTCTCAAAAGCCTTCCTTAAATCAGCCACCGCCATTTCCTGAGCGTACTTGGCTTCGCGGAGCACTGAGGCCATCCCGAAGAATTCATGCGTCACGCCGTTGAAAACCTTGTGGTTCACGGTTACTCCGGTGGAATCCAGTCTTTGGGCTAGTTGCTGGCCTTCGGTCTGGAGTGGGTCCAGTTGGGCGTTAATGATGGTGGTAGGGGGTAGGCCTTTGAGGTTGGCGCCCACCAGGTTGATCCAGGGGTTCTTGCCATCATTAGGGGAGCGCAGGTACTGTTTGAAGAACCATTCCATCATGGGTTTGTCCAGGGGTTTGGCCGAGGCGTATTTCTGGTAAGAAGTTGAATTGGTGTTATAGCTGGCAATGGGGTAAACCAATACTTGATGTACCGGCATCTGCACTTTCTGGTCGCGGGCCATCATGCTCACGGCGGCCGCCAGGTTTCCCCCGGCGCTTTCGCCCACTACGGCTACTCTTTTAGGGTCGCCTTTGAGGGAAGCGGCATTTTTCAGAGCCCATTTATAGGCTGAGAAAGAGTCGTTATGGGCGGTGGGGAATTTGTTTTCGGGGGCTTGACGGTACGCCACAGAGATTACCACCGCTTCGGCCTGCTCAGCCAGTCCTTTGGCCGAGGCGTCATACGTGTCCAGATCGGCAATGACCCAGCCGCCCCCGTGGTAGTAGACAATCACCGGGTAAGGGGCGGTACCTGTTCTGGGGGTGTATACGCGGGCGTGGATCTGGCCACCCGTTACCGGAATCGTTTTGCCCACGGTATCTACCTTAGAAGGCGGCATGGGCATGTTGTTCTCCTTCATCAGGTCCATGACGGCGGTGGTAGGGGTGGGGTTCTGCCGGGCCTGCTTGGCGGTGAGTTGCGGAATAGGCTTGGCGTTGTAGCTGGCCAGTTTCTCAATGACTGCCTGCATAGGGCCCGTGATGGTGTCTGCCCAGGCCGGTTTGGTGCCGGTGGGCTTCAGGCTGGATGCTGCCTGGTCAGAGGTGTCTGCATCAGCATCAAGGTCAACGGCGGTGGTGTCAATGGCTCCTTCGCGGCTGACACTCTCGGTTTCAGCCACGGGGCGTTTGCTCTCGCAGGATATGGCTAAAAAGCAGCAAGCCGCTGCCAAAATAAATCCGCCTTGGCGGGCGGAGGCTAAAATTTTCTTTTTCATAGTGTTGAGATGGTTGTAATAAACAGAATACGTATTTATCTACATACGGGGCTGCGGTGAATACGGATTATTTCTGGCTCTAACCAGAGAAAAGGCGGGGAGAACCAAGGTGGCCCAATTCTTGCGTCTAAAAGAAAACTGGCTATCTTTGTTAAGTAGCAAGCGAGAGTAGCTCAGTTGGTAGAGCATCAGCTTCCCAAGCTGGGGGCCGCGGGTTCGAATCCCGTTTCTCGCTCTAAATCATTCAAGTATCTTCTTTCCGGTTCCTTAAGATGGGTAAGTGTAGAGTTCTCAATTTCCCCCGCTATTACCAAGTTCTAGCATTTGTCCTTTTAGTATCGGTGGCCAGTTGTACGGCACCCCGTTCCGTGATCCAGTCCGGCAGGGTTACCCCGCATGGGGAGTTCAAGGTGGGCGCCAACTTTGGGGGGAACATCGCCTCAGAACCCATCAGTCAGCTTAAAGACGTGGGCGAAGACGCCATCAAGGCGCTCGCGAACCGTGATTCTGTGTACTATGACGGGCTGGTGAAATCTGCTACGAAGGCTGCCATTGCCTACACCCTTGACCCGGTAGGACCCAACTTTGATTTCTATGTGCGCTACGGGGTGCTGCCCCGCGTGGATGTGGGCTACAAATACGCCTCGGGGGTACACGTGTTGGATGCCATGTACCAGTTCATGGGGCCGTTGGCCGGCTCTGCCAAGAGCGCCGAAAGATGGTACGGCAGCGTAGGCTTTCAGTACGCCGGGCAGAAATCAGACGTCCTGTCCAAGATTTTCCTGGACAAGCTTTCTCCTATTCTACAGTTTGAAGCCTCCAGAAGAGATGTGCTGGTGCCGTTGGTGTTCAGCCGGTCATTTGGGGTAGATGAAGAGTTCGGGAACATCTCTTTCGGGGTGGCTTACAACCACACCTTCGTGGAATACGGGTTAGTGCCCGGCAGGCTCTATGAAAAAGTGGGCGATGGTAAAGCCGTGCAGCTAGAAGGCCTCACCAGAAAGGGAAACTTTCCGTCTTACGGCCTGTTCGTGAATGCCAAGATAGGGGCCAAGCGCATTTTCCTGCTGCCCGCACTCTCTATGTTCTACCAGAATTACGGCACCTTTGAACTCCTGAAAGGCGAGCAGGTAGATTACTCCGGTATCACCATTGTACCTTCTATAGGTCTGCAGATTGGGCTGGGGCAGGGTAAAGTAGGAAGATAATTTCCTGATTTAGAGGCTGTTTTTCCCAAATCTGGCACTAAACAAAAATGCATTGTAAACGAAGAAGCCCTGGGCTGATGTCTTTCATCTGCCCAGGGCTTCTCTTTTTAGCTTGTTTTTCAGGAAGTCCTGTAAAAGCTTTAGCGTAGCAAGTAAGCAACCATCAACAGGAAGCCATAGACAATGTCATAGCTCTTGAACTTCTCGCGCAGCATTTTCAGGGCCTTGTTGATGTGGTTCTCTATGTTGCTGTTGCTGGTATTCAAAGCGCTGGCGATCTCGGTATTGCTCAGGCCCTCGGTGCGGCTCATGACAAATACCTGGCGCCTCACCGGCGGCATAGAGGCGCAGGCCTCTTCAAATAATTGCACCAACTCCTTGTGCTCCAGGGTGGTTTGGGTGGAGTTTTCAGAAATTGCCCCATAATCGGCCAGGTACTGGCCAAAGGCGAACTCGTACACCCGGTGGCGGGCTTTGTTGTACACCAGGTTCTTGGCGGTGGTGAACAGGTACCCGTCAAGGTTCTGGGCAGGGTCCAGGGAACTGCGGCGTTCCCACACTTTCAGGAAAACCTCCTGCACTATCTCTTCGGCATCTTCGCGGTTCCTAACCAGTTTCATGGCAAAGGCAAAAAGTTTGGGTTCCAGTTTCCGGTACAGACGCTCAAAGGCCGCCACGTTGCCGGTGGTTAAGGCCTCAATGTCCTCCATGAAACTTTCCCTGCTTTCTGTTTGCATGGTTTCTTGGTTAAAGTACCTGTCTTTCATGCTACTACAATCTCTCTCTTCCAAACTCCTCAGATCTCCTTTTGAAGTAGTCAATTTCAAAAACCTAAAATACTCAGGATAAATGTAGACCATTTTATAGAAAAAACAAAAACCGAAACTTTTGTTAAAAATATTTGAAAACGGAGGTGGTGCAAGCCCGGGGTTAAGTGTAGTAAGGAAAAGCGCTAATCTTTTATAACCCATGGATCAACACTTACTAGACCGTTTTTACAAGGGGGCATGTACCCCTGATGAGGTGAAGGCGGTATTGGAGTGGTTTAAGAATCAGAAACTTACCCCTGAGCAGGAGCTTGAAATGAAGGAGCTGTGGGCGCAGGCGGGACACCACCAGTCTGAGCCGGCTTACGCACATAACGCAGATAAAACCTGGCGCAGTTTAGAGGCCCTTATTCAAAAAGACACCCAAAACCAGGAGCCCGAAGCCAAGGTGCTGCCCCTGCAGCCAAACGCCTGGGCCAAATGGATGCGTGTAGCCGCCGCCATTCTGTTGCCGCTGGGCTTGATCTGGTTTGTGGCCTCGCAATACTTTCAAAAGGAGATGGTCGTTGGGGAAATGATGGCCGTGCAAACTGCCCCCGGCGAGTGGAAAACCGTGCAACTGGAAGACGGGTCCTCGGTGGTGATGCGGCCGGGCAGCAAGGTGCGCTACCTGGTGCCTTTTGCCCAGAACAGAAGAGACATCTCGCTGGAGGGCGAGGCTTTCTTCCAGGTGGCCAAAGACAAAAACCGTCCCTTTGTGGTAAAGTCAGGTACTATCTATACCCAGGCCCTGGGTACCTCCTTCAATATCAGATACCAGCCTAAAGACACCGCCATCTCTGTGGCGCTAGCTACCGGTGTGGTGAAAATCAGCAAAGGAGAGACAGAAGAGGAAACCACCTTGGCCAAATTGGTGCCGGGGCAGCAACTGGTGTTCAACCGCAGAAACCAGAGACATGCCGTGGGTACCTATAAAGCAGAGGAAGTGCTGGGCTGGAAAGACGGGGTGCTTTATTTCAAAAAAGCAAGCTTAGAAGAAGTGGTAAATAAAATAGAAAACTGGTACGGCGTGCAGGTTGAAGTGCAAGGCATGGGGCCAGCCAGTAAAGAAACGTGGAGCTACACCGGTGAATACAGGCAGCAAAGCCTGCCCCAGGTACTGGAAGGCATTGGCTTTGTGAAGAACTTTACTTACCAGGTGAACCAGAACCAAGTGCAGATAACCTTCAAAAGACCATGAGCTTATGAGAAGATGACCGGTTTTTTTAACAGGTAAGCCACTGGGTGGCCTACCTGTCAACTACCTCCGGAAACCAGATGTTGGCGCATCCAGATCCATGAGGCAATTCAAACACTAAATACTAAACACTCTCAATATATGGAAAAAAACGTTTACGGCGTCCTGAAAGGAATGTCCTGGAAAGCTTTGGCGGTACTTGTGCTGCACCTGGCTTTCTTCTCATCTGGTTTTGCCGCACCCGGCAAGGCACCGGTGAGCACTATTCAAAAAACCAAAATCACCCTCTCCATCACCAACGGCACCCTGCAGGAATTCTTCCGGAAGGTTGAGGCCGAGACCCTGTTCAAGTTCACGTTTGATGAGAACGAAGTGCCTAGCCGGTCTAAGGTATCGGTGCAGGCCAAGAATGAGCCCCTGGATAAAGTCTTGGAGAAAGTAGCGGCTACC
Organism: Rufibacter aurantiacus; assembly: GCF_017916345.1. Lineage (NCBI taxonomy): Bacteria > Pseudomonadati > Bacteroidota > Cytophagia > Cytophagales > Hymenobacteraceae > Rufibacter > Rufibacter aurantiacus. The sequence continues at coordinate 764,377 of NZ_JAFMSV010000004.1, forward strand.
ACCAACCTGGAGTTCAAGCAGGTGAATAACAACATTCATGTGCGCACCAGAAATACCAGAGCAGCGCAACCAAAAGCTTCTGTGGCCCCGGTGGTACAGGACGGTTTCCGGGTTTCTGGTAAAGTGACCGATGAGAACGGCACCGGATTGCCCGGCGTTACCGTTTCCGTGAAAGGGACCACCAATGCCACTTCCACTGACGTGAACGGAGGTTTCTCTTTGAACGTCCCAAACGGAACCGGTACCCTGGTGCTCTCTTACATCGGGTACATGACCCAGGAAGTAGCCATTGAAAGCCGTTCTACCATCAACGTAGCCCTGGCTCCAGATACCAAATCCTTGCAAGAGGTAGTGGTGATTGGGTATGGTACGCAGAAAAAAGAAGACATTACCGGCTCTGTATCGGTGATTGACAACGAAGCCTTTGACGCCCGCCCTAACACCCAGGTAGGAAACCTGATCCAGGGTAAAACCGCCGGTGTGCAGGTGTTGACCAACTCTGGAAAGCCATCAGCGGGTTTCAACATCCGCATCCGGGGTACCAGCTCCATCACCGCCAACAGTGATCCTTTGTACGTGGTAGACGGCGTTCCTTCTACAGACACCAGAAGCCTGAACCCCGCCGATATTGAAAGCATCTCTATCCTGAAAGACGCTTCTTCTGCCGCCATTTACGGTGCGCAGGGTGCCAACGGGGTAGTGTTGATCACTACCAAACGCGGTAGAACCGAAAAACCAACCTTTGAATTCAGCACCTACACCGGGGTTTCCCAGGTTTGGAACACGCTGGACGTTCTGAACGCCGAGCAGTACCGTGACCTGATGACCGAGCTGGGCCAGAACACAGACTGGAGCCGCTACCAGGAGAATACTGACTGGCAGAATGAAGTTTTCCAGAACGGAAGCTCTCTGAACTACCAGTTAGCCGTTTCCGGGAAGACTGACAAAACGAACTACTACATCTCTGGCGGTTGGATGAAGCAGAACGGAGCCGTACGCAGCTCTACCATGGACCGCGCCAGCTTTAAAGTGAACCTGGAGCAGAAGCTTTCCAACTGGTTAACCGTGGGTACCAACATGGGCTACACCCGCTACCATGACGTAGACGTAGCCGATAACCAGTCTGTAAACCAGGGCGGGGTGATCCTGGGCGTATTATCTACACCGCCAGTAATTGGAATATACAACGCTAACGGAACCTTCACCAGCAACCCGTTCCAGGACTGGGAAAACCCTATCTCCAGCACCGACGGTTCTGACCGCAACTATCGTAACCAGCGTCTTTTGGGCAACGTGTACAGCGAAGTGCAACTGCTGAAAGGCCTGAAATACCGCGCTAACTTTGGTATTGACTATATCAGCGCCATCAATGACTACTTCCTGGATCCGTTCAGAACCAGCTATGGCCGCGCCAGAAAAGGAATTGGCCGTAACAGCACCAACCTGACCAACTACTGGATTCTGGACAACACCCTTTCTTACACTAAAACCGTGGGCCAGCATAACTTCAGCGCCATGGTGGGTTCTGTGCAGCAGAAATTCAGATGGGAAAACAGCAGCATTGAGCGTACTGAGTTCTCTGGTACTGCGGTGACTACTCCTGGTGCCGGTGCGGTGATTCAGTCGGCAGACGCTAATAAGTCTGAGAAAACCAACACCTCTTTCATTAGCCGGGTGACCTATGACTTCGCGAACAAGTACCTGTTAACCGCCAACTTCCGGGCAGATGCTTCTTCGGTGTTCGGTCCTGAGGTACGTTGGGGTTATTTCCCTTCTGCGTCTTTGGGCTGGAGAATCTCTGAGGAGAATTTCTTCCCTAAAACCAACGTGTTGAATGATTTGAAACTACGCGTAGGTTGGGGACTGGTGGGTAATGATACCGGCTTGGGAGCGTATGCGTACCTGGCCCGCGTAGGTTACGGCGCCAACTACCCTATTGGTGGTACGGCCCAGCCTGGTAGCTACCCGTCTTCCATCGGGAACAACCAGTTAGGTTGGGAAGCCTCAGAGCAAACCAACGTAGGTCTGGATGTGGCTTTCCTGAACTCCCGTATCTCGTTAACCGTTGATGCTTACCTGAAAAAAACCACTGACCTGCTGTTGCCGGTTGAAGTGCCAAGATCTACCGGGTTCAACGGCGGTGATGCCAACGTAGGAAGCCTGCAAAACAAAGGTCTTGAGTTCCTGGTGAGCTCGCAGAACCTGGTGGGTGATTTCTCCTGGACTACAGACCTGAACCTGTCTTTCAACAGAAACAGAGTAATCAATATTTTGGGTCAGAACTTCTATGGCGGCGGAGTGGCCGGTAGAGGTGATGTGAGCTTGTCAAGAGAAGGTTCTCCTTTGGGTCTGTTCTATGGCTACCAGTGGGGCGGGGTAGACCCAACCACCGGTATGGCTTACTACATCAACAAGAACGGCGAAAGCACTTTCACGCCTTCGGCGGATGACCGCGTGATCATTGGTAACCCTAACCCAGATTTCATCTACGGGGTAACCAACACCTTCTCCTTCAAAAACTTTGGTCTGAGCATCTTCCTGCAAGGTTCACAAGGCAACGACATCTTCAATGCCACCCGCATAGAGATGGAAGGCATGTCAGATCCTAAAAACCAGGGTATCGCCGTGATCAACCGCTGGAGAAACCCCGGCGATGTAACCGATATCCCTAAGGCGGTTTGGGCCAGCACAGACAACTCGCGTATCTCTTCCCGCTTTGTGGAAGACGGTTCTTACCTGCGCGTGAAAACTCTTACCCTGAGCTACAACCTGCCTACTACGCTGTTGTCTAAGATCAAAATGAACAACCTGCGCATCTACGCTACCGGCGAGAACCTGTTCACCCTCACAGACTATTCAGGGTTTGACCCAGAGGTGAACGCCTTTGGCGGAAGCAACCGGGCCCAAGGCATTGACTTTGGTACCTATCCGCAGACGCGCAACTTAATCTTAGGTCTGAATCTTTCTTTCTAATTAAGAATTTATGAAACTGAACAGAATAGCAATATATACCTTGGCCGGTGCTCTCATGATGGGAGCCCCAGCCTGTAACGACTTTCTGGAACTGGAGCCAATTTCTGAGGCCACCACAGAAAACGCTTACAAATCTGCCAGTGACGCTGAAGCTGCCCTCACCGGGGTGTATGAATCGTTTCAGGCAGAGTACTACATCTGGGATAACCTGGTGTTCAGCGAGATTCTCTCTGATAACTATTATGCCGGGGGTGACAACGCCGAGATCTTTGCCGTTGACAACGTAGCCATCACGCCTACCAACAGCCGTCTGTGGAACAACTGGAGCCAGATCTACAACGCCATTGCCAAAGCCAACGTGGTGTTGCAGAAGGTACCTCAGATCACAGACCCGCAGTTATCAGAGACCCGCAAAAACCAGATCCTGGGTGAGGCTGCTTTCCTGCGCGCATACCATTACTTCCAACTGGTGAAAATGTGGGGCGGTGTTCCGTTGGTGTTAGAGCCAGTAACTTCGCTTGATCCAGCTACGACTCAAAAGCCCCGCGCCACCGAGGTTGAGGTCTACAACCAGATTGTGGCCGACCTGACCTTTGCCTTGGAAAACAGACTGCCTGATACCTACGGAGAGAATGCCAGCGTGAACAAAGCCCGTGCTACCCGTGGTGCCGCCAACGCCTTGTTAGCGAAAGCCTGGGCCCAACGCCCAGACCGCGACTACAACAAAGTGCTGCAGTACGCCGATGCCGTGATCAACAGCCCGGCCAATTACCAACTGCTGAGCAACTTCAACGATCTGTTTGACGGTGCCCATTACAACAATGCCGAGTCTATCATGGAGGTGCAGTTCATTGGCGGAAACGAAGCCAACTGGGGCCCTCAGATGCTGCTCCCACCATCCTTGAGCGGTGACACCTGGCGCAAATTCATGACCCCGTCGCATGACCTGGTGAATGCCTACAACTCTGAGAACGACAACGTCCGGAGAAACACCACCATCTTGTTTGAGAATGCGCCTTGGTCAGATGAGTTCTGGTCAGTGAGCACCGGCGGAAGCGTGCCATTCGCATACCGCTGGAAAAGCGCCAACGGCTGGGCCAGCACCAACCGCCAGTACCTCTTCAGACTGGCAGATATCATGCTCCTGAAAGCCGAAGCCCTGAACGAACTGGGCCGCCTGGAAGAAGCCAGAACCGTGCTGAACACCGTGCGCAGAAGAGTAAACCTGGGCGCGAATACCTCCACTACCAAAGAGGATATGAGAATGGCCATCCTGAAAGAGCGCCGTCTGGAGCTGGCCCAGGAAGGTCACCGTTGGGATGATCTGCGCCGTTACGGCGTGGCTGCCCAGGTGATGAACAGCCTCAATGAGATTGACCTGCGCACCAATACCCGCAAGGAGTACAACGTAGCGCCGCATGAGTTGTTCCTGCCAATTCCGCAGTCAGAAATCAACCGTAACCCGCAGTTGACGCAAACCTCGGGTTATAACTAATCCTTCGGCCGCAAGGCACCCGTCTCAGAACCTTTCCCCCGAGGTTCTGTTTCAGGGCTGATTTTAGAAAAACAGTCCTGAAATAACTGGCTCCGCAAATACTTTGCGGGGCCAGGAAGGAAGGTTGCAGGTGTTTGCCAAAGATCCTCTTCAAGAATTCATGTCTAAAAAATAGTCATCATGAAAAAGATAAACGTGTTTTTCCAGCTCCTGGCCCTGCTGTTTGTGGTGGGCGCCTGCGAGGAGCAAGATAATATTGAGCCAGTGGGCAACTGGGAACTGAGTGCCCCTGTGCTGGCTAACCCGGCAGAAAATGCCACCATCACCCTGGACCAGGCCAGCCCTAACGCCACTACCCGTTTTGAGTGGGCTCCGGCAATGTCCAGCAAGAACTATGGCGTCACCTATAGATTGGTGATTGACTCTGCCGCCAACGCAGATTTCAGCACGCCTATCCTGAGCATGCCTACCGGCAACGGCGGGAAAAACCTGTTCATCACGCCTTCCGCGGTGCAGATTGACCAGGCCTTGTCCATGGCTGGTTATGACGCCAACGCCGTGGCCCAGTTGAAATGGGCCGTGGTGGCCCAGTCATTGAGCAAGGAAACCGTGTCTGCAGGCAAGCCTATCTCCATTAAACGTTTCATAAACGAGACGCACCCAGACCGCCTGTACATCTCCGGTACGGCGACTGAGAAAGGCGCCGATGTAAGCCAGGCCATTCAGATGCGCCCATTGAAAGATGCCAACGGAAACCGGACCAACGTATTTGAAGTGTACACCCGCTTAACCGAGGGCGGTACTTTCAGATTCTACAGCCAGCAGAACGCCACCTCTGTGGTGTACGGCGCGGGCACAGACGGCGGGCTGCGTAAAAAGGGAACTCCTATTGCCGCTCCGGGGGCTGGTACCTACCGCATTACTGTAGACCTGAACACAAACAAAATCAGCTTCCTGAAGATTGACAGATGGAGCGTGATTGGCGGTGCATTTGCCGGCGGTTGGAATACCGAGGAGCCGCTCGCGTACCAGGGTAACGGTGTTTGGAAAGCCTCTCTGGACGTTGAGAAAACCGAGGGCTTCATTTTTAGAGCCAACGGTGACTGGGGTTACCTGATGAAACGTGTGAAAGGCACCAGCAACCAACTGGTAATGGAGTCTCAGGCCCCTGCCGGTACGTTTGAAGACATCCCGGCTACGGCTACTGGTCGTCATATCGTGACCTTGAACCTGTCTGGTGAGCAATACACTTACTCTCTGCAGAAAGACACCTCGGTACCGCCTCCGGCCACTATCCCGGATAAACTCTTCTTATTGCAAGGCAACACGGTGGTGGCTGAATTCACCAAAGACGGTAACACGTTCAAATCAAACGTGTTCCTGGCGCTGGAAGCAAGCAAAGAATACAGACTGAACTCTGCCAATGACGGTTCTGGTACTTCTTTCACTACCACCGCCAAAATAGGCGAGACCACCACACCAAACGCAGATGCGGTATCTATGCCGGTTGATTTCGGGACTGGTAATGCAGGGATCGTGGTTTCCCGTGACCAGGCTTACCAACTCACCCTGAACTTCCAGACCGGTAAGCTTACCTGGAAGTACTACAACATCAAACTTTTCCACTGGGATGATGCCGGCGGAGGCTGGGATGCCCGTAATGAGTACCTCATGACCTACAAGCACCCTTTTACCTTTGAAGGTACGTTCGCACTAAAGGCCAACTATGACCTGAAGTTCAACTCCCCTTGGGATGTGCAGTTCGGGACCAACAGCATTGCGCTCACCGGAACCATGACCAACGGAGGTCCTAACTACAAAGGCATCACGCAGGCTGGTAATTACAAAGCCACCATCACCGTCACCAACGACTACAAAACCGCCGAGTATTCGTTTGTAAAACAATAATCAGAACGGGCGCTTCGGCTTCAGAAGAAGGAAGAAGCGCCCGTTTTCTTTCAAAAGAGGTGCAGGTATACCTTGCGTAGTTTTAGGACCGATTTCTTGAAAAGAGACCTGAAACACCTGAAGCCTGCCAACAAAAAAGCTGTTCGCGAAGCTCACCTGTTAGGGTTAGCCAAGCGCAGCCGTGTGTTTCATGAGACAGGTTCAAGCAGCCCTCTGGTAAGCTAAACCTGTCTGTTCAAAAAGTAACCATGGGAAATCCCTTCTTAAAGAAAATATCTAAACTGAGTGTGCTCGCGTTACTGGCCGGTTCTTTGGCCAGCTGCGGTGGTGGCGACTCTGACCCAACTCCGTCCCCCCCGCCACCCCCGGGCGGTAACGGTACCAGCCAGGTAGCTTTCTGGCTCACCAACCCAGACAAATCGGTGCTGTTCAAGAAGCAGAACGTGACCTTGAACTTCAAAGCCGAGGCCAACAATAATCTGACTATAGATATAGACACTACCCAGGCCTACCAGACCGTGGATGGCTTTGGGTACACCTTAACCACTGGCAGCGCCTACGTGCTCAACCAGATGGCCGCCACCAGCCGCGCCGATCTGTTGAAAGAATTGTTTGCGGTGGACAACGAAGAGGGTACCATTGGCGTGAGTTACCTGCGCCTGAACGTAGGTGCCTCTGACCTGAGCCCCACCGTGTATTCGTACCAGGATGTGATGGGTACCGCCTTTAGCCTGGCGCCTGACCAAGCCTATTATATTCCAGTGCTCAAGGAAATTCTGGCCATCAACCCTAACATTAAACTACTGGCCTCGCCGTGGAGCCCGCCGGCCTGGATGAAAACGAACAACAGCCCCAAAGGCGGTTCGCTGAGAGCGGAGTACTACGATGATTACGCCGAGTACCTGGTGAACTACATCCAGGGTATGAAAGCGGCCGGAATCACCATTGACGCCATCACTATTCAGAACGAACCCCTGCACGACGGCAACAACCCCAGCATGTACATGTCGGCGCAGGACCAGGCGAATTTCGTGAAGAACAACATCGGGCCGGCGTTGCGCGCCGCGAACCTGGCGACCAAGATCATCCTATATGACCATAACCTGGATCGCGTGGACTACCCCATCAGCATCATGGACGATCCGGCGGCAAAGCAGTATGTAGATGGATCGGCCTTTCACCTGTACGCCGGGAACATTGCCGGTATGACCACCGTGCACAATGCCCACCCAGACAAGAACGTGTACTTCACCGAGCAATGGGTAGGCGCCCCGGGCGATTTCTCCGCAGACCTGAAATGGCACATGACCAACGTGGTTATCGGGAGTATGCGCAACTGGAGCAAGAACGCCCTGGAGTGGAACCTGACCGCTGACCAGAACAACCAACCATTCACTCCTGGCGGCTGTAACACCTGTCTTCCTGCCGTAACGGTAAACGGAAACACTGCTACCCGCAACGTAGCCTACTACATCATCGCGCATGCTTCTAAGTTTGTTAGGCCGGGCTCCGTGCGGGTGAAAACCACGTTGCTGAACGCCCAGAACACCGAGATGTTCAGCACTCTGCAGCACGTAGCGTTCAAGAACCCGGCGGGCAAAAAGGTGTTGCTGGTCCTGAACGAAACCGGTTCTGATCAGACCTTCAACATCCGGTACCGCGGCCAGATTGTCTCTTCTACCTTGAGAGGCGGCGCCACGGGTACCTACGTGTGGTAATTCTTATTCTATTTAGGGGCTGTTTTAGATAAAACAGCTCCTAAACAGATTACTGTCTCGCAGTGAGGCAGTACGTTTTAAATTTTGAATTCAGACTCAGCTAGAAGTAAGATTCTAAAGCGATTCTCCACCCCTTTGTCATCCTGAAAGGATCTTGTGAGCGAACTAGGTAGCCCTTTCTTAGACGCTATTATCTTTCCAAGATGGCAAAAAGGGAAGTGGTTAATGGGAGTGATGCATGGGGATGACGAGGATTCGTCTTCGAGACCTACGCTAACTCTACTGAGCCAATATCATTTTAATACCTTTTCATGATTCATTCCCTCAAAAAACAGTGGGTACACACCCTCCTCATCAGTGGGCTTTGTTTGGGCGGTGCGGTGGGCTGTACCTCCAACAAAAACCTTTTCTCCAAGAACGAGGCCGATCTTTGGTTGACAACTGCTGATAAATCTTCGCTGTTCCAGAAGCAGGCGCAGCCGTTGGCGTTTACAGATGCGGCAGCTACGACTTCCTCCGTCATTGACATTGATGACCAGCAGACGTTCCAGACCATAGACGGTTTTGGCTATACCTTGACCGGCGGCAGCGCGTACCACCTGCACAAAATGACTCCGGCAGCGCGGGCGGCGATTCTGAAAGAGCTCTTCGCAACGGACGGAAACAATATTGGCGTGAGTTACCTGCGCGTGAGCATCGGGGCGTCTGACCTGGACGAGAAGGTGTTCTCTTACAACGACCTGCCCGAAGGCCAGACCGATCCCAACCTGGAGAAGTTCAGCCTGGCGCCGGACCGTGAGTTCCTGATTCCGGTTTTAAAGGAGATTCTGGCCATTAACCCCAAAATCATGATCCTGGGCTCGCCGTGGTCACCGCCTACCTGGATGAAGACGAACAACAACTCCAAAGGTGGTTCCCTGAAGCCGGAGTGGTACGATGCTTATGCGAAATATTTCGTGAAGTACGTGCAGGAAATGGCCAAAGAAGGCATCACCATCGATGCCATCACGGTGCAGAATGAGCCGCTGCACCCGGGCAACAACCCCAGTTTGTTGATGCTGGCGCCGGACCAGGCGGTGTTCGTGAAGAACCATTTAGGTCCTGCTTTTCAGAAAGCGAACGTAAAAACCAAAATCATCGTCTACGACCACAACCTGGATCGTCCGGATTACCCTATCACTATTCTGAACGATCCCGAGGCGAAGAAATACATTGATGGCTCAGCGTTTCACCTGTACGGCGGCAAGATTGAGGCCATGTCTGAGGTGCACAATGCGCACCCGGACAAGAACGTGTACTTCACCGAGCAGTGGATTGGTGCTCCCGGCAAGTTCCCCGGCGACTTGAAATGGCACGTGCGTGAACTCATCATAGGCGCTCCCCGCAACTGGTCCCGCAACGTGCTGGAGTGGAACCTGGCCGCTGATCCGCAGCAGAAACCGCACACGCCCGGTGGTTGCACCGAGTGCTTAGGTGCCCTGACAATCGATGGGGACACGGTCATCCGCAATCCGGCCTACTACGTCATCGCCCATGCCTCTAAGTTTGTGCGTCCGGGTTCAGTGCGAATCGCGTCCAACGTGCCTACTAACTTGCCGAACGTGGCCTTCAAAACGCCCAAAGGCGAACGTGTGGTCATTGTGCTGAACAACGGGGAAACTACGCAGACTTTCAACATCAGACACAAGGGCAAAACTGTTGCGGCTACCTTGAACGCCGGTGCGGTAGGTACCTACGTGTGGTAAATTTCTAGAAGGAGTGAGCAGCGGCTGGAGTAAAACTGTTTTCGGGTTGATTTAAGAAAAACATGCCCAAAACAGTTTTACCTTCGCAGTACAACAGCTTCTATTCACTCATTCTCTCAATCATTCAATCACTCATTCCAAAATGAAGAAAATACAATCCCTAGCATCCCTTACTTTGCTGGCCGCGGGTGTAGCGTTTTCCTGCTCGCAGGTGAAAACAAGCCAAAGCAAAACCAGCAACAATACCTTTCAGGTAGACAATCGTTCGGTGACGGTGTACACCACGGCCAAAGACACCGATTTGCGCTTGTCGCAGAACGGAACGCTGCGGTTCCAGGACTTCGGGCAGCCACTGGAGACGCAGGTGTGCGTGTTCGTAGACCCCAGCAAGACCTTCCAGACGATGGTGGGAATTGGGGGCGCCATCACCGATGCCACGGCCGAGACCTTCGCCAAACTGCCGAAGGACAAGCAGCAGGAGATCATGAAGGCGTACTATGACCCTACCAACGGCATCGGGTACACCTTGGGCAGAACCACCATCCACAGCTCTGACTTCTCCAGCGGCTCGTACACTTACGTGGAGGACAACGACAAGGAGCTGAAGACCTTCAGCGTGAAGCACGATGAGCAGTACCGCATTCCGTTCATCAAGCAGGCTATTCAGGCCGCAGGCGGCAAACTGACCATGTACGTGAGCCCGTGGAGTCCTCCGGCCTGGATGAAAGACACCAAAACCATGCTGCGCGGCGGGAAACTGTTGCCGGAGTACCGTCAGAACTGGGCGAACTACTACATCAAGTTCATCAACTCGTATGAGCAGGCGGGCATTCCTATTTGGGGCCTGAGCGTGCAGAACGAACCCATGGCGAAACAAACCTGGGAGTCGTGCATTTTCACCGGCGAGGAAGAGCGTGATTTCATCAAGGAATACTTAGGGCCTACGCTGCACAAAAGTGGCATGAAAGACAAAAAGCTGATTGCCTGGGACCACAACCGTGATTTGATCTACCAACGCGCTAGCACCGTCCTGAACGACCCGGAGGCCGCTAAATACGTGTGGGGCATTGGCTACCACTGGTACGAGACCTGGACCGGCTCTGACATGCTGTTTGACAACCTGCGCAAGGTGAAAGAGACCTTCCCGGAGACCAACCTGATCTTCACCGAGGGCTGCATTGAGAAATTTGACTTCAACCGCATCAACGACTGGGCCTTGGGCGAGCGTTACGGCTACTCTATGGTGAACGACTTCAACGCCGGAACCGCCGCCTGGACCGACTGGAACATGGTGCTGGACGAGAAAGGCGGCCCTAACCACGTGGGCAACTTCTGCTTCGCGCCAATTCACGCTGATACCCGCAACGGCAAAGTGCTTTATACTAACAGCTACTACTACCTGGGCCATTTCTCCAAGTTCGTGAAGCCGGGTGCCAAGCGCATCATCAGCTCCTCAAACCGCGATGCCCTGCAAACCACCGCCTTCCTGAACCCAGACGGAAAGGTAGCCGTGATCGTGCTCAACACCACCGACAAGCCGCTGGACTACAAGCTCTGGATAAACGGCAAAGCCGCCGATGCCAAGAGCCTGCCGCACTCCATCGCTACGCTGGTGCTGTAATTAATTATTTCAGGATTTACTTTTTTGGGACAGACGCAGGTGCAAACTTGCGTCTGCCTTTTTTAGGGCCGTTTTTAAGAAAACAGGTTGAAAACGGAAGGTGATGATCTTCACTTACTCTTGCTGAATGTCCCCCTTTGAAGGTGGTAGGGGGATGACAAGGCCGCGTCAGGAACCAATAGCTTTTACTAAAAGCAGTTGCGCACCTCATATAAGGGCAACCACAAGGGATTGCCCCTACATTATGCTCGGGAATGCGTGTAATCAGCACGAGTAATCATCCCCCTACCCCCTTCAAAGGGGGACGGAATGCTTATTTAATCGGCTAAAACAACCAATTTTTCTACTTATACAATCAAGCTTTCTAAAAGAACATCAAAGCATATAACATTAAACCAATGAAACTAAAACTCTCTTCTCTGGCTTTGGCGGTGCTGCTCAGCTCCGGCGCCATGGCGCAGAAGAAACCCGCTAAGGTGAATACCGCCAACATTGACCAACGGGTGAACGACCTGCTCCAGAAAATGACCCTGGAGGAAAAAGTAGGGCAACTGAACCAGTACACCGGCGACCAGGATGCCACCGGGCCCATCACGGCATCCGGCGATAAAGTAACCGATGTAAAGCAGGGCAAGATCGGCTCCATGCTGAACGTGCGCGGCGTGAAATTCACCCGCGCCCTGCAGGATGCCGCCATGCAGTCCAGGCTCAAGATTCCGCTGTTGTTTGGGCAGGATGTGATCCATGGCTACCGCGTGACCTTTCCTATTCCATTGGCCGAGGCCGCCAGTTGGGACCTGAAAGCCATTGAGCAAGGTTCCCGCATTGCGGCTGCCGAGGCCGCCGCGTCTGGCCTCCATTGGACGTTTGCGCCTATGGTGGACATCGGGCGTGACCCGCGTTGGGGCCGCGTGATGGAAGGCGCCGGCGAAGACCCCTACCTGGGTTCACTTATCGCCAGAGCCCGCGTGAAAGGTTTCCAGGGCGAAGGTCTGGGCAACGTGGATGCCGTGATGGCCTGCGCGAAGCACTTCGCGGCGTACGGTGCAGCCATCGGTGGTCGGGATTACAACAGCGTAGAGATGAGTTTGCGCACCTTGCATGAAGTGTACCTGCCCCCGTTCAAAGCCGCTCTGGATGCAGGCGTAGCTACGTTTATGAACTCGTTCAATGATATCAACGGGATTCCGGCCACCGGCAGCAGCTACCTGCAGCGCGATATCCTCAAAGGCCAATGGAAGTTCCAGGGCTTTGTGGTGAGTGACTGGGGTTCCATTGGCGAGATGATCGCCCACGGCTTCGTACAGGACAACAAGCACGCCGCCGAGGTGGCCCTGAATGCTGGCAGCGACATGGACATGGAAAGCCGTAGCTACATCAGCAGCCTGCCCCAATTGGTGCGCGAAGGAAAGGTAAAGGAAGAACTCATCAACGATGCCGTTCGCCGCATCCTCCGCAAGAAGTTTGAGTTGGGCCTGTTCGATGACCCGTACCGCTTCAGCGACGAGAAGCGCGAGAAGAAAACCCTGAACAAACCAGAGCACCTGGAAGCCGCCCGCGACGTGGCCCGCAAAAGCATCGTGCTCCTGAAAAACGAAGGCCAGGTACTGCCGCTCTCCAAAGACCTGAAATCGGTGGCGGTCATAGGGCCGTTGGCGAAAGCCGAGAAAGACATGCAGGGCTTCTGGTCTATTGACTGGGGCAAAGAAGACAAACTGGTGTCGCTGTACGAAGGTTTGCAGAACCAGGCCGGAAAAACCAAATTGCTTTACGCCAAAGGCTGCGAAGTGCAGGATACTTCCAGATCCGGTTTCGCGGAAGCTTTAGCCGTAGCAAGGCAAGCCGATGTAGTGGTAATGGCAGTAGGAGAACAGGCCAATATGAGCGGTGAGGCCAAGAGCCGCGCCAACATCCACCTGCCCGGTGTACAGGAAGAACTCATCAAAGCCATTCAGGCTACGGGCAAACCGGTGGTGGTACTCATCATGGCCGGTCGTCCGCTGGTGTTTGACTGGACTGCTAAGAATGTGCCTACCATTGCCTACACCTGGTGGCTGGGCAGCCAGGCCGGAAACGCCATCGCTGATGTGCTGTATGGCAAATATAATCCGTCCGGGAAACTGCCTATGACGTTCCCGCGCTCCGAAGGCCAGATTCCGATTTACTACAACTACTATAACACCGGTCGCCCGAGCCAGAACGACCAGGATACGAACTACCGCTCCGGCTACATAGACATGGTGAAAAGCCCGCAATACGCCTTCGGGCATGGGTTAAGCTACACCACGTTTACCTACAGCAACCTGGTATTGAGCAAACCAGCCATGGGCAAAGGCGAAACCATCACGGCCTCGTTCACGCTCACCAACTCCGGCAAAGTAGCCGGCGAAGAAGTAGCCCAGTTTTATCTGCGCGATGTGGTAGCCCAACCCGTTCGTCCGGTGAAGGAACTTAAAGGTTTTGAGAAAGTAGCCCTGAAACCAGGCGAGAGCAAAACCATCACCTTCACCATTGATACTGAGAAACTCTCTTTCTACAACGATAACCTGGAGTGGATCACCCAACCCGGCCAGTTCCAACTCATGATTGGCACGGCCTCAGATAACATCAAACTGCAGCAAACCTTTGAGCTGAAGTAAAACTGCGCCCATCAAAAGAAAATCCCTGCCGCTTCTATCTCCTTTGATAGAGGTGGCAGGGATTTTTTATAGGGGAGAGGCCTACTTATGTCTCCACACCAGATCTGTAAGGGCGATGATGTAAGAGTCGCTGGTGCGGGTAATGGTGTAGGAGGTAGGATAGTAGGCTGGGGTATCATGGATGAGTAATTGCCGAACCGGGCTTTCCACGGAGGTGCCCGGGGCCAGGCTCTGCAGATACGCCAGGGTGATCATGGGCTCAAGGAAAGTGACTTTGTCTTTGTTGGAACCATAGATGAAGGTCTTGCTGAAACCGGCAGGCGAGAACTCCGGAGAAGTAATGTCACTCCAGTGCAGACCCATGTGAGGAACAGCAAACGGAACCGGCCCGAAGGTATACACATCAGGGAAGACGCCTCTGGCCAGTAAGTCATACCCGCCTGGGTCAATCCCACCCATAATCCGGTGGATCTGCCCTTCGGTGATCATGTAAAAGTGGAAATCAAAATGCGGAAGGGTATACACGCCTTCTGGTTCATGTCCTTCTGGGTTCCAGCCTATCATAATGGTCTTGTATCCGGTGGCATGCAGCGGGCCCGGCAATGGTAAGGCAATCTCCTGTACCTCATGCGGCAGGTTCTCCAGCGCATCCGCTGACAACTCTATCCCGATGGCGGTTGGTTTGCCCTGCACCCGCTCTACCCATACGCGGGCCGTGCCTCCCCATAAGTCCATGGTTCGTCCATAGATGATGTTAGATGAACTGCCTTTCCGGTCTTTGGATAGCATGCTACTGGGTTGTACATCCTCAGGGCTTTCGCAGCTGATCAGGAAGAATAACAGGAAGAGGAAAGATGCCATTGGGCGGCAGATTCCCAGAAGTATTGAATTTTTCATCAAGTTGGTTAATTAGGTGAGTGTAAAGCTGAACAGAACATCAGACGCCGTGCCCAGGTAGCGGCACGGTTAAGAAGGAGTAGAGAATAGGAAAGGGCTCTTCTGACGGAGAAGAGGAGGAGATGCTTACTGTTTTAAAGCAGAGGGGGACGCTCTGGCAGGTAGTAAGGTTGTGTTCGTACTGAGGCAGATAGAACAGAAGGCAGGCCCCAGCCTAGGTTGAATAAAGCAGTTCCTTATTCAGTTACGGCTGCAAGCCCGGGCAAAGGGCTGCAGCAAATGCATGATCCCGGTGTGTGACTGCAGGTAAATACCTTCGGCAGGCACAGAACAACTTCAATAGATACTTTGCGGTGCCTTTGCTGAGGGCAATTCAACAAGGCATGGCGCCAAAGGTAATCTTGGAGAGTGTCAGAGTCTTGTAAAAATCCGACATTATGTTTACTGCCTGTTTTTATGATTCTGGCAGGAAAACAGTTTTGACCAGAACCTGGGCACTTCACAGAAAAGGGGCAGAATAGGAGTGTGCTTAAAAGGTAAGAAAGTTCTCCTGTTCTGCCAGGTAAACCGAAGGAAGCTCGCCGGTGATTTGTTTGAAGTCGCGGTTGAAGTGGGCCTGGTCTGCGTAGCCGCCCAGGTAGGAAAGCTGCGCCAGGCTGAGGGAGGGGTTTTGGGTGATGAGCTGCAGGACTTTGTTCAGGCGCAAGATACGCATGTAGGTTTTGGGGCTAAGGCCCAGCTTGTTCTTGAACTCCCGCTCCAGTTGCCGCATCCCGATGCAGACCTCGTGGCTTAGGCGCTCAACTGAGGTACCACCTTCCTGGCAGCGGATGAGGTTGGCGGCTAGCTGCACAAAGGACGGAGGCGCATCTGTGGCCGGTACTTGTTTCAGGAAATAGGCGTCGGCGGCGTTTACCCGTTCCTCAAAGGTCTTGAGTTGCCCTAGCTTGCGGCAGAAGGAAGAAAAGGAGGCGCCCAGCACTTCTTCCAGGTTGGCCGGGCAGTTGAGCAGCGTAGCGGCCGCCACCCCGAAAACCGCGTGTAATGCCTCGGGCTTGAAACAGATCCCGAAAGTCTCCACCTCGTTCCTGAACTGCAGCACGTAAGGCACGGTCCAGAAACCAAAGAAAGAAAAAGCGTTGCTGGAAGTCTGTGGAGGTTTTCCCTTCAGGGTGCCACGCGCTTTGGGCAGGTGCAAGACCAATTCAATATACCCTGAGGGAAGAACTTTCTGCCTGAGCATCGCCATGGATTTACCCCTGAACGCGCCCGACCAATACTGGGCAATAAAAGGCTGTAGGGCGGCCGTAGCGGTATGCCGTTGTATTTCTACCTCCATGCTCCTTCCTTAAATGACTTCAGTTGCCTGTTGAATCATCCATCGGGGGCAAACATCGGCTTGCCGCAAACTACCTGAAAGTAGCGTTGCCGGGAGCGCTTGACTCTTCTCTTTCAGGCTGGGAATTGGTCCAGTGGAAGATTTTCACATGCGTAAACATCTAAAGTCAAGGGGGATAGCTCAACTAAAGTACACGTTTTAAGGCTATTTTCATAAAACGGCCTTAAAACGTGCTATTTTTCTTCAGAAGGATTTCAAAGGAGGATTCTGTTTTTGGCCTGTTTTCAGGAAAGGGCCTCCGGAGCGGGGCTGCCGGCGGGTTTGGACTTGTCCTCGGGTAGCGGTATGAACTCGGCGTTATCGGTGGGCGGGAGCAGAATGCGACCTTCTTTCCAATCTGCTTTGGCCTGCTCAATGCGGTCTTTCCGGCTAGACACGAAATTCCACCAGATAAACCTTTCGCCCAGGGGCTCGCCGCCCAGCAGCATGAGCGTGGTGGGTTCTTTGGCCAGCATAATAGGATCTACACCCTTGGTGAAGACCAGCATCTGACCCACGGTGTAGGTGCGGCCGGAGACCTCCAGACTGCCTTTGGCGATGTAGATACCCCGCTCTGCATGTTCCTTCGGCAACCCGAAACGCGCGCCTTGGTCCAGGACCACGTGCAGGTAAAAGAGCGGAGAGTGCGTCTTAACCCCGTTCCGCAGCCCGAAAGCATCTCCGGCGATGAGGCGCATCCAGACGCCGGTATCGGTGAAGATAGGCAGTTGCTCTGGTTTGTAGTTGTCAAAGGAGGGCGCGGCTTCTTCGTCTTTCTCGGGCAGGGCCACCCAGGTCTGGATCATTTCCAGTTGACCGCCGGCCAGAGTAGCGGGGTCCTCAAAGCGCTCAGAATGCGCGATGCCGCTGCCGGCCGTCATCCAGTTTACCTCTCCGGGCCTGATGACCTGCTCCACTCCCAAGCTGTCGCGGTGGGTGACCTGACCGCCAAACAGGTAGCTCACGGTAGACAGGCCAATATGCGGGTGCGGCAAAACATCCAGGTTCTGCGTTAAGGGCGGCTGCAAATCTACCGGACCGGCATGGTCCATGAAGATGAAGGGCCCCACCATCCGGCGGAGCCGAAAGGGAAGGATGCGGCGTACGTCCATGCCCGGCGCCAGGGAGGCTTTGCGGGCTTCAATTACAATGTCCAGCATGATCTATGGTATGGGTTCACTTCTGGCTTTTCCTGTTCATCATCCAGACAATGGCCTTGCGCAAAAACAAGGGCGGGTACTTGTAGCCCTTCTTCGCCAGCCGAATGCCCATTTCAGGGTAAGCTTCTTTTGCGGCCACGTTCGTGCCCAAGCCGTCTACGTAGCGGTTGTACATGCAGAAAGCGGCGGCAATGAGTACGGTGTCGTGGATTTCCTCGTCTGAGGCGCCCCTGGCTTTGGCCTGCTCTATGTCTTCGGGCCGGACCGCTTTCCCGCTCTGCTGTACCTTTCCGGCAATGACCAGCAGCGCCTTCATCTTCTCCGAGATAGGGGCGGTGTCTTTGTTCTCAACCGCGCAGCGCACGGTCTCGCCGGTGTCTCTGAAATGCACGTTGGCCGCCGCCGCATGCGATTGGTGGCAGTACTCGCAGTTGTTCAGCTTAGAAACGTAGGCCGCAATGAGCTCCCGCTCCGCCGAGGTGAGGGTAGACGGACCGTGCAGGAGCGTGTGCGCCAGGTTAGACAAAGCCTTGCCCGTAGGGCCTTTGTAAAAGAGCAGTTCCACAATGCCGGGTTGGTTTACGCCCGTTTTAATGTAGGTCATAGGTTTAATGTTTTTGGTTCAGTCTGTTCTTAATGGGCTGAAGAATTTCCTACGGGGCTGTATTTGTATTCTGCGTGCTTTCTGTTTTGGGGGCGGTTTCATGAATATAGCCTTAAATCAGCATCTTACCAACAGGTACTTACCCCAAGGATAGCGGGTGCAGCGCTGTTCCCGGTGCTTTTTTCTTTCCCTTATTCCAAAGACATCGTAACATTGGCTATGGAAATAGGCATCACCACCTTCGTAGAGAACACCCCAGACCCCGCTACCGGCAAATTGCTGCCGCCGCACGAGCGCATGCGCAACCTCATGGAAGAGATTGAACTCGCCGATCAGGTGGGGTTGGATGTCTTCTCCATCGGTGAACACCACCGCCCCGATTTTATAGTCTCCTCGCCCGCCGTAGTGCTGGCCGCAGCCGCGGTGAAAACCAAGAACATCAAGCTATCCAGCGCCGTCACAGTCCTCAGCTCCGATGACCCGGTGAGGGTCTTCCAGGATTTCGCGCACGTAGACCTGCTCTCAGAGGGCCGCGCGGAGATCATTGCCGGCCGGGGTTCGTTTATTGAGTCTTTTCCGCTTTTCGGGTATGATCTGCAGGATTACAATACGCTGTTCTCTGAGAAGCTGGACCTGCTCATTAAACTGAACAAAAGCGAAAAGGTCACCTGGTCTGGCAAGCACCGGGCGGCTATAGATGATCTGGGCGTGTACCCCAGACCTTATCAGCAGGAACTGCCCATCTGGGTGGCGGTGGGCGGTACCCCAGAATCGGTGGTGCGGGCTGCCACCCACGGTTTACCCATGGCGCTGGCCATCATTGGTGGCATGCCAGAGCGCTTTGTGCCGTTCACTGATCTGTATAAGAAAGCCTACCTGCAGTCTGGTTACAACGTGGACAAACTACAGCTTGCCATTAACTCGCACGGCTACCTCGCGGATGATTCACAGAAAGCCGCCGATGAGTTCTACGGACCTTACGCCTACGTCATGGGCAAAATTGGCCGGGAGCGCGGCTGGTCTGGCATGACCCGCGAACAGTATGATCTCATGCGCGGTCCTGGCGGTTCTTTGCTCGTAGGCAGTCCGCAACAAGTCATAGACAAGATCCTCTGGGAGCACGAACTGTTTGGCAACACCCGCTTCCTGCTACACATCAGCGTGGGCACCCTGCCGCACGCGCAGGTGATGCATGCTATTGAATTATTGGGGACAGTGGTGGCCCCGGCGGTGAAGAAGGCGATTGGAAAGAAGTTTTAAATTCTAAATTATTGTACTACTATATTCTTCTGAATAGTTTTTTTGTCTTTTGTGATTACCTGCAAATGATAAATGCCCTTTGCGAGATGGCCTAAGTTAATCTCTTTTCTACCATCGGGATAAAAAGAAGCGCGCTTTTGTATAACTACTTTCCCGGTAGCATCATACACTGAATATTCAAAGGCCTGGTTTTTTACAAGATCAAATTCAAGGATGAGCTTGCCAGAAGTAGGATTAGGATAGATGGAAATTCCGGATCTTATGCCGACCTCGTCTTCTATGCCAGTGCAGACACTTACCACTAAATCTCTATCAGCCTTTTGTTGGCAACCGGTTGCATCTGTGTAAGTGTAGGTTATTTTATGAGTACCTAAGCCAGCTATTTCAGTATGAAAAGTCCCGTCTATTACTCCAGGGCCACTATAAGTTCCACCTAGGGGAAGCCCTCCTGTTAGGAAAACATTTGGTTGCCCTAGGCATATTGAAGAGAATGGGGCTAGGGTCACTTTTGGGGGATTATTTAACCTAATTAACTGCGTAGTTGGAGTTCCCGTTCCTAAAGTGTTAGAGACCGTTAGAGTTACAGAGTAAGTGCCAGGAGTTTCATAAATGACAATAGGGTTTTGTACTGTTGAAGAGGAAGGATTGCCTCCAGGGAAAGACCAGTTCCAAGAGGTGGCAAAAGGAAGGGAATTGTCTGTGAATGCAATAGGAGAGCCCAAACACAGTGATCCGGATAAACTAAATTGTGCCACTGGAGGAGTAGCGATAATCAAATAATCTAAGGGTAATTCAAAGTTAATAAAGGAGGTCTGCTCTTCCCTTATTATTTCCTCTGGTAATTGTGAGTCATACAACGGGATGATAGAAATATTTTTCCCCATTATGGTGGCACTCTTACCTAAAAGATGAAAGCCTAGTTTTGCTTTTATAGAGTTCTTGAAAAAGGAAACTGAAGAACTGTAGCGGTATATGTTACTGGTTGGTTCATTTGTTTCTATTTTGCCCAACTTTATTTCTCCTGTTTGGGTAGTGTCTGTAACACCAATATAGATTCCTTCTTGGTTAAACCGGATTTCCTTAAGAAACACACCTGGGGCAGAAGTATTGTTGTAATAAATGGTGGAACCGCTCCTTCCTTGGCCAATAAAGACGAGTTTGTCTTCCCGTAAGTCAAAGCCGCGCAGAGCGACAGTGGCAGAAGATCTGAAGTGCTTCGCCCATATCTGTGCTCCTTGTTTGTTCAGTTTAAGAAGGAAGACATCTTTTTTGTCATAGGTAGAGTTGGTGGCACTTTTAAAATGTTGATTGTTAAAAATGAAGTCTCCAGAGAATATTCCTGAAATATAGAGGTTGTCTAGAGCATCAATTCTCAATTGTGCAGGAACCATTTGGAAGGAGGCGCCAGCGCTTACGGGTTCTTGTGTACTTGCTATGAGTTGGCCCGCATTGTTATAGGTGTCTACTTTCAATTGTTTATGTCTTAATCCCAGTACGTTCCCCTTGGAATCAATTTTCAGATCGGTATACCCATCATCATTGTAACCTAGATTAACCATCCACTGAGAAGTTCCGTTTTGGTCGAATTTGTATAACTTACTAAAGCTGCTTACATAGATGTTAAGGTCTTTGTCTAAGGTTATTCTGGTTCTGTCATTTAAATACGACTCCAAATAACTGCTGTGCCACTGTAGCAATCCTATTTTATCATACTTAAGAATAACAACTGCTGTATTATTGCTTCCGTCATGTGGGGGTTTGAAGCTGGTAATACTCCCATCGGTGGAGACAACGTTCACACTGTCTATATAATCAGAATGAAAGTAAGCGATGTAGATATTGCCTAATGAATCAACCTTTAGTTCAGCACTTCCAATTTCAGACTGGGTGTAGATGGTATTGGCCCAGACAATTGTGCCTTTTATATTGTATTTGACTAATTGAAATTTCACGTAGCCAAAAGAGGCTTCATGGAAAGCGTCAAAATACGGATGATCCACATGCAGGCTGTCTCCTGAGTGGCTATAGTTATATACTTTAGTAAAACCCTGTAATAGCGTGTAGTTATTGCCTGCTGCGTCTTTAGTGGTTGCTATGGCATAGACAGGACTAGTTGAAGCGCTAATGGTCTGATTTATCGTGTTCTCCTCTACTTTGGGAATTACGTTGATTTTGATCAGTAAAGAATCCTGGCAGCCTTCTGCCCCTGTACAAACCAGCTTTATAAAAGAAGAACCCACTTTATCAAAGACAAGTGAAGGAGGGTTTTCAAGGCTAGAACCTTTTGAAGATGCGTTAGGCCCAAAGGTCCACTGGTATACTTTTCCATCATTATGAGAGGTATTAATTATTTTTACTTCTTCGCCTATTTCTGGATTGTAAGTAGAGACGGTAAAATGAGCAGAAGGACCAGACACTTCAATAGTGGCAGTCTGCTGCAGAGTAGTTGGGCAGTATGTGTTGGTGATTTCAAAGGAGAAGGTAGTGGTTTGCAGAAGAGGACCAGTAGCAAAGAATAAAGTGTCATTATTGCCTGCTTTAGGGAGGCCCATAGGCTTGTTCCCTACTTTCATTTGATATTGAAAACCGAGTTGAGATTTGATTATATATACTTCTCCTTCAGATTTTTTACATACAAAAGGAGTAGATGTGCCAACCGTAAGATTCAGTTTGGTGACAACATGTATAGTAAATGATTTGGTAAGAGTGTCTGAGCCGCATTCTGTACTACTAATACTTTTGATTAAAAATTGAGTATCTTCTGTAATGGGACCTGTGTCAAAGCCACTGCCATAGATACTATAGGAGGAAAAGGAGTGGTAAAATTTGCCACCCTTCCATATGTCAAATTTCCCTCCTTTGTGATTGTATACCGTTACCCCGGTGCTTTCATTATAACAGACATTATCGTTTTTAACATAGAAATTAAAATCGGGTGCTTTTGGCTTGGGTAGGACAGAGATAGACTTAGTAGCGGAGAGACCGCACACCGTATACTTAAGCGTGTGTTGGCCTTCGCCAGCCAAGGCAGGTGTCAGAACACCATCAGCACTTACTCCGGGTCCTGACCATGTACCGCCTAATGGAGAAAAGCCAGTTAAGGTAATAGCAGATTGATTTACACAGAAGGACTCGGCAATTCCAGCGTTAGCCAAAGTGGTAGATACTTTAATTGGGGCTGAGTAATCTGAAAAGCAACCTGATGCATCTTTGATCCTTAAGCGGTAGAAACCAGCAGTTGTCACGGTTATTTTTTCTGAGGTTTGTCCAGTACTCCATAAGTAACCAGACATGCCACTAGGGCCTTGTAGCTCAACTTTTTCCCCTTGGCAAAATACTGTTGGCCCATTTGCTTTAATGATTGGTTTGAATACAGCAGGTATCTGAACATCAACGATGGCTGTATCCTTTAGAAAATAGCTTTGGTAGTAGGCCCTATTAGGACACCCATATTTTATAGCCTTAATTTTTATAACGTTCTTTCCGGGGGCTAAAAAGCTTTGGTGTAAGAACAAAGTGATGGATTCACCACCAGAGTACCCTAACGAGTTGGTGAGACGGGTATCACCAACATAAGCTTCATAATAGATGCCGCTCTCAGATATAGGCATAGTAATAGAAGCCTGGTTCCCATTGCATCCTTTACTTCCATTCACAAGAAGGTTCAAATTAGGAGGACTGCATTCAGGATTGAAATTTTGGTTAACCAGCAAACAACTGTTTGAAGCTCCGTTCCCGGTTGTCCATTGCCCCCCAATAAATAGAACTTTCCCGTCATGCAGTAAGTGAGCGGTAGACGAATTATTTCCTATAAAAGAATAGGGCTGTACGGTCCATTTACCGGTGTTTGGGTCATAAACCTGAATGCATTTTGTGTCTGTTGGTGAAAAAAAGTCCCCAATGCTGTAAAGCATTACTTTTCCATCATCTAATAAAACCATAGAGACTTTGCCAACGGGGGTTACCAGGTTACCTGTTGAAGAGAAGTAGTTACCAGAAGGGTCATATAAAACAGAGTTGAGGTTCTCTGTTGCTTTAGAAGACTGTGAGCCAACTATCAATAAGTTCCCTGACGTAAGTTTGATTACAGAATGGAAGAGGTACGTTTGTGGCGTAAAAACAGACAATAGAGTCCATTCTGAAGTGGCTGGGTCAAAAATTTCTGCCTTGCTGGGGTTTAAAGTTCCGCCAAGCGCAAACACTTTGCCATTGTCCAACAAGGTAAGCGACATTCCACCTCCATGTTCTACGGCCATTTCGCCTACGTACGACCAAGTGTTTGTAACCGGATCAAAAATCTCAGTGGTTTTACCCAGTAAACCTCCTGCAACTAATATTTTGCCATCGTTAAGTTTAGCAGATAAATGTTGTGCCCTAGGGGTTCCCATTTTACCGGTTGCCTGCCATTTACCCGTTGTAAGATTGTACAATTCACAACTGGCAAGAGGCTCCTCCTTTTGATTCATCCCACCAATGGCTAATACATTGCCGTCATTCAATAGGACAGATGTGAAATTGTCCCTTTCTGTTTGCAGATGATCAGTTAACTCCCAAACCTTTGTAACCGGATTATAAATTTCTGCTGAAGAAAGCCTTTGAAAGTTTTGAACATCATGATTATTGCCGCCAAATGCTATTACATTCCCATTTGGAAGAAGCTGAGATTCATGATCTGTTCTTCCCTTATTCAAAGATCCAGTTGAAGAGGCAGATTGAGCATAAGATAAATAAGTTGTAAATAAGTATAGAAACAGTAATAGAGTTCTATTCATATAGAATTAGGAGTAATATTTTGTATAAAATATTTATAATACTATATATAAAGAATTTATATTATATAGAAGCTATTTCTTTGTTAAAAGCTATAAATCCAGAGGGGCTACCAATAATTGGTAGCCCCTCTGGATTTATAGCTTTGGGATTTGAATAAAAATTTAGTGATGTTTAAGCCAAGGCAATAAGCACCGTTTTGAAGTCGAAAAATACTTTATCCGTGAACGGACATAAGACAAATGATTAAGTTCATTCAGTTCTACTACCTTCTCCGTCCGCGAACCGCCAGTTTCTGCTCTTTATGCGCGACACTGTCCGGGTGGGCGGGATAGAGGAATTTGCGGAGGTCCTGCAGGTAGCTGAAGCTGCCGTTGGGCAGGTTGCTGAGGATGATGAGGGCGCTGTGTTCTTTGGGGTTCCGGAGGAAATAGGTAGAGAAACCGTGCCACAGGCCACCGTGGTATACGGCGGTATCGCCGTTCTCCAGCGGACGGATGCGCCAGCCGAAGCCGTAATCCTCGGTTTGGTTTTTCTTTTTGTGCAGGATACCGCCGGTAAACGCTTCTGCCAAAGTCTCGTGCTTCACCAGTTTCTGGGTGTACAGGGCCTGGTCCCATTTGTAGAGGTCCTCCACAGTAGAGTACACGCCTTTGTCGCCCAGTACGGTGTCCAGGTAATCGGTGGTGCGTTTCTGCCGGAAGCGGGTGTGGCCGGTGGCAATTTTGCCGGTGAGGGTAAGCAAGTCTGGGCTGTAGGTGAAGGTGTGCTTCATCTCCAGCGGGTCAAAGATGCGCTCGCGCAGGAACTCGGCGAAAGGCTTCTCAGATACTTTCTCCACAATGGAGGCCAGCAGGCTGTAGCCGGTATTGCTGTAGTCAAAATGGGTGTTAGGCGGATAGTACGGCTGGGGGCGGTGCGTCACCATCAACTGAATCACGTCCTCGTTGGTGAGGTTCTTGTTGCGGTTGGGCCACAGCTTATCGCTGAAATAAGTGTAGTTAGACAGGCCGCTCTGGTGGGTGAGCAACTGCCGGATGGTGATGCCGTGGTAGGGAAAATCGGGGAGGTACTGCTGCACGCTGTCCTCATAGTTGAGCTCGCCCTCTTCTTTGAGCATCATAATGGCCATGGCCGTGAACTGCTTGGACACCGAGGCCAGCTGGAAAGCGGTCTCCACGGTGAGCGAGTCTTTCTTGAAAAAATCGGCTAAGCCGAAGGCGTTTTTGTAGATGACCTTGTCATATTTGGTCACCAGCACCGTGCCGTTAAAGCCCCGTTTTTTGTGAAAGTGCCTGAAAACGGAATCTAGCTTCACGGTCAGCTTCTGGATACTGTCGGCCGTGAACGAGGCCGGAATGGCCACCTGCAGCTTTTCTTCCTCGTCTCCGCCCCACAGTTGACGCTTCTTCCCCGATTTCTCACAACCAGAGAGAAACAGACAGCACACAGCGGCCGTGAGACAGCCCAAAAACAGCGATTTTGCTCTAAGAAAGGTCATACCAGAAACTACCAACACAAATACCAGCTTTAAAGATAAGACAACTTAAGAAAATTTTCCCCAAAAAGCCCAGGGTGGCGGCGCAGAAATCTGGTTAACGGCTGGTGCCAACGGCGGCCTTCTGCTTCAACAGCTTATCGGCCCAGGGAATGAAGTACTTGATGTTAGGGGCATCGGTGTGGCCGCCGTCATGCTGGCGCCAGGCCAGCTCGCCGTCCAGTAGGCTCACGTTTACGCCAGGCATTTTGGCCGATTTGTTGTCAAATCCCACGCCTAGGTCTCTAGCGCCTAGTAATTTGTAGACCGGTCCGGCCGCTACCGTGGCCATGTAGCTGCCCTGCTGGTCCAGCCATTTTGCATCGCCCTGCTCGGGGATGCCATAGCTGATAAACGTGGGTCTGGGGGCGCAGAGGGCGATGAGTTGGTGCGCGTCTACCGGCAGGTCATTGGCGGTCTTGCTTCCGAAGGTAGCCTCCGAGGCGCCGTATTTCAAGAAGTTGCCGGCCATCCAGTGGTATTCGCCGCTGCTGGTGAGGCTTTCCACGGCTTCGCCGAAGTTGCGGCGGTGCAGCTTGGCCCCGCCCTCGCCGGAAGACCCGATGAGGCCCACGGCAAAGCGCTGGTCAAAGGCCTGTGCCACCAAAGCCGCCTTTCCGAACCTTGACACGCCTTCTATGCCCACCCGCTTGGCGTCTACTGCCGGATCGGTCTCCAGGTAATCCAGCCCGCGGGAGGCACCCCATGCCCAGGCCCGCAGGGCACCCCAATCGTCCGGCTTGCGCGGCTGGCCTTTGTTCACCAGGCCAATGATGCCCTTGGTGAGACCGGCACCGTTATCGGCCTGGATGCTGCCGGGTTCAATCAGTACGTAACCCCAACCAGCCGCCAGTAACTGTTGCGTGGTGGGCGGATCGCCGGCTTGGGGCGGGCTAAACGTAGGTGTTTGGGAGGTAATGGGGTTAAAGGCGGGATATTGCTCAAATACCGTCTTCAGCGAAGGATCCTGTTTTATCAGCAGTTCCTTCATGGCGGCATTGATCTTCTCCAGGCTTTCTTTGGGCGGCTGCGCCGGGGCGGGCAGAGCACTGCGGCTGAACATCATCAAAACCGGCACGGGACCCTTGGCGTTGGCAGGCGTCACCACCGTCATGGCGATATTCACCTCCAGCGCCGGGTACTGGGAATTGTCTACCTGGCCCACCAGTTGCTTCGCGTTCACCGGAATCCAGCCCACCATCTCCCGCTCCGAGATCAGGGTCTTCCAGGTTACTTTGGGCACGTTTTTAGGAATTCGGCCAAAAATCTCCCGCTCAAAATCCTCCACTATCTCGGGCCGACGCTGGTTCCACCACATGGCCGGGGTGGTCACCTTCTTGCCGTTCTTAAGGGTGAGCAGCTCAGGCAGGTTAGGGTAGGGGTTGGCCTTGGCTTCATCGTAGTTGGCCGCATTAGGTGCCTTCTCATCCCCGCTGGGTCCCGGCCGAAGCGCCTTGATGCCCAGCTGCTTCATCATGTGCTGGTGGTCCTGCTCGGCGGTGAAGTTGACCGGGGCAGGATGGTTGGCGGCTGTTCCGGTGGACGCCTGCTGCGCCGAGGCAGAGGAAACAGTGAAGGCAAGCAGGAGATAGAATAGTTTTTTCATAATGACCTATTGGTGCCTTAAGATAAATATTAAAATAACCCGGATGGTAGAAGAAGTTGTCTACCATCCGGGTTATTTTTATCTCAAAGGTTTGAACATCATTTAGGCTAATCAGGAAAGATTTATAAGGTTTCCTTTTCGCCTCGTGACTGGTGGAAGGGTATACTTCACCCAAATCTTCAAACTACGCCTTTACGCGCAATGACTCACAAACAAGGTTGCTGGTTCTCTACCTGTTGAAGCTCTTTACGCTTGGTTGATCAGGGGGAAGTATCTTTTCCTGTTCTCAAAAATGACCCAGAGCAGAATCAACCAGATCACGATGGCGATGGGCAGCCCGCTGGTGTCCACGAAAAGGTGGGTGAGCAGAATGCCTATCATCACGGGGAAAACCACCAAGGCGCCCAAAGCCCTTGTTCTGGGGAACATGATGAGTATTCCACCTAAGACTTCGGCGAAGCCAATTAAAGGAATCAGCCAGGAGATTTCTGCCAAGGCTGCCGTATCTTTCATGAGAGGCTCTGGCAGACCTTCGGGAACGGGCATATAATTGAAGAATTTGTTTAAGCCTCCGTTGATGAGTAATAACCCGAGTAGGATGCAGAGCCCGGTTAAGATCTTTTGCTTCATAGTTGTTAAGTTTTATTTGTTTGGCTAAATGGTCTGAAGGTTATTTCTATTTTGATAAGTGAAGTTTCTGTAGAAAGCACCCTAAGGCATATTCTGGAGAGGCGTTGCTTTTGTATCTCTGGCGAAAGTAGAGGCTCTTGCCTTGTAGTTGGTTTCCTATCCTCTTTTGGGCAGAACTGAGCGGAAATATTGGTCCAGGTTTTCTAACCCGGCGGCAAACCCTTCCTTGAAGCCCATTTGAACAATGGTTTCCAGATCTTCCAATGTTTTAAAGGTTAAAAGGACATTGATTAGGGTGTCTTCGCCATCTGCTTTAAAGGCATTCTCCCATCTTACTTGCGGCATGGAACTGTCTCTCACGGCATGTTCATCACAGAAGGCATCCGAGCCGGAGAAAGAGATTTGGGGCTTTATTACGTCAAAGTCAAACAGGCACCAGTGTTTTTCTCCTTCGGGGCTCAGCATATAGTAGTGCCAGCGGCCACCTTCTGTAAAGTCCATGGATTTAGTGACGGCTTTGTAAGGTTTGGGCGCCCACCACTGGTCCAGGATGGCAGCCTCGGTCCAAGCGGCCCACACCAAATCAAGAGGCGCCTCAAATGATCTTTCTACCTTGATCTGGTTGTTTTCCTTGTCTACCAGAAAGTTGAATAAAATAGCCTTGTTCATTTCTTATCTGATTTAAGTTGTTTTAATACATCATCAAGTTGGTCAAACCGCTTGGCCAGTAGCTGCTTGAACTGCTCCAGCCATTTCTCAATGTCCTTCATTTTGCTGGCATTCAGGTGGTAGTGAATCTCTCTGCCTTTCTGCTCCTGTTTCAGAATCTCACACTCCGTCAAAACCTGGATGTGCTTAGAGATGGCCTGTCTGCTACTGTTGAAGTGCTCGGCAATGGCGTTAGGGGTCATGGCGCTAACGGCCAGCAGCAGAATAATGGCTCTCCGGGTAGGGTCAGCTATGGCTTGAAATACATCTCTTCTCGTCTCCATCTATTTTTTATTTGCTACCATATGGTTGCGAATATACGTGCAACTATTTAGTTGCGCAAATTTTTTCTCCATTTTTTTAAGTGTGGGAGGATGAAGTGCTTATTAGGTTGAGGTATTTACACCGATGCTAAACGTTGGTAGTTGTTGATATAAGACAGTTTAAGTTAAGGCGGCTTTCTTTGGCTGAGTATTCAAGCCTAAGCCTCTCCGTCAAGGCAGGACAGCTTTCTAGGTAGAAAGCTGTCCTGCTTTTGTGGCGCTTCCTTGATTCTTCATTTTCTTATTGAGTAAATGCCCTTGTAAAAGGCAGATGACAATGGGTAGGCTAGTTAGTGGTGATATAACTAGTTAGTAGGGGAATTGATAATACCTAGTTAAATTATTAAGAGACCTCCTGTGAGAATATTACCATTTACGAAACATCAAGTAAGTGAATTCAATAAATAGAAGATCTATATAGTTGCCGTGCTGAAAGGTTTTGAATTGCTGTCACAGGGTCACTTTCTAAAAGGTTTGGAAAAATTTGCAAATAAAATCCTGGTTTATAAAAATTTGTCTTATTTTTTTTCAAGTTGTATATGATAAATTTATATCTTATGTAAATTAGTTATTGAGGGTAAAGTAAATTAAGAACTATTTAAAAAGTTATTTATTTATTAAAATAAAAGATAATCTGAAATTTAATTGTGTTTTTTATATAAGCCTAGTTTATTAAAGGATTTTGAATCATGATAGATGATATAAGGTTGGCTATTCTAAATAACGATAGCATAGTTCCCGTCTTTGGTTTTGAATTGCTACCAATTAGGAAGGATGGAGTTCTTGTGCCATACTTGGATTACTTATCAAAGCATATTGCCGAGAGTGAGGAGCATGATATTCCTCAGGACGATCATGGATTCGGTTTGTTCAATCATGTGATTCATAAATTATTAGTGTCTAATAGATATAATAAGTTAGATACTATAAAGAAGCTTTCCCAATATGCAATAGAGATTCATGATCTGGTAGATAGGTCATATCTTGAAAAGGTTGTGTCTGTATCTAGATTCAAGTATTTCTTCAACTTAACCTTCACTACCCATTTGTCAGAGGTAGTTTCAACAAGAAGGGCTTTCCCTAATATTGAGGTGAAACAATCAATGTTTCCGTTCGTGCTTAAAAATCCTAAAAAGCCTGAGGATTTGATTAAGAATGAATGTAGCTATGAAGGAGTTGTATATAATTTGTTCGGATTGGCTTATAAAAGATCGCGCAACTATGAAAGGCTTTTTAATTTCTTTTATTCTGATGACGATATACTAGAATTTATTCCTGAATTTAATAGAAGGTTTGAAATTGATTTGATTAATTATAAAGAAGTCGTTTCTCAATCATCCTTGTTATTTTTAGGATGTCAATATCCTGATTGGCTTATAAGGGTTTTAATACACACTTTAAAGCCTGGTTCTCTCGGTTTTGGAGCCCCTCTGCAAGCCAGAGTATTTTTTGATTATTGTAACGATATAACCAATTCATTCTTCTTAGATAAACATAGCTTTAAATTTCAAAGTAATCACCAGACACTTGAAATTGTAGATGAGCTGCATGAAGTTTTGCTGGGAGATCAAGCTGTTATAGATGTTAGAAGTGACAGTTTTGTTTTTGTCAGCTATACAAGAGAAAATTCTTTATTGGTAAAAAGGATAGTATGCCAGCTTGCAAACCGCATGAATATTTGGTTTGATAAAATTAAGCTCTTTCCTGGAGATTCAATAAATGAAGAGATTAAAGAGGGAATTAGGAATTGTAAATTGTTTTTACCTGTAATTACTGAGGAGTCTGTCAGGAGAGGACCTGATGCCTATGTGAGACAAGAATGGATTTATTATAGAGACAATTTTAGGGGAAACCCTAAAGTGGTACCAATTGTGAGTAATAGAGTAAACTTAGGTGTGCTAGGGTTAAGTCTAGATAATGAGTTTGCTACACTTGGGGCTAACTTACTTTATGTTGTTATGGATGATAATGGAATATCTGAAGGTGATATAAACATTATTGGGAGAAGATTATGACTGCCTTAATTAAAGAAAACCCTTTTGTAGGTGCCAGGTCTTACGATGAGAAAGATAAAGATATCTTCTTTGGGAGAGAGAAGGAGATTATTGATTTATTTCAGCTTGTACAAGTTAACGCCTTTTCTTTATTGTATGGTAGATCAGGTTTGGGTAAGTCATCCCTACTGAAAGCAGGAATGTTTCCTTTGCTAAGGGAGTACGGCTTCTTCCCAGTTTATTTAAGGCCTAATTATTCAGATAAAGAAGGTGACTTTGTAATAGAGGTTCAAAAATCTATATTCAACTCAGCTAAAGAAAGAGGTTTTAATGTAGAGGTAGAGGCAATTAATAGTAAAGAAACGCTTTGGGAATTCTTCCATAGGTCTCCAATTAAGGATGTCATAACAGGTAAGCGCTTGATACCTGTGCTAGTTTTTGACCAGTTTGAAGAGATCTTTACTTTAGGAACTATAGATAAGTCTAGTGAATTAAGAGATAATACTAAAAATTTGATAGATTTTCTTGCGGATCTGATAGAAAACAATCCTCCTGAGATACTTCCTGAAGAACAAAGGATTGAATTGCAATATAAGTATGCGTCTTCTATTATTCCTGTAAAAGTGTTGTTTTCTTTTAGGGAAGAGTACTTGAGTCATTTTTATTCCCTATCTAATATTATTCCTTCTATAGCTTATGGCAACCTTCAGTATAGGCTTTGCCCTTTAACGTATGAACAAGGCTTTAGAATAATTGAAAATGCATCATATGGTATTTTCAATGATCAAGCAATTGATGAAACTTTGTGTATTATAACTGAAGCAAAAGATGTTGAGGAGGCTAAAGTGAGAGATATAGATTCTTTTCTTTTAAGTATATTCTGTGAGTCTCAAATCAACAGGTCTTTGACAAAAGGAGATCCTGTAATAGGGTTTAAGGAAGTGCAAGATGTGAACGTGCAAGATTTAGTTAATTCTATATATCTTTCTACAATAAAGAGTTTGGACTTAAACGATGATGAGAAAGAACTGCTAGAAGAGAAATTAATTACTCCTGAAGGCTACCGTTTGCCAGTATACCTTAATATGGTATTCTCTAATCCTAATGTAAGGCCTGAAAAGATAGAGAACTTAGAAAGGAAGAAAATATTAAAGAGGTATTTTGTGGACGGGAAGCCTTGTGTAGAAATTATTCATGATAAATACGCAAATTCAATAAGAATACAGAGGGACAATAGGAAAGCAATTGAAGTAGAGAGATTGAAGTTTGAGGAGGAACAAAAAGAGCTAGAAAGAAGAATTTTGGAGGAACAAAAAGAATATGAAAGGAAAGTGGAATATGAAAGGACGCTAGCAGAGGAGCGAGAACGTTTGGCAATCATAAAGTTAGAAGAGCAAGAGAAGGCTAATAAAGCAATAAATGAGAAATTTGATTTTAAAAGAAAAATACAAAAGGTTCTCATAGGACTTCTGGTCTTTTCTCTGTTGACAACAGCTTATGCTTTCAGTCTTAGAACTAAAGCTGAAAAATCTAGTTTGATTGCTAGGCAACAAAGGGAAATAGCAGAGCAAGAGAAAAAAAAGGCTGAAATCCAGAGAAAGTTAGCTGAAGAAAGGAGTTATGAAGCCCAAAAGCAAAAGGATATAGCAGAGAAAGAGAAACAGAGGGCTGTAGAACAAACGAAATTAGCCGTAAAAAAAAATAAGGAAGCTCAGCGGCAAGAAGATATTGCGAATGCAGAGAGGAGAAAGTCTATTGTAAGCATGGTTTTAGCAAAATTAGAGGCAAATAGAGCTAATAGAATTGCTATAATGAATAAGGAATTAAACAAAATGTTGAAGACTGATATTATTCAAAAGGATTCTCTATATAGCCTCGCTGAGAAACAATTAGCGGAGATTAAAGAAGCAAATAAAAAAATATTGGAGGCAAATAAAGTAGGTCAAACTTTTGCAAAAATCAAGAGCCTTGAAAAAAGTGATCCGGCGCTTGCATATAGGTTGGCTGAATACCAAGTAAAACTTGATACTTCAAACTATTTAATTAGAGCTTTATTAGATATGATGCAAAATAAAAAAAATTATTATGAAGGTTTGGTTGAAGAGGGTGAATTTTTGGAATTTTCATCAGATGGATCACGCATGCTCCTAATAAGCCCCAAAGAAGAGTTGCAAGCAGTGAGCCTGAACGGTGAAGTTCTTTGGGAAATAGACACAGGGGGAGAAATAACTTCAGCTCAGTTCTCGCCTGATGGGAACAAGGTAGTGGCAATTAAAGATAAAAAGGCGCTTCTGTATGATGTAAGTAATAAAGGTGCGAAAGAGCTGAAAGGTAGTGAAACCGCACATATGGTTACTTTCTCTAGTACAGGTGAGAATATTATATCAAGGTCAAATAGTAGAGTAAAAGTATACTCTAAAACAGGTGTATTTCTACATGCTATTCCAGTAAAGCAAAGTGATAACATTCCTTATGATAAAAGGTCTTTTCTTTCAGTTGCGGGTAGTAGTGATAGGTTGCTTATTAATTCTATTGATGGAATAAGCATATATGATGCCGATATCAAGTTAATTTCAGTTTTAAAAGACCAAGCATTTATTAATCCTAATGCGAGCGGATTTGTTAGTTTCCGTAATGGAGTGGTTGCGCTTAGGGACAATAGTGGAAACGTGATTAGTAACGTTGATGTAAAAAAATTATGTAAAGGGTTTGATAAGGTTCGTTCTGTTGTATCATCAAATGATGCGTCTAAGGTGCTTCTAATCTTGGAAAACCTGAGTAGCCGATTGCAACTACAGGAAAAAGGTAAGCACATATTTCACCCGTTGCGTAATTCGAGAACCTTGATCGTGAATTTTAATACCAAACAAGCCTCAATTTTTCAAGAATATGACTTGAGTAATTCGGTTTTTACTCCTGATGGGGCTAGTATTTTGTCACCGATGGGTGATAAGATAACAGTTTTCAATCAATCAGGGGATAAGATAAGTGAGTTTGGGAGGGGTGCTAAGTATAATTTTATAGAGTTTAGCCCTCAAGGTGAATTTGTTTTAACTAATGCTAAATCAGAAAAAGAAGGATATGTTTCTAAGTTATGGATTTACGGAACACCTGAGGATTTAGATAAACAAGGTAAGTTAGCTACCTTTTCCTATAGCCAACTTATGAAATATTCTGGCTTACAATAGTAGCTGATTTCCGTATTGGTCCTGAGTAAATTCTAAGAGTATCCCTGTATTTATTTATTTTGATCATTAGATTAAATTGTTTCAATCTTAAATACTTTAGAAGACATTTCCTCAAAACACCCTCAAAACGCAGCCCTTTGTTTTCTCCCCTCATATTCCTGAACTTTACCGCGTGAAACTTCTCCGCAAATTATTGGTCAAGGCGCTCGGGTTTGAGGGCTACCTCAGGCTGGTCAGCCGGATGTACATCATCATGGTGGGCTCGGGCCGGGGCCGTGAAAAATACCCAGAGCTGTTCTTCCTGAAGAAAATCATCCGTCCGGGGTTTACGTGTGTAGACATCGGCGCGAATCTGGGCTATTATTCCACGTTCCTCTCCAGGCTGGCCGGGCCGAAGGGCAAAGTGCTGGCCGTGGAGCCGGTGCCGCTGTTCGGGCGCATCTGGCGAGACAACGTGAAAGCCAGCGGGGTGGAAAATCTTACCTTGTTACCCTTTGCCCTAGGTGGCGAGAACACTACCATTGAGATGGGCACGCCGGTAAGAGACGGGCTGGTGCACCACGGCATGACCAAAATCGCGAGTTCGGCGCAGGAGCAGTACGCCCAGACCTATGAGGTGGACATGCGCGTGCCAG
Organism: Rufibacter aurantiacus; assembly: GCF_017916345.1. NCBI lineage: Bacteria > Pseudomonadati > Bacteroidota > Cytophagia > Cytophagales > Hymenobacteraceae > Rufibacter > Rufibacter aurantiacus. The sequence goes on from NZ_JAFMSV010000004.1 coordinate 799,166, forward strand.
ACGAGCTGTTCGCAGGCCTGGATCGGCTGGATTTCATTAAATGCGACGTAGAAGGTTATGAACACCAGGTATTTGCACACCTGCAGGAAACTATAAAGAAGTTCAGGCCGTTGATTCAGACAGAGCTGAACGGCGCCCAGAACCGCCGCGCCGTGGTAGAGACTTTGGCCGGTTTAGGTTACGGCGTGTACACGTTAACAGACAAACAGACGTTATCTCCGTGTAGCCCGCAGGAGATAGACCAGTACCAGGGCGGCGACTTTTACTTTAAACCAAACCCATACGCCTAGTGAAATTCTTTTTGATCATGCTGGCGGTGATGTTTTTGATGCGGTACCTTATGCCGTACATCATCCGCTTTCTTCTTAAAACGTTTGTCCAGAAGCAGATGCGCAAGGCTCAGGAGTACGGGGCATTTCAGGGACAGCCCCACCAGCAACCGCATTACCAGCAGGCGCAGGGCCAGACCAGAAGCCAATCAACGGGCGGCGGGGGCAAAGTGCGGGTAGAGTACGTGCCCGAAGACCGGCGACCGCGCAAAGACTTCCCCGGCGGCGAGTACGTAGATTATGAAGAAGTGAAATAAACTGAGTATCTTTCAAGCCCGATGCCCCGCATCGGGCTTTTTTATTGCAATTAAATCTCATGGCCACTTCTAAAATCGATTTCAACCGCCACGTGCTGCCGCACCTGCTGGTGCTTTTGTTTTTCCTGCTGCTGGTAGTAGCGTATTTCTCACCCATTTTCTTTGACGGCAAAAGCCTCATGCAGCACGATGTGGTGCAGTTCCAGGGCGGTGCCAAAGAGATAGCCGATTTCCGGGAGAAAACCGGCGAAGAGGCCCTCTGGACTAACTCTATGTTCAGCGGTATGCCGGCGTACCTCATCAGCGTGCAGTTCTCTGGAGACCTGTTCCAGTACGTGCACTCGCTTTTCACCGCCGGCTTGCCGCTGGTGGCCTCCAACATCTTCATCACGCTGCTGTGCGCCTACATCATGTTCGTCATCTTTGGCCTGCGGCCGATGCTGGCGGCGGTAGGAGCCGTGGCTTACGCGTTCGTGTCTTACAACTTCGCTATTCTGGAGGCCGGGCACAACACCAAATCACTGGCTATTGCCTATCTGCCGCTGGTGCTGGGTGGGCTCTGGTACGCCTACCGTAAAAACCTGTGGCTGGGGGCTGCGTTGTTTGCCTTCGGGTTGACCATGCACATCCGCACAAACCACTTGCAGATCACTTATTACCTGCTCTTCATCGTGCTTATTTTTGGTATTGTGGAGCTGGTGAGCTGGGCCAAAGAAGGCCGTGTCGCTGATTTCTTCAAACGTACCTTGATCCTGGCCATCGGGGCAGCCCTGGCCGCGGGCGTGAGTTTTGGGCGTATCTACACCACCGCTGAGTACGGTAAATATTCCATCCGGGGCGCTTCTGAACTGACCCAGGGCAAAGACGCTTCAGAAATGGGTTCGGGCCTGGACCGCGAGTATGCTTTCCAGTGGAGCTACGGCGTGGGTGAGACCATGACTTTGTTGGTGCCTAACTTCTACGGCGGGGCCTCGCAAGGTCCGTTGGAGAAAGACTCCGAGACCTACAAGCAACTAGCCCAGGGCGGCGTGCCCGAGGCGCAATTGCAGAACGCCACCATGCCTTTCTATTGGGGTGATCAGTCGTTCGTGGGCGGTCCGGTGTACATGGGCGCTATTATCTGCTTCCTGTTTGTGCTAGGCTTGCTGGTAACGCCGCGTCGCCTCTGGATTTGGCTTTTGAGCGCCACCATTCTGTCCTTTGTGCTGAGCTGGGGTAAGAACTTTGAGGCCTTCAACTACTTCATGTTTGACTACTTTCCGGGCTACAACAAGTTTAGGGCGGTGAGCATGGCGCTGGTGATTGCCCAGGTAACCATGGTGCTGCTGGCCATTCTGGCTTTGTGCCGCGTGCTGCAGAATGAGCCCATTGAGAACCTCCAGAAAAAACTCATGATCGCGCTGGCCGCCACAGGTGGCGTATGTTTACTCCTGGTGCTCCTGAGCGGAACTTTTGATTACGTAGGCGCAGTAGACGAGCAGCTGGCCCAGTACCAGTACCCGCTGGAGGCTATCCGGGCAGACCGGGCTTCCATGCTCCGCGGTGATGCCTTGCGCTCGCTTATTTTCATTGTGCTGGCTGCCGGAACGCTCTACCTCTACACCAAACGCAAAGTGACCTCTTTCATGGCCACCGCCGTGATTGGTTTGCTCATTCTTGTAGACCTCTGGACCGTAGACAAGCGCTACCTCAACAATGATGATTTCCAGCAGGATTACAGCAAAACCTACTTCCAGCCAACGCCCGCTGATTTAGCCATCCTGCAGGACAAAGATCTGAGTTACCGCGTATTCAATGTGCCTAATGCCTTCGGCGATGCCCGTACCTCTTACTTCCATAAGTCTATTGGCGGGTACCACGGTGCCAAACTGCGCCGCTACCAGGATGTCATTGAGCAGCACATCGCGCAGGGCAACGTGCAGGTCCTGAACATGCTCAACGCCAAATATGCTATCACCGGTCAGGAGCAACAGCCGGTGCAGATCATTCCGGGTTACCTGGGCAACGCCTGGTACGTGGATGAGGTACGCGCCGTGAATTCTCCAGACGAGGAATTGGCTGCCCTCAAAGGCATTGACGCGAAGCACGAAGCTATTGTGGATGTCTCTAAATTCCCGAACGTGAAGCCGCAGAACTATACCACTGCCGGTTCCATCATCAAACTGATTGAGTACCAGCCTAACTTCCTGAAATACACGGCCGTGGTAGCGCAGCCCAGCGTAGTGGTCTTCTCTGAGATCTACTACAAAGACGGCTGGCAAGCGTACCTGGACGGCAAACCGGTAGACCACTTCCGGGCCAACTACATCCTGCGCGCCATGAACCTGCCAGCTGGTAAACACGTGGTGGAATTCAAGTTTGAGCCGAAGGAGTACAGCCTGGGCAATACCGTGGCGCTTATTTCCTCGTTGCTGCTGTTCGCCGGCCTGATTGGGGCTGTGGTGTACGGTCTGCGTAGAAGACCTGCTACTCCAGCCACCGTTTAAATATTGACAGAGGCAGCGCCCGTTTCCGGTTTGTTTTCCCAAAAACAGGCCAGAAGCGGGCGCTGCTGTATTTTACCGCTTTAAAGACTTGCCGCATGCCTGTTCTCCTGCAACCGCTTTCAGATCCGCTGCTCACCCATAAAGGAGTTGAGCTAGCCGTGCTGCGCGAGGATCTGCTGCACCCGGGCATTCCCGGGAACAAGTGGCGTAAACTTAAATACAACCTACAGGCGGCGCAGAAGCAAGGCTGCGAGACGCTGGTCACCTTCGGAGGGGCCTTCTCCAACCACATCGCCGCCGTGGCCGCTGCTGGAAAAGAGTTCGGGTTCTCCACCATCGGCTACATTAGAGGCGAGGAGACCTTACCGCTCAACCCCACTCTGGCATTTGCCACGGGCTGCGGCATGCAACTCCGGTATCTCAGCCGCTCAGATTATCGCCTCCGTCAAGACACCCGTTTCCAGGCCGAAATCCTGAAATCAGCCCCCAAACCTTATCTGCTCCCCGAGGGCGGCACGAACCTGCTGGCTGTGAAAGGCTGCACCAAGATTGTCACGGAACTTACCGCACCCTGGGATATGCTCTGCGTAGCAGCAGGCACCGGCGGTACCCTGGCTGGGATAGTAGCCGGCGCGGTGGGCAAAGGAAAGATCATCGGGTTTCCGGCTCTGAAAGGAGGGGAATTCCTGTGGGATGAGGTGACAGAGTTGGTGCAGGAATATGCCGGACGTACCTACCAAAATTGGGAACTGCAAACGGGCTATCATTTCGGCGGCTACGCCAAACACACCCCGGAACTCCTGGATTTCATTCAAACCTTCCACCAACGGCACGATATTCTGCTAGACCCGGTATACACGGGCAAGATTCTGTTTGGCGTATTTGACCTAATCAGAAAAGATTATTTCCCGGAAGGCACCAAATTGATAGCGGTGCATACCGGCGGGCAGCAAGGCTGGGCCGGCTACGCGCAGCGGTATGGGTTGGCGTGGCCCTCGGCGGACATCATCAAATAAAACTAACCTGTGCTTTTCGCTGGCGCGAGCGTCTCGCTCGTGTCCGCACGCATACCAGAGAGTAAAAGCCGCATACTCACTCTTTTGTCATCCTGAAAGGATCTTGGGGGCAAACTGTAGTAGCGTTTACTACCCGGCCTTTCTGATTCGCCCACAGAATCTTCCTAAGATGACAGGAAGGGGGGAAGGCTTTGGTAGGCTAAAGAGCTTGATCTCAGGAAAGCAAATAGGAACCTTCAGGTATGCGTGCGGACACGAGCGGGACACTCGCCCCAGCGATGGATTGCTATGATAGAAATGCCTTAATAGAGTCTGCCAAATTGAGTATTCATTTGGGGCCTAGTTTCTTGAAAACAGGCCAAAAACGAGCAGAGTAACTTTCGGTGCGGTTTTCGCATATAGACACATACACCTATTTTCATTCCATGCGACTCCTTTTTGTTCTTCGTAAGTTCATTCCCTGGCTCTTGCTCTTGATTGTGGCCGGTTTGGCTTGGCGATTCCTGTTGATGCCCGTGAAGAATTTTCTTAACCCCACCGATGAGCCTGCGGTGGAGGTGACACATAATACTGTCTTGACCAAGATTGAGGCGATGGGTAAACTGGAGTTGGTGCGCTACAACTTCAAAGACGTGGTGGAATACAAAAAGGAAGTGTCTCGGTTCTTGCCCGATTCCAAGGTGGCCCTCATTGTGGGCGGTGAGGCAGTGGGCTGTATTGACCTGCAGAAATTGCAGGAAAGTGATCTGCAGTTCATCGGGGATTCTGTCCTGCACGTGAGTTTGCCTGCTCCTGAGATCTGCTACTATCGCGTTGACCACACCCAATCTAAGGTGTTCGGGAAGGAGAATACCTACTTCCAGGATGCTGACCTGGTAGACGAGGGTTACAAGTACGCCGAGGAAAACGTAAAACAGGCAGCTCTGAGCAGTGGCATCCTCCAACAGACTTCTGTCAACGCTGAGAAAATCCTGAAACCGATGCTGGAGAACATGACCGGCCGCCGTGTCTACCTCATGCCGCGGCAGATTATCACTCCTCCGGCTATGCCGAAGAAAAGGTGATTTTTAGGATTTGAAGATGTGAGAATGTGCTAATTTCTTAATGTGCTGATGTGCTAATTTCTTTATGGGAGAATGTGGTTGTTTGTCGTCCTTTTGAAGGTCTGGCGTGACTAGTACTGGTAATGGCGTTTCAATAGGTTGATGTAGCGACAATCCCTTGTGGTTGCACTTTTATAGATTGTTGGTGATAACACCAACAACGGTATAGCTTTCATAGCTCGTTGTTAGCCTGTTAACCACCCCGCCCTTCGGGCACCCCTCCTGAACTAGGAGGGGATTTAATGTGGGCTAACGGTATGGCGCTTGATCAAAAGACCTCGCAGCGTCCGGAGGTCCTGCGAGCGTCTGTGCCAGTAGCCGCTAAATCAAAACACATTAACACATCAGCACATTAAGAAATTAGCACATTATCACATCAGCACATTCTCAAATCTCCACATCTACAAACCCAACTCCCGCCAGGCATCCTGGATCAGGTCTAGTTCATAGCCTTTACTTTGGAGGAAGTACTGGATTTTCTGGCGGCGGGCCATGGGGTTGCGTTCCCCTTCGGTTTTGTTTTTCTTCTCCAGCAGGTGCAACAGGTTTTCCCAGTAAACATCGGGGTCAATTTCCTGGAGGCCTTTTCGGATGCAGTAGTCCGAGAGGCCTTTGGCTTTGAGGCCCAGCTGGATTTTGCGGCGGCCCCAGCGTTTAAGGCCGTACTTGCCCCGCACGAAGGCTTGGGCGTAGCGCTCCTCGTCCAGCAGTTTTTCCTGGGTCAGGAGAATGACCAGTTCATCGGCTTCGTCAAGGTCCAGGCCATAGTCCAGCAGCTTGGCGCGTACCTCGTTTTGGGTCCGTTCCTGGTAGGCGCAGTAAGAGGCTATCTTGGGCAGGGCCTCTTTCTTGGTGTAAACTTTCTTCTTTTTGGGCTGGAACACGGGTCTGGTTTTTAGCTGAAACTACCGCTGCCGGTATATTCTATAAACCAAAAGTAGGCAAAAACAGTTTGCCCGGCTGGCGTTTAAAGCCCCGAAATTCAAAAAGAGATGCAAAATGCTTGGAGTAAAAGCCCGACCTTTGCAGCCTCAAATTTTTCCGCTTACCGCCATGACCAAAGGGGTTCAGTACATGCTGCTTTCCACGTTCTTTTTCGCGCTGATGAACGTGTGCGTCAAGTTTTTGTCGCATTTGCCGCCCATGGAAGTGGTGCTGTTCCGGTCGGTGATTTCGCTTATCCTTAGTTATGGCATGATCAGGCAGGCCGGGGTTTCGCCGTGGGGCAACCGCAAGCCGGTGCTGGTGCTGCGTGGGTTGGCGGGAGGTTTTTCGCTGCTTCTATTCTACACCACCATCCAGAACATCCCGCTGGCGGGCGCGGTGACCATCCAGTACCTGGCGCCCATTTTCACGGCTTTGCTGGGCGTGTTCATTGCCAAGGAGAAAGTGGCATCATGGCAGTGGGTGTGTTTCCTGATTTCCTTCTCGGGGGTGCTGGTGATTGAGGGCGTGGATACCCGTATCTCGCTGTATTACCTGCTCATCGGCATTGGGAGTGCGTTTCTGTCCGGGGTGGCGTATAATTCCGTGCGGAAGCTGAGCGAGACCGAGCATCCGCTGGTCATCGTGTTTTATTTCCCGCTGGTGTCTCTGCCTTTGTCTTTGGTGTTCTGCCTCTTTGACTGGGTACCGCCGCAGGGCAACGATTGGCTGTGGCTTTGTTTGACGGGCATTCTCACGCAGCTGGGGCAGTATTTCATGACGCGTTCTTACCAGGTGGAGAAGCTGGCGCGGGTGGCCAACCTCAACTACATCGGCATTCTGTACGCGCTGGGGCTGGGCATGGTGTTCTTCGGGGAGACGTTCCATTTGTATGCGTATCTGGGCATTGCTCTGGTGCTTCTGGGCGTGCTCCTGAACATGCAGTACAGCCGCAAATTGCGTAAACTGGAGGCCGCGCAGGCAACTTCCTGAGCGTTTTGGGCATCTTTTAAATGAAACGGGCCTAAAATGGGCATCGGCTTTTGTTTCCTAACGCATCTTCTCTTTACCTTTAAAACCTACTGCTCTGTTTCTCAGTGAGAAGTGTAATATTAAGGTTTTTGAATACCTGCTGATATAGAAACCGAGGCCAGTTTCGTTAAACAGCCAAACCCTTTGCTCATGCTTTCTTTGTACCCGTGCCTTTCCCCCAGAATGTCTCGTAAGCTTGCCTCTGTGCTGGGCCTTTGGTTCCTGTTGGCGGGGGTAGTCACCGCTGGTGTGCTGAAAGGGAAAGTGACCGATGAGAAAGGAGCGGGGCTGGCCTTCGCGACGGTGTACCTGCAGGGTTCCACCGTGGGTTCCACCACTAATGAGCAAGGCGATTACCAGTTCAACGTGGACCCGGGCAAGCACACGGTGGTGTTCCAGTACGTGGGCTACAAAAGCCAGACCCGGGCCATTGAGGTACCGGAAGAGGAAAAACCCACGCCGCTTGTGCTCAACGTGCAGCTGCTCCCCGATGTCTACAACCTCAATGAGGTGCGGGTGAGTCTCAGCGGCAAGAACCCGGCGTACGGTATCATGGAGCAGGCCATTGCCAAACGGGAATACCATTTAAAAGAAGTGCAGGCCTTTACTGCCCAGGTATACGTGAAGGGTTTGCAGCGCCTCATCAACATGCCCAAACGGCTGCTGGGCATTATCAAAGTGCCGGCCGGCCTTAAACCGGGCATCCTGTACCTGTCAGAATCAGTGTCTGAGATGAGTTTTATGCAGCCGGGCAAATACCGGGAGCGCATGATTTCCTCCAAGGTGAGCGGTAGCAGCCGGGCCTTCAGCTATAACCAAGCCTCGGAGTTTAACGTCAATTTTTACCAGAACCTCCTCAAAGCGCAGGGGGTGAACGAGCGGGGTTTTGTGTCGCCGCTGGCCAACAACGCCATGTTCTTCTACAAGTATGAGTACGTGGGCAGCAGCCAGGACAACGGGTACCTTATCCACCGCATCAAGGTAATCCCCAAGCGGAAGACAGACCCGGTGTGCACGGGCTACGTGTACATTGTGGACGGCTCCTGGCGCCTGCACAGCCTTAACTTGTTTGTGACCAAATACCAGCAGATTGAGTTTGTGGACACCCTGCGCATTACGCAGCAGTTTACGCCCGCACCGGGCAACGTTTGGGTTTTGCAATCGCAGAAATTCACGTTTGATGTGGAAGGCTACGGCTTTAAGGGCAATGGTTATTTTATGGCCGTTTACAGTAAATACCGCGTAAAACCGGCACCCTTTGTGAAACAGGCTCCAGCCCCTGCACCAGTTGCTCCCACCACTCCAGCCCCGGTGGTGAGTCCGCCGGTAGTGGCCGCGCCCCCCGCGCCCAAACTCAGCCGTAAGGAACGCAAAGCCCTTCGGGATAACCCGCCCGCCAACGGCGTACCAAATGCCGAGTACTTCAAGAAGAAGGAGGTTTTGCTTATTGAGAAAGACGCCAATACCCGGGACAGCGCCTATTGGAACGAGGTACGCCCCGTGCCCTTGACCCAGGAGGAGATAGTGGATTACCATACCAAAGACAGTCTGCAGGTCATCAAAGAATCAAAGCCCTACAAAGACTCCATAGACCGGAAGAATAACAAGTTCAGCGCCTCTGATCTGCTGCTCTCGGGTTACTCTTACCAGAATTCGTTTGAACGCACCTCTTTCAGTATTGAGCCGGTTACGCGCATCTGGCAGTACAACACCGTGGAAGGCCTGGTGGCTAACCTGGGCATCGAGTACACCAAACGCTATGAAGACCGACGCCGCTACACCATCGCGCCTACCCTGCGCTATGGGTTCAGCAACAGAGAGGTGCAGGCCAAGCTGTCCGGGTCTTTCATGTATGACATGGTCCGGCGGCGCTCGGTGGGCTTTGAGGGAGGCAAGTTTGTGAGTCAGTTCAACCCCGAAGAACCCATCACCCCCTTCGTAAATACTGTGTACACGCTGCTGTTGAAGAAGAACTACGAGAAGCTTTACCAGCGGCAATATCTGCGCCTGTGGCACAACCGCGAGTTGGTAAACGGGCTGTCGGCGACATTCCAGGTAGGCTATGCCCAGCGCGAGATGATGTTCAATACCACTGATTACGCCGTACGCGACCGCGCTTCACGAGTGTTTTCGTCAAATGAGCCCCAAAACGCCGAGGTCGCTTCCACCGCTTTTTCGCGACACCAGGCCCTCACCGCTGCCTTTACGTTGACTTATCGCCCGGGCGCGGAATACATCTCGCACCCAGACCGCAAGATCAACCTGGGCTCCAAATGGCCGCTCTTCACCCTGAACTACCGCAAGGGCATCTCCGGGGTGCTGGGCAGCGATGTGGACTACGACTTCGTTTCTCTGGACGTGAGTGATGAGCTGGCCTTGGGTTTGCTGGGCACCAGTTCCTACTCGGTGAGCGCAGGTACTTTCTGGCGCAAGAACCAGCTGTATTTCATGGATTTCAGGCACTTTTCCGGGAACCGCACCATCTTATCCGGTGATTTCAGCGGTTTTCAGTTGCTGGATTACTACCGCTACAGCACCCAAAAAACTTACATAGAAGGTCACTACAGCCACCATTTCAATGGCTTTATCCTGAACAAGCTCCCACTCATCCGCAAGCTGAAGTGGCAGGAAGTGGGCAGCGTCAATTACCTTCACACTGCGGCCGCCGGTCATTACCTGGAGCTGGGCGTAGGTTTGGAGCACCTGTTCAAAGTCTTCAGGGTGGATTTTGTGACCGGTTTCCAGGAACGCCAGAAAGTAAGCTCCGGTATCCGGATCGGCTACGGCTTTTAGGCCATAGGCTTCCTGCCGGCAGAAGTCCGAACCCATGCGTACCTTTGCCCCATGATTCAGTTAAAGAGCATCCACCACATTGCCGTCATCTGCACAGACTACCCGGTTTCCAGGAGGTTTTACACGCAGGTATTGGGCCTTACGCTGCAGCAGGAGATTTACCGTGCCGAGCGCGATTCCTACAAGGCAGACCTGGCGCTGAACGGGCAGTACATCATTGAGTTGTTCTCTTTCCCCAACGTGCCTGCCCGCCTGTCTTTCCCCGAGGCTGCCGGCCTGCGGCACCTGGCTTTTGAGGTGGAAGACGTTGCAGCTGCCCGGCAGGAACTGATAAACCAAAATGTGGAAGTGCAGGAAATACGGGTGGATGAACACACCGGCAAGCGCTTCTGCTTCTTCTCTGACCCAGATGGTTTACCGCTGGAACTCTACGAACGGTAGAACGCCTGCTTTTGGGCTGTTTTTAGAAAATTGGCTGAAAAACAGAAAGCAGGGAAATCTTTGTTAGAGGTGCCGGTTGGACCTTCCACTGGAAATGAAAGCCACTACAAGACGGCAAGGGAAACCCTGACTTCCTTCTGGGCCGGGTTAAGGTCAGAGATTCTGGGGTAAGGGGTAATCTCACGCAAAGTCAACTGGTATTTTTTGGTGCCCAGTGAAAACTTCACCATCTCGCCCAGGTAGAGGATTTGCGAAACACTTGTTCCGGTTGAGTCTTCCAATTGTACCTGCGCAAGGGCCATGCCGGCCCAGATGCACAAGACATCTTTAGGGCAGCGGGTGTCTTCCACTTTCTGGAGCGTTAAGGTAAGGTCTTGCGCAGACAAGGGCACTTGCCAGGAAAGTGTGTAGGTGGTCCAGGACGGCGTATGGGTAAGCGGTTTGGTAAGAACGGGCGTTAAGGTGGGAGTCTCTGGGCGGGTGCGCGCGCATCCCATCAGAAGGAGTACCATCATAAGAATAAGACCGCTTTTCTGTTTCATGGCTTCTTTTTATAAAGGGAGGCATTTTCACCTGCGTACTATAAAGAGCCTGAAACAGAGCCAATAGTTGCTTCACGGTTTAGGAAAGGTTTACAAAAAAAAGCCCACCAGAAATCTGGTGGGCTTTTTCTTTATGCAGGGTTTAGGAAATAATTAGTACCCAGGGTTTTGCTCTAAACCTGCCGTACGTACGTCTTCGCCCGGGATAGGCAGCACGTTGTGCTTGCCTTCTTTGTAACCCAACGGACCCAGTTCCTGGGCAGCGAGGCCCCAGCGTACCAGGTCTACATAGCGGAAACCTTCAAAAGCAAGTTCCAGGAAGCGTTCGTTTACAATGGCGGTAAACAGGGCGGTGCCGCTGGCGGTTACCGGCGTCAATTCTGACCGCTGTCTCACCATGTTCAGGTATTCGCGTGCTTTGCCTTCGTTGCCGGCGCGATAATGGGCCTCGGCGGCCATCAATAACACGTCTGCGTAGCGGATCATGCGCCAGTTGGTACCGTAGTTCAGTTCAGATACCGGACCACCGGTCTGGCTGCTGAACGTGCCGTATCTTCTCTGAAAATAGCCCTCGTAGTCATAAGCGGTGGGATTGGTCCAGTTACCGCCCATGGCTTTCAGCTCGGTTTCAGACATCACAGTGGCCTGTTTTCTTTCCACATCGCCGGCGGCCACGAAAGCCTGGTAAAGCTTGGCTTTAGGAGAGTTGAAGCCCCAGCCCCCGATCAGGGAATCTGACGGAGCCTTGGTGTAGAAGTCGCTTCTTGGGCCCATCAACTGAAGGTGGATGTTGCTTTCTGGCTGCGCCCCCCAAGGGAAGTTCCCCCAGTCATAGCTTTGGGTTTTGGTGTAGGAGATCTCAAACAGAGACTCTTTGCCAAACTCGCCGGCCTCAGAGAATGCCTTGCCCACCGATGACTCTAACTCAAATTGGTTTGAAGCGATAACGGCTTCAAACTGGGTGGCGGCATCTGCCCATTTCTGCTGGTAGAGCATGGCTTTGCCAAGCAACGCCTGGGCTGCTCCCTTGGAGGCTCTGAACCGGTCTGCGCCGGTCAATGCGCTTTTCTGGGGAAGGTCTACCATGGCTTCTTGCAAGTCCTTCTCAATCTGAGCGTAAACGGCAGTTTTGGCGGCTCTGCCGGTGCTGCTCCATTGTTCAATAGGAATGTCGCCGGTTACCAACGGCACGTCGCCCCACAGAGACACCAGTTCAAAGTAGTTGTAAGCCCGCAGGAACTTGGCCTCAGCAATCAGCCTTTTGCGTAGTTCCGTTTCCGGCTGCACGTTGTTGATGACTTTGTTGGCCCGGTAGATGGCACCGTAGGTCAGTCTCCATCCCCATTTCACGGCGTCATTCTCGCTGTCAAAGTTGAAGTCGTCCAGGGTCTGGTAGGCAGGCTGGTCACCAGGTCCGCTACCGGCGGCGTTGCTTTCATCAGACGGCATGGTCTTCACCATGTAGATACTGCTCCAGGCGGTGTTGTAGTGCGCCTGCATGATGTCATAGATGGCGGTAGTGGCCTGGAGCGCGTCTGCGTCTGTTTTGTAGAATTCCTGCTCAGAAAGCTTGCCGGGTACCTCCTGGTCTAAGAAGTCTTTACAGCCAGAAGTCATGGCCATAAGGGCTAAACCGAATGCTGCAATCTTGATATAATTCTTCTTCATGGATTCTGTTGCTTAGAAATTTAAGTTTAAACCAAACATCGCTAATCTTGGCACTGGGTAAGTACCGCGGTCAATGCCTAAGCTGTTGGCGTTGTTGCTGCCTGCCTCTGGGTCCAGGCCAGGGTAGTCTGTGAAGGTGAAGTAGTTATCCAAAGACACATAAACGCGGGCGTTTCTCATTTTGAATCTTTCGGTTACTGCATTTGGCAGGGTATAGCCCAACTGTAACTGACGAACGCGGGCGTAAGAGCCATCAAATACCATCAGGTCACTGTTGTAAACGTAGGCGTTGGTAGTGCTTGCTCTAAAGCCGGTGTTGGTGCTGCCTTCTCCGGTCCAGCGGTCTTCATAGAAGAAAGCCGGTTTGTTGGCGGTAGGGCGGTCTGTACGGCTAAAGCCCAGGATCACATCATTGCCAATCTGACCCTGCACGAAGGCCAGCAGGTCAAAACCTTTATAAGCCAGGTTCACGCGGGCACCGAAGATCAGGTCTGGGTGGGGGTTACCGATCATAGCGTAGTCGGCAGGGGAAATCTGCTTGTCACCGTTGGTGTCAAGCACAATCGGATCACCTGGTTTAGGGCTGTAACCGGTGATTTGGGTTCTGGCCAGGTACTCGCTGATCTGCTCTTCATTCTGGAAGATACCATCGGTTTTATAGCCTCTCAGGTACCAGATTGGGAAGCCTTCTTTGAAAACGGTAGCAGACCAACCGGTTCCCACGCTGGCGCCAGGAATCTCGTTTACGTTAGGGTCCAGGTAGGTTACTTTGTTCTTGATGGCGGTGAGGTTTCCGGATAACTCATACTGGAAGGCTTCTGCAGCATCATTGCGGTAACCTAGCTCAAATTCCCATCCTTTGTTCTGTACGTTACCGCCGTTCACGAACGGAAGCGCAGCGCCCACAAAGCCTGGTGCAACCCCTGGCGTAATCAGGTCGATGGTCTTTTTGTCGAAATAATCGGCGGTGAAGGTCAGGCGGTTGTTGAACATGCCTAAATCAATACCGAAGTCCAATTGCTCACTGGTTTCCCAAGTAAGGTCTGGATTAGCTAGGGTAGTAGGAGCGGCCCCCACCAGGTAGTCGCCTGAACCATCTGGATAACGTCCCACAACTCCTACGGCAGCTAACCAATCTCCTATGCGGGAGCTTGAAAGGGAACCGTTCTGGCCCCAGCTGGCGCGCAGTTTCAGGTGGTTAATTTTGGTTTCTGGGAAGAAGTCTTCGTTAGAAACAACCCAGCCCAAAGAGATGGAGGGGAAAGTACCCCAGGCGTTCTCAGGCGAAAACAGAGAAGATCCGTCTCTTCTTACGGTAGCGTTCAACAGGTATTTGCCAGCGTAGTCATAAGAAAGTCTGCCGTAATAAGAGGCCAGGGTGCTCACATTGGCGTTGCTGCCTATGCGGTCCAAGGCGTCTGGGGTTGTGTCTGCGTAAGAGAACTTATCTTCCTCTTTGAAAAGGCCAGAGTAGCTTCCGCCAATGTAATTCCACATGCGTTTCACCGCAGAGGTACCAGCCAGGAAGGTGAAGCCGTGGTTATTAATCTGCTTGGTGTATGTAGCGAAGTTCTCCCACTGCAGGTTAAACCAGTTGTTCTGGGAGTCTGAGCCGTTTGCGATGGAGTTCAGGTTTTCGCTGGAGAACCAGAAAGTAGGGGTCCAGTTGTGTTGTCTCTGGAAAGCCCCGTCAATCCCGAAACGGGAGGTGAACTTCAGGCCTTGGATGGGCTCCACGTCTGCGTACACGTTGCCTACCACTTTGTTCTGGGTAGTCTGGCCTCTGGCCAAGGCAATTCTGGCCAATGGGTTACCGTACTCCCCTCTAATGAAGTTAGAGATACCGTAGTAGTTGCCGTTTTCATCGCGCACCAATGGCTGGCCAGCCTGGATGGCAGCGGTTACGTGGGCTGGAAGCGCCCCGGTGTAGATAACCGGAGTCAAAGGATCCATGGACAGGGCACTGCTGATCAAACCTCCAAACTCATCGTTTTCTGCTAGGCCTCTGCGTCTGAAGTTGGAGTAAGAGAATCTTTCCCCAATGTTCAGCCAGGACTTGATTTTATGGTCTGAGTTGATGCGAACGGTATAACGGTCAAATTTGGCTTTGTCACCGCCCACAATACCCTCCTGGGTGAAGAAGTTACCGCCTACCAGGAAGCTGGATTTCTCTGATCCCCCGCTGAAGCTGATGGAGTGGTGTTGCTGGGGCGCCGTCTGGAACAATTCATCAAACCAGTTAGTGCCGGCTCCGGCGGCAGTGGCTTCGGCAACCGTTGGTCTGCCCGGGCTGTTAGATTCCTCCAGGTACTGCTGGTACTGCTGGGGGTTCATCATGTCCATCATTCTACCCACAGACTGTCTGCCGTACTGGAATGCGTAGCTGATCTCTGAGGTGTTGACTTTGCCGGTTTTAGTGGTGATGATCACTACCCCGTTGGCGCCTTCAGCCCCGTAGATGGCCGCTGAGGCCGCGTCTTTCAATACTTCAATAGAAGCGATCTCTGAAGGGTCCAGGAATTCAATGCCTCCGGCTCTTACGCCATCAACAATGTAAAGAGGCTCTGAACCAGAGTTCGAACCAGTTCCTCTTACCCGTACGCGCATCCCGCTGCCCGGAGAGCCTGAAGCAGGTAATACTGTAACACCGGCAGTGCGGCCCTGTAAAGCCTGTTCTACCCGGCTGGAAGATACCGTGGCAATCTCCTCTGCTTTCACTGAGGAAATGGCTCCGGTCACTAAGCTTTTTTGCTGGGTTCCGTAACCAACAACCACTACTTCTTCCAATGCTTGTTGGTCCTCCTGCATTGCAGCGTCAATTGAGGTTCTTCCATTGATAGCAATTTCCTGGTTCACGAACCCAATATAGCTTATCACCAAGGTGGAGGCATTTGAAGGAGCCTGTAACTGATATCTGCCCTCCACGTCGGTTGTGGTACCGGCTGTAGTACCTTTTACTACCACGCTAACGCCTGGTAGAGGCTCACCACCACGGGCGGAGGTTACCCTCCCCGTAATTGTGGTTTGAGCAAACGCCACGCTACTTATAAACAGTAGCAAAAAGGTTAGTAGTTTGTTCTTCATAAATACAGTTTCGTTAAAAATATCCGTTTTTGATGACCTAATATAATATAATGGCAAAAAAATGCTCAAATATTAATTACATCACTAATACATCAAGCGTGGTATTTCCCTGCGTTAGCACTACATCAAAAAACTGAAAAAAGCCCTAAAATGCTTAATTAGGCAGTTTTTCAATTCATTAGGGTTTGAAATAAATTTTCATTAAAAATTGTGTCTTTTTTAAGTGTTTTTTTGACGAATCTTCATTTTTAAGCTAAAAACCCAACTTCTGTTAACATCTTGTCCCACTTTTTAGCCTATGATGAATTGGGCTATTATCTGTGCTAGGGATGCTTCAGGCTAGCTTTTGGGTTGAAGTTGAATTGTGGATCCTGGCAGAAGGATGCCGCTGAGGTTTAATGCTGGAGAAAGGAAAGAGCGCTTTCAGTGCCCGATGAATTTCAGGGTTAGGGAAGGGAGAAAATCTTGGAGGGAAATGCTGAAGAGAGATAGGTTGTTTTAAGCCCGTTTTATGAGAAGCGATTCCATAACAAAAGG
Organism: Rufibacter aurantiacus; assembly: GCF_017916345.1. Lineage (NCBI taxonomy): Bacteria > Pseudomonadati > Bacteroidota > Cytophagia > Cytophagales > Hymenobacteraceae > Rufibacter > Rufibacter aurantiacus. The sequence continues at coordinate 815,378 of NZ_JAFMSV010000004.1, forward strand.
AAGGAGACTGCAAGGTTGGATCGCTTATAACCACAGCAAACGCCAAAACTGACATGCTCCAAATGTGCTTGTGAAAGATGTATTTTATCTGCGTTTATTTCTTTCTGTTTTGAGGCTGTTTTTGCAAGATCGGACCCAAGGCATTGAAGTGAAACGGGGTATAAAACGAAACCTGCAGCTTTCGCCACGGGCTCGCTCCCTTCAGAAAGATACAATTGTTATAAGGCTGCCACCGATACTTTGGCGGTTTTCTCGGCTGGGTTGGGATTCGCGGTATTGGGGAAAGGCAGGACCTCGGTCAGAATCAGGCGGTAGGTTTTGCTGCCCAGGGTGGCGTTGACCGTATCCGCAGTGCGGAAGCCCCGGTTGTCTGGCGCCGTGAGCGGGTCTCCCAGGTATAGAACCTTGGTGGCACTGTTGCCCTGGGCATCCTGCAGTTGCACATACGTGATGGCTGATCCCGCCTTGATACAGTTGGCATTGATGGGGCAGCGGCTTTCATCTACCTTCTGCAGGTTCCGGGTGAGGTCGCCGGCGGCTACGGGCTTCTAAAGGTGTTTCTTAGTGCTTAGCTTGTTTTTTGTAAACCTGCTGCATTATGTCTTCTCCTGACATTGCCTGATATTATGTTGCTCTTCTTTGTTTCACGATGACCCGAACTCCAGTACAGCAAGTCCAAATTTCCCAAGGCTGCAGGAAAGCATAGATGGGAAAAGGGAATCCTACCACAGAGGCAGCTATCCAAGTAAAAATAGCTATCCCTATATGTAATGGGTCTCACTAAAGGAATGTCATTTTTACAACTAGAAAAAGGAGTAGTGTGAATAAAAATAATGCTTTTGATTTCACTTTTAGCAAAAACGTTACTTAAAGGGCTGTGAAGCTCTTTTTGTCTGCTTGATGTACCCTTGATGTATTCTTGATGTACTCTATAAAACAGCCTGATGTAGTTGTGACGTACTGCTAATTAGGCTAAACATTTGCCAATTTTATATATTTGGGTTCTAAAACAGGATTTTTTTTAACAAAACCGAATTTAGAGAACCAAATACTTTTTTCTCTTCTCTTGTGCAGGAGTAGCATTTATTTAGCTCAATGCAATGCGCTGTGATGCCTACAATTATTGTGATAAGCTCAGGCAAGTGAAAGTGGAGCAGAAAAATGCTTCTTCAAGAGGAGAGAATGGGATGGTAAAAATGCATTTCTCAAAATAAACCTTATTTGAATAGATCATCAATTAAGAGAAGTACATAAAATACGTCCTAAATATATAGTTTTCATAATTTTCAGCTTGTGATTACAATGCAAAGAGTAGTATCTTTGAAATTGTATTAAACCGTAATTGCATCTTTTTTCAATTAAAATACAGTTAATGATGAGTTTACATTCTATAAACCCTTAAACAGATGCCTATTGGAAGTTGAAATGATCTGAAAAAATGCTGTTAGTATATCTAAGTTCGAAGCCTTATCTACTAACCTTTCTATGAAACAGGAATCTTGAACTTCAGGTTGAGAAAATCTACAAGCTAGAACTCGTGTCCTAAAAATTGATAATGCAGATACAAAACCTTAAATAAAATACATGAAAAAAATACTACTACTAGCTTTTAGCTGCAGTATGGTAGTCGGATACCATAGTGCAGAAGTACACGCTGGAGCATTGAAAGATTCTCCGTTATTACCAAAGGCAAGTGCCAAGTCTGCTAAAAAAGCAAAGGCGAATGCCGTAGATGTAAATGTAACAGGCAAGGTTACCTCAGAAACTGGAGAGCCACTGATTGGCGTATCTGTAGTGCTGAAAGGTACAGCCACGGGAACTTCCACAGATATTTCCGGAAACTATTCTATTGCTGTGCCAGATAACGGAGGAACGTTGGTTTTTTCCTACATCGGTTTTGTTTCCAAGGAAGTACCGGTTGGTAGCAACAATGTAATGAACGTCACCCTTGTTTCAGACGCCAGAGCTCTGGAAGAAGTAGTGGTGGTTGGGTATGGTACTCAAAAGAAAAGCGTTGTTACCGGAGCAATCTCAAGTGTAAAAGCTGCTGATTTGGAGGGTTTACCTGTTACAAGGGTAGAGCAGGCTTTGCAAGGCAGAACGTCTGGTTTAACAATCACGTCCAACTCTGGCCAGCCAGGGGAAGGGGCAACCGTGCGGGTAAGAGGAACCACTACCATTGGTAACAGCAATCCGCTTTACATTGTGGATGGTGTTCAGGTTGGTGGCGGTATTGAATACCTTAACCAAGCTGATATTGAATCAATCGAGGTTTTAAAGGATGCGGCTTCGGCGGCTATCTACGGTGCCCGGGCAGCCAATGGGGTAATCATTGTTACCACCAAGAAAGGGAAATCCGGCAAGATGTCAATTAACTATAATGGCTATGTGGGTACCCAGGCTCCCTGGCGTAAGCTGGATCTGCTAAATGCCCGTGAATATGCCGTTATTGCCAATGAAGGCAGTGTAGCCAGCGGCGGCGGCATCATTTTCCAGAATCCTGAATCTTTAGGAGAAGGTACTAACTGGCAAGAGGAAGTTTTCAGTGACAATGCCAGTATTCAGCAGCATGACATCAGCATGTCAGGGGGAAGCGAAAAGTCTACCTTCTACACATCTTTTGGTTATTTCAAACAAGAAGGGATTGTAGCACCCTCTAACTCACAATTTGAGCGGTTTACAGCACGGGTTAATGCTTCGCATAAACTAACCGACGCCTTGACTTTTGGTACCAATATTGGATATACCCGCATTGGTTCAGTGGGTGTTGCTACTAACACTGAGTATGGCTCTCCTCTAAACCGGGCCATCAACTTAGACCCGATCACACCGCTGGTAGAAACGGATCCATCTATCATCAACTGTGCCACTTGCCCTTACACGCAACAGCCCGTGGTGAGAGATGCTCAAGGAAGACCTTACGGAATTTCTAACTACGTCTTCTCTGAGATTGTAAACCCTATTGCTGCCTTGGCTGTGGCCCAAGCCAGAGGATGGTCTGATAAAATCGTGGCAAATGCCTTTGGTGAATTGGAACTGTTCAAAGGGTTCAAACTAAGATCAAGCATTGGTACTGACTTAGCTTTCTGGGGAGATAGAAGCTTTTCACCGGTTTTCTACCTGAATGCTACCAACAGCAACGTACTCAATGATTATACCCGCAACAACAACCGTGGCTTGTTCTGGTTATGGGAAAATACGGCCTCATATAACCGTGTCTTCGACAAACATGACCTTACCCTATTAGCCGGAACAACCGCCCAGCGGAACTATGGCGAAACCCAGGGAGGTACCAGATCTGGCTTACCAATTGATAATCTGGATGATGCCTCATTGGCATTCCCGGTTCCTCAGGCAAACCAACAATACTACGGGGGAGAATATCAGGAAACGTTGGCTTCTCTCTTTGGTCGCGTTATCTATAATTTCGATGAGAAATACCTGTTCACCGGTATCCTGCGCCGGGACGGATCTTCACGGTTTGGCCCTAACAACAAGTACGGTTACTTCCCATCTGTTTCAGTAGGCTGGGTAGCTTCACGTGAAGACTTCTTCCCTGACAACAATGTTGTTAATTTCCTGAAATTCAGAGGTTCTTACGGAGTAAACGGGAATAACCAAATTGGTGATTTCAGGTATTTGTCAACAGTAGGAGGTGGCAGAAACTACACGCTGGGCACTAGCACCAATGCTACTTTGGTAAATGGGGTAAGCCCGAATGCTATTTCAAACCCAGATTTACGGTGGGAGGAAACATCTCAGTCTGATATAGGGTTTGACGCGGTGTTATTCAACAATATCAACTTAACCGTTGATCTATACAAGAAGAAGACTACCGGTATGCTCTTAGACATTGCTGTTCCTTGGTATGTTGGGAATAACGGCCCTGTAGGTAACATCGCTGATATGGAGAACAGAGGTTTTGAAGTGGAATTAGGCTATGGCAAAACCATCAATGACTTCAGCTTCAATGTGAGCGGTAATGCTTCTTACTTAGAAAATGAAGTAACCAGCCTGGGCTCAGAAAAGAAATTCCTGAATGGTCAGACCTTTGGCCCTGCGGGGGAACAAATCACCCGCACCGAAGTTGGTCGTCCGGTAGGCTTTATCTATGGGTTCAAGACTGACGGTTTATTCCAGACTCAGGAAGAAGTGAACTCCTACGTGAACAGCACCGGAGCCTTGTTACAGCCAAATGCTAAGCCCGGTGATTTACGCAAAGTAGATGTGGACGGAAACGGCATCATTGATAATGACGACCGGACCATGATCGGGAACCCAACTCCAGACTGGACCTTCGGTTTCACCGCATCGGCTAAATACAAAGGCTTCGACATCCTGGTGTTCGGGCAAGGTGTTTCAGGGAACGATGTATTCAAAACCCTAAGACGCCCAGACCTGAACGGGGCCAACTGGACCACTGAGGCATTAGGTCGCTGGACAGGAGAAGGAACCTCCAACAGTTTCCCCCGGATAGTACAAGGAGACCCAAGCCAGAACTTTAATCGTAGCTCTGATTTCTATGTGGAAGATGCCTCTTATTTCAGGGTGAAGACGTTGCAAATTGGCTATTCTCTGCCAGAGTCACTTATCAGCAGAGTGCACATGAACAAACTGCGCTTATTTGTTACCGGTAATAACTTGTTAACCTTTACAAAGTACACCGGCTTTGACCCAGAGATTGGTGGAGGAAGCTATGGGGTTGACCGTGGTATCTATCCGCAAGCCCGGTCTCTGATGTTTGGTTTAAATGTGGGTTTTTAATTTTATAAAACATGAAACTTAACAAATCAATATATACATCCTTATTCTTGGCAGGGCTGGTAGCCTTCAGCTCCTGTGACAAAGAATTCCTGGAGTTAACTCCAAGGGGAACAGAGTTAGAAGGTAATTTCTACCAGAACGAAACTCAGGTGATGCAGGGCTTGGTAGCCGTGTATGATGTAATGCAGTGGGGTAACAGCGGTGGCTATACCATGAAGCAACCCTTGCTTACCGTTGCCTCTGACGAAGCCCACGCGGGGGGAGGCAGTGCCACAGACCAGGTTAGCTGGGTGGCCTGGGATAATTTCACAGTAGATCCTTTCATCAGCCCCTCTACTGGCTTATGGCAAAAGAACTTTACCGGGGTTTATCGGGCTAACCTGATATTAACTAAAATTGAAGAAGCACCTGGGTTAAGTCAAGCTTTTAAAACCAGAGCTATTGCTGAGGCAAAAACTCTGCGCGCTTATTTCTATTTTGATCTGGTTCGCTTTTTTGGACGGGTTCCGTTGATCACGGGCGCCATTCCTACCAGTGATTTATATTCACAGAAACAAGCTACACCGGCAGAAATCTATGCTCAGATAGAGAAAGACCTGAAGGAAGCCCGTGTTGATTTGCCAAGTTCTGTTCCTGCAACTGAAAAAGGTAGGTTAACGAAATATGCCGCTACTGCCCTCTTAGGCAAAGCCATCATGCACCAGAATGATAATGGCCGTATGGCTGAAGCTGCCGCCCTTTTCAAAGAAGTGAACACGGCAAGCAATTATCAGCTGTTGCAGAACTATGGTGATATCTTCAAACCAGACAATCAATTTAATGCGGAGTCCATCTTAGAGATTCCTCATTCTACTAAAGGTGTTTGGGGTGACTGGGGTTGGGTGAACGGAGGAGAAGGCAACGTAGCCCCTCAGTTTGTTGGCCCAGAAAATTACAATGGACCTTTATATTCTGGAGGCTGGGGTTTTGCTCCTATCTCGTTGGATTTGGTTGCGGCCATGACAAATGCGGACATGACAAGAGATCCGCGTTTTGAACACACTATCATTGATGGTAAAGCTTTGAAAGCACAGGGAGCCTCTTACAATCCACGGTATCAGAATACTGATTATTTCATTAAGAAATATGCCCCGTATGCAAGTGCTAAGTCTCCTGTAGGTACGCCGGAATTAAACTGGCCAATCAATGAGATTGAAATCCGTTTGGCAGATACTTATTTGCTGGAGGCAGAAGCATTGGTTCGCAGTGGCGGAGATGCAACCAGAGCCAAAATGCTTTTAGATGCCGTGCGTGCCCGTGTTGGTTTACCGTCTGTACCGGCTACGTTGGATAACATCTACCGTGAACGTCAACTGGAATTAGCCACTGAAGGACACCGCTTCTTTGATTTGGTACGCACCGGTAGAGCAGCCGCTGTTTTGGGGCCACTTGGGTTCAAAGCCAACAGAAACGAGTTTTTGCCTATTCCACAGCAGGAGATTGATATTACTAACAGTACTATCACGCAAAACCCAGGCTATTAATTGTATTTAAATATACTAACCATGAAATCAATATTTAAAACATACAAGGTTTGTTTATACCTGGCATTAACACTGTTAGGAGGCTCTTTTACAGCCTGTACCCCTGAGGATTTTGAAGGAGAGTTGGCGGCTGCGCCTACCTCTGAGCAGGTAATGTTTTCTGCGACACCTACAGCCACCAATCCCAACATCATAACTTTCAAAAACGAGACCCCCGGGACTCTGAAAGCTATATGGGATTTTGGAAATGGGGCTACAGGAGTAGGTAACGATGCATCTGGTTCTTATCCGGTAGCAGGTACTTATAATGTGAAGCTTACCGTGTTCACAAGTGGTGGTTTTGCAACCAGAACCCAGGCGGTAACCATTGCCAAGACGAATGTCTCTATGTTGAACCGGGAAGATTACAACATGTTAACCGGCGGTGCGGCAAATGCTACTGGCAAAACCTGGGTGATTGATAAAACGCTGGCTGGGCACATGGGAGTGGGGCCAATTGGGGCAGGTACGCCAGAATGGTGGCAGGCCGGAGCCAATGAGAAAGCATCTGAAGGACTTTACGACGACGAAATGACGTTTAACCTGAATGGATTCGCTTACACCTACAAAAACAATGGCTCTACTTTCGTGAACGGCTCAAACGGCAGTGGTCTGGGTGGTGCAAACCAAAGTTCTGACTACACTACGCCTTACACGCCGCCTACTAACATGACCTGGAGTATTGTAGAAGAAGGTGGTAAAAAGTACCTGACCTTCTCAGGTGGAGGCTTCCTGGGCTATTATACCGGTGCTACCCGCTATGAGATTCTGAAGTTAACCGAAAACGAACTCTATGTAAAAGGCAACGATGCGTCAAACGCAGCCAATGCCTGGTGGCTGCGCCTGGTGCCAAAAGGATACACCCGGCCAGTGCAGGAAAAGCCATACAAAATCGAAGACATCAAGGATAACTTTGATGAACCAGGGAATGTAGTTTGGAAAACCGAAGCGCTGACCCTGAACGAGAGCTACGACAATCCGGCACCATCTGCAGCATCAGGAAATGCTTCGCCAAAGGTGGCATTGTACGTGAAACAAGATGGCCAGCCCTTTGAGTTTGCCAACATGTTCGCTGACTTTACCTACAAGTTTGATTTAACAACACGCCACGTATTCAAGCTGAAAGTATTTATCCCAAGCTATAATGACTTCACCAAAGCTGCTGGTGAGTCTTGGGCAGATCCGCATTTATTGAAGCAAGTTTCAGTAAAACTCCAGGATGGTACCGCCGCACAGCCTTGGGTAAATCAAGTTGAGATCAAACAACAGGTAACGCAACTGGATAAATGGATAGAGTTAACGTTTGATTTTGGTGCAGCCAATATCATCAGCCGCAAAGACCTGGACCGCATTGTGATTCAGGTGGGTGGAGAAGGTAACTTTATCCCGGGAGTGTTCTTCCTGGATGATTTCAGATTAGAGAAGTAGAATCTTTTTAAAATGCCAGGTTCAGTTTCTGCACCTGGCATTTTTTTGTCTTTTTATTTTTGGATGGGTAACATCCTGCGTTTTCTGGTGGTTGTATATGGAAACTACAATCCCCCAAATCGAAGTCATCATGTTGATACTTAAAACAAAAAAAATATTTCAAATGCCTCTTAGTTCTATTGGCTATTTCTGTTTTGCCTGGGCTATGGCAGCCTGTGGCGGCGAGAAGGATATCCCCAGACCAGTCATCACGCAGCCTACCGGGCCAGTAGACAAGAATTGGAGTTTTGAAACCACTCCGGTCTGGGCCGATGAGTTTGATTATTCTGGCAAGCCAAACAGTGCTAAATGGGGCTACGATATTGGCGGTAACGGTTGGGGTAACAATGAACTGCAGTATTACTCTGATAACATCAGCAATGCCAGTGTAGCCGATGGCAAACTGACCATAACTGCCCGAAAGGAAAGTGTAGGAGGGAAAGAGTACTCCTCGGCTCGTTTGGTAACCAAAGACAAAGGCGACTGGACTTACGGCCGCTTCGAAATCAAAGCGAAGTTACCCACCGGCAAGGGAACCTGGCCGGCTATCTGGATGCTGCCAACGGACTGGTCTTACGGGAACTGGCCGAAATCCGGGGAAATTGATATCATGGAGCACGTAGGGTATGACCAGGACCGCGTACACGTAACCGTTCATACAGAAGCTTATAACCACGGTATTGGAACCCAGAAAGGCGCCAGTAAGGTAGTGCCAAATGCAAGTACAGAATATCACTTATACAGAATTGACTGGACACCGTTTGCCATACGGGGCTATATTGATAACCAAATGATGTATGAATTTATCAATGAAGGCAAAGGATACGCCGCCTGGCCATTTGATAAACGCTTTCATTTGCTACTGAATATTGCCGTAGGTGGTAACTGGGGAGGTACCCAGGGGGTGGATGCATCGGTTTACCCACAGGCGATGGAGGTAGATTATGTCCGGGTTTATAAAATGGTGGAAAAATAGACCTGCGTACAGGAAGCTTTTGTTAGATAGCACAAAAGTTGGCCTGTATTCCTTCATAAACCAATAAATAAGGGGACGTTCCTTCTGTTAAAAGAAAGGAACGTCCCCTTATTTATTGCTGAGTATTCCTTTTCAAACGGCACTGTTTTATGCTCCATTTTTAAAAAACAGAGCTAAAGCGTAGCACATCTAGGAAACCTTGGATTCAGCCTAAAACAAAACGCCCGCAGGTGGATCCTGCGGGCGTTTTGTTTTAGGCTGTTTTCATGAAAGTGCCCTTAAAACAGCGGGTTAAATAGGTGCGTCTGGGAGTCCGACTGGCTACTTCTTCACAAAGAAAGGGATATTAGCCGTGGCTACGTTGTTCTTGCCGTCATAAGCGTACACGAATAGGCGGTAGGCACCTTCTTTTTCTGGGGCTTTCACTTGAGCCTGTCCTTTGCCTTGGTCTTGCACAATGCCGGGGATTGCACCCGGGCGGCTTTCAGCGTCGCCGCCTTCTTTGAGGTCTGTGCTTTCAGAGAGGAGTTCCCAGCGGTAGGTGAGCGCATCACGGTCTGGATCCGTTACTTCGGTCTGGATAAGGTAGCTTTGGTTAGGCTTTAGGTAGACATTATCAGTGGCTTTTTTGCCGTCAAGGTGTAGGTAGGTTAGGTGCGGAGCACGATTTTGGGGCCATTTCCCTGACCAGAGATGGTGCATCACATCCACAACTTCAGATTCTTCTCCCTGTTCCGTGAAAAGACCATACCAGGTGGGGGTCCTTTCCTGTTTCTGTCCCCACAGGAAAACATAGGAGCCAAGGCAGCGCTCAGTGTCTTTCCCCATGGTGGCCTCATAGCGGCTGCGGTAAACGGCGGCTTTCTCAGAACTGGTTTCTTCCACTGAGGCTTTCCAGGGAGTCTGCGGGCCTTCCCAGTGGCCGGTGGGTCCCCATTCGGTGATCATGTAAGCGCCTTCCCAGCCATACTCCCGGACCCGGCCCGGAATAGAAGGTAAATCACCGTAGGCATTGATGGATAAAAGGTCTAGTTCAGGAGCCTGCGCCTTGATGTAGTCTACTTCCTTCTTGTTGAGGCCCGCCAGCATGGTACTGGCCGGATGGTTAGGGTCTACCTCATGGATCATCTTGGCAATGTCATTCACCGCATCCCACACCTTAGGGTTGGAATAGCTTAAGTTCAACTCATTCCCGATACCCCATACCAGCAAGGCCGGGTGGTCTTTGTACTTCATGACCTCTTCACGGAGTTTGGCCAGTTGTTTGGCTACGGCCTCCGCGTTGTTGTAGTCAAACCCGTGCCGCTCGCGCGCCACATCCAACCCCATGGTCACAGTTAAGCCATGCTTGTGGGCCTCATCCAGAATTTGCTGGGCATTATGGGTGCTCCAGGTCCGGATGGAGTTGCCACCGTAGGCGGCTAGTTGGTCCAGGTAACGGCCGCCGCCCGCTCCTTTGATAAAGTAGGGCTTCCCTCCGCGGTATAGTTGATACCGACCGTTCTCTTTCTTTACTTCTACTTTTACAGCCTTCTGCGAAGCCGCAGGAGTTTGGACTGTAGCGGGAGGTGGGACGACATTCTGGGCACATGAGAGGGGGAAAGCTGCAACAGAAAGGAAAAGCAGGCTTTTGAAAAGAGGTAGCTTCACGAGAAAAGTATAGTTTTAGCGGCTGGATATAGCTTGTATGCCTCTAAAATACTTGAAATTTACTTCAATACCCGTAAAAGCCTCCCATAAACTTTTACTAAGGAGACAAGCCACGCTAATGCTTTGTTACCCTTATGATTTGCCCCTGTGAAGCAGAAAGCCGGTTTGCTGCTTTAGCGCGGTTTTAGGAAAAATGCTCTGTAAAAGGAAGGCCTTTTCTCTTGCAAAGTAAACCACTATTCTATCAGAAACTTAAATTCCTGGTGCCTCCCCACACAGGTGACTTTACTTATAATGCTGTCACCGATAGTTTGGCGGTTTTCTCAGCCGGGTTGGGGTATGCCGTGTTGGGGAAAGGCAGAACTTCGGTTAAAGTCAGGCGGTAAGTTTTGCTGCCCAGAGTGGCGTTGAGTGTATCCGCAGTGCGGAAGCCGCGGTTATCTGGCGCCGTGAGCGGGTCTCCCAGGTATAGAACTTTGGTGATACTGTTGCCTTGGGCATCCTGCAACTGCACATACGTGATAGCTGATCCCGCTCTTACGCAGTTGGCATTGATGGGGCAGCGGCTCTCGTCTACCTTCTGCAGGTTCAGGGTGAGGTCACCAGCGGCCACGGGCTTTTGCAGCTTCAGCGTAAGGTTAGCTCCCTGGGTGAAGACAGCTCCCTCGGTAGAGGTCAGGTTTTCTGTTTGGGCGCAGCCCGTGAGCAGAAGGCTTACCAATGCGAAATACCAAGTGCTTTTCATAAGTCTGTTCAATGGGAAAGGCTCCGTTGCCTTATCTATAAACAAGAGCCAAAAACAAGGCCAAAAGTTGCATGGCTTTCTTCTGGTCAGGCAGAGACCGGCACTTCTTTTTTCTTCCCGATGGGCAGGTTGTACAAAATCACCGAGGCGAAGATCACCAGGTAAGCCAATATCTTCTGCTGGCTCGTGACCTCCCCAAAATACAGGAACGCCATGGTGAAGTTGATGATCGGGTTGAGGTACATGAGCACGCCCACAGTGGCAGATTTCAGTTCTTTGAGCGCGTACAGGTTCAAAAACAAAGGCAGCACCGTGAAAAGCCAGCTTAGCAGCACAATCTGCCCCACAAAATGGCCCGTGATAGGCTGCGCCTCCTGCCCCACAAACCACGGATAACTAGGTCCGATGAACGTGAATGCCAACAGCAACTGCAGCGTAAGCAGCACGATCTTGTCGTAATCTTTGAGCAGGCGCTGGGTGATGAGGTAAAAAGCGTAAGAAAAAGCGATGAGCAGACTGAACAGCAGGTTGTAGATAGAGTCTGTGCCCACCAGAAGGCAGCTCATGAGGCTCAGCCCTACGGAAATCCACTGGTGAACCCGCAGGTGCTCATGCAGAATCAAAAAGCCCAGCGTGGCGGTGAGGATAGGGCAGAGCAGATAGGAGAAAGAGCCGGTCTGGATGTCTACGTGGTTTACCACGTAAATGAACGCCAGCCAATTGATGGTGAGCAGCGCCCCACCCAGCAACGTGTACAGAATGAATCTCCGCTTTTCTATTGGGTCATTCTTCTTAAAGCGCTTAAACGTCTGGCGCCACTGCTCACGGCGGGTAGTACCGGAAATAAGTAACAGCGTGAGCACCGAGACCAGGATGCGGAAATAAAGGATCTGGCTGCTGGGGAACCCGGATAAAGCTTTAAGCGGAAACGGGATAAATCCCCAGATAAGAAAGGCGCTGACGGCAGCTATATGGTAACGGTTTAATTTCACGGTAATTTTTTTCAGGAGCACAAAGGTAGACGTTGACCCGCGTACTGCCTAATAAGCAGCTATTTCTGCCCAAAAACACCCTTGTGTTTCGCCAAAAAGAACGTCTGAACCGGGTTGTTGCCGCTTTTGCGCCCTTTTTCAGAAATCGCCTCTAAAATGGATTTTCTGGGTGGCAGGAGCGTGGCGGAAGAGAGTGTTTGGCGGTATTCCTTCTGTTGTATATTTGGATAACAGATAACCGCATCATGTTTACTTTCAAAGAAATTGCTCAGGTGGTGGGCGGCATGCTGGTGCAGTGTAACGGCACCTATCCCGTACAGCACTTGCTCACCGATAGCCGGAAAATAGCCAATGCCGTATCCTCGGTGTTCTTCGCCATCAGGGGAGAATTCCACGATGGGCACCAGTACCTGCCCGAGCTGTATGCCGCTGGCGTACGACAGTTTGTGGTGGAGGATGCCTCGGGGCTCATGGACCTGTCTACTTTCCCGGAGGCCAACGTGCTGCTGGTGAGCAACAGCGTACACGCCTTGCAGCGGCTGGCGGCCTACCATCGGCGCAAATTCAATATACCGGTCATCGGAATTACAGGCAGCAACGGCAAAACCATTGTCAAGGAGTGGTTGGCGCAACTGTTGAGCGTCTCAGAGCGGGTGGTGAAAAGCCCCCGTAGTTACAATTCTCAGATCGGGGTGCCGCTCTCGGTGTGGCAGATCAACGAGAGCCATACCATAGGCGTGTTTGAGGCCGGTATTTCGCTGCCCGGCGAGATGGAACACCTGGCCAGCGTGCTGCAGCCTACCATCGGTGTGTTCACCAACCTGGGTCCGGCGCACGATGAAGGTTTTTCCTCCTCGGATCAGAAATTGCAGGAGAAACTCAAACTTTTCGCCCATGTAGAGAAGCTTGTCTTCTGTGCCGATCAGCCTGCCGTCTATGAAGCCATCCGGGAGGCCGGTCTGCCAACTTTTGCCTGGAGCACCCATGAGCATACCGCGGCGCAGGTGCAGTTGAAAGTGCTGGAGATGCACCACGGCAAAACCAAAGTCCGATTCCGCTATGATGGCAAAGGCCAGGACCTCACGCTGCCTTTCTCTGACGAAGCCTCGCTGGAAAATGCGCTTCACTGCCTGGCGGTGCTGCTGTACGTGGGCGTGAAGCCTGAGGAACTGGCGGGTCGATTTGAGCGCCTGCACCCCGTGGCCATGCGCCTGGAGCGCAAGGAGGCCATCAACGGCTGCTACGTCATTGACGATACTTATAACAACGATTTAGCCGGTCTGCGTATCGCGCTGGATGTGCTGGGCCAACAGGCCCGCCGCGGGCGTAAAACACTCATTGTCTCTGATCTGCTGGAGGCTGGGGTGGAGGAGCATGCGCTTTACCAGCAGGTGGCACAGGAAATCAAAACCCGCGGCGTGGACCGCGTCATTGGCATCGGGGACATTATTACCCGTCACCAGGACCTGTTCCCCGTCGGCAGCGAGTTCTACCTGGGCACGGATTCCTTTCTGGGCCAGCTCCGCTCCGAGACCTTCCGGCAGGAGACAATTCTGGTGAAAGGCGCACGCGTGTTCCAGTTTGAGAAGATTGTGGCCGCTCTGCAGCAGCAGATTCACGGCACCAAGCTGGAGGTGAACCTGGATGCGCTGGTGCACAACCTCAACTTCTACCGCGCCAAACTGCCGGCCCAGGTCAAGATCATGGTCATGGTAAAAGCCTTCGCCTACGGCGCGGGCGCCTACGAGATCGCCAATCTGCTACAGTTCCACCGCGTGGATTACCTGGCCGTGGCCTACGCCGATGAAGGCATCGCCCTGCGGGAGCATGGCATCACGCTGCCCATCATGGTCATGAACCCCAGCCCCGACAGTTTCTTGAAAATGCAGCAGTACAGCCTGGAACCCGAGATCTACTCCCCGGACCTGCTACACCGATTTCTGGACTATTTCCCCATAAACAGCCGCAAAACACCCCGCATCCACCTTAAGCTGGATACCGGTATGCACCGCCTGGGCTTTGACGCAGCAGAACTGGAGGAAGCCCTGGAGGTGCTGGACCAGATGCCGCACGTGCGCGTACAAAGCGTCTTCAGCCACCTGGCTGGCGCCGATGAAGCCTTGTACAATGATTTCTCCCACGAGCAGATCTCCCGGTTCCGGCAGATGGCCGCCACTGTAGAAAAGGGGCTAGGCTACGCTGTTACGAAACACATCCTCAACTCCGCCGGCATCGTGCGTTTTGGAGAGGAGGCTGCTTTTGATATGGTGCGCCTAGGCATCGGGTTGTACGGCGTGGAGTCCGCGGGGCAGGAGCAAAGCAGTCTGCAGACCGTAGGGCAGCTCAAGACCACCGTTTCACAGGTGAAATCTATCAAAGCTGGTGAAACCGTGGGCTACAGCCGGCGTGGCATCGCGGAAGCCGATAAACAGACCGCCACCATCGCCATCGGGTACGCCGACGGATATGACCGACGCTTCGGGAACGGCGTGGGCGAGGTGCTCATCAACGGGCAACGTGCATCTATTATCGGGAATGTGTGCATGGACATGTGCATGGTAGACATCACCGGCCTGGACGTGCGCGCCGGCGATGAAGTGTTGATTTTTGGTGCGGAATTGCCGCTCACAGAACTGTCTGCCCGCATCGGGACGATTCCCTATGAACTTTTGACTAACGTGAGCACGCGGGTGAAGAGGGTGTTTTTCAATGAATAGCCGTTGAGGGGCCGTTTTAAGCAAGTCGGGCTTAAAGCGGTTGCGCCTTCTTTTGCAAGAGGTGGGTGACTTCCTCAAACTTGCCGGGTTCGTTTGCCGGGGAGTAGAACTGCCGGTTGGGTAGTAGGGGAAGAGTAGTGCGGAAGTAGTGGTTAAGGAGAATCCGGAAGGTGTTTACCGGGGTCAAATCCAGGGGCAGGGCAGGGGCTCCCCCACCCGAAAGGTAGATGGCGTTAAAGATGGCGAATCTCTCCGGAAGGTTAGACTGGGCGGCCTCTTCCTGGTGAAAGTTGGTGCCGGGACCATGGTCGCCCTGCAGAATGATGACGGTGGGCCGCTTTGCGTTTTGTTTTATGCGCTCCACCAAAGCCATGATTCTCCTGTTGAGGTACCCGAGTTGAACGCGGTACTGCTGCCGGTATGCTTCTTTCCCGCCTGGGTAGAAAGGGATCAGGTCGCTGCCGTCGGCAATGGGGTTTTCCAGTTTTGGGGCGGATTTCTGGTATGCTCCCAGTTCATTGAATACAAACGGAGGGTGGCCCACAAAGATATCGGCGAACACAAAGGAAGGAGTCTCCTGGCCTACGTATTGGGGCACCTTCTCCAGGGCAAACTGGATTTCCTCATAATAGCGCCGGCCCTTGTCTGCTGGGGCTTCGCGGTAGTTGAAGAACCTGGTTTTGAGGCCCACATATTGTCTGTACAACTTGCCGTTTTCCTCTATGATCTGCAAGGGAGACATGGAGAACAGCATCTCCCGAAGCGGTGATTTCTGGGTATATGGAGAAAGGTAAGTGGCCAGTTTGGTGAGTTCTGCGTTTCCAAAACCCGTGGCAAAGCCAAACAGCTGGTACTTTTCCTGCCTAAGCAAATGCAACAGCCGGGCTTCCTCGGTGATTTCATGGAGATCCAGGTAGGTGAGTCTGGGGTGGTACCCGGGCAGGTTCTGGAGATAGTCAAAGTTGAGCGAGGAGGCCAATGATGCGGTGGTACGGGCGTAATTGGCAGTGCTTTGGGTAGCCAAAAAGAAGCCTTGTTCCTTTAGAAAGGCGTTAAATTCGCCTAAGTCTAGGCTGTAGTTCTCCTGCAAAACATCGGGTCTCCCGTAGCCATCTAAGATGAGGTAGACGATGTCTGGTCTCTGGCCTGGTTTAGTCTCCAGCCCTTGGATGGTGTTCTGCTTTTCTGGGCCAACAGAGGCTTTTGAAACCAATTGGCTTGCCTGGAAATAGAGAATTTGGCTCACGGGGAAAAAGATGAGAATGCCCGCGAATACATTGAGGGTTTTGGAAAGCCTAAACAGAGGACTTTTGCTTTTTCTGAGGCAAAGAAACAGAGTTAGCAATAGCAGGAGGTTGGCCAATAGTAAATACGAGTGACGTGCCCCTTCTTCGCCAAACCAGTGAACCACCTGCAGCCATTGGGCCTGATAGGAGAAGAAGAGAAGCCAGAAGGAACTCACTAGGATACCGGATTTCTGCCAGGTGCGCAGGAACAGTTTGGCCGCCAAAAGGAGGAGGCTGGAAGAAAGGCCCACCGCCAGCGTAGGCACCAAGAGTTCTGCAAAGGGGATATAGCTGCTGTTGTAAGCGTACAGGAACAGCACGGGAAATAAGCCGCCAAGGAAAGGATGCCAGACCAGGCCCTTAATGCCTTTCATCTTTTACGCATCAAGTATAAGGTGCGCTCCGTGCCCTGAAGGGGATGTTTCTCTTCAATCTGGAAAAAGCGGGAGAACTCTTCCTCAAAGGCTGCCTGGGTATAACCGGTAAAAATATCCTTCCGGCTGGCCAATAGCCTTTGCACTTGAGAGTCAGATTTCGGGACGAATTCAATAAGGAGATGATTGGCCAGCCCGGCGAAAAATGAGGCCAGGTAAGAGACCGGAAGGTTGTGGCTGATGGCCAGATGGTGGACCAGGGCCAGGGCCATGACCAAATCTGGTTTCGGGCGTGCGAAGATGCTCTCCCGCTCCTTGTTTAACCAGCCGATGGCCGGGCTGGGCTGGGTCAAATCAATCACCAGCGGGAGGACGGCCGTATTTTTCTCTTCTTTAATCCGGAGGTAGTGGATCTCGGTGGAACCGATATCAAAATCCATGGCGACTACCTGGGCACCCATTTTGGTCGCGATTTGGCTAAAACGGCCAGTATTCGCCCCCAAATCCCAAACGATTTCAGGGCCTGCCTTCAGAAGCAACTGTTCAACGGTCTGCTCTTTGTGGCGCATGGCCCCGTCCTGGTAATTCGTGTGCTGGTAATAATCGGCCCACAGGGTTTTGTCTGGGCTCCAGGAGAGGGATTTAACGGTGGCCGTAAGGCTATCCAAAAGCTGCAAAAGTGCGTTTCTGGACATGGCTTTTTGCTTGTTTTTAGATCCGCTTTCCTGACCCGTGTACTTCACCTGGGCTTTTGCATGGAGGTGGACATGCATCAACAAACCGAAGCTCATACAAGTGTGCCAGGGCAGCAGCTTGCTCCCCAGTTGCAGTGGGATGCCCTCCAGGTTAGAGAGCAGCAAACGGTGAAGCCGGATGTCTGTATGGGCCATGAGGGCCAAAGGCACCAGAAAATGTTCGCAGAATTGGCGGTAGGCAGGCCAGGGTTGCCCTTCTTCGTACAACGCAAAGGAGAGCGTGTCAATGAAAACGGGTTTGCCGTGGAGGAACTGCACATTGTAAGCACTGGCGTCTTTCAGGCTCATGCCGTGTGCCAGGGCCTTCTGTTGGAGTTGAAGGGTGAGCAAAGCGGCGTCTTTCAATTGACTGAAGCACCACTCGTAAGGGTAAGAGATAAACGGAATGCGTTGCGGTTGGATCACCAACCAGCCATCGGGCGTGAAGGCTGGAACATCGGTTGCAACGTGCGGGATGAGAAGTTGGGCATTGGTTAGCTCCTGGTACAGGTTGGAGGCCACCAAGTGCCTATAGGTAGAGGCATAAGAATGGTTTATCTGCCTGAACAGGCCTTCTGCCGTCTCAAAAACAAAACCGTCTGGGTCGCGGTAAGATCCAATGGTTACTTCTGCGTTGGCCACCTGCTAGGACTTAGGTTTTTTCCCGAAGACCCTCAGGAAGAAAGTCTTGATCTGTCTCCAGAACGTTTTGATGGCGTACAGACCACCTAACACACCCGCCATTAGGATCTGAAAGAGCATACTGCCGGAACCTGGATCAATGTATAAAAGCATAATTTGGAATGTTATAGCAGACCAGACAATAGAGCAAAGGCAAAGATACTAAATCTAACACCTCTTACGTCTGTTTGGGGCAGGTGGCCTTTATATAATTTAAGTTTGGGAAGAAGGCTGCTGGTCTGGTTGCGCGGTAATGGGGAGGGGAAAAGAGTTCTTGCTGGCTAAAGCTTTGTGGGCGGGTGTTTTTCAACGAATAGCGTTTAGGGGCTGTTTTAAGGAAATCGGGCTTAAAGCGGTTCTCTTTCAAATTGGTACAAAACAAAACCGCCACTGGGTTTCCGGTGGCGGTTTCTATTAAAGGGTTAGTCTTTCTTCTTGACACAATTGGGCACCTTTTTACCGTCCTTGTCTTTCATGCCGGCCTGTTCATAGCCTTTCCAGCATGGGTCTTCTTTCTTCTGGTCTTTCTTTGTCTTCGGCATAATTGTACAAAGTTGATATACAGGCATGTACGGCCGTGGAAGACGCGGGTTGTGTATTAGTTGCGGCTGTTCAACTTAGAAAGCAGGCGCAGGATCTCAATGTACAGCCAGATCAGGGTGACAGCCAATCCGAAGGCCGCGTACCATTCCATGTTCTTGGGGGCGCCATAGGTCACGCCTTGCTCAATGGTGTCAAAATCCAGGATCAGGTTCATGGCCGCGATGATCACCACCAGAACACTGAAGATAATACCAGCCGTGCCGGTGCTATGGATCAGGGCCATCTCCACCCCGAAGAACTGCAGCACAAAAGAGAGCATGTAGTAGCAGAAAATCCCGAAGGTGGCCGTAATGATAATAGACTTAAAACGCTCAGTGGCTCTGATGACGCCGGTGCTGTAAAGAAGCAGCATACCCCCGAACACGGTAAAGGTGAGTAGCATGGCCTGGTTCGCTATGCCGGGAAACTTCATTTCCAGAATACCGGAGACGCCACCCAGGAACAATCCCTGCAGCGCGCAGTAGATGGGGGCAATGTAAGCCGCCCAGTGTTTTTTGAAGACAAGCAGGAATGCCAGCCCTACGCCCACCAGCGGAATGGACACCAGGAACGGCAGGGGAACGCCCATTACGGAGAACAGGTCCCAGGAGAAAACCGCGAACACCAGTACAATACCCAGCAGCAGTGCCGATTTTGCAATGGTGCCGTTCAGGGTCATGGTCGGACCGTCAACGGCTTGCGGAACTGCCGCCTGCATAAACGCTTCTTCTTTTAAAGCAGGGTTGTTAGAAGAGAAAAGTGACATGTTTTTAGCTTGTTTTCACGAAAAGTAGACAAAAATCAGTAGAAATACAAGCTAAAATCGGGCCGATAAAGGCCTGAAGCGCAAAACATCCGCTTCTTTTTGGATTCAAAAGGAACACCTTGTACCTTGCGGCTGTTTATAACAAGTCTAAATAAGAGAAGCAAGGTGCAAAGAGAGCAAAAGAGTGTGCGGGATTTGAAGATTGGGGAGAAGGGGGTGATCTGTTGCTTAACCGACCCCGAAATGTCTTTGAAACTGCTGGAGATGGGCTGTATTCCCGGCGAGGAGGTAAAACTCAACAGCCGTGCCCCCCTTGGCGACCCCATTACCATCATTGTGAACGATTACACCCTTTCCTTGCGTTTAGACGAAGCTGCTACCATCAAGTTAAAGGCTTAGTCTATGTCTGAAGTTCTTGCGCCGGCCCCCGCCTCCGTTCCGCATACCACTGTTCCCACCGCCCGTAAGGTGGCCAAGATTGCCCTGATCGGTAATCCCAACTCCGGGAAATCTTCGTTGTTCAACCATTTAACCGGTCTGAACCAGAAGGTGGGCAACTTCCCGGGCGTTACCGTTGACAAGAAAACCGGTATCAGCCAGCTTACCCCAAACCTCAAGGCGCAGGTCATTGACTTGCCAGGTACCTATAGCCTCTACCCCAAGTCGCTGGATGAGAAGGTGATCATTGACCTGCTCCACGACAAAAAAGCCGCCTCTTACCCGGATGTGCTCATCATCACCGCCGATGCCTCTAACCTGAAGCGTAACCTGCTGCTTTTCACCCAGCTCGCTGATCTGCAGATTCCGGCGGTGTTGGCCCTGAACATGATGGACGTGGCCGAGAAGCACGGCGTGAAGATTGACGTGGCCGAGTTGCAGGCAGAACTAGGTGTGCCGGTGATTCCGGTGAACGCCCGTACCGGCAGCGGCCTGGCGGCCCTTAAGATCCTGCTCTCGCAAGAACTGGAGGCGCCTAAATCTACTTTCTTCCCTATCCCGGATGATTTGCTGGTGATGGTGCGCCAGATCCGCTACTACTTTGAGCTCAGCAACGATTACCTGGCCTGGCACTACGCCCACCAATACCACAAACTGTCTTTCCTCTCCGATGATGACAAAGAGTACATAGGCGAGTTGGTGAAGAAGTACGGCTTCCATTCCAACGCCTTGCAAGCTTCAGAAACGGTAGACCGATACACCCGCATCAACGGGCTACTGCTGGATGCCATGCGCGTGACCAAAGCCGAAAACAATGAGCAGTTCAGCAACAAACTGGACCAGGTGCTAACGCACAAGATCTTCGGCTACCTCATTTTCTTCGGGGTGCTGTTCATGATCTTCCAGGCCATCTTCGCGTGGGCCGCGTACCCCATGGATCTCATTGACTCTGGGGTGGCCACCCTTAATGCCTGGATCCATACCCAAGCCGATGGTCCTTTGGTAGATTTGCTCACCGATGGCATCTTGGCCGGATTGGGTGGCGTGCTCATCTTCATTCCCCAGATTGCCTTGCTGTTCGCCTTCATCGCGGTGTTGGAGGAAACTGGTTATATGGCCCGCGTGACTTTCCTGATGGACAAAATCATGCGCAAGTTCGGGCTGAACGGGAAAAGCGTGGTTCCGCTCATCTCGGGTGTGGCCTGCGCGGTGCCGGCGATCATGGCCACCCGCACCATTGACAACTGGAAAGACCGCATGATCACCATCTTTGTGACGCCGCTCATGAGCTGCTCGGCGCGTCTGCCCATTTACACGGTGATGATCGCACTGGTAGTGCCGGAGAAGTATTTCCTAGGCTTCATGAGTCTGCAGGGATTGGTCTTGATGGGCTTGTACCTGATCGGGTTTGTGGCGGCCATCCTTTCGGCGGCTTTATTGAAATGGGTGCTCAAAACGAAAGAGCGCAGCTACTTCATCATGGAGTTTCCTACCTACAAAATGCCGCGCTGGAAAAACGTGGGCCTCACCATTGTTGAGAAAGTAAAAGCGTTTGTGTTCCAGGCAGGAAAAGTGATTCTGGCCATCTCGGTGGTGCTTTGGGTCCTGTCTTCCTACGGTCCTGGCAATGCCATGGAGCAGGCTGAAAAACAGGCTTCCGTAGAACTCACCACCATGAATTTGGACGAAGCTGATGCCGAGGCGCATATTGCCGGCCAGAAGCTGGAGGCGTCATACGCCGGGCAGTTCGGGAAGTTCATGGAGCCGGCCATCCGTCCGCTGGGGTATGACTGGAAAGTTGGCATCGCGTTGCTCACTTCCTTTGCGGCGCGCGAGGTGTTTGTGGGCACCATCTCTACCATCTACAGCGTGGGCGACTCAGAGAACATTTCTACCGTGAAAGAAAAACTGATGGCCGAGAAAGACGAGTTTGGGCAGCCGTTCTTCACGCCGGCCCGTGCTTTCTCGCTGCTCATTTTCTACGTCTTCGCTATGCAGTGTATGAGCACCATTGCGGTGGTGTATCGGGAGACGAAAGGCTGGAAATGGCCTATCCTGCAGATGCTGTACATGACCGGTCTGGCGTATGCCTCGGCCTTCCTGGTGTTCCGATTGTTCTCCTAAGTTTCTTGCGCTTTGGGCCCTCTTTCTTGAGAACAGACCCAAAGCGGTATATACTTTGAAAAAGGCAATCTCTTCAGGGTTGCCTTTTTCATGCTTCCAAGTTTCCTGGGTCCTTCCCTCAGATATGATTCTGCACCAGGGGCAACAGAATTTATTTGCGTCTGCGCTTTGGGGCTGTTTCCCTGAAAAGGGCCATAAAACCATCTTTATCCATTTTGAACTATATAGGCAAGTTCTTGGTTAATTCCTAGGTGAGCAGCCTCGGTTTTCTGGTCAACAGAAGACTGAAAAAAAGCGGTTCTTCCCGGCGCTGGTTTTCTTTTACCTGATCTTAAAGCGTACATAATGCCCTGTTGCTTGTGTTTCAGTGGATTTGTTTGTACATTTGTGCGATTAAAGTGAATTGGAGGGGACGAGAGAGTCCCCCTTTTTATTTGTTATCCAGATTGCGAATGGCCCTAGAGGAAAAAACGATTGAGGAATTTGCGCAGGCAGCCTTGCCAGAGCCGGACCTGTTCATAGTGAGCGTGAAGGTCTCTGATACGCCCGTGCGGCCCAAGGTGACCATCCTCGCCGACGGTGACCAAGGCATCAGCATTGACCAGTGCGCGCAGATCAGCCGCCGGGTGTCTAAGCGCATTGAAGAGGCCATGGGTGAGGAATTCAGCTACGTGATAGAGGTGTCCTCTCCGGGCGTGGATTTTCCGCTTACCACAGAACGGCACTATAGAAAAAATATTGGCCGCACCGTGAAGCTGACCTTTGCAGGTGGCGTAGAGAAAACCGGCGAGATCAGGGATGTGCTGGAAGACGGCATCCTGCTGGCCGAGGAAGTGAAACAGAAACATAAGAAAGCGTTGCTGGAGCCCGTGCACGTGGCCTTCAGTGATATTGTGAAAGCGCAGATTGTAATCTCTTTTAAATAAGAAAGACATGGATAGTTCAGTATTGATCGAGTCGTTTGCGGAGTTCGCTAAATTCAAGAACATTGACCGCCCTACCATGATGCGGATCTTGGAAGACGTGTTCCGTACCATGATCCGGAAGAAATGGTCTACTGATGAGAATTTTGACATCATCCTGAACGTAGAGAAAGGCGATCTTGAAATTTGGCGTAACCGCGAGATTGTGGACGATAACTCAGAGGACATCTGGGATGATGATAAGATAAGCCTTTCTGAGGCCCGCAAGATTGAGCCTGACTTTGAGGTGGGCGAAGAAGTTTCTGAGCTGATCAAGCTGGAGGACTTCGGTCGCCGCGCCGTGTTGACTGCCCGCCAGACCCTTATCCAACGGGTGAAAGACCTTGAGAAAGACCTGCTGTACCAGAAATACAAAGACCAGGTAGGGGAGATCATCTCCGGCGAGGTCTACCAGGTATGGAACCGCGAGGTGTTGATCCTTGACTCTGAGGACAATGAACTCTTGATTCCTAAGTCTGAGCAGATCCCCAAAGACCGTTACCGCAAAGGTGACGTGGTGCGGGCGGTGGTTCAGCGCGTGGAGATCATCAACGGTAACCCAAAAATCATTCTTTCCCGTACTTCTCCGCAGTTCCTGGAGCGTCTGTTTGAAGGCGAAGTGCCTGAGATTTTTGACGGCCTCATCACCATCAAGAAGATTGTGCGGGAGCCAGGCGAGCGTGCCAAGGTAGCCGTGGAGTCTTACGATGACCGCATTGACCCGGTAGGTGCCTGCGTGGGCATGAAAGGTTCGCGTATCCATACCATCGTGCGTGAGCTGGAGAACGAGAACATTGACGTGATCAACTACACAGACAACATGGAGCTGTACATCCAGCGGGCGCTGAGCCCCGCCAAGATCAGCAGCATCAAGATAAACGAAGAAACGGGCCGCGCCTCTGTGTTCCTGAAACCAGACCAGGTTTCCCTGGCCATTGGTAAAGGCGGGCAGAACATCAAGCTCGCCAGCAAATTGGTGGGTCTGGAGATTGACGTGTTCCGTGAAACCGAAGGGTTTGAAGAAGATATTAACCTGGAAGAATTCTCTGACGAGATTGAGAGCTGGGTGATTGACGAGCTGAAGCGTATTGGTCTGGACACAGCCCGCAGCGTGATGGCCGTCAGCAAGGAAGATCTGGTGCGCAGAACGGAGCTTGAAGAAGAGACCGTGGAAGACCTGCTCAACATCATCCGCCAAGAGTTTGATTCAGAAGAAAGCAACAACTAGTGGTGCGCTTTATGTGCCGGGTTATTTGACCTTACTGGAGGGTGGGTGCCATTTTTGGCCTATTTTCCGGGAAACAGGGCAAAAACGCGAAGTCGTCATGGCCACCCATCCTTTTTAATGAGTAAGAAACAAGTAACTACTAAAAGTAAATTATAACAGCATATTTGAACATGTCAGAAGAAAGATCGATGAGGCTTAAGCAGGTAGCAACCACCTTAAACATCAGCCTTGCCACGGTAGTAGAATTCCTGGGCAAGAAAGGGGTTGAGATCGAGAATAAACCTACTTCAAAAATTACCCCGGAGCAGTTCAATATGCTGTCGAAAGAATTTGCTTCCTCCATGCAGGCCAAGGCCGAGGCAGCAGAACTGAACATCGGGAAAAAGCCGGCTGAGCATGAGCACCGGCCTGAGCCTAAGAAGCAGCCCGAGCCTGAGCCGGAGATGTTTATCAAATCCAACCAGGTGAGAACGCAGTCCGTTGAGCAGCCAAGACCGGCCGCTCCGGCGCCGCAGGCTCCCGCGCAAGCACCAGCCCCTGCCCCGGCCACAGCCGCCGCAGGTGGTTCTGCTTTGCCAGGGATCAAGATCCTGGGCAAGATTGACCTGGATGCCAAAGGCAGACCAATTCCAAAACCGGCACCCGCTCCGGCGCCAGCACCTGCTCCTGCCCCGGTAGCGCAGGCTCCGGCACCAGTTGCCGCCGCGCCAGCCAAACCAACCGAAGCACCAGCCGTAACCGAAAGACCGGCCGCTCCGGCGCCAACCCCAGCAGCTGAACCAGCGCCAGCGCCTACTCCGGTAGCTGAGGCCCCTAAGCCCGCTGCAGTGGCACCTGCTGCTCCGGCAGCACAAGCCCCGGTTGAGGCCAAAGCCCCGGAAGCTCCGGCTGCAGTTGAAAGACCAGCTGCTCCAGCGCCAACTACAACACCGGCTCCAGTAGCCGAAACGCCAAGACCGGCCGCACCTGCACCTGCACCACAGGAAGCAAGACCAGAAACTCCGGTAGCTACTCCAACGCCAGCTCCTGCTTCCACTCCGGTAGCAGCAACTCCGGCGCCTGCCCCGGCGGCAGACAAGCCTGCTGAGCCAAGCGCACCAGAGGCACCACAGTCTACCATTAAAGCACAAGCAGACCAGCTGAAAGGCTTGACCGTGCTTGGTAAGATTGAGCTTCCGGTAAGCGGAGGCCGTGGCAAAGGCGGTAAACCAGTGGCGTCTTCAGATGAGCGCCGCCGCGGAAACCAGCCGGGTGCCCCAGGTCAGCAAGGCCAGGGCGGCGGAGACAAGAAGAAACGCAAACGCATTGAAGTACCTAAAACCGGTGCGCAAGGTGGTGGCAACAATGCCCCGCAACAGCAAGGACATCGCGCCGGTGACAGAGCAACCAGTACCCGTCCGTTGGGAACAGGCCAGGCGGCAAACCGCCAGGGCAACGCCGGCGGACCAGGCCAGGGACAACGTCCGGGTGGCGGTGGAGGTTACCAAGGGAATCGCCCAGCAGGCGGAGGCCCAGGTCAGCGCCCAGGAGGCGGTGGCGGTAATCGTCCGGCCCCGGCTGCTCCACGTGCTGAACTGACAGATAAAGAAATCCAGGATCAGATCAAGGCTACTCTGGCCCGTCTGAGCGGTGGTAAAGGCGGTAACCAAGGAAACCGTGCCAAGTACCGCCGTGAAAAACGCTCTGCCGTGGCAGATGCCGCTGATGAGCGCAGAATGCAGGAGCAGCTGGAATCTAAGATTCTACGCGTAACCGAGTTCGTGTCTGCGAATGACCTGGCGGCCTTGATGGACGTGAGCGTGAACGAGGTGATCAAGACCTGTATGAACCTGGGTATGTTCGTATCCATCAACCAGCGCCTTGATGCCGAAGCTATCACCATCATCGCTGATGAGTTTGGCTACGAGATCCAGTTCGCTACCACCGAGGACGAAGAAAACCTGGGGGCCGAGGAAGAAGATGCAGAAGAAGATCTGCAGCCACGCGCGCCAATCGTGACCATCATGGGTCACGTTGACCACGGTAAAACCTCTTTGCTGGATTATATCAGAAGAACCAAAGTAACCGCCGGTGAGGCCGGGGGTATCACCCAGCACATTGGCGCCTACCAGGTAACCACCGATGCCGGGAAAGACATCACGTTCCTGGATACGCCGGGTCACGAGGCCTTTACCGCCATGCGTGCCCGTGGTGCCAAAGTAACTGACGTGGTAATCATTGTGGTAGCTGCTGACGACAGCGTGATGCCGCAAACGAAAGAGGCCTTGAACCACGCGCAGGCGGCTGGTTCGCCTATCGTGATTGCCATCAACAAAGTGGATAAACCAACCGCTAACCCAGACAAGATCCGTGAGGAACTTGCCCAGTTGAACGTACTGGTGGAAGAGTGGGGCGGTAAATACCAAAGCCAGGAGATCTCGGCCAAGACTGGACAAGGTATTGACGAACTGTTGGAGAAAGTATTGCTGGAAGCTGAGTTATTAGAACTAAGAGCCAACCCAGACCGCCGTGCCGTAGGTACTGTGATTGAAGCTGCCCTGGATAAAGGCCGCGGATACGTGGCCACCGTATTGGTACAAACCGGTACTCTTAAAATTGGGGACATTCTGGTAGCTGGTTCGCACTACGGCCGCGTGAAAGCGATGACGGACGTTTTAGGACGTCGTCATAAAGCTGCGGGTCCATCCATGCCTATCCAGGTGTTGGGTATTGACGGAGCGCCGCAGGCCGGTGACAAGTTTGTGGTAATGGAAACTGAGCGTGAAGCCCGTGAGATTGCCGTAAGCCGTCAGCAATTGCAGCGTGAGCAGAATATGCGCACGAAGAAACACATCACCCTGGATGAGATCGGTCGCCGTCTGGCCATCGGTACTTTCAAGGAGTTGAATGTGATTGTGCGTGGTGACGTGGATGGTTCAGTAGAGGCCCTTTCTGACTCATTATTGAAACTGTCTACCGAAGAGGTGCAGGTGAACATCCTGTCCAAAGGGGTGGGCCAGATCTCCGAGTCAGACGTTCTTTTGGCTTCCGCTTCAGATGCAATCATCATTGGTTTCCAGGTTCGTCCGTCGGCCAATGCCCGCAAGCTGGCAGAGCAGGAGCAGATAGACATCCGCCTGTACTCTATCATCTACAACGCCATCAACGAGGTGAAAGACGCCATGGAAGGTATGTTGGCGCCAACCGTACAGGAAGTGGTAGTTGCCAACGTAGAGGTACGCGAGGTGTTCAAGATCACCAAAGTGGGAACTATTGCAGGTTGTATGGTTACCGATGGTACCATAACCCGGAACTCGAAGATACGTTTGGTGCGCGATGGTATCGTGGTTCACTCCGGCGAGATCCTGGCCCTGAAACGCTTCAAAGACGACGCGGCCGAGGTACGTCAAGGGTACGAGTGCGGTATCAGCATCAAGAACTTCAACGATCTGCAGCAAGGCGACATCATTGAAGCCTACGAAGAGCGCGAAGTTAAACGGACGCTGTAATCCACGGATAAGTCACAAGTTGATTTCAGATAAAGAGAGCCCCACCCAAAAGGTGGGGCTTTTTGTTTCTGCCCTGTGTTCTGATTGTTTTTTGGAAAGTAAAGTGATTGTGGTTCGTAGGGGAATTTGCGTAGGCAAAGCCTTCAGCAGGTCCTACGAGTGCCTCTGCCAATCATAGGAACTCACGTTTTAGCCCTGACTTCAGCAAAATGCCTTTAAAAAAAGAAAGCCCCTTCCACACAGGTGAAAGGGGCTTTTGATATGGGTGGTGAACCGGTTAAAAGAACAGGAACTTGCGGTTACGCTTGTTCAGGCTCTGCTGATACATTTTCCCGTTGGGGTTGTCCTTGTCAATAAGCCTTTTAGATTTCCGCTGCTTTACCTTCTTCGCCTTGTTTTTATAGGTTCCTATAGAAAAGGCACCCTTGCCAGTGTCATACTTGTTGTCTGGCATGGAGTAACGCGGTCCGGAGTACATACCGCCGCTGGTCTTGGCAGAGGCTACTGCTTTCTGCCGGTCCAGGAGCATCTCCCGGTCCACGTTGCTGGAGCCAGACTGGCCCTTCTTGATGCCTTCAGGACCGCGCCGACTGGCTTCGCGCTTTGATTTTCTGGGCTTCTGGGCCGAGGCTTGCGTAGCATTAGCGCCCAGTAGTACCAGCGCCATGGCAAACACAACGTATCTAAAAAATGTGGTCATATAGCGTAGATGCGAAGAGAAGTGGAAATATGCCGTGTAACGCGAAGGGCGCAAAAACTGTTCCAGATATTCACACTTAAGTTAAGCACAAATATTATACTTTCCTAAGCGTTATAACTGAAAAAGTAGGCATTAAGAGTATTTTTAATGGGTGGTGGGCAAGCACCGTAATCTGTGTGGATTTCTTTATATTTGCGCCTCTTATTTAGAGGAGAAACACACGTTTAGAAGATAGAACATGGTCCAATACAACAACCTTCTGCTGGAGAACAAAGGCGGCATTTTGTTTATTACGGTCAACAGGCCCAACAAGATGAATGCCCTCAACATTGAGACGGTAAAGGAGATCAACAACGCCATGCAGGAAGTGTATGATGACCCAGAGGTGCGGGGCGTGATCCTGACGGGAAGCGGTGAGAAGGCGTTTGTGGCCGGGGCCGATATCTCTGAGATTGCTGAGTTGAACGAGGTGAACGGCCGCCGTTTCGCGGAGCGGGGGCAGGATGTCTTTTCCATGATTGAAGAGAGCCCTAAGCCTGTGATTGCCGCGGTGAATGGTTTCGCCTTGGGCGGAGGCTGTGAACTGGCTATGGCTTGCCACATCAGGGTAGCCAGCGAGAACGCCCGTTTTGGGCAGCCTGAGGTGAACCTGGGCATTATCCCGGGCTACGGTGGCACGCAGCGCCTGACCCAGTTGGTAGGCAAAGGCAAAGCCATGGAGCTCATGATGACCGGTGACATGATCTCGGCCGCCGAGGCCAAAGAAGTGGGGCTGGTGAATCATGTGACTACCCCCGAAGGACTGATGGACAAGTGCCTGGAGATCATGCAGAAGATCGTGGCCAAAGCACCGTTGGCGGTGGGCATGATTGTGGACTGCGTGAATGCCTGGTATGACAAAGAAGAAAACGGCTACCAAACTGAGGCCAATTCCTTCAGCCGGTGCTGCGGATCAGAGGACTTCAAAGAAGGAACCTCGGCGTTTCTTGAGAAGCGCAAGCCCGCGTTTAAAGGCGAATAAATCTTCCCGCACAGCCTAAAGCTAACTTATCATTGAATTCTCTGCCTACTCCCGTTTTGGGTTTGTTTTACACAAAACAGGCCCAAAACGGGAGTAGGTGTACATAAGGAAAAATGAACGCGCTTTATCAACCTCATTTTCCTGCCATTCCCCAGATATGAGTATTGCTAAAAAACTGGTAGGGCAAACAGCGGCGTACGGTCTCAGCAGCATTGTGGGCCGGGCCCTGAATTATTTGCTGGTGCCCTTGTACACGGGCGTGTTCGCGCCCGCCGAGTACGGGGTGGTCACCAAGTTGTACGCCATAGTGGCTTTCCTCAACATTGTGTATACCTACGGCATGGAGACGGCCTTCTTCAGGTATGCAAACAAACCCGGAGTAGATCGGCGGGAACTCTACCACAAGGTCCAGACGCTGATCCTTACTTCTAGTCTGCTGTTTACGGCGGTTCTTGTGCTGTTTTCCTCATCCATCGCGGCAGAGTTGGGTTACCCAGGCCGGGAAAAATACATCATCTGGCTGGCCATCACCATGGCCGTGGATGCCATCTCCGCTATTCCGTTTGCCCGCTTGCGCCTGGAGAACCAGGCGGTGCGCTTTGCCATTATCCGACTCTCTAATATCTTTCTGGTCATCGCCGGCAACCTGTTCTTCCTGATTTTCTGTCGGCAAGTGTACGAAGGCAAATATTTGGTGGGGTTGCGCCCTTTCATTGACACCATTTATGACCCTAACTTGGGCGTGGGCTACATTTTCCTGGTGAACATGGTGGCTAACCTGCTCTTCATTCCCATGCTCTGGCGCGAGTTTGTTGATTTCCGTTTCAGGCTCAGTTTTAAGGAAATGTCCCCAATGCTGGTGTACGCATTCCCTATCTTGGTCATGGGCCTGGCCGGTGCCACAAACGAAATGCTCTCCCGCCTCATGCTGGAGGACTGGTTGCCCGAAGGGTTTTATAAAGGCGTGACAAACGAGGATGCCCTCGGAATCTTCGGGGCCAATTACAAGCTGGCCATCATGATGAGCCTCATGATTCAGGCGTTCCGGTATTCGGCAGAGCCGTTCTTTTTCTCGCAGTCGCAGGAAAAGAACTCGCCGGCTACTTTTGCGGTAGTCATGCGGTGGTTTGTGATTGTATGCGCACTGGCCTACCTGGGCATCAGCGCCAACCTGGACCTTTTCCAGTATTTCCTGGGGCAGAAAGCGTACCGCACAGGTATGGAGGTGGTGCCGGTGCTGTTGCTGGCCTACCTGTTCAACGGCGTCTACTACAACCTCACGGTCTGGTTCAAACTCACCGATAAAACCCATTACGGCACCTATATCACCATCTTCGGGGCCATTGTCACCGTAGTAGCGAATTTCATGCTGATTCCGGTACTGGGCTATATGGGCAGTGCTATTGCGGCGTTCCTTTGCTATTTCACCATGTCAGTGGTGTGTTATGCCATCGGGCAGAAGTATTTCCCGGTGCCGTATCCTATTAAGGCCATTTTTGGGTACCTGCTATTGGCCTCGGGGCTTATCTGGCTGGCATATGCGTGGGACATAGAGAGCTTCTGGCTCCGGCAGGCCTACCACCTGGCTTTGTGCGCCGTGTTCCTGGCCGTGGTGTGGGTGGTGGAGAAGCCCCTGCAGCGAAATGCCCCGGCAACAGCCGTTAAATAGATAAATTCGTATATTAGCTTTCTATGAGTACCACTCTTCCCGTTAAAGTCATCAACCTGGGTAAGCATCCGCTGCCCGCATACGCCACGGAGCACTCTGCCGGGCTGGACCTGCGCGCTAATCTGGAGGCCCCTGTGACCCTTAAACCCTTGCAGCGCACGCTTATCCCCACAGGGCTTTCCATTGAGCTGCCCGAGGGGCACGAGGCCCAGATCAGGCCCCGCAGCGGACTAGCTTTCAAGCACGGCATCTCCATTGTGAACAGCCCCGGCACCATTGACGCAGATTACCGCGGTGAGATCAAAGTGCTGCTGGTGAATCTCTCTGATGTAGATTTTGTGGTGGAAGACGGCGAGCGCATCGCGCAGATGGTAGTGGCCCGGTATGAGCGGGTGGCCTGGCAAGCCGTGGAGGAACTTTCTGACACAGAACGCGGGGCTGGCGGATACGGGAGCACCGGGAAGCACTAAAAGGCAGCCTAAAATTAGCGTTCAGGGTGCCTTCTGAATTTGATATCTTCGGTTTTTACTATATTTTAGAAGAAATAGCCTGAAAACGGGAAGTGAACATATCTAAAACACGAAAAACCCGTAGGTAGCCCTTACTTAAGCAAACTATTTAAGAGAAACTATGAGAATTATTGTACCAATGGCCGGCATGGGCAAACGTATGCGCCCGCACACCCTTACTGTTCCTAAACCCCTTATCCCAATTGCTGGGAAGCCAATTGTACAGCGGTTGGTGGAAGACATTGCCAAGGTGTGTCAGGAGCCTATTGAAGAAGTAGCCTTCATTATTGGTAGGTTTGGGGCTGAAGTAGAGGCGAAGTTATTGAAGATAGCGGAGTCTGTTGGCGCCGTAGGTACAATCCATTATCAGGATCAGCCGCTGGGAACCGCCCACGCCATTCTGTGCGCCCAGAGCGCGCTTAAAGGCAATGTGGTAGTGGCTTTCGCCGATACCCTTTTCAAAGCCGACTTCAAACTGGATACTTCTGCCGAGGGCACCATCTGGGTACAGAAAGTAGAGGACCCGCGTCCGTTCGGCGTAGTGAAACTGAACGAGCAAGGCCACATCACCGAGTTTGTGGAGAAACCACAGGAGTTCGTTTCTGACCTGGCCATCATCGGGATCTATTATTTCAAAGACGGCGAGTACCTGCGCAGCGAACTGCAGTACCTGTTGGACAACGACATCAAAGACAAAGGCGAGTACCAGATCACCAACGCGCTGGAGAACATGAAGAGCAAAGGCTCAGTGTTCATCCCTGGCCAGATCTCTGAGTGGCTGGACTGCGGAAACAAAGACTCTACCGTGTTCACCAACCAGCGTTACCTTGAGTACATCCAGGACGAAGAAGGCCTGGTATCTGGAACCGCGCAGGTGAATAACAGTGTTATTATACCGCCGGTATATTTAGGGGAAAACGTAGTACTAAACAATTCTGTGGTAGGTCCGCACGTTTCAATTGGAAACAACACCCAGGTAAGCGGGTCGGTGATCAGCAACAGCATTGTGCAGGAAAACAGCAAGGTAAACCACGCCCACATCGCTAACTCAATGGTGGGTAATTACGTTGTGTATGAAGGGATTCCAGCTGACCTGAGCTTAGGCGACTACAATACCCTGCGTGGCTAGACAGGAGATTTAATTTTATGCTGAAAAGAGGACTCACGATAGTGGCTGCTTTGTGCGGGTTGGTAGTGGCGTGTGAGAACAGCTATGCCCAGTCTGAGCGCAAGAAGGAGAGGAACGCGGCCCCTCAGGCGGTAACGCCCCCTCTGGTTCTTAGCCAACAAGAGCAGCAGCTAAGTGAGTCCTATTTTCTGGAAGGCATGAAGTTCTTCGTGCTGGAAGAGTATAACAAAGCCCTTGACCGTTTCCAGCGGGCGTATGCCATCAGCCCCAATAACGCGGCGGTGAACTACAAGCTGGCAGAAACCAGTCTGCTGCTAGGCAACGTAAGGGGCGCCCTGCCCTTTGCCAAAGCTGCCCTGGAACTGGAACCCAAGAACCCCTATTACCATCTCCTGCTGGCCCAGATCTACACAAACCAACAGGAGTACGACGATGCCATCAAAGTTTACGCCCGCCTCACGCAGGAACTCCCGCACACCGAGCAGTACCTTTTCAATCTGACGGACCTTTATCTGGCCAAAAACCGGCTGGACGATGCTTTGCGCACTTTAGGCCAGATTGAGGGAAAATACGGGCTAATTGAGGAAATCTCCTTTAAAAAGCAGCAAATCTACCTTAAGCAGAACAACCTGGCCAAGGCCCTGCAGGAAGGCGAGAACCTGATCTCCTCCAAGCCTGAGGAAGTACGCTACCTGTTAGCCCAGGCCGAGATTCTGGCTGCGAACAAGAAAATAGGCGAGGCGATCAACATGGCCCAGAAAGCCTTGGCGGTTGCCCCCGATAACGCCTACGGCCGTCTTATGCTGGCCGATCTGCTGCAACAGCAAGGCAAAACCACCGAGGCCGATGCCCAACTGGAGCTCGCCTTTGGAAATCCTTCCCTGGATATTGACTCCAAGGTGAAGATCCTGGTAGACTATATCCGGCGGCTGCCCAATGACAAGGTAGCGGCCCAAGCCATTAAACTGGCGGAACTCACCACCAAAGCGCATCCGCGCGAAGCCAAAGCCCATGCCGTAGCCGGTGACGTTTTCGTGAATGCCGGCCGTAAACTGCCTGCCCGCGATAGTTATGTGAAAGCAGTGGCTTTAGACCCGGGGCATTACAAAATCTGGCAGCAGATTGTGTTGCTGGACGGCGAGATGAACCAGAACGACTCCCTGGTAGTCCATTCTGAACGGGCGCTGGAGTTTTTCCCTAACCAGCCCATGTTCTGGTTTTACAACGGCACGGCTTACCTCATCAATAAGAATTACACCAAAGCCGCCAAATCACTGGAATACGGCCGCCGCTTGGCGGGCAATAACCGCGATCTGCAGTTACAGTTCAACCTGCAGCTAGGCGATGCTTACCATTCACTGGAGCAGTATGCGCTCTCAGACCAGGCCTATGAAGCCGCTCTGTCCATAGAGCCTAACAACCCGCACGCGCTCAACAATTACAGTTATTTCCTGTCTGTGAGAGGGCAGAACCTGCCTAAGGCGAAAGCGCTGGCCAGTACGCTGGTGGCGCAGTACCCAGACAATCCTACGTACTTAGACACCTACGCCTGGGTCTTGTACAAGATGAAGGATTACCAGGAAGCGAAACGGTTACTGGAAAAAGCCGTAGCTGTCTCTTCAGATGCCACCATTATTGAACACTACGGCGATGTGCTCTACCAATTGGGCCAGCGCGATCTGGCCCTGAAACAATGGGTGCGCGCAAACCAGGTGGGCGGCGCCTCAGAGGGCATCAGCAAGAAGATTAAAGACAAAAGACTTTATGAATAAGAGTAACTATATCTACGCCTTAGGGTTGAGTTTGCTGGTACTGGTAGGATGTAACAAGAAAGCCGCTCCCGGCGCCTCCGGCGCTGTGACTCCCGAGAATATCAACAAGGTAAACGTAGTCAATACAGATTACACCTTTTTCAGCGCGAAGGGCAAGGTGCAGAGCGAGAGCACAAAAATCAACGCGAACCTCACGCTGCGCATGAAGAAAAACGAGGTGATCTGGGCCTCGGTGCAGGCTTTGGGTTTTGAGGCTGCCCGCCTCAAAGTAACGCCAGACTCTGTGTATGTAGTAAATAGGCTCAAAGACGAGTACTTTGTAGGGTCTTACAACATGCTGCGCGAGCGCTACAACGTAGACGTTGATTTTAAAACCTTGCAAGACCTGTTAATTGGAAATTTTGTGGCCGCCGAAAACGGGCGGGAAAAGCTGGAGCAGGAGGGACCGGTGCAGCACCTGCGCACCCTGCGCACCAATCTGCAGATAGACCAGTTTGTGGATACCACCAAGTTCAAGCTCAAGCGCACCGAGGTCCGTAACCTGCAGACCAAAGATTATATGACCGTAGATTACCAGGATTTTGAGGATCTGAATGGTAAGCCATTTGCCATGGCCGTGCTGCTTTCCATCCAGCAGCCCGAGGGAAATGCCTCTAAGACAACGGTGGTAGCGGTGAAGCACAGACAGGTTTCCACGTCTGAGACTTCCCTGGATTTCCCTTTTTCCGTACCTTCGAACTATGAACGTAAATAGGGCGGGGCTACTTTATCTTTTTTTATTCTTTTTCTTGATCGGGTTGAATTCTGCTGAGGCTCAGCAGAAAAAGACTACCCGTTCCTCTTCCAAAACGTCCTCAAAGAAAGCGCCGGTAAAAAGCAAAGCCCAGCTGGAGCGCGAGAAAAACGCCAACCTGAAAAGGATTCAGGAAGCAAACCGTATTCTGAAGGAAACGGCCCAGAAGAAACAAGCCTCTCTGGGTCAACTGAACGTGATCAAAGAGAAGATCACCGTGCAGACAGGCGTCATCAAAAACATTTCCTCAGAAATAGTCTACCTCAACCGCGACCTGCGCACCACCGAGGAAAAAGTGGCCGATGCCCAAACCGATCTGGAGCGTCTTAAAAAAGAATATGCCCGCCTCATCTATGCGGCTTCCAAAACGGCTAACAGCTACAACAAACTCATGTTCCTGTTCGCGTCAGATTCTTTCAACCAGATGATGCGCCGCATGAGCTATCTACGTCAGTATACCGAGGCGCGCAAAAAGCAGGCGGCAGCCATTGAGGAGGTGCAGCAGAACCTTAACCAGCAACTGAGCACCCTTACCACCCAAAAGAAGCAGAAGCGAAGCCTGCTTAGCGTGCAGCTGAACGAAAACAAGAACCTGCTTTCCATGCATGACCAGCAGGATCAAGTAATCCAGCAACTGAGTCTGCAGGAGCAGTCCCTGAAGCAGGAGGTGGAACAGCGCCAGAAAGCAGTGCAGCAGTTGAACAGACTCATCGCCAACATTGTGCGGGAAGAGATTGCCCGGGCCGCCCGTGCAGCGGAAGCTGCTGCCAGAGCCAAGGCTGCCCGTGAAGCCGCTGCTGCGGCCAGAGCTGCCGCTGCGGCAGGTAAACCAGCCCCAAGTGAACCAGCCGCTACCGCCAGCGCCCCTGCCAAGACCAGAGCCTCTGTCTCCCGTACCGATCGCGTAACCCTTACCCCGGAGGCTGCTGCCCTTTCCTCCAACTTCGCGGGAAACAAAGGCCGCTTCTCGTGGCCAGTGGAACGGGGGTTTATCTCCCAGCGTTTCGGGCGGCAGGCGCACCCGGTATTGAAAGGCGTAGTGGTGGAGAACCGCGGTATTGACATCCAGACTGGTGCCAACGAGCGGGTAAGAGCTATCTTCGGGGGTAAAGTGCTGGCGGTGCAGACCATTCCGGGCATGAACAACATTGTGATGGTGCAGCACGGCGAGTATTTTACCGTCTATGCCAAACTCCGCACAGTGAGCGTCTCCGAAGGTCAGGAAATCAGCACCAAACAAACCATCGGGACGGTCTACACCGATGCCGAAGGCACCTCTGAACTCCAGTTCCAGATCTGGAAAAACCAAACCAACCTCAACCCGCAAGGCTGGCTCATGCCAAAATAGAAAAGGTGTTTAGGGCCCGATTTTGTGAAATCAGGTCCTAAACACCTTTCCGCGCAATTTAATAATATGTAGGGGCAATCCCTTGTTGTTGCTCCAAAATCAGCCTCAAAGATCAACGTCTGTAAATCAGGAAGACGGCGGGTTGTTTGTGCAGGTCCGGCACTTTTCCTTTCCAGTCGGCGACCCGCAGGGTTTTGATGAACTCATTGGGACCGGTGATGTTGGCCGCGATGCAGAGTTTGGTGTCTTTGCTCAGGTTCTGCAGCAGATCGTCAATCATCTGTTTGTTGCGGTAGGGCGTCTCCATGAAAATCTGCGTCTGGTCCTTCACTGCCATCTCTTTCTCCAACTCTTTAACCGCCTGAATACGGTCGCGCTTCTCAATGGGCAGGTAGCCGTGGAAAGCGAACGACTGCCCGTTGAATCCTGAGGCCATCAAACCCATCAGAATCGCCGAAGGTCCCACCAGCGGCACCACCTTCACGCCGTGCTGGTGCGCCAATCGCGCCAACTCTGCCCCTGGATCTGCCACACCGGGACAACCTGCCTCCGAGATCACGCCTGCGTCTTGGCCAGCCAAAAGCGGTTTCAGGGCAGCCGTCAACTCGGCATTAGAGGAATTCTTGTCGATGACGGTGATTTGCAGTTCTTCTATGGTCTGGCTGGGCGCAATGGATTTGATGTAGCGCCGCGCAGTGCGGGCATTCTCCACCAGAAAGTATTTGAGCTGAGCCGTGACCTCGGCCACCTGCCGGCAAATGACCGCCGATGCCGTGTCCTCAGCGAGAACGGTTGGAATTAAGAAAAGAGTGCCTTTGGCGGGAGTGCTCATGTTTCTTCGGTATTTTATCTAAAAGCGGCTCAAAACAGGTGACGCAGCTAATGCCACTTTTATCATCTGGGTTATTCCATTTTTATGGCCTGGATAGTTCCCCATTTATATTCTGGATTATTCCCTTTTGTCATCCTGGAAGGATCTTGTGGGCGAACTAGATAGACCTTGGCTCAGGCGCGATCATCGTTTCGGGTTCAGGATCCTCAAAATGACCTGAAAGTAGCCTCTACTTTTGCAAGAATTCCATAGTCAAGCGGTAGAACTCCTGGGGCTGCTCGGCGTGGAGCCAGTGGCCGGCATTCTCAATGGTCTGGATGGTAGCGTTGGGGAACAAGGACTGAATCTGTGGCAAATCCTGCTCTGGTTTGATGTAGCGCGAGTTGCCGCCGCGCAGGAACAGGGTGGGTTTGGTGAAAGGCGTCTCAGATTCAACGTTGCCCAGGATCTTGTCCAGGTTCTGCTCAATGGCATTCAGGTTCAGGCGCCAGCCGAAGGTGTTGTCGTCTTTGCGGTACAGGTTCTTGAGCAGGAACATGCGGGTCCCGAAGTCCTCTACCTTTTGGGCAAGTTGGTCATCGGCCTCCTGACGGTTTTGGATGGTATTCAAATCAATGGACCGGAAACCGGCAATGATGTCATCGTGGTGCGGCGGATAGGCTTTGGGTGCGATATCGGCTATCAGAAGTTTGGAAAGTCTTTCTGAGTGCTGCAGCGCGAAGTTCATGGATACCTTGCCGCCCATGGAATGCCCGATAAGGTAGGCATCCTGCAGTTGGTGCTGGTCAAAGAACTCCACCAGGTCATCGGTCATGAGTTGATAGCTGAACTCTGGGGTGTGCGGCGAGCGGCCGTGGTTGCGCAGGTCCACCAGGTACACTTTATAGGTTTTGGATAACTCCCGGCCCAGCGTCTGCCAGTTATCCAGGGTGCCGAAGAGTCCGTGCAGAATAAGGAGGGGTTGGCCTTCGCCTAAAACTTTATAATTTAATTCCATGGTCTGGAGAGATAATTTGCGAAGTTGGGTTTCTGGCCTGTTTTACAGAAAACAGACCCATTTCGTTTTGGTTTGATACGGCACGCGCGGCCAAAGGGCTTTGAGCTGCTCCAGATCAATAAGCAGGGAAGTGACTTTTACCTGCTGTCCATCGGTGAACGTGATAATCAGGTATCGGTAAGAACTCCAGAAGAAGCGCTTGCTGGGGCATTGTACCTCCGTGATCTCTCTGATGTGCTGTTGATTGAGCAGGTACCGGCCGCCGGGCTGCAGGAGCAAAGCGCTGTTAGTCTCCTTCTCCAGTTCCAGGGCATTTTCCCGCTCGTGGCTCCAGTACTGGAAATGCACCAGCAGGGTAGGCACCGCGAAGAGGAACAACAGGGTA
This sequence comes from Rufibacter aurantiacus, assembly GCF_017916345.1. Classification (NCBI taxonomy): domain Bacteria; kingdom Pseudomonadati; phylum Bacteroidota; class Cytophagia; order Cytophagales; family Hymenobacteraceae; genus Rufibacter; species Rufibacter aurantiacus. The sequence continues at coordinate 854,069 of NZ_JAFMSV010000004.1, forward strand.
CCCAGCCCAATGGCGATGGCGGTTTCCAGCGGCGTCACGTTGGGGTCGCGCAGGAGCGTGCCCAACATGGTGCCGCCCAGCCAGAAACTAAGCAACGACCAAAACACCATTTTGAATTGGCGCATGGGCGAGAGATAGTGCACGCGCTGCTGTTTCCTGAATAGCCAGGAAAAGAACCGCACGCCGTAATTCGCCGCTATGGCCAGAGCCGCTATCTTCAGCAGCAGCCCTAACATGACTTTGGTGCGCTAGACTTCGTTTTGAAGCTGTTTTCTGGAAATGGGGCCGTAAACGGGGAGTGTGGCATTAGTAGTTGAGTTGGCGCAGGTACAACTGGATGGTGTTCTCCAGGCCGTAGTACAAGGCATCGCAGATGAGCGCGTGCCCGATGGAGACCTCGTCTAGGTTGGGCAGTTGTTCTCTGAGGTAGCGCAGGTTGTCCAGGTCCAGGTCATGGCCGGCGTTCAGGCCTAAGCCTACTTGCTGGGCCACGCGGGCGGCCTCGGTGTACGGTTTCACGGCGGCCTCGCGGCCGGAGTGGTATTGGTGGGCGTAGGCCTCGGTGTAGAGTTCAATGCGATCGGTACCGGTGAGGGCGGCGCCTTCCACCTGCGCGTTCACGGGATCCACGAAGATGGAGGTCCGGATGCCTTCGGCTTTGAACTGACCTATGACGTCAATGAGAAAATCCTTGTGCTTGAGTGTGTCCCAGCCGGCGTTGGAGGTGATGGCATCGGGAGCATCGGGCACCAGCGTCACCTGCTCGGGCTTCACGGCCAGCACCAGTTTGATGAAATCGGGGGTGGGGTTGCCTTCAATGTTGAACTCGGTGGTCACAACGGCTTTCAGGTCGTATACATCCTGGAACCGGATGTGCCGCTCGTCGGGCCGCGGGTGCACCGTGATGCCCTGCGCCCCGAATCGTTCGCAGTCCAGCGCCGTTTGTACTACATTTGGCCGGTTGCCGCCGCGTGCGTTCCGTAGCGTGGCTATTTTATTTATATTTACGCTCAGTTTCGTCATGTTGGTCTTACGTTAGCGTTCCATTCTTTGGATGGGGCAAAGATAAAAGAAACTTGGCGTCACTTTCCATAATGATTTCTGACCCCGGTGTCGTGGCACCAGACACTATTTATACCTATAAAACTATGAGCTTGAAAGAAAAAGTAGAAGCCGGCATTAAGCAAGCCATGTTGGCCAAAGATAAGACCCGTCTGCAAGCCCTGCGCGCCATCAAATCCCAGATTCTGCTGGCCGAGACCGAGAAAGGCGGGGTGCAGGCCCTTACCCCAGACACCGAGCTGAAACTTTTGACCAAAGCCGCCAAGCAGCGCCGCGAGTCAGCTGAGGTGTATCGCGCCCAGAACCGTACCGACCTGGAGGAGGTGGAAATGGCTGAACTGGCTGTGATTGAGGAATTCCTGCCCCAGCAACTGGATGAGGGAGACCTGCGCGAGCGTCTGTTGGAAATCATCCAGCGCGTGGGTGCCCTGGGACCTTCTGATATGGGCAAAGTGATGGGCGTAGCTTCCCGCGAACTGGCCGGCCAAGCCGATGGTCGCGCGATCTCCAATGCTGTGAACGCGCTGCTGAACAACACAAACGCCTAAGAAGAACCCCGCGTGAGTACATTTGACCTTTTCCTGTTGCTGCCGGTAGCTTACGGCGCTTTCAAAGGTTTTTTCAAAGGGCTGGTGCTGGAGATCGCGTCTTTGGCGACTCTGATCATCCTTACCGTTTTCGGGATGAAGCTTGTGGGCGTGTTAACGCCGCCCATCCATGAGTGGCTGGGCGACAACGCCGGGTTCCTGCCCTTTCTGCCGTACCTGGTGGTGTTCATCGGGATTGGGTTTGCGGTAAGGGCCATTGGCATGGTCATCAAGAAAGCCGTGCACCTCACACCGCTCGGTCTAATGGACAATGTTATCGGAGCTCTCATCGGGGCCTTGAAGTGGGGTTTCTGTATCTGCCTCCTGGTGTACTTTGCCCACGCCACCGGGCTGGACCTGACGTTTCAATCTGTTCGGGACTCTGAGGTGTACCCCTATTACCTGGATGCCGCGCCCAGCGCCTGGTCCTTCGTGCAATGGATCATCCCGTTCGGGCGCGAGGCGCTGGAGTCTTTCGGTTAAAAACCAGTTTTCCCGTTTTAGGGCAGCTTTGCTAAAAACACCGTTGAAACGGGGGCAATATTTTATAAAAGCACCCGGTAATCGGATAAATTGAATTGTTTTTCGTTCCTGTTTTAGACCTGTTCTATGGATAACGGGCCTAAAACAGGAACATCTTTTTTCATTTCTCTGCGTTTTCTTCTCTGTGCTGCTGCTTTTAGACAACTTTGATTCTTTCACCTACAACCTCTATGATTATTTCAGGCAGTTGGGCGTAGTGGTAGAGGTGCGCCGCAACGATGTGCCGCTGGAGGAACTCAAGGCTATGCCGCTGGATGGGATTGTGCTGTCACCGGGGCCGGGTACGCCTGAGCGGGCCGGCGTAATGCCCGCTGTCATAGACTATTACCATGATCGGCTTCCCATGCTGGGCATCTGTCTGGGGCACCAGGCGCTGGGGCAGTTCTTCGGGGCCAAAGTGGTGAAAGGCTTGCGGCCGATGCACGGCAAAATTTCTGAGATATACTGCGCGCCGGACCCCATCTTTGCGGGGCTTCCTTCCAGGATACCGGTGGTACGCTACCATTCGCTGGTGGTGCAGGAGTCTCCGGCAGACCTGGTGCCGCTGGCGCAAACCGCTGAGGGCGAGCTTATGGCGTTCAGGCACGCGCACTTACCTTTATATGCTTTGCAATTCCACCCAGAGGCCGCCCTTACCCAACACGGACTGGAAATGCTCAGAAATTGGGTGAATATTGCTAATATTACATCCCTATAATTGTTTCTACTTACTATCAATACAAGCGATTTTCTCACATGGACTTGGAAATCAAGAAGGAAGGCGGGTTTGAGTACATAGATGAAGGCGAAGGCGAAGTGCTTTTGCTCTTGCACGGGTTGTTTGGCGCGTTGAGTAACTGGCAGGGAGTGGTCTCTTATTTCCATAAAAACTACCGCGTGGTTATTCCGCTCATGCCCCTGTACGAGATGCCTTTGCCGCAGGCCAGCGTTCCCGGCTTGGTGGAGTTCGTGGAGGATTTCATCTCCTACAAAAAACTGACAGACCTGACCTTGCTAGGCAATTCGCTGGGCGGCCATGTGGCCCTGGAGTTCGCCTTAAAACGCCCCGAGCATGTGAAACGCCTGGTGCTCACCGGTAGCTCAGGCTTGTTTGAGGATTCCATGGGTGGTTCGTTCCCTAAGCGCGGTAACTATGAGTTTGTGAAAGAACGCATAGAGTACACGTTCTATGACCCGGCCGTGGCTACCCCAGAACTGGTGGATGAGGTTTTTGACATCACCAACAGCAATCCCAAAGTGCTCCGTATCATCTCCATCGCCAAATCGGCACAGCGCAACAACCTGGGCAAGGACTTGGGTGGGATCAAGGCGCCTACCTTGCTTATTTGGGGTCTCAATGACACCATCACGCCGCCTATGGTGGCCCATGAATTCAACAGATTGATCCAGAAATCAGAGCTTCGTTTTATAGACCATTGCTGCCACGCACCTATGATGGAACATCCGGAGGCCTTTAACAGTATCTTAGAGGAATTCCTGTTAAAGACTGCTGCCTATGATAGCTGAAGAATTGATAAACCAGATGGTTCCGCCCCTCAAACTCTCTGACACCGGTGAGAAAGCGGTACGTTGGATGGATGAGTTCCGGCTGAACCAATTGCCTGTGGTGAAGAACCGGAAGTACCTGGGTCTGGTAACCGAAGAAAACGTCCTGGAGGCCAAGAACCCCGAGGCGGTTTTAGAGAACATTCCCTTTGATTTTGAGCATGTGCACGTGCAACAGAATCAGCACTTTTACAACGTGATGGAATTGGCCATCAAGAACAAAGTGCAGGTGGTGCCGGTACTAGATGACCTGCAAGAATACCTGGGGGTTATCACGGTAAGTGACACCATTTCGGCGTTCGGGCAAATGTCCGCCATCCAGGGGCAGGGCGGTATTCTGGTGCTCTGCATGGCAGAACGAGATTACTCTTTGAGTGAAATCAGCCGTCTAGTAGAGTCTAACAACGCCAAAATTCTGAGCGCCAACGTCTCGCCAGACGAGGTGGATATCTTCAAGATAAAGCTCACTCTAAAGATAAATACCGGCGACCTTACCCGTATTGTGGCTACCCTGGAGCGGTTTGGATATAAGATTACCGCGCAGTTCCAGGATACTTCCAGCGCCCCGCAAGACCAGGACAGGCTGGACATGCTTTTACGGTATTTGAATATTTAAATTTCCTATATAAGCAAACACCCTATATATTTGTCTTGATATTGAATGTGTTGCAATATCTTTGATCTGAGTACACCATGAAAATAGCAATAGTCGGGAAGCCAGTAAAAGAGGAAGTGATTCCTTTTGTGCGCCGGCTAATGGATATTCTGGTGCAGCAAGGCATTGAACTTACGGTGGCAGATCATTTTGTGGAGTCGTTGGCTCCCTTCACTTCTGTGCCCAGCCAAGCCGAGGTTTTTACCCGTGATACCAGTCTGCAGGACGTGACTTACATGCTCAGTCTGGGCGGTGATGGAACCTTGCTAGATGCGGTTACCTACGTAGGGGCTTTGCAAATTCCTATTATGGGCATTAACATGGGGCGCCTGGGATTCCTGGCATCAGTCCCTTATGCTCAGTTGGAAATGGCTCTTGATGCTTTGCTCAAAGGGCATTTTACCCTGGAAGATAGATCTCTCATTCATCTGGACAGCGATCAGGAGGTATTTGAGGGCAAGAACTTCGGGTTGAATGAGTTCTCGATCTTGAAGCGGGATACGTCCTCCATGATTGCCGTGCATACGTACATCGACGGGGAATATTTAAATTCTTATTGGGCAGACGGCCTGATAGTGGCAACTCCAACTGGTTCCACGGGATACTCGCTTTCTTGTGGAGGTCCTGTGATGATGCCGCAGACAAACAATTTTGTAATCTCTCCCGTATGCCCTCATAACTTGAACGTACGGCCTTTGGTGGTCTCAGACAAAAGCGTGATTTCTTTTGAGATTGAGGGCAGAAGCACCCGGTATCTGGTTTCTCTGGATTCCAGGTCCAAGCCGGTAGATGCTTCCATTCAGTTAGCGGTACGGAGAGAGGACTTCAATGCAAGGCTGGTGAAGTTGAATCAAGTCAATTTTCTGACTACTCTTAGAACTAAGATGCACTGGGGGCTTGATCAAAGGAATGGTTAAATAAAATTAAAATATAAAAAAATCCTATATACCTGTTTGAGGTATAAAAAAAAGGTATAATTTTGTTCGTTGCGGAGCAATCATTGTTTTGCAAATTAAATAGTAAACCGGTAATAAGTTGATGAAATCAGTAACAGTTGATGGCATGAAGAAATTTTTCTCTACTTCTTTAATATTGTTTGTTCTCTTTATGGCTGCTCTTCCGGAGGCGGAAGCTCAGCGTTTTAGTAGAAGAAACCTTTACAATAGTGTAGGGGTTAGCTTAAATGCCATGAATTATTTTGGCGATGTTACCCCTGAGTCTGATTTTACCAGCTTACGCCTTGCTTCAACCCGGCCAAGTATCTCAGTGAACTTTACCCGAAAATTCACTCCGAGAATCTATGGCCGCGCTGCTCTTTCCTGGGGTAGAATCACCGGTGACGACAGCAAAAGCGCTGATTTCTCAGAGCCAGAGAACGAGCCAAGATACAAGCGTAACCTAAGCTTCAGAAATGATATTAAGGAGTTGAGCGTGCAAGGTATTGTTGACCTGTTTGAGAACCGCAGAACTTTCATGCGCCGCCCTGACTTTACACCATATGCCTTCCTGGGAGTAGCAGTGTTCCACCACAACCCCAAAGCTTATTATGACGGAACAGATCCACGTCTACCTGCTGGTTGGTATGAACTGCAGCCTTTAGGAACTGAAGGTCAGTACGCCAATGGAGCAGGTTATCCAGAACCATACAAAAAGATTCAATTTGCTATTCCTTTTGGTTTAGGGGTGAAATACAAGCTTGCCAGATACTGGGATCTTGGCTTTGAGATCACCTGGCGCAAAACCTTCACTGACTACCTGGATGACGTAAGTACCGTTTACGCTGATAAGAGTGACCTGAGTACAGCCGCTGCTATCTTGTCTGACAGAAGTGCCGATAACTCTAGAGCTAGCCAGTACCCAATCATTACTGAGAATGGTTATAGAAGAATAAATGGTTATGGTGCCAAAGGTGACCAAAGAGGTGACGTGTCTGATGACGACTGGTACATCACTACCGGTTTTTCTTTAAATTATATTCTGACTCCTGCACGAAGAGGACCGAAATTCCGTTAATACGGAAACACCTTCTGATTTTGAGTAAATGATTTTAAAAACAGTACGCACACTCCTTGTTTGCACCTTGGTACAAATAGGGAGTGTTTTTTTTGCCTTGCCCGCAACAGCGCAGCAACAGACGGGACAGCCCAAAACTACCAGTGAGTTAGGGATTGGTATTGGTGGAGTTGTCTATAAAGGTGATATAGCGCCCAGATACCGCTTGAAGAGTAACCGGCCGGCGCTTAACATTTTCTATAAGAAGGATATCTCCAATGCCGTAGCCTGGAAAGTAGGTTTGCTCCTTGGTAAGATAAAGGCTAAGGATGAGGATTTTACCGATAACCCTTCTTTCCTGGCCAGGGAACTGCCTCTGTCTATGTACAGGCAAGCAACTGTGACTACCAGTATTCTTGAGCTGAGTGGCGGCATCGACTATAAGTTTCTGGACTACTATGATTTCAGGCGGCCTATCAGGTGGACTCCTTACTTCACTGTAAGCGTAGCCGGTATAGTATACAACAACAAAACAATAGCCCAGAACCCTGCCATTATATATCCAACAGATGCAGACAAGCAGCAGGCGTATAGAACCGGTTTCGCTTTGGCTGTTCCGGTGGGGGCAGGGGTGAAGTATGCCCTTTCTGAGCGTTGGAACCTTGGGTTTGAAGCCGGCGTGAGGGTTCTCTTCACAGATGCCTTTGATAATCTCACCGATCAGAATGAGCAGGTCATGAACCCTAACAGCAGAGACTTGTATTTCTACAATGGGGTTAGTATCTCATACACCTTCTATAAGATCAACTGCCCCGTTAAGTAAAAGAAGACAGGGGGTGTGGATAATAAGTAAAAAGTGCTAAGCTTTTCCTAAATTGCATTGAAATTTCTTTTTAATGAGCCTGAAGGAAAAGATAGACATAGGCAATTTGCCCCAACATATTGCCGTTATCATGGATGGAAACGGTAGATGGGCAAAGAAAAAGGGGAACCTTAGGATTTTTGGCCATCAGAATGCCATCACTGCCGTGCGCGAAACGGTGGAGGCGGCGGCAGAACTGGGAGTTCACTATTTAACGCTCTACGCATTCTCCACAGAAAACTGGTCAAGGCCTAAATATGAAGTAGAGGCCCTGATGCAGTTGTTGGTGAGCACCATCCGCAAGGAAACCGAGACCTTGAATAAGAACAATATCCGGCTGCAGTCTATTGGCGATTTAGCAGCCTTGCCTCAGGCTTGCCGTAAGCAGTTGGAAGAGGCAATCCAGATTACCAGCCAAAATACCCGGATGACCCTGGTCCTGGCTCTGAGCTACAGCGGCCGTTGGGAGTTGGTAAATGCCATGCAGAGGATGGCTTCTTTGGTTAAAGCCGGGGAACTGGAACCTGAGGCTATCAATGAGCGCATAGTACAGGATTATCTGAATACCTTTGGTATGCCAGACCCGGAGCTTTTAATCAGGACCAGCGGGGAGCAGAGAATAAGTAACTTTTTGCTTTGGCAGCTTGCCTATACAGAATTGTATATTACAGATCTTCTCTGGCCAGATTTCAGGAAAGAGCATCTTTATGAAGCCATACTTGCTTTTCAGCAGCGCGAACGCCGCTTTGGGAAGACAAGCGAACAATTACAAAAAGCACATTCTTAATGAGTAAGTATTTTTGGCTGTTATGCCTGTTAGTAATGTCTGGTGTAACTGCTAATGCGCAGATCAGACTAGGGGTTGGCAGCAGCAATGCCGCTACCATTGATTACGCAAATCCCCGGAAATATAAGATTGGCGGTATCACGGTGAGTGGTGCCAAGTTCCTTGATCCTACTACGTTGATTTCTCTTACCGGGTTAAGGATAGGGGATGAGATTGATGTGCCGGGTGATGCTATCAGCAGAGCCATCCAAAAACTTTGGGATCAGGGAATCTTGGGCGGGGTAGATGTGCGCGCCACTAAAATTGAGGGAGACAATATTTTCCTTGACTTCTTCCTAACTGAGCGCCCCCGGTTATCCCGTTTTGATTTTTCCGGTGCTACCAAATCCCAGGCTGAGGATCTGCAGAAATCAATTTCTTTGAACAAGGGCAGGGTAGTGACAGACGCACTGTTGAACTCTACCCGCACCACGGTGCAGAAGTTCTTCCAGGACAAAGGGTACCTGAATGCCCAGGTGGTAATCAGACAAACCCCAGACTCAGTCATCGCAAACAGCGTGGCGCTGGAGATAAGAGTAGATAAAGGAGAGAAGGTACGTATTGGGGAACTGGACATTGAGAGAATCAACGCCGCTACCGGTCAAAGCAGAAAAGAAGGTTTCGGAGGCTTTATCTCGGGTATCTGGAGTGACGAGGACGAAATGTTCAGTGAGTCACAACTGAAGCGGAAGCTGAAGAAGACCAAGGAAAAGAAATTCTATAAGATTTTCACCGGCGCCAAATTCAACAAAACCGAGTTTGAAGCGGATAAGAAGCTCCTGCTTGACTTCTATAACTCAGAAGGTTTCCGTGATGCAGCCATCGTATCAGATTCTATTTACAAGATCAGCGATGACCGTATAGGCATCAAGATTGTAGTGGATGAAGGCCGCAGGTATTATTACCGCAACATTAGCTGGAGCGGAAACTACCTGTATGATGATGCCATGCTGGCCAGGGTACTGGGGCTGAACAAAGGTGATGTTTACAACAGAGAAGAACTAGACAAGCGCCTGAACTACAATCCTAACGGAAACGACATCACCTCTTTATACATGGATGACGGTTACCTGTTCTTCCAGATTGAGCCGGTAGAGGTTGCTGTAGACGGAGATTCCATAGATATTGAAATGCGTCTGAGCGAAGGTTCTCAGGCCACTATCAACAGTATTTCAGTAACTGGTAACACCAAAACCAGTGACCATGTGATTCTTCGGGAATTGCGTACGTTGCCTGGCCAGAACTTCAGCAGATCTGCCTTGATTCGTTCGCAGCGTGAACTTTCCAACCTTGGTTATTTTGACCCGGAGAAAATTGGTATGGAGCCAGTTCCAAACCCTGAGAATGGAACGGTAGATATCCGCTACACCGTTGAGGAACGGCCTAATGACCAGATTACACTTTCTGGTGGTTGGGGTGGTGGCCTTGGTGCGGTAGGAACTGTGGGCTTGGTGTTGAACAACTTCTCATTACGCAAAGCTACAGACTGGAAGCAGTGGAGGCCGGTTCCGTCCGGCGATGGGCAGCGTCTGGCTTTGAACATTCAGGCAAATGGTAAGCGTTACCAGTCTTACTCATTGTCCTTTACTGAGCCTTGGTTGGGCGGGCGCCGTCCTAACTCTCTAACGGTAAGTTTGAGCAAATCCATCCAGCGCTATACACAACAGGATGAGTTTGGCCAGGCAGAAAATGCTTTCATTGATATCTCGGGGGCTAGTGTGAACCTGGGTAGAAGATTGCGTTGGCCAGATGACTATTTCACCTTAAGTAATTCAATTTCTTACTTCAGGTATAATATGAGCAACGGATCTACCATCTTTAGAGGGTACGCCGAGGCAGACCAAATCAGAGATGCGAACAACATCTCGTTTATCACGTCTTTCGCCCGCTCTAGTATTGACAACCCAACTTATACCCGTTCCGGTTCTTCCATTGGCCTGAATGTGACCTTCACTCCGCCTTACTCTTTGTTTAGGAACAGCGTGAATAACTTCCAGTGGATTGAGTTCCACAAATGGATGTTTGATGCCTCTTGGTTCCATTCATTAAGCGGCGATGGCAAACTGGTACTGAATACCCGTGCTCACTTTGGCTTCATCGGGACATACAGTTCTAAAGGAGTAATCGGGCCGTTTGAGCGCTTCAAGTTGGGTGGCTCTGGTTTAGGCGGTGGTTCATTCATTGTGGCCACAGATTACATTGGCTTGAGAGGTTATGAAGACGAAAGTATCACACCTAATGCGGCCGGTGGTATCGCCTTTAACAAATACGTAGCAGAACTGCGCTACCCGGTTTCATTGAACCCAGCAGCAACGGTGTTTGTCCTTGGATTTGCTGAAGCTGGTAATAACTTTGGTACTTACCGTGAATACGATCCTTTCAAACTGTATCGTTCTGTAGGGGTAGGCGCCAGGGTGTTTATGGCGGCCTTCGGTTTGCTAGGCTTTGACTACGGATGGGGACTTGACACCGTGCCAGGACGCCCAGGTGCTAACGGCGGTCAATTCCACTTTATCATAGGTCAGCAAATCAGATAATTGGAACAGAATTTGTTAAGATAGAAGTGATGAAGAAGTTAAAGTGCTTTATGGTGATGGGTTTGTTCCTTCTGTTTGGGAAGGAGGTAAATGCGCAGCGCTTTGGCTATATTGATTCTGGTTTTATCTTGCAGAAAATGCCCGCTTACGCCAATGCCCAGGCCGAGGTGGAAAAGCTATCTCAGTCTTGGCAGAAGGAAATAGAGGGCATGCGGGCGGAACTTGAAAAGCTCCAAAAGAGTTATCAGGCTGAGGAGATTCTGTTAACGCCCGACATGAAAGTGAAGCGGCAAGAGGAGATCAACCGCAAGGAAACAGAACTTCGGGAATTCCAACGGAAGATGTTCGGTTTTGAGGGCTCTTTGTTTAAAAGACGCCAAGAACTGATAAAACCAGCGCAGGACCAGTTGTTTGAAGCGGTGGAGAAAATTGTAAGGCAACGCGGCCTCAACTTCATGTTTGACAAGTCTGGTGATATGGTGATGCTGTACACAGATCCCCGGCATGATTACACCGAATTTGTGCTGGAGGAACTTGGCCTGGCATCTAAAGAGCAGAATACCGCAGGGGCTCGCCCGGCAGATGCTTTGAAAGATGATCCGGCCGATGTACCGCCACTGCCGGAAGGGGCTGTTACCACAGAGAATCCTACCAACTCAAACAAGAAAGCTACGCCTTCCCGCAAAGCAACAACCCCAGTTAAAAAGAAAAACAATTAAACAAACTAAGTAACTTACAATGAACAAATTGAAATCTCTGTTAGTAGCCGCTTTTCTATTGGTAAGTGTGGCTTCTTTTGCACAGACAGGAACAGTTAAAATTGGCTATACCAATGCTAACTACATCATTAGCCAGCTACCTGAAAGCCGCCAGATTGAGTCTGATCTGAAAGCCCACAGCGGTCAATTGGAGAAAGAGCTTCAGAACAAGTACAAAGATTATCAGACTAAAGTAGAAGCTTATAAAAAAGGTGCCCCTACCATGACCGATGTGGTAAGAGCAGACAGAGAAAAAGAGCTTACTACCCTGCAGGCTTCTATTGAAGAATTCCAGCGTAACGCAGATGCTTCTTTGCAGAAAAAAGAGCAAGCTGCTTTAGAGCCAGTGATGAATAAAATCCAGAAGTCAATTGACAAAGTGGCTAAAGAAAACGGATACACCCACATCTTTACCGCCGAGGCTCTGTTGTACGGACCAGAGGATGGAAACAGCTTCACTGACCTGGTGTTGAAAGATCTTGGTGTAACGCCAGCTCCTAAAGGTTCTCCAGCTGCTTCTGCTGCTACCCCAGGTGCTTCTTCTCCTAAGCCTGCCGTGAACAACGCTGCTCCCGTGAAAAAGAAAAAATAAGGTTAATCCTTTCTAATACTCAAGAGCCGGTGACGATTATCGTTACCGGCTCTTTATTTTTGTGCTATATTTTAGAAAACAGGCTTAAAACGCATGCAACTACCTGACGCCCCAGAAGACGAGATTGAAGATTTGGCCTCCGCCGATTCTGATGAGTTATATGAGCACCACCGGATACAGGTAGACAAAGGCCAGGCACTGTTACGAGTAGACAAGTTCCTGATGGACCGTTTGCCTAACGTAACCCGTAACAAATTGCAGGATGCCATCAAAGCAGAGTCTGTACGCGTGAACGGAAAACCCACCAAGGCCAGCTATAAAGTAAAGCCTCTGGATGTGATTACCGTTACGCTGGCCAACCCTCCCCGCGACACAGATGTGGTGCCGGAGAATATTCCGCTCAACATTGTGTACGAAGACGAGGAGCTGATGATGATCAACAAGCCCGCCGGTATGGTGGTGCACCCCGCGTATAACAATTGGTCTGGTACGTTGGTGAACGGATTGGTGTATTACCTGCAGAACCTGCCCACCTCCAGAAACGGGGAGATCAGGCCCGGCCTGGTACACCGGATTGACAAAGATACCTCCGGCTTACTGGTAATTGCGAAGTCAGAGTTTGCTATGACTTACCTGGCCAAGCAGTTCTTTGACCATTCCATTGAAAGAACCTATTATGCCATTGTCTGGGGTGTTCCCGCCCAAGCAAAGGGTACAATTGTAGGGCACATCGGGCGCAGTGTAAAGGATAGGAAAGTAATGGCCGTTTACCCCGAGGGCGATTTCGGGAAGCCCGCCGTTACGCATTATGAGGTCTTGGAAAGCTTTACTTACTGCAGTCTTATCAAATGCAACCTGGAGACAGGGCGCACGCACCAGATTAGGGCCCATATGAAGTACATGGGGCACCCGCTATTCAATGATGCTACCTATGGAGGGGATAAGATTCTGAAAGGGCAGCAAACGGGTTCGTACAAGGCCTTTGTGCAGAATACCTTTGATTTGTTACCTAGGCAGGCCCTGCATGCCAAATCATTGGGCTTTATTCACCCAACTACCCAGCAATTTGTCTTTTTCGAATCAGAATTACCTTCAGATTTCGTGGCGGCTTTAGAAAAATGGAGACAATACGGGGAAGTGCTTCAGAACCGGATTCAAAGCTAGGAATGGGCCTTTATACCAGTCGCCCTTATAGCCTTTCGTATATTCATTTAACTCAATTGGATAGAAGAAGTAAAGCCTCATTTTATTTCTGTTTTTTGGAAAAGAGGCATAATACAGGTGAGAAGGAAGTTGCCAGAGTAGCACCAAAATGGCCTTAAAACTGGTTTGTCTATCTTAGAAAATGTAGCACCATCTTATTTTTTCAGCCTTCGATAAGATAATAGGGTGCATGGTTGTGGAAAGTGTCAGGAGTTGATTTCTCCGGATTGAAGTAAGTGTTGTTTTGCTGTAGTAGGTGCAAAAATTACCTGTTGATCTATTCTCTTTTCTATAGAAGCAGCAGTTATAAGGCAGTCATCATTGGACATAAAAAAAGCGTCTCTTATAGTAAGAGGCGCTTTTTTATGTTGTTAAAGAAGATTACTTCATGGCTTTCAATCCATTCAAACCGTTGGTGGCATCTGCGTTTGCCGGATCCAATGTTTTCACTTCTTGCCAGTGCTTCATGGCATTGGCTTTATCTTTTTTCAGATAATAGTAGTAGCCAAGATAGTTGTTAGCAGTGATCAAGTCTTTCTTGTACTTCTCCTTATCACCGGAAGTCAGCTTGATGAACTCCTCGTAGTGCGGTTTGGCCAGGCCTGCTTTTGTTTCAGGGTCTAAGCTATAGTTTACACGGGCTCTCCAGAAGTGACCGTACGCATAGGTAGGGTTCTTGGTGGTGATGATGGTGTATACACTATCCGCGGTTTTGAAGTCATCATTCAACTCATGGGCATAACCGTAGTAGAACAAATCTGTGTTGTTGGGAGGCGTGGTCGCGAACTTTGATTTGTATGCCTGGATCGCTTTAGGATAGTTCTTAAGAGCCAGGTATTGCTTGGCTAAAAGATCATCATAGAGCGGGTTTTTAGGATCAAGTTGTTTCGCTTTCTCAATGACAGCAACAGCCTCCTGTGGTTTCTTGTTCTCTACCAGAATGTTGGCATAGTACTCGTAGTCAGAAGGAATGCGCTTAGACTCATCATACTTATTGAAGTAAGCAGTAATGGCTTCTAAGGCTTTGTCATACTGTTTGGTGTCATAGTAGTTGTATGCCAACAAACGGTTCATGGCAATGTTGTTAGGATCGCTCTTCAGAACAGATTGAATCTCTGTCATGGCGTTAGGGTAATCCTTGGTAAGGTAAAGGATAGAAGCATACTTGGCACGGGTCTCTGGTGTGTTCTCAGCCATTGACACATACTTCTTGATGTACTCAGAGCTTTTCGCATACTGCTCGGCACGGTAGTACAACTCGGCTAACTCCAGGTAAGTAGGAGCGTAGTTTGGATCTGCGGCTACGGCAGCGTCCAAGGCTTCTTTGGCTTGGGTAAAGTTACGAGACTGTACGTACAGCTGTCCTTTGCGTAAATGGGCTTTGGCAAATTTGCCGTCTGCCGCCAAAGCTTTGTCATAGCTGGCCATAGCCTTTCCGCCATCTACGGTTTTGTTGTGCAGGTAAGCATCACCAAGCAACACAAACGCATTCGCGTTTTTAGTGTCTTTGCTGGTAGCCTCTTCCAGAAGTTTGATAGCCGGAGACAAATCTTTCACTCCTGATGTCACATACGCTTCACCAATCATGATCTTGACGTTGTTGTCTTTTGATTTGCTCAAGGCCAACGCTTTGTCAAAAAACTGCTGCGCTTCTGCCAGTTTGTTCTGCTCAAGGGCTGCTTTCCCTTGTTTCACCAAGCCGGCAGCAGAATTATCTTGTACAGCATAAGAAGCGAATATCAATTGATCCTGGGGGGATTGTATTGATGTTAGTTGTTTTTCAATCTTACCAGAACGCAGCCCATCATTATGTGCTGAGGCTCCAGCGGCAGTGAAGAAAGCGGCCGCCAAAACTCCATACGTCTTCCAGTTCTTAATCATTTGTCTTGGTTGTTAGTGTTAGTGAAACTCTAGTTAATTATTACTGTCTAAACCCTACTATCCGAACTGGCATAGAGGCTGGGACTAAGCCCGATTTTAAAATTATTCTTTGGCCCCGATCTCCTGATATGAAGGATGCAAAACCTGTGCCAAGTCCTGCGCGGGCCTCTTTGCTTACTATAAAAACCTCTCTGCGTAGTGGATAAGTTCCTTGGGCCAAATATCCTTGGTAAGGTTGGATGAAATCATCTTCAGAAGTAGGGTTCTCGTTTCTGCTGATTCCTACTACATTCACTTTTTTGAGAAAAGAAATAGCCGTGCTGTCGCGGCGGTCACTAATCCAGTTCACGCCTATGACGCCAATTGCGTTTCTGTTCTGTGCAACGTAGTCCACCAGGTTAGCATTAGAGGTGGATGCGTAAGTATTTGGCGGCAGAGGCTGCTTCAGGTTGATTGAGTCCAGGATGAAGCGGGCCGTACTAGAGTTACTGTTGTCAAACACAATGGTGATCTTGCCATCCTGGGCCTTGGGATCCAGTTGGCGCCAGGAGGTTGTCTTGCCCGTGAATATGCTTCTAACCTGTTGTAAGGTAAGGGTAGTGTCTGTGTTTTCCTTGTTTATGATAAGCGCTATCCCGTCTACCGCAATTTTGTTCATCCGGGGCGTAAGCTTGAGCTTCTCAAACTCAGCTTTCTCCCGGTCATTCAACTGACGGGCCATGATGGCAAACCTGATGGTGTCAGTAAGAAGGTCATGCACTACCTGGGCTTCCGGCTTATACACGGCTTGTACTTTAGCATATTTGTACAAGCCCTGGAACGTCTGGATCTGCGAGTCTATGATAGGTGCATAAGATTCATCTGCGCTTATCTTGATACTTCCTGACGTTGGAGTGTCTGTGTTCTTGTTCCCAGACTGACCGCACGAGAAAGTAGCAAGAGCCACACCTGCAGTAAATAGAAAAGTTAAAAGATTAATCTTCTTCATTTCGTCTGGTTTTTTTGAAGTACTGTTGGTACGCTCTCACAAATCTAATCAAACCGTAGAAAAGGAGGAGGCCTCCTAGTATATATTTATAATCCCTTGGGAAGGGGATTTGCCTTTCGGTAGAAAATAAAACGTACAAGCCAAAGCCAAAGTATAGAAGCACCATAAGCAGGGACACATATTTCATGATGCCTCCGTAGGCGCTTCCCCGGTCTTCTTGCTGGGGTCTTCTGGAATAATTCATGTTGCTGCTTTTGGGCTTATTTCAAGTATAATACGTGATTTCGGGCATGTTGGTAAAAAAGAACTCCGAAGACAAAACCATTCTTTTAAGAAGGTCTGTCTCCGGAGTTTTTTGTAAAGTACCAGTGAAGGTATTTGGTTACTTGATCACGATGCGGTAAGGAACTGTATATTTTACAGATACTTTACGGCCGTTCTGCTCCCCTGGGCTCCACTTAGGCATACCCTTGATAACACGTACGGCTTCTTCATCCAGACCATAACCAAGGCCTTTTAGAACTTCAATGTTGGTGATTTCCCCGGTTGGGCCTACTACGAAAGAGAGTACCACGTTACCTTCTGCACCAGCACGCTGAGCGGCTGATGGGATGCGGAATTTCTCACCCATGTATTTCATCATGGCTGCCATCCCGCCTGGGAACTCAGGCATTTTCTCTACCGCAATGTAAACCTTGTCTTCAAAGACTTCCTGTACCGGACCAGTTGGGCCTGTGCCGTTCTCAATCCCTTCAAGGGTTGGCGGCGCAGTTGGGTCACCTTTCACGGTTTCAGTACCGGCGTCTGTCTTTTGAAGTTCCTTTACATCCGGAATCTCCTCTTTCTGTACTTCTTCGTCTTTCTTCACTACCGGAGGAGTGAATTTAACGGTTGAACGTACGGGTGGTGGGGGTGGTGGGGCATCTGGTGGTGGTGGCGGTGGTGGCACTACCTTCTCAACGGAAGGCGGCGCAGCCAAGTCCACTACTTTTACTACCGGTGCCTTAGTCACTGCATCCTCATCTTTGAACATTGACTGAATCAAAGGAATACTCAAAAAGAGTACGAACAGGATAATGGCAATGACAATTGCCCGGTTTACGTGCTTCGTGTAAAGCTTACGAAGCATGTACGCACCATACTCTTTGTTACGGCCTTCAAAGACCATATCATCAAGAGAGGCGGTTGCTAAACGTTGATTATCCATTATTGCGCTCCTCCTCCTTTTTCTGCGTTTCTAAGCAAAGTGGCATCTGCGTTGTCCAATTCCACTACGGCGTACTTCTGGGTGTTGGTGATACTCATCTCATCCAAGATATCCACAAGGTTCTTGTAAGAAGAGGTCTCATCAGCTTTAATTAGCACTACCAGATTAGGATTGGCGCGGGTTGCATCCAGAACTACTTGTCTGATACCTTTACCAGACCAGTTGCTCTCCTCCACTTGCGGGATGATGTTCATGTTTGGCTGGTGAAGACCGCGGTAATAGAAGATTCTATTATCGCCGCCAAGGAGAACGGTAAAGGCGTTAGACGCTTTCAATTCATTCTGCTCTTGTCTGTCTTTGGGTTTCACCGGCATGTTGATCTCCATGATCTGCGGCTTGGCCAGGGTAGTGGTCATTACGAAGAATGTGAGCAACAGGAAGCCTAGGTCTACCATTGGGGTCATGTCCACTTTGGTAGAGCCTTTCTTGGCCCGTTTCTTACCGCCTTCGTCGCCGCCTTGCTGTTGTATTTCTGCCATGTCGTTTCCCTTTCGTTATTTGATAACAGGTTTAACTTCCATATCTGTTACAAGGTTGAAACGGTTCACGTTCTTCTCCTGCAAGATCTCAATCACACGACCAGCAACTGGGTAACCTGCTTTTTGGTCTCCTTTGATGGCTACAATAGACTGGGGATTAGAATAACGGGCCAATTGAACCCAGTCACCTAACTCATTTCTGGTAGAATCAATAGGAATACCTGGTTGGTTCACCTTTTTCTGATCTTCGGGTTTCAGAGCCAAATAAGATTTAAGCTGAGAAATGGGAACTCCAAATGAAGACAGAGAAGCAAAAACCTCTTTCTCTGGTTGGGTGAAGCCTACTCCGTATTTCTCACTTATTTTATCTATCAGTCTCAGTTTAGTGTTTTTGTCGTCTACTCCAAAGAAAACCCGCTCATCGTTACCAATACTGATGGTGATCACGTTGGCGTCCGGGGCTTTGATTTCTGTTGTCGCAGAAGGCGTATCCACTACCAGCGCTTCCTCTGGTGCGAACTTCGAAATAAGCATGAAGAACGTTACCAGAAGGAATGCCAAGTCCACCATGGGCGTCATGTCCAGGGATGGAGAGGTTCTATGTACTTTTACTTTAGGCATTTTTTCCTTCTAAGCGAGAAGTTCTAATTAGATTCTGTTGTTTTCAGTGTGCTGCGCAGCATACGTCTGGATAATGCTGTAAGAAGCCTCATCAATGCTGTAAGTCAACTCATCAATTTTGCTGGTGAAGAAGTTGTAAGCAACGATGGCGATAGCAGAACCAGTGATACCAAGGGCTGTGTTGATCAAAGCCTCAGAGATACCGTTTGCCAGCTGGGTAGCGTCTGGTGCACCACTTGCAGTTGCAAGAGCCGCGAACGCTTTAATCATACCCAATACCGTTCCAATAAGACCTACCAGGGTAGAGATAGAGGCGATGGTAGAGATGATTACCAGGTTTTTCTCCAGGATTGGCAACTCAAGAGCGGTAGCTTCTTCAATTTCCTTCTGGATAGCCAGGATACGCTGATCTTTGGTCATACCGTGCTCGTTGTGCATTTCCTGGTATTTCAGCAAGCCGGCTTTCACCACGTTTCCTACTGAACCTTTCTGTTGGTCACAGATAGCGATAGCGCCATTGATATCGTTGGCGTTCATTTTCTGACGCACGCTTCTCACGAAAGACTCCAGGCCTTTACCGCCTTTTGCTTTGTTGATTGTTAAGAAACGCTCAATTGAGAAAGTGATTACCAGAATGTTGATCGCAATCAGGATTGGCACAATGAATCCACCTTTGTACACCTGGCCCAGCATGTTGCCTGGAAGTGGGTGATTGGCGTTGTCGCCGCCTTCAAAGTTAGCTCCGTTACCAAGGATAAACAGATAAATACAAACAGCAGCAATGATGGCTACCGGAATTACGATGCTTGCGAACATTGAGCCTGCTTTGCCTTCTTGTTTTGCTGGTTTTGCAGTTGCAGGTGCACTCTTTTTTTCCATTGTTTCTAAAAATTTAGGTTTAGTTGTTTGTGTTACTGTGTTAGTTGTTGATAATGAATTGGTTGTTAAAAAGTTTAATGCTCTTTATACGTTAATAATTCCCTTTTAACTGCTAAATCAGCGAGAGAGTTACTTCTGTTTGGGAGCAACCTAAATACAAGCCTAGGGATTTAAACGCAATTTATCAAATAATACCGGAAAATTTATTGCAAAAGTACAATCTATTTAAGGTATTCTTAAGTATTTGGTTTCTATCCCGGGTTGGCTTTTTGTTTTGCTTCGTTCCAATATACATCCATTTCGGCCAGCGTCATCTCACTTAGTTTTTTCCCTTGCGTAGCGGCCGCTTTCTCAAGGTACTGGAACCGGTGAATGAACTTCTGGTTGGTTTTGGCCAGGGCTTCTTCTGGGTTAAGGTCCAGGAAACGGGCAAAGTTGATCAGGGAAAAAAAGACGTCACCCAGTTCATCGGTGGCTTTGGCCTTGTCTTCTTCGCTGAGTTGCGGTTTGTCAAACTCAGCCTTGAACTCAGCCATTTCTTCCTCTACCTTCTCCCAAACTTTGGAAGGTTCATCCCAATCAAATCCAACACCGCGGGCCTTCTCCTGGATGCGCATGGCTTTCACCATGGACGGAAGCGAGGAAGGAACGCCCGACAAAACAGATTTATTGCCTTCTTTCAGTTTTAAACTCTCCCAGTTCTTCTTTACCTCTTCCTCTGTATCTGCCTTGGTGTCACCGTAGATATGGGGGTGCCGGAAAACCAATTTGTCGCATTGGGCGTTGAGCACCGCCGCGATGTCAAAGGCCCCTTGTTCAGAAGCGATCTTCGCATAGAAAACCAGGTGCAGCAGTACGTCGCCTAACTCTTTCTTGATTTCCGGGAGGTCCTGGGTGAGAATGGCCTCAGAGAGCTCGTAGGTTTCCTCAATGGTGAGGTGCCGCAGGCTTTCCATGGTTTGTTTCCTGTCCCAGGGGCATTTTTCACGTAAATCATCTAAAATATCCAGCAGACGGTTAAAAGCATCTAACTGGGCTTGGCGGGGGTAAGCGGGTACTACCGGGGTTTCCATTTAACAAAGATAAACGTATTGTTAACAATTCATGAGCTATGCGAGATTTCTTAATGAAACAATAACACAACAAACCATAAACTTTACCGGTGAGGGTGAATCAACCGAACTTGTTTTGGGGCTAAAATCAGGATTTCGGCCTTGAAACAGGTTACGTTCTCTCCAAGACCTGGTCCCGGGCAAGAACGATTTATTTACTACCATGATGCATGTTTCATAAGGATTCCATAACCGGGGAAGAAAAAAAGTAAAGTTTTTTCTTCGGGCGTTGCTCACAGGCGTTTAAAGCCGCCAACTGCCATAAAAAGTGGGTGTATTTGAGAGAACGCCTAAAACCGAGTTAGGTTTTTGGAATTTGCACTAAAACGCTGTTTGCCCTAAAAAGATATCTGCTTGCCTAAAAAGAGGCAGTCTTGGTTGCTGTTTGTCTTATAATTCTGAAAAAGTAGGCTCAAAACGCATGAACCTTAAGAGAAAAACCTTTTTTGGATTTAGGTTGAACAGGCGGCTATTTACCTCTATTGTCTACTAATGAGAACTTTGGTAGAAGGTTTTGCTTGTCGCAAATTTCTTCCTGCCAAGCCAGATGCAAGCGCCACCCCGGAAGCCGAGCCTGGACCTTTGTTACCTTTCCTTGCGTTGAATCATTTCTATTTTACTACTTTTGCGTGTTCAAAATTTGGAATCAGTGGCACTTATAAAATCAATTTCAGGAATAAGAGGAACAATTGGAGGTCAGGTAGGAGACGCCCTTACACCGGTTGATGTAGTGAAATTTGCGGCGGCTTTTGGTACCTGGGTACTGCAGACCACCAACAATGATACAATAATAATTGGGCGTGACGCCCGCCTTTCTGGCGAAATGGTGAACCGCTTGGTGGCCGCTACGCTGCAGGGATTAGGCATTAACGTCATTGATCTGGGCTTGTCTACCACCCCAACAGTGGAGATGGCAGTGCCTGCCAAGAATGCCGGCGGCGGAATCATTCTTACTGCCAGCCATAACCCAAAGCAATGGAACGCCCTCAAACTCCTGAACCAACAAGGTGAGTTCATTAACGATGCCGAAGGTAAGTTGGTGTTGGAATTGGCCGAGCAGGAAGCGTTTGAGTTTGCCGAGGTAACCAAGCTAGGCGCATACTCCCAGGACGACCAATTCCTGCAGGAGCATATCAAAACCATTCTTGATTTGCCGCTGGTAGATGTAGAGGCGATCAGAGCTAAAAACTTCAGCGTGGTGGTAGATGCCGTGAACTCCAGCGGAGGATTTGCCGTGCCTATGCTGTTAGAGGCTTTAGGGGTGCAGCAGATTGAGAAACTGCACTGCGAGCCCACCGGGCACTTTGCCCATAACCCAGAGCCGCTCCCGGAGAACCTGGGCGAGATTGCCCGTCTCATGGAGAAAGGCAAGTTTGATCTGGGTATTGTGGTTGATCCAGACGTTGACCGTTTAGCCTTGGTGAACGAAGACGGCAGCATGTTTGGCGAGGAATATACCCTGGTAGCCGTTTCTGATTACGTTCTGCAAAACCAGGTAGGAAACACTGTCTCCAATTTGTCTTCTACCCGCGCCCTGCGCGATGTCACTGAGAAAGCCGGAGGCCAGTACTTTGCCGCAGCCGTAGGCGAGGTGAATGTGGTGAACATGATGAAAGCCCAGAACGCCATCATCGGGGGCGAAGGCAACGGAGGCATCATCTACCCAGAACTGCACTACGGCCGCGATGCCTTAGTAGGGATTGCCTTGTTTTTAAGTCATTTGGCTAAAACTGGCCTTACTATGACCCAACTGCGTGCCACATACCCTAACTATTACATCTCTAAAAACAAGATAGAACTTACCAAAGACATTGATGTAGACGCGGTGCTAGGCAAAGTGCAGAAGCATTACGCCAAGCAACCCATCAACACCATTGACGGCGTTAAGATTGAGTTCAACAAAGAGTGGGTGCACCTGCGTAAATCTAACACCGAGCCTATCATCCGGATTTACGCCGAGTCTGACAGCCTCTCCACCGCTGACCATCTGGCCAATAAAATCATTGGCGATATCAAAGAGATTATCTCTGTTAAATCGTAGTTGAATATAAATACATAGCTTTTATTTTTTCTAAGAAGGCTTCCTATGAACCGGACCTGTTTCACCTGTTGTTGTTGTAAAAAGTAATTCTCCTCATGCGTGTATATTTAGATAATGCGGCCACCACGCCCATAGACAAAGAAGTTTTTGATGTAATGGCTCCCTTCATGCTGGAGCACTACGGAAATCCATCGTCCATACACGCACACGGGAGACAGGTGCGGGCCGCCATTGAAGGCGCCCGAAAGACAGTAGCCGGCTTGATCAACGCGTCGCCGTCTGAGATTTTCTTTACCTCCGGTGGTACCGAGGCCGATAATCTGGCCATTATCTGCTCCATCCGCAGCCTGGGAATCAAGCACGCCATCTCTTCTCCGCTGGAGCACCACGCGGTGCTGCACTCGCTGGAGGCGCTGGAGAAAACCGGTGAGGTGGAGTTGACCATGCTGAAGGTAGACGGAAACGGTGTGCTGGACTTGGAGCATCTGGAGCAGACGCTGGCTTCACAGCCCCGCACGTTGGTGTCCATCATGCACGCCAACAATGAACTGGGTAACCTCAACGACATCCAGGCCATTGCCCACATCTGCAAGAAGTATGACGCCATCTTCCACTCAGACACGGTGCAGACCATGGGCCATTACCGCCACGATGTGCAGGCCTTGGGCTTGAATTTTCTGGTGGGCTCGGGCCATAAATTCCACGGACCAAAAGGCGTGGGCTTTATCTATGTCGATTCATCGGTGAAGATCAACCCATTGATCCAGGGCGGATCGCAGGAGCGGAACATGCGCGGCGGCACCGAGAACGTGTACGGCATCATTGGGCTGGCGAAAGCGTTGGAGATCGCGTACCGCGACATGGACCAGCACCACCAGCACATCCAGAATCTCAAAGACCGCATGATCTCCAAACTGCGCGAGCAGATTGAAGACGTGCAGTTCAACGGTCTTTCCGCGGAAGCCGATAATAGCCTGTACACGGTCCTGAACGTGAGTCTGCCTGTATCTGAGATGAACGAGATGCTGCTCTTCAACCTGGACATCAACAAGATCTCGGCCTCGGGCGGAAGCGCCTGCACCAGCGGGGTCGATCTGGGTTCGCACGTGCTGCGAGCCATTGGGTCAGACATGGAGCGCGGCAACGTACGCTTCTCGTTCAGCAAGTACAACACCATAGAAGAGATTGACTACGCCGTAGCTACCTTGGCCAAACTGTACCAGAAAGAAACGGTGTAAGTTAGAAGTCTATATATTATCAAAAACAGAAAGCCCTGCCCACAAAGCAGGGCTTTCTGTTTTAAGGGCATTTTCCTTAATACAAACTTAAAACAGATTTCCCGGCTGTAAATGAGAGAACATCGTAGTAGCTTTGCAGGATTATTAAAGTACTATGGCAGACATCGGCACTGATTTACAGCGTGCAGTATCCTTTCTTACGCAAGGCGACTTGGTGGCTATTCCCACCGAAACGGTTTACGGGTTGGCGGCAAACGCCTATGACGAGAAGGCGGTGGTGAAGATTTTTGAGGCCAAGAACCGTCCGGCTTTTGATCCGCTCATCGTGCACACCCACGCGGTGTCCCTGGTCAGCGGGATTGTGCGGGAGGTGCCGGATGCAGCCTACAAACTGGCCGAGCGCTTTTGGCCCGGGCCGCTCACCCTTATTCTGCCCAAAGCCGAGCACGTGCCGCTGTTGGTGACCTCGGGCCATGACTCTGTGGGAGTGCGTATTCCCAACCATCCGCTCACGCTTGATCTGTTGCGTCAATTGCCTTTCCCGGTGGCGGCACCTAGTGCCAACCCGTTTGGGTACGTGAGCCCTACCACCGCCCAGCACGTGCAGGACCAGTTAGGAGACCGTATTCCGTATATTCTGGATGGTGGCGCCTGCCCGGTAGGGATTGAATCTACCATCATCCGATTGAACGGCGATGAGGTGGAGGTGCTGCGTTTAGGCGGCCTGGCACTGGAAGAACTGCAGGAGGTGGTGCAAATCTCGAAGGTACAGGTGAAAACCTCTTCTTCTAACCCGGCCGCACCCGGTATGCTCAGCAGCCACTACTCGCCTCGCAAGAAGGTGCTTTTAGGCAATATTTCTGAAAACCTGCAGAAAACGGATCCCGCGCGCGTTGGGGTGATTTCCTTGCAGGGTATTTTCTCCGAAGTTCCACGTGAACAGCAAATTCAACTATCCGCCTCCGGTGATCTAAGCGAAGCCGCCCGTAGCCTTTTCTCCGCCCTCCGCACCATGGACGCCCAGCCCGTCGACCTGATCTTGGCAGAGCCCTTGCCCGAGGAAGGCCTGGGCCGCGCCATCAATGACCGTCTGCAGCGGGCTAGTTTCAGAGGATAGAAGCGAGGTGTGTATAGAGGCTGTTTATTAGAAATCAGCCTCTATACAGTTAATGTGTTTTACCATATTCCAAGGCTGGCTCGCGCCAGCGTGTCTACGGGCTCCTGTTTATGAGCCATTTTCTTAAAAGGAAGCTTGAAACAGTTCTGTCAAGTGTAAAACAAAAACGCCAGCCCTCTAAAAGGCTGGCGTTTTCTATTCTAAAGTAAGTTCAGACTATAAATTTCGTAGCACGAACTCAGTCATTTTGGTGAACAGGTGGATGCTGGTATTGCCGCCGCTGATGCCGTGGTTCCGGTTAGGGTAGTAGGCGCTCTCAAACGGGATGTTGGCTTTCACCAGGGCATTTACCATTTCAATGGAGTTCTGGAAATGCACGTTGTCATCGCCGGTGCCGTGGATGAGCAGGTACTTGCCGCGCAGCTTGTTGGCATGGGTGATGGGGGAGTTGTCGTCGTAGCCTTGGGCGTTGTCCTGCGGCAGTTTCAGGAAACGCTCGGTGTAAATGGAGTCATAGAAACGCCAGTTAATCACCGGCGCCACCGCGATGGCCGCTTTGAACACATCGGCGCCTTTGGTGATGGCCAGCGAGCTCATATAGCCTCCGAAGCTCCAGCCCCAGATGCCGATTCGGCTCTTGTCCACATACGGTAGGCTGCCCAAATGCTTCGCGCCTTCAATCTGGTCAATCACTTCATAGTGGCCCAGGTTGCCGTAGGTCATTTTCTTGAACTCCGCGCCGCGTCCGCCGGTACCCCGGTTATCAATCACCGCGATGATGTAGCCTTGTTTGGTGAGGTAGCTATGCCACAGGTAATTGCGGCCTCTCCAGCTGTCCACCACTTCCTGGCTGCCCGGACCGCTGTACTGGAACATGAGCACCGGGTACTTTTTGTTCGGGTCAAAATCAGCGGGTTTGATGGTGTAGCCGTTCAGGGTCACGTTCTCCGAGGTCTTGAACTGGAAGAACTCCGGCTTGGGCATGTTGTAAGTAGCCAAGGTGTTCTTCAGGGCCTCGTTGCTCTCCAGCACCTTGATCTGCTTTCCGTCTGAGGTGTGCAGGCTTACCACTTGCGGCGTAGTGATGGTGGAGTAGTAGTCCAGGTAATATTTGAAATCGCGGCTCAGGTTGATGGTGTGCGTGCCTTTGGCCGGTGTGAGGCTCTTCTTGTTCTTGCCGTTCAGCGAGATGCTGTACAAATGACGCTCCAGTGGCGATGCCTCGGTGGAAGTGAAATACACCACGTTGTTCTTCTCGTCCACACCGTAGAAGCTGCTCACTTCCCACTTGCCTTTGGTGATTTGGCGCACTTGTTTGCCGTTCATGTCATACAGGTACAGGTGGTTGAACCCGTCTTTCTCCGAGCTGTGCACAAACTGCTTGCCGTTGGCCAAATACGTCAGGTCATCGGTGATGTCAATGTAGGCTTTGTCGGTTTCCTTCAGAACCACTTTGCTCTGGCCGGTCTGCGTGTTGGTGTGCAGGATCTCCAGGGTGTTCTGCAGGCGGTTCATTCTCCGGATAGACAACAGATTAGGCGTGTTGGTCCAGTTGATGCGTGGGATGTATTGGTCGGCCTCGTTGCCAGTTTCCATTTTGACCGTTTTTCCGGAGCCCAGGTCGAAGGTATAGATGGCCACGGTGGCGTTTTTCTCACCAGCCTTCGGGTACTTGAATTTGTAGTCCTGCGGATACAGCGGGCCCCACATCTGCATGTTGTATTCGGGCACCTGGCTCTCATCGAATTTGTAGAACGCGATCTGGTTTCCCTGCGGCGACCAGAAGAATGCCTGTGCAAACCCGAATTCCTCTTCGTACACCCAATCGGTGCCGCCGTTGATGATGAAGTTCCATTTGCCGTCATTGGTGATCTGGCGCTCCTGCATGGAAGCCAAGTCCACGTAGAACAGGTTGTTGTCGCGTACGAAGGCCACGTACTTGTTGTCTGGCGAGAAGGTGGCGTAAGACTGTTTGCCGCCCTGGCTCAGCTTCTGCAGTTTCTTGCTGGAGCGGTCATACACGTAGAAATGCCCTTTGCTGCTGCGGCGATAAATCGGCTCGTGCTCGGTCTCGAACAGGATCTTGGTTTCATCCGTGCTGAAGCTGTAGTCATCGTACTCCAGCGTCTTGCCGTTCACCTTGATG
The DNA here is from genome assembly GCF_017916345.1 of Rufibacter aurantiacus. Lineage (NCBI taxonomy): Bacteria > Pseudomonadati > Bacteroidota > Cytophagia > Cytophagales > Hymenobacteraceae > Rufibacter > Rufibacter aurantiacus. The sequence continues at coordinate 881,000 of NZ_JAFMSV010000004.1, forward strand.
TCCTCACCTTCAATGATGGTACTCACCGGCTGACCCGTGGTCACGTCTACCTGCACCACATCCACGGCTTGGTTTTTCTGATCGGCTACTTGGCTGGAGTAGAACTGGCCGTTGCGCATCCAGTTCACGCCGTACACCGATTTGGCCTGGAAGGTGCCTTTTCTGAAAATGTCGTCTAAATCAAAATCACGTTTTTGTTGGGCCTGCGCGCTCATGGTCAGCACCAGGCAGGAAGCCGCCACAAACCAGCGGTTCATTCTATGTCTCATGGGGTTTGTTAGAAAGTTCGTAGCCTTAAAAGTAGGCATTTATTGGGAATGAGCGATTGAGAGATTGACTGAATGAGAGAATTAGAAGATTAAATCCTTCCACTTTTGTATTCACTCCATCACTAATTATTCATTCACTCTCTCAATCATTCAATCTCTCATTAAATTTTGATGCACACGTTCTGCGCCTCGGTGAAGAACCGCAGCGCTTCCCAGCCGCCTTCCCGGCCCACGCCGCTTTGCTTCATGCCGCCAAACGGGGTACGCAGATCCCGAAGCAGCCACGTGTTCACCCACACAATGCCGGATTGCAGGTGATGCGCCACCCTGTGAGCGCGGGTGAGGTCCTGCGTCCAGACGGAGGAGGCCAGGCCGTATTGCGTGTAGTTGGCGTAGGTGAGGGCCTCTTCCTCGGTGTCGAAAGGCAGGAGGGTGACCACCGGCCCGAAGATTTCCTCGGTGTTGGTGCGGCAGGTGTGGGGAAGGTTCTCAAAGACGGTGGGCTGCAGGAAATAGCCGTTCGCGCAGCGACCCTCCGGATGCACCCGTTCTCCGCCGAGTAGCAGGGTGCCGCCTTCTTCTTTAGCTAGGGCAATGTATTGCTGCACTTTCTGCAAATGCGACTCCGAAACTAGGGCCCCCATTCTGGAGCCTTCTTCCATGGGGTCACCCACGGTAAGGTTTTGGGTTCTTTCCAGAAAAGCGGCCTTGAAACGGTCATACAGCGGGCGCTCCACCAGTATGCGGGAGCCGCAGAGGCAGATCTGTCCCTGGTTGGAGAAGGCGGCCAGCACGGCGGTATTCACGGTGCGCTCAAAGTCGCAATCCGCGAAGATGACGGTAGCGTTCTTGCCACCCAGTTCCAGCGACAGTTTCTTGAACATCGGAGCCGCCGTGCGGGCGATGGTTTTGCCGGTTTGGGTGCCGCCGGTAAAGGAAATGGCCTTGACCTCGGGGTGTTCGCACATGGCTGCGCCTACCTTTGGTCCGGTGCCGTGCACGATGTTCAGCACGCCCGCTGGTAATCCGGCTTCTATGCAAAGTTCTGCCAGCAGGAAAGCGGTGTAAGGTGTGATCTCCGAGGGTTTAGCTACCACGCAGTTTCCGGCGGCCAGGGCCGGCGCGATCTTCCAGGTGAACAGGTAAAGCGGAAGGTTCCACGGGGAAATACAGGCCACCACACCCAGCGGTTTGCGCACGGTGTAGTTCACGGCTACGCCTTCCATGGTATGAGCCTCTGACGCAAAATGCTGTACGCCCGTCCCGAAGAAGTACATATTGCTGCTGGCCCTGGGAATGTCCACGGTTCTGGATAGGGAGAGCGGTTTGCCGTTGTCGGTGGTTTCGGCCTCGGCCAGGCGCTCCAGGTTCCGGTCTATCAGTTCGGAGAGCTTTATGAGAAAACGGCCCCGTTTCTCGGCAGGAAGCGAAGACCAGGCCGGGAATGCCGCCTGCGCCGCCTCTACCGCTGCTTGCACATCGTGGTCATCAGAATCCGGAATCTGGGAATACACCTCTCCCGTGGCCGGGTTGATGTTAGGCAGATACGCACCTGAAATTGGAGCCTCTAATTTTCCGTTGATGTAGTTTTGGAGGTGCAGCATGGGAGGCAGGTGGTTTGTTTTTAAAGCGCAGTGGTGAAAGGTAGGTCTCTGGAGGCCGAGGTTAGGTCATATAGTTGGTTACACTCCAAATGAGATACACCAGAATAGCCGAAAGGACCAAGCCTCCCAAGACGTTTATGGCCAGTAATTTCTGGTGCCAGTCTTTCAGAAGCCAAACCGCTCCGGCGAAGCACAAGCAGAACACTGAGATCAGGAACCCGCCCAACTCAAAGAAGAAGGGCAACGCCAAAGCGGGGATCACCAGGAAACCCAGCGCCAGGTAGATGCACAGCTTGAGGTTCTGGTTCCCGAGCAAGGGCTTAAGCAGCTCTGACATGGAGAGCAACAGAAACGGCAGAAACAGTAACGCCATGAAGAAGATAAGCAATACCGCCATTCCTCCCTCTTTTATTAGAAGGATGGTCAAAATGATGGAGGTAAGCGAAAACCCAACGGCCTGGTACAGGCTTAAGTAGAAGTTGAGTCTCTTTTGTTTCGCGGACATGGGGGGAGAAGTCTTCGTTTGTTTTGGTTACAGGTTGCCTAATCGTCCTCCGTCTACGGGCACGTTGATGCCGTTGATGTAACCTGCGGCAGGCGAGGCCAGAAACGCGGCGGCGGCGGCTACCTCGGCAGGCTCCGCGAACCGGTTAGCCGGAATGCCCGCCAGCATTTCCTTCTCGATCTCTTCTCTTCGGAGGCCGGTTTTCTGCATACGGGTTTCAATGAGCGAGTGATGGCGGGCAGTGAGCGTGGCCCCTGGAAGCACGTTGTTTACGGTAATGCCGAAGGACGCGAGCTCAAAGGAAAGCGTCTTCGCCCAATTGGCCACGGCTCCTCGTATTGTGTTGGAAACGCCCAAGCCTTTAATAGGCTGCTTCACCGAGGTGGAGATAATGTTGATGATTCTACCATACCCAGCCTCTTTCATGTACGGAGTTACCGCTTGTACCAGTACGTGGTTAGACAGCAGGTGCGCCGCAAAGGCATTCTCAAATTCTTCCAGCGACGCATCTAGAGCCGGCCCGCCCGCCGGGCCCCCGGTGTTGTTGACCAAGATATGCGTTTGGCCGATTTTTGCTAAATGAGCCTCTAAACGCTCCTGTACTTCCCGCGGACGGCTGAAATCTGCGACTACGTACTGGTGCTGCTGACCGGCCTCGGTGGAAAGTTCTTTGAGGGTTTCCTGCAGGCGTTCTTCGTTTCGGGCCACCAGCGTGACCGTGGCACCCATGAGCGCCAACTCCAACGCCACCGCTTTTCCGATGCCCTGCGTACTGCCGCAAACCACGGCGTGCTTGTGCTGTAAATTTAAATCCATAGAAGTAAATGTACAGATTATTATGGAGCAGCGGAACGGGTGTTTTAAGGCTGCTTTTTAGAAAACGGCTTCAAAGAGGCGTCTATCTTTTATGCGGCAGGTTTCGTACCTTGGAGCAGTCTGGGGCATGAACCTAAGACGCATTATTTACCCAAACGCTACTGCCATGGCCTTACAACCTGCCTTCAACTTCAAGAAATGGATAGAGGAACACCGCCACCTGCTTAAGCCGCCGGTGGGTAACCAACAGGTGTACAAAGACAACAAAGACTTTATTGTGATGGTGGTGGGCGGACCCAACTCGCGGAAAGATTACCACATCAACAACGGCGAGGAGTTCTTCTTCCAGCTGGAAGGCGACATCGTGCTCAAAGTCATTGACAACGGCGAGTTCAAAGACATCCACATCAACGAGGGCGATATCTTTCTGCTCCCGCCCAACGTGCCGCATTCTCCGCGCCGAGGCCCCAACACCGTAGGCCTGGTAATGGAACGCTACCGCAATGAAAGCGAGATGGACGGTTTCCAGTGGTACTGCGAGAACTGCAACACCAAACTTTACGAGGAGTTTATCCCGGTATCGGACATCGTGGGGCAGTTGCCCGTGGTGATGAACGCCTTCTGGGAATCTGAGGAGAAACGGACCTGCTCAAACTGCGGCGAGGTGTTGGCCAAACCGGCTCCGGTGCAGTAAGTGGTCAATAAAGTAATAGAGACTTCAACCCCTTTTGTCATCCTGAAAGGATCTTGTGAGCGAACTGTAGAGGCCTTAGTCTTAATTTATACCTTATGATGCTTCTTGGAAAAATTCAGGACGAAAAGTACATAAATGATATGTACGAGAATGAATATCTATATTTTAACAGTTTAAAATATTTCAGAAGTGATTCCAAGGATATAACTGGAAGATTAGATCCAAGAGAATTAAATACTAAGAACTTACAATTAAAAAATCTTCTAATTAAAAAAGGAGATGTAGCAATAGAACTTAGTGAGGCTTTGTCTAATTTCAGCGGCCAATATATGGAACACCCTGATGATTCTACGGTCAGTTGTTGTTCACTTTTTACAATTGACATTGATCTTAATGGTGTTTTATCAAATGTAAGTGACAAAGCTTTAGAGATGGGTAATAAAATGTTGCTCATTGTTGATTGCTTAGCCTTTTTTAAGATTCTTGATGAATCAATAGTAAAGTGTGGCTATGAATATAAAAGGAGGCCAGTAATATATTATGATCCCAAAACTTATAATGGAGATTTGACTTTACATCATAAAGATCTGGCTTTTAAGTTTCAAGAAGAATACAGGATTCTAATAGAGTCGAAAGAAAATCAACCGATAAAAATTCCTCTTCCTGGATTAAGGAACATAAGTGTAGTCATTGATTCAATGGCTGCTAAGACCCTAGAATTAAAGCAAAAACAATAATATCATTACATGGCTCTACTAGGATATTGCTAAATGAACTACCTGACAACACAAAGGCCCGCTTTCTCCAGAGAAAGCGGGCCTTTGTTATAACTGCTGTTTCAGCGCCGATTTTCAGAAATCAGCCTAAGAACAGGCTATTCTTCTTTCATGTTGTGGTACACGGCTTGTACGTCATCGTCCTCTTCCAGGCGGTCTATGAGTTTTTCCATGTCTTCCTGCTGTTCGGGGGAAAGTTCTTTGAGGACGGTAGGGTAGCGCTGCAACTCTGAAGTTTTCACGTGGATGCCACGCTCTTCCAGGGCTTTCTGCATGGCCCCGAAGTCTCCGAAAGAGGTTTGGATGATGATCTCGTTTTCCTCTTCGTCTTTGTCAATGCTCTCCAGGCCAAAGTCAATCAGATCCAATTCCAGTTCTTCCATGTCCAGGCCTTCAGCGTTCAAATGGAACACGCCTTTGCGTTCGAAGATGAAATCGAATTGGCCGGTGCGGCCCAGCTCACCGCCGGTGCGGTTGAAGTGCATGCGCACGTTGGCCACGGTGCGGTTCACGTTGTCGGTGGCGGTTTCTACCAGAACGGCCACGCCGTGCGGACCGTAGCCCTCATATACCACTTCTGAGTAATCGCTTTCTTCTTTGCCTTGGGCCCGTTTAATGGCGGCTTCCACGCGGTCTTTGGGCATGTTCACCCCTTTGGCGTTCTGGATGCACACCCGCAGACGAGCGTTGGTGTCTGGGTCGGGTCCGCCGGATTTCACGGCCATCACAATCTCTTTCCCTATGCGGGTGAACTGCTTGGACATCATGTCCCAGCGTTTCATCTTCCGGGCTTTCCGGAACTCAAATGCTCTTCCCATGCGGTTAGTCTAAAACAAAGTACAGACAAATATCGGGAAAAACGGCGGATAGCCCAAGCGGGTTGCTACACATGTTCGGCTAAATAATCTTCCAGCTTCAGCTTGCCTTTGATAGGGGCCACGCAGTCTCTTTTAGTGACTTCCACAAAGAAGGCCGCCTTCTCGTAGAGCGATCGGTTCACCAGCCGCACCATGGGCAGAAACGAGTTCACCACCCAGTACGGCACCTTAGGAATGGCCTTGTTTCCCTTCCCCACGGCCTTGCCCACCAGTTGCACCAGCTCCAGACGCGAATAGGTAACAGGACCTCCCAGTTCTATCACTTTCTCCGGCGAGGTGAGCGCCTGCACACAGGCCTCGGCCACTTCCTGCTCATGGATGGGGTTGGTGATGCGCTCGCCGTCGCCAATGGAGGCCAGGCGTCCCTTGCGGGCCATGGGCAGCAGATCCAGGAAAGCCGAGAAGAGCGCCGGCGGTTTAATGATGGTAGAGGCAATGCCGCTTTGCTGCAGCGCTTGGGTGAAGTCTTCGTGCGCCCTGAAGTAGGCTACGTGCGGGTGCTTCTCGCCGCTGAAGGCACCCACGTAGATGAATTTCTGCAATCGTCCGTGGGCCTGCGCCAGCTGCAGCACATTCAGGTTGCCTTGGAAATCCACCTCGTGGAAGGAGGTGCGGCTGCTGTCTGAGAGGCTTAGGCTCTTGCCCAGCGCCGAGATAATGAAATCCACGCCCTGCACCATCGCTGGCGAAAGGGTTTCAGGATCAGTGGGGTCGCAGATGATCACTTCGTCTACCGAGGGTTGCAGTTGCTCGGCCTTCAGGGGCGTGCGGGCGGTGGCGCGGACCTTGTATGGCTGCTGTTTCAGCACTTCCAGGATACTGGAACCTAGGCTTCCGGTGCTTCCTAAAACAAGGACTGTTTGCATAGACAGGGCGTGTAAAGAGGTGGGGGAATGTACTCTTGTCCTCTAAACTAGCTATCTTTTGAATTTATTGCAAAAGAAGCTAGTCCAAAAATGAATTTTGGCAACAAGCTTAGCAGTCTCTTGGCGATGGATGGTTCGCTAAATACCTAGGCCAAGCCATAGGTAAAGGATGGAAAAACTGCCTATAGTAAACCGTAAACCTGAGCGAAAAAACAAACCTGTTTCAGGGTTGATTTTTTGAAAATGGCTGGAAAATGCCTTAACCCACGTAGGCAGTTGCTTCGATTTCCACCAGCAGCGCCGGGTCAATAAGGGCTTTGACTTCCACCATGCTGGTGACCGGTCGGATGTCCTTGAAAAACTCGCCGTGCGCGCGGCCCACCTCTTCCCAACGGCTGATATCGGTCACAAACATGCGCGTGCGTACCACATCCTGGAGCGAGGCACCGGCTTCCTGCAAGACCCGTTTAATCTTCTGCAGAATGCAAACCGTTTGGGCGTACATATCATCAGGACAAATGACCTGCCCGTTCTCTACGGCGGTGGTGCCGGCGACTTCAATCAAGGGGCCCCCCGTACGGCCCGTGAGTAACCCACGCTGCTTTCCCAGGGCGCCCCTGAGGAGAATAATTGACGTGCCATGTGCGTATATAGTTAAGTGAAAGGATGCCGTAAGTTTATCTAACCTGCCGCACTTGTGCCAGTGAATGTTGCATTTGCCGGAAATAATTTGCGATGCGTTTGGGGCTTGTTTTGCCAAAAACAGGGTGAAAACAAAGCCTGCGTAACGGGAGCCGAGACTATGTGAAAGAGATTTCGTAAGTTGAGCAACAGTTCCTTTTTGTTTGTTCTGCCAGCCATGTCCTACCAGCCGCTTAAAATAGACATCCACACCCATATTCTGCCGGAGCGTTGGCCCGATCTGCGGGAGCGGTACGGCTATGGCGGTTTCATCAGGCTGGAGCACCACAAACCCTGCTGCGCCCGCATGATGCTGGATGACCGGTTCTTCCGCGAGATCCAGGAAAACAGCTGGGACCCTGCCGCCCGCATGCGCGAGTGCGACCAGCATGGCGTGCATGTGCAGGTTTTGAGCACCGTGCCCGTCATGTTCAGTTACTGGGCCAAGCCTGAGCACACCTGGGACCTCTCCAAAATCCTCAACGACCATATCGCCGGCGTAGTCGCCCGGTACCCGACGCGGTTTGTGGGTCTGGGTACCCTGCCCATGCAGGATACCGATCTGGCCATCAAAGAACTGGAGCGCTGCGTGAAAGAACTAGGGCTGGCCGGGGTGCAGATAGGCTCCAACGTAAACGACATTAACCTGGACGATGCCTCGCTGTTCCCCATTTTTGAAGCTGCCGCTGATCTGGGCGCCGCTATCTTCGTGCATCCCTGGGACATGATGGGCGAGAAGAAGATGCGTAAGTACTGGTTGCCCTGGCTCGTGAGCATGCCCGCCGAGACCTCCCGCGCCATCTGTTCGCTCATCTTCGGGGGCGTGCTGGAGCGGCTGCCTAACCTCAGGCTGGCCTTTGCGCACGGCGGAGGTTCTTTCCCGTTCACTTTAGGCCGCATTCAACATGGCTTTGACGTACGCCCCGATCTCTGCGCGGTGGACAACCCCGTAGCTCCGGAAAACTACGTGGGCAAGTTCTGGATAGACTCACTGGTGCACTGCCCCAATACTCTGGATTATGTGGTGAAGCAGTTCGGGCCGGAGAAAGTGGCTCTGGGCAGCGATTATCCTTTCCCGCTAGGCGAGCAGGAGCCAGGCAAACTCATTGAGTCCATGTCTTATTCCCAGGAGGTGAAAGAGCTGCTGCTGGGTGGCGCGGCCCTGCAATGGCTGGGTCTGGAGAAAGAGCGTTTTCTGGTGCAGAAGCTGGCCCAAAGCAAACAAACCCCCTGATTTTCTGTTGGTGTAGAAAGTATCCGCGATGGGGAGGTTTGCACCGGCTTCTTCTTAAATTTGTTCTTCAACGTATTCGCATTTCATGTCTTTTCAAAATACCCTTGCTTTTGCCCAATCGCTTGACCAGGCAGACCCGCTCAGATCGTACAGAGACCAGTTCCATATTCCAAAGTTCAATGGGGAAGACACCGTCTATCTCTGCGGCAACTCCTTGGGTTTGCAGCCCAAAGCCGCCCGGGCCGCCCTGGAGGAAGAAATGACCAAGTGGGCCGAGCTGGGCGTGGAAGGGCATTTTACCGGTGATACACCCTGGTTTACCTACCACGCGGCCTTAGCGGAGCCAACCGCCCGGCTGGTGGGCGCCTCTCCGCAGGAAGTGGTGGTCATGAACCAACTCACCGTGAACCTGCACCTCATGCTGGTGTCCTTCTATCGGCCGCAAGGCCAGCGCTACAAAATCCTCACTGAGGCCGGGGCTTTCCCCTCAGACCAGTATGCGCTGGAGAGCCAGGTGAAATTCCACGGGTTTAATCCAGATGAAGCCATTATTGAAGTTGCGCCCAGAGCTGGCGAGCATACCCTGCGCACCGAGGACATTCTGGCGGTCATCCGGGAGAAAGGCAGCGAGATAGCGCTGGTGATGATGGGCGGGGTGAACTACTACACCGGGCAGGTGTTTGACATGGCAGCCATCACCCGCGAGGCCCATGCTGCGGGTGCTATCTGCGGCTTTGACCTGGCGCACGCCGCCGGAAACGTGCCGCTGCAACTGCATGGCTGGAACGTGGACTTTGCCGTGTGGTGTACCTATAAATACCTGAACTCGGGCCCGGGCGGAACCTCAGGGGTGTTTGTGCACGAGCGCCACGCCAAGAACCCAGACCTGCCGCGGTTTGCCGGTTGGTGGGGCCATGACCAGAGCGTAAGATTCCAGATGAAGAAAGGCTTTATTCCCATGCCGGGCGCCGAGGGGTGGCAACTCTCCAACAGCCAGATTCTACCTATGGCCGTGCACAAAGCCTCCCTGGAGATGTTTGACCAGGCCGGCATGCAAAACCTGCGCGCCAAAAGCGAGAAGCTCACCGCTTACCTTGAATTCCTGATAGAGGAACTGCAGCAACCCAAAGAAGCCCTGGAGGTCATCACTCCCAAAGAGCCATCGGCGAGGGGTTGCCAGTTGTCATTGCTGGTGCACCAGAACGGCCGTGCGCTGTTTGAGACCTTGATGGCCAACGGCTTTATCCTGGACTGGCGCGAGCCCAACGTCATCCGGGTAGCGCCTACGCCGCTGTACAACACCTTTGAAGACGTGTTCCGGTTCGGGCAGTTTCTGGCGGCGCACTTCAGGAAATAGAGCTCTTTGCAATTAGCGGTCCTTTACCCACCCTACCGTTCTAAGGAGGGGCTTTCCCAATAGAATGTTTGGGAAAGTCTTAGCCTTTATTGTTACAGTTACGGTATTCCCTCCTGGGAGGGATGGGTTGATTTTCAACGGCGGGAAGAGATGACAATGGATTAAAGAGCCAACCAACCCGCATCTTCCACGTGCCTTTCCTCAGGCTGTTTGTTTTATAGGTAGTTGTCGCAAAACGGCCTCTAAACGTAAAAGCCCGGCGAAAGGCACTTTTCTTTTATGGATAGTTTCTGACATATAAGGACTTGGCGGAGCTGGCGGTCGCACGTTTTTTTGCGCTTTTTCAGAAAATAGGGTAGAAACATACGCTTCGATTCCGTATGAAGTAAGTATTTATACGAAGAGCAGGACCCAGCCTGCCAGAAACCGAAGCGGCCCATGGACATTTACCTGATTTCTTTTGTGGTGGTTGGCGTTGCCGCGCTGGCCATGGCCTGGTTGCCCACCTGGTTCAAGGAAGTGCCTGTTTCCTACGCCATGCTGTTTGTCTGCGTGGGTTTCCTGCTCTACAAACTGCCCATCGGGCTGCCAGAGCCAGATCCTCTGCGCAAGAATGATTTTGCGCTGCGTCTTTCTGAGCTGTGTGTCATCATCACGCTCATGGGCACGGGCATCAAGATCAACCGGCGGTTCTCTTTGTTCAAATGGCAGGTGCCGCTGCGGCTGGTGAGCTGGACCATGCTTCTGTGCATCGGTAGCCTGGCCTGGCTGGCCTGGCAGTTCCTGGGATTTCCGGTGGCCTCGGCGGTACTGCTGGCTGCGGCTTTGGCGCCGACCGACCCCGTGCTGGCCTCTGATGTGCAGGTGGGCCCGCCCAGCGATGAGGTGGAAGACGCTACCCGGTTCGCGCTCACCGCCGAGGCTGGTCTTAACGACGGCATGGCTTTCCCGTTCACCTGGCTGGCCATCACGTTGGCTTTGCACGGGCTGGCGCCCGAAGCCTGGCTGGTGGACTGGCTTTCCTATGACCTGCTTTATCGCATAGTGGTGGGCGTGGGAACGGGCTACTTACTGGGCAAACTCTTGACGTTTCTACTGTTCAAACTTCCTAAGAAAAGCCGCTTTCCTGAAACCAAGGACGGTTTTGTGGCCATCTCTACTACGTTGCTGGTCTACGGCCTCACCGAGATGGTACACGGCTACGGGTTCATTGCGGTGTTTATAACGGGGCTAACCCTCAAGCACTTCGAGGAAGACAATAATTACCACCGGGAAATGCATGATTTCACTGATCAAATTGAACGGATCCTGGTGGTGATCGTGCTGATTTTGCTGGGCGGCAGCATCAGTCGGGGCCTGCTGGATGCGCTTACCTGGCAGGGCGCGCTGGTGAGCATCGGGTTTCTGCTGGTGATTCGGCCCCTGGCCGGGTACATCGGTTTATGGGGCGTTCCGGTGAAAACAAGGGAAAAGTGGGCCATCAGCTTTTTCGGGATCAGGGGCATCGGGTCGGTTTTCTACCTGGCCTTCGCGCTGGGCAAAGCCGATTTCGCGAACCCTGAGGAAATCTGGGCGGTGGCAGGTTTCACCATTCTGCTCTCGGTCTTCCTGCACGGCATACTGGCCACGCCCATCATGCGCTACCTGGACAAAGTCCGGACCCCTAGCGATTTTATTGACCCCGACAAAGCCGCCCTGGAGATGTCAGATGACCGCAAAGGTGAGTCCGTTGATAAGCCCCAGGAATAATTTAGGCGTATCTTTCCCGCATGCCGCACCTTTCCCCAGAATTCCAGCAGCAATTTGCCGCCTGTAGGTTGCCCTTGCCCAATGCCGAGGTTTACCTTCTTCCAGATTTCATTTCTCCGGAAAACCAGCCAGACTTGCAACAGGCGCTGACGGAGAAGGCGGACTGGCGGCAGGAGAAGATCAGGATGTTTGGCCGCCAGGTAGACCAACCTCGCCTCACCGCCTGGTACGCCGATGCCGGCAAAGCCTACACCTATTCGGGCCTCACCTGGGAGCCATTGCCCTGGCTGCCAGAACTATCAGATTTAAGAAAAGACCTGGAAAAAACCACGGGCGCCGCTTTCAACAGCGTGTTGATGAACCTTTACCGCCACGGGCAGGACAGCATGGGCTGGCACGCCGATGACGAACCCGAACTTGGAAAGAACCCCATCATCGCCTCCATCAGCCTGGGCCAGGAGCGCACCTTCTCCTTCCGGCACCGCCAACAAAAAGACCTGAAACACCAAATAACCTTACCCTGTGGTAGTCTGCTTTTAATGGCTGGCCCCACTCAACACTTCTGGCACCACCAGCTCCCCAAAACCACCAAGCCTCTACAGCCCAGAATCAACCTCACGTTCAGGTTTATCCATTCTAATGAGTGAATGAGAGATTGAATGATTGAGAGAATGCAAGGAAAAAAATATTCTATCAATCACTCAATCATTCAATCTCTCATTTAGAAAAGCGCCGTCTGATACGTGCCGGTCATCTTGGCTTCGTGGTCCAGGAGCCATTGTTTGCGCCAGAGACCGCCGGCGTAACCGGTGAGTTGGCCTTGCGCGCCTATTACGCGGTGGCAGGGCACCAGGATCATCCAGGGGTTGGCGCCGTTGGCTACGCCCACCGCCCGAACGGCGCCGGCGTTGCCCATGCGTTTGGCCAGGCCCAGGTAATGATCGGTTTTGCCCATCGGGATTTGTTGGAGCGCTTGCCAGACCTGTTGCTGAAAGGGAGTGCCCTGGGTGTACAGCGGCAGGTCAAAGGTGTGACGCTTGCCTGCGAAGTATTCTTCCAGTTGCGTAGCGGCCTCCTTCAGGCAGGTGGGTATAACCGGGCTGTCCTTTTCAGGGCCGTTTTCCAGAAAGCAAGCCCTAAACAGCTGATTTTCCGTAGAGGTAAGCTGAATGGTGCCCACCGGCGAAGAAAAATGGAGCACAAAGAGCGGCGAAGGGGCAGACATGGCAAGGCTTGTTTACAAAATTTAACCTAAGTTTACCTCTTCTTTCCGTAGAAAGCACCTTTTCAGGGCCAGTTTCTGCGCAGGAGACCACACGTAACCAAAATTGATGGAGAAAACCACCCAACTCAGCGTCATGGGCGGGGGCCTGGTAGGCTGCCTGCTGTCTTTGTATCTTGCCAAACAAGGATACCGGGTGGATGTGTATGAACGGCGGCCAGACCTGCGCCGCACCGACATTGGGGGAGGGCGCTCCATTAACCTGGCGCTGAGTGACCGCGGCTGGCGGGCATTGGAAACCATCGGCATTGCCGAGGATATCCGCAAGGTGGCTATTCCCATGTACCAGCGCGTGATGCATGACAAGAACGGGAATCTCTCTTTCCAGCCGTACGGGCAGGAGGGACAGGCCATCTACTCGGTCTCCCGGGGCGGCCTGAACCAGGCGCTGCTGGACCTCGCCGAGGCGGAGCCCACTATCTCGCTGCACTTCCAGCAACAGGTGATGGAGGTGGAAGTGGCCACCAATAAGGTAACCATGCTGGACACGGTCTCGGGGAAGGAGCACCACATTTCGCCAGACGTGATTTTCGCCGCCGACGGCGCCTATTCCATGGTACGGTTGTCTCTGCAGAAAACAGACCGGTTCAACTACGAGCAAAGCTACCTGGACTACGGCTACAAAGAACTCACCATTCCGCCTGCGGCTGATGGGGGCTGGCAACTGGAGAAAAACGCCCTGCACATCTGGCCCCGCGGGCAGTACATGATGATTGCGCTGCCTAACGTGGACGGTTCCTTTACCTGCACCATGTTTTTCCCCTACGAGGGCGAGCCCTCCTTTAAATCACTGCAGACCCCGGAACAACTGACAAGCTTCTTCCAGGAAGTTTTCCCCGATGCCACTGCCCTAATGCCTGATCTGGCGCAGGAATTCTTCGAGAACCCCATCGGGTCGCTGGTTACCATCAAATGCCTGCCCTGGCGCCACAGCGGCAAAATCCTGCTGCTAGGCGATGCCGCCCACGCCATCGTGCCGTTTTACGGGCAGGGCATGAACGCCGGGTTTGAAGACTGCACCGTGCTGCGCGGCCTGCTGGAGCAGCACCAAGACGATTGGGAAACCATTTTCCAGACGTTCCAGGACGTGCGCAAGCCCAACACAGATGCCATCGCCGATCTGGCTGTCTATAACTTTATTGAGATGCGGGACAAAGTCGCCGATCCGCGTTTTTTGCTCCAGAAGAAAATAGAGGCTAAAATTACGGCCCAATACCCAGATTCCTGGCTGCCTTTGTATTCCATGGTTACCTTTTCCCCGGATTTACCGTATGCCGAGGCACTGGCCAACGGTCAGCGGCAGGAAGAGATTATGCGCGTATTAATGGAACATATCCAGAAAGAGGAAGACTACAACAAACCAGAGGTGCAGGAGTATCTGCAGGCACAACTGGCTTAGCTTTCCTTTATTTTCGGTCTGTTTTCTGGAAAAGGCCCCTTAAATACACCATAAAAAAGTCTTTGCCTGTCAAACAAAAAACACCTTCTATACATTAAGAGAAGGTGATGCGAACTGATTGTACATGATATTTTCCCGTCTAAAAGATTATTACCTGGCCATAGGGTCCTTTGTATTGGTGTTGGGAATCACCTTGTATGCCTACTATGTGTCCAAATCTAATGACGAGGCGGAGGATGCCCGGCAGTTTGAGATCAAGAAGGTGCAGATCAAAGCCACCCTGGAGCGCCGTATGGGCTATTACCTGCAGATCCTGAAGGGCGTGAACGGTTTGTTTGCCGCCTCAGACACCGTTACCCGCGCCGATTTCCAGGGATACCTGAGCTCGCTGGAGATCCTGAGGAACTACCCCGGGGTGCAGGGCATTGGGTTTGCGGCCATGGCCACGCCAGAGCAGGCGCCAACCCTTGAAAACCGCGTACGCGCCGAGGGATTTCCTAACTTTAAGATTTACCCCGAAGGACCCCGTACCGAGTATTCTTCCATTATCTTCATTGAGCCCATGAACAGGGCAAACAATCGGGCTTTGGGATTTGACATGTTCAATGACCCTACCCGCCGCGAAGCCATGGAAGCCGCCCGTGATTCTAACCGGCCGGCCATGACCGGGAAAGTGCGCCTGGTGCAGGAAAGCGGGAAAAATGTGCAGCCTGGCCTGCTCATTTACATGCCGGTCTACTATGGCGGCAAAGACCCGGTGGACCTTATGGAGCGCAGAAACAAGCTGCGGGGGTTTGTCTATGCGCCTTTCCGGGCCGGAGACCTTTTCTCCAATACCCTGGGCGACGCCCTGGAGAACATCAGCCTATCCATCTATGACGGCAAAAAGATGAAAGAAGAGGCGCTCCTTTTCCGGAACGCCACTGAGTTGGACGTTTCTGCCGGTAATGACAGCCTCCTGACAGACACAGACACCATCCGGTTTGCCGGCCGCATCTGGACCCTGCGCTACAAAGCGAACAAAGCCTTTGCCGAGGCCTCGGGCATAGACCAGCATGACCTCATTCTGTTGGGCGGCAGCATCATCAGTTTGCTTATTTTCTTTGTGATCTGGTCGCTGCAGCGTTACCTGCAGTCAAACCAGTTAACCGAGTTGATCACCAAGAATACCACCGCCGGTTTGTTCATGCTGGATGACCGGGGTTACTGCACTTTTCAGAACCCATCTGCCGAGAAGTTGCTGGGGTATGACCTGGCAGAACTCAAGCGCCGACCCTTGTATGAGATAGTGCACCGCGACCATGAGGCCAGGAACCTGGCGCCCGAGCTGGTATCCCAGAAGTCTTTCACCTTTGAGGATTCCTTTATCTGCCATGACGGCAACCCTATTCCGGTGGTTTGCTCTACCCGTTATGTGAAGCAGGGCGGCCAGGTGGTGGGGCATATCCTGGAAGTGCGCGACGTCACGGAGGAGAAAAAAGCCCAGCAGGCCCTATTGGAGAGCGAGGCCCGTTTCCGTAACATGGCAGACAGCGCCCCGGTAATGATCTGGATCACCGATGAGCACCACAACTGCACCTACGTGAACCGGCAATGGCTCAAGTTCACCGGCTCAAAATTTGAAGACAACCTGGGCAAGGGATGGCTGCAATTCATCCACCCAGAGGATAGTCCATACATGTCCCAAACTTACCAGCAGGCGCTGGCGGCAAAAGATGAGTTCAAGGTGGAATACCGCCTGCGCCGCCGCGATGAGGCCTACCGTGGGGTGGTGACGATGGGCATTCCAAGGTTCAGCACTGAGGGCGGGGAGTTCCTTGGTTATATCGGCTCGGCTATTGACATCAGCGACCGCATCAAAATGGAGAAAAAACTGAAGCAGAGCGCCGATATGCTGCAGCAAATCTTCATGCAGGTGCCGGCCATTGTGGGGCTGGTGCGCACCAAAGACCTGAGATACACCCTGGTCAATTCTTACCTGAGTAACCTGTATGACGGCAAGGCCAAAGTAGGGGAAGTAGCCACAGATTCTCTGCCGGAGTCTCAGCATGAACAATTCAGGGCCGTTATCAAGCACATCGCGGAGACCGGTGAGCCGTTTGTGGGCCAGGAAGTGCCGGTTTACTTCAGTGATACGCCGGAAGGCCGGCAGAACGTGGGGTATTTCAACATTGTCTACGAGCCCATCAAAAACAGCCGCGGAGAAGTGGAATCGGTGCTCACGTTTGCGGTGGAGGTGACAGAGCAGGTGAGAAGCCGCGAGCAACTCTCCACCATCAACGATGAGCTGAACCTCAAAAACCAGGAGCTGATCAGGATCAACAATGACCTGGATAACTTCGTGTACACGGCCTCGCATGACCTGCGGTCGCCTTTGGCTAATTTGGAGGGACTCACCTCGGCTTTGCTGGAAACCGTGGAAGGCAAGGAGGAAAGTGAGGAGCATCTGCTGCTGCACATGGTAGCCTCTTCCATCTCTAAACTGAAAGGCACCATCCATGACCTCACCGAGATCACCAAAGTGCAGAAAGACCTGGACTCGCAGGCAGAGGAGCTTTCTTTTGCCGAAGTGCTGGCTGGGGTGGAGGAAGACATCGCGCCCATGATCCAGGCGTCTGGGGGCCAGTTGCAAACCACTTTCCAGGTGAAACACCTGCGGTACGCCCGTAAAAACCTGCGCAGCATCCTTTACAACCTGGTGTCTAACGCTGTCAAATACCGCGACCCGGCCCGCAAACTCACGGTAAACATCAATACTTATCGGCAGGATGGGTATGTGGTACTGAGCGTGGCAGACAACGGGCTGGGAATAAGGGAAGACCAGCAGGAAAAGCTGTTCACCATGTTCCGTAGGTTCCACTCGCACGTAGAAGGCACCGGTATAGGGTTGTACATTGTGAAACGGATCATTGAGAACAACGGCGGCCGCATTGAGGTGGAAAGTGAGCCGGGCAAAGGCACCACCTTTACCGTGTATTTCCGCGAAGAGACTATCACCCCATCTCCCGCGCTCCTGACTTCTGATAAGGAAGTTTAAAAGAAAGGATACCCAAAAAAAAGAGCATCGGAAAGCAGGAGAAGTTTCCTTTATTCCGATGCTCTTTTTTTTGTTGCCGGGTCTGTCAATTTGCAGATGCCATGGCCACGCCGTTTCCTGGCAGATTTCCTGAAATAAGGCTTAAATCACAGGTCTAAGGAAATCAGCCTAACAGGGGAATCAACAGATCTGGGTCTATTTTCTGCAGCATCTGCTCTACCTGCTGCCGGGTGAAGCGGCCGTTAACCTGGAGCATCAGGAAGGAGTTGCCGTACTTGCGATAGCCCACTATTTCCTGCACCTGCTCATTAGACTGCCTCATCCTGAACTGCAAAGCGCCCGGGGCCTCGTCCAGTAAAGGAATGGCGGCATAGTTGTCCCGTTGCAGGACCTGGTCCAGTTCCTGGGTAAGGCCCTGCTGCAGCAAGCGCTGCGATTTTCTGTTGGTGGGCGTAAAGGACAGGACGCGCACCGAGGAGATGTTAGCCAAAGCCGCCCGTACGGTGGTATCGGTGATTTCCTTCGCCAGGTATTTAGAGACCAATCCTACGGGCACAGTGGTGCCTTTGAAGCCGGCTTCATTGCGGTATTTCTGGTAAAACTCGGCCGTAGACTGCGCCGGCGGCAGTTTGCTGGTACTGCTGCAGGCTTGCAGGAGACAAAAAGCGGCCAGCACCCAGAAGGGCAGAATCCTGGCTGCTAGTGATTTTTTGAAATTATAAGCTGATGAATAATGCATACGCGATTTCTGTTTTTGCCCTCTTTTACGGAAAAGAGAGCAAAAACGCCCGCTGTCGTTATCATCCACCTAACCCCGAAAGCTTATACCTCCTCGGCTCTCTGCGTTTGCTTCTGGTAAATGTTGGGGGTGTGCAGTTGCATAAACCGCTCTGGGTGGGGCAGCGGCTCAAACCCGAACTGGGTGTAGAGCTCATGCGCATCCTCGGTGGCCAGCATCCAGCGGCGGAGGCCCTGCAACTCAGGGTGCGCCCTGAACGCCTTCAGCATCCATTTGGAAAGCCCGTTGCCCCGGTATTCCTCCAGCACAAAGACATCGCAGAGATAGGCGAACGTGGTATAGTCAGTGACCAGACGGGCGAATGCGGCTTGTTTGCCCTCATAATAGACGCCCACGCAGAGGGAGTGGTCAATGGCTCTTTTCACCACCTGTTTGGGAATGCCTTTAGACCAATAGGCCTTGCTTAAAAACCCGTGGATAGCGTCTAACTGAAGTAAATCTTTGTCAAAACTTAGGAAGAAGCCGTTTCTGTTAGCTTCGGGTAAAGGAGTAGAAAAAGGCATGGCAGCTTAGTTATAGGTTTGCTGTCTGTTTCTGGAATGAAACCTAGCGGTGATGAAATTTAAGTTATAAAATAACTTAGTAAAATGCAAGCAATAATATTAATGTTGATGAGTTGTAGCGCCTAGTAAATAGTGAAAAGAGTCAGTATTAAGGTGTTATAGGTTTTAGATGCAGGCCGATTGTAGATAGCAAAATCAGCACGGTAGCAACTGTGCTTTGCAGAGGCGGGAGGAAGAGAATCGGGATAAGGAATATAAAGCAGTAGGGCAGCAGAAGGGGTGGTGCCGTTTTCAGCGCAGGATTATCAAAACAGGCTGGAAACAGCTACTGGTCCAGCCAGGCCCTGAAAGCCGCTACCCGCTCCCTGCTGACCAGAACCTCTTCCTGGGCATGGTGGCGCAAGACTACTTTCAGGCGGCTGTTGGTGTAATGGACAATGTCCTGGATAGCCTTGAGCTGTACCAGGTAGCCACGGTTTACCCTAAAGAAGCATTGCGGGTCTACCAATTGCTCCAGCTGTTCCACGGTATAGTCCAGGGCGAAGCGGCGGTTATCCATGGTCTGCAGGAAAGTAGCCTTCTCAAAACTGAAAAAGAAGTCAATCTCCTCTACCGGAATAGCCCTGAGGTGTTCGCCCACTTTCAAAACAAACCGGTTTTTGTAGGTGGCCGCCGAGGGGCTTTGCAGTTGTTGCAAAGCCCGCTGCAGGAGCTGCAGTTGGGTAGTCTCTTGGGTGGAGGTTGCAGCAGGTGAGGCCGCGGTCAGGCGTTGGAGTTTCCTTAGTGCCAGTACCAGTTCCTCGTCATCAATGGGCTTTAGCAGGTAATCTATGCTGTTGGCCTTGAATGCCCGGAGGGCGTACGCATCATATGCGGTGGTGAAGATGATGGGGCAGGTGACTTCTACTTGGTCAAATATCTCAAAGCTCAGGCCATCGGCTAGCTGAATGTCAAAGAAGGCCAGATCAGGGGCGGGCTGCTCCCGGAAATAGGCTACCGCCTCCTGCACCGAGGCCAGTTGGGCCACCACCTGCACGGGCAGCTCTGTTTGCGTTTGCAGTAGTCTGGCCAACCGGTCGGCGGCAAGGGGTTCGTCTTCAATGATCAGCGCTCGGCGCATGTGCAAGGTTGGTTCGTGATTGTTTTTAGCCTGATTTCTGCAAAATAACCACAAAACGGAGATTTTCCTTTCCTTGGAGGCAAGACCTAACTAAGTAGTCTCCGGCGATTCCTGCTCCTGAAAAGACAAGAGCGGCAGACGCACCGTGAAAGTAGCATCGGTTGAGACAATCTCTGGTTTACGGTGGGTCAGCATCTGGTACCGGGCCTGGATGTTTGCCAAGCCCAAACCGCTGGGAGGCTCATGCTGCGGTTTGGGCTGACGGTTGTTCTCCACTATGAGCCAGCTCTGGGCAATGGAGATGCTGATGCGCAGCGGTTCCTTGGCCCACAACCGATTGTGTTTGATGGCGTTCTCCAGCAGCATCTGCAAGGCCAGCGGCGGCAGATGGAAACCAGCCGGGAAAGAAGCTGGAAACTGCACGTCCAGACCCTCGGCGTGCCTGATCTGCTGCAGAAAAACGTAGCGGCGGGTAAAATGCAGTTCTTCTTCCAGCGGCACTACCTCTTTGTGCTGCGAGTCCAGCACGTACCTGTACACCTCGGATAGCTGCTTGATGAACTTCACGGCCAGATCGGGCTGCGGATGCACCAGACTGGTGAGGGCATTGAGGCTGTTGAACAGGAAATGCGGGTTCACCTGGTTTTTGAGGGCCTCGTACTGAGACAGCGCATGCTCTTTCTTCAGGCGTTCTGTGTCAATGGCAGATTGCCGCCAGTGGCGCAGAAAGGAAACGGCGTGTAAGGAGAGCGTAATGAAAAAAGTCACCAGCATCTGGGTGAGCATGGTACTGCGCAGGCCCGGGGTCAGGAGCAAGGCGGGCGCATGGCCCCGCACTCCTATAAAGTACGTCCAGTTCACCAGGAAAATGGCCACCGCCGAGTACAAGGTGGTGGCCAGCGAGGTGACCCCAAACCGCCGCACCGGATGGTCTACCCATGACACCACCTGATTAAGGGCGTTGCCCAGATAGCCGTTCCCCAGCCACAAGCTGGAACACAAAACAAAAGCGTACCCAAAGTTGTGGACCACCCAGCTCCTGTCTGTAAGGCAGGAGGCACACTGCAAAAGCACATTCACCAGGGCCAACCCAGAAAAGATGAGTATCCACCTAAGAATGGACTTGAGTTGAAGACGTGGGACAGCGAAATGGGACATGGCTGGAAGTTAATCATTTTTAAGAATACCCGTGCCCACCCAAAAGAGGCAGGCGCGGGTTCCTGGGTTTACTCGCACTCACTGAGAAGCGCCAGAGCCCGGCTCTGCCCCCAGCTGGGAAGCAGCGGGTTGGCCGGATGGTACACCGAGAACTTTGCCACGGCCGTGGTCAGGAAGGGCTTGGCTACCTCTTTGCCGCCGCCAATCATCTGGGGCATGTTAAAATACTGCTGGCCCAGCAAGAAATAGGCGCGGGGGTTCTCAGGATTCAAGGTTTTGGCTTTCTCCAGCGCAGCCAGGGCCTGGCCAGAGTACTTCATCCCACGGTCCATGGGGGCTATTGAGATGCGGGCCTGGTGCAGAAATCCCTGTAAGGCAAACAGCTCAGATTCCTGTGGCTTCAGTTTCAGGCTTTTGTCCAGATAGGTTTGCGCTTTGTCCAGCACGGCATCGCGCTGATGGTCTTCTTTGAGCATGAAACTCAGCGTGACGTGGGCGTAGGCCGCGTAATAGGCGGGCAGCCATTCCTTGGGCTCGGCCTCTGCAATACGGCTCATCTTGTTGGCCAGGGCTTGCACCTCCTCAGGGGTTTGGGAGGCTTTGAAATCGGTGAGCGCTTCGCCCAGGGCAGCCTGGAAGTGGCCTTGGGCCTGCACCAGCATTGTGATGAAGAAGAGCGGAAGGAAGAGTAGTTTTTTCATGGCTTTGATTTGAATGGTTTCTGTTTTAAGGTTAATTTTCTGAAAAGAGGGCGAAAAGGAGAATCGGTGAACAGCTTCTGGCGACGAGAGGGAGGGCATTATTTGGCGCTTTCCTTTTTCCCGTCATTGACCGAGATGAGGAGGGCCAGCAGCGCGAAACGCTTGGCGCCAGGTACTATGGGCTGCACGGCGAACTGACCCTGCGCATCTGGGGAGGTGCTGTAGCGGTACCCGAACACGTTGTTGAAGCCCAACAGGTTGGTGCAGGAGGCGTGCAGAATAGTGGAGTGCCCTTTGATGCTGGTGAGAAAGCTGGCGTTCAGACTCAGGTCCAGGTAGTTTTTGGTGGTGTTTTGCTGAAAACCCTCCTGGTTGGGGTTGTGGTAAGGTCGGCCGCTGGTGTAGCTGAAGGTGGTGCCCACGTAAGTTTTGATCGGGTTTACCATCTGCTTGTACACCAGGCTGACATTATGGGTAGAGGCGAAGCTGGGGCGGGCTTCCTCCGGAAACCCTTTGTACAGGCGCTTGGTGTTTAGCAGGGAATAGGAAACCCAGTAGTCGCCGTGCCTGATGCTCTTCTGGTCGCGCCAGAAGACCTCCACTCCCCGGGCGTAGCCGTGGCCCTGGCTGTTGAAATCGGTGGCGTTCTGCAACTGGAGCGCATTGTACCGCACCAGGTTCTGGTAGCTTTTGTAGTAGCCTTCTACCCTGAGTGTTCTCTTGTTTGCCGTACGCTGGTAGTTAAGGATATAATGGGTAGCTCGCTCAAACCTGAGCGACTGGTGGTATTTAAGGTAATCATTCTCCGGGGTCTGGTAGAAGTGGCCGTAGGCAAAAGAGACTTGTCCAGCGCGGTGCAACTGGTAAGCCACCGCCAGTCTGGGCGACAGGGCCTGTTGATTTAGGAAAGAGGACCTTTCCAGGCGTAGGCCGGGCCGGGCCACCAGCTTCTGGCCCAGGTACACATCCGCCTCGGCAAAAGCCGCCAGATTCTGGTCATCCACTAGGCCGTGCCGGGGTTGGGCGGCAGGGGTTTCTTCGTAAAGCTGGCGGTAGTTTTTCTGTTGGGTTTCCAGGCCGGTCCGCAGGGTGACGGCGTGTCCCAGGTCCCGTATCATCACGGCCTTAGCGTTCCAGGTGTGGGTACCGGTATTTACCTGGGCCTCGCCCGCGGCGATGTCCTCCTGGTTGTAAGTATAGGTAAAGCCGGTTTGCAGGGTCCATTTCTCCCGGATGACCTCTTCATAGGTGGTGTTCAGGAACAGGTTCTGGTTCTGCAGGCCCACCGCAATTGCTTTTGTGGGATGGTCCAGGTCAAGCTGTTCCAATGCCAGGTGTGATGTGGTGTAGGTGCCGTAGAATTTGAGCATCCCCGTTTTAGAGGTCTTCTGCCGGAAAACCACACTGCCTGCTCTGGACTCTGGCATGTGCAGCCACTTCTGCCGCTGGGGCACCAGGGCCATGTAGGGCCTGAGGTTGTTGTACTCGCCAGAGATGGCCAGGGAGGTGTTCGCCCAGCGTTTGGTGCGGGAAAGGCTGGCGCCCACGCTCATGAGCGAAATGCCGGTTTGCGACTCTTCGGCCAGGTCCTGGCTCTGCAGCAGTAGCGCCGAGGAAAGCGCCTGCCCGTACTCGGCCGAGTATCCGCCGGAGCTGAAAGCCATGCCGGTGAACAGAAAAGGCGAGAACCTGCCTCGGGAGGGCACATCCGGTACGCTGGCGTTATAAGGGTTGGCTACCAGCAAACCATCAATAAAGGTTCTGGTCTCGTAGCTGTCGCCGCCCCGCACAAACAGCTTTCCTTCTTCGCCCACCTTCTGGGTGCCGGGCAAGGTATTGATGGCCCCCATGATATCGGCGGTGGCGCCGGCCGTGGTGACAATGTCTCTGGAGGTGAGCAGGGCACTCCGTTTCTCATCGCTGGCCTCAAACGCCCCTGCCGAGATCTGGACCATCTGTAGCTGGCGGTAATCTGGTTTCAGGGTGAACCTGAGGGAGGATTGGGGTTGGGTCAGATCTATTTCGCGCTCCAGGGTAGAGAAACCCAGGAAACTGATCACCAGCGTCTGAGGGCCCGTTTGCTTGGAGGTAAATTTGAAATGCCCGGTTTCATCGGTGGAGGCGCCGTCATAAAGACCCTTCAGGTACACGTTGGCCCCAATCACCGGCTGCCCAGCTTCGTCCTGTACCTGGCCTTGCAGAAGGCTTTGTGCCTTGGTGACCCCAGAGGTGAGCAGCAGAAGGAAAGAAAGAAGAGTAAAGGTTTTCATGGCGGTCTCGGTTAGGTTCTGGACAAATATGAACCACCGGAAAACCGCCTGAAATTAAAAGGAGATGAACTGTAAACAGAGGAAGATGAAACGTAAAGGAGAAAGGATAGACTGTAGCGACCAAAAGTTAAAACAAGCGGCCAAAGTTTACAGGAATGCCATAAAGGAGGGGCACCAGTTCTCTGGTGCCCCTCAGTTCTAAACAGTCGCTTACCATCAGCTTAATGTAAAAAAGCATTAAGCATAGGGGCGTTTTCTGTAGGTTTCTAGTACTTCCTTCCCAAAACATCTACTCGCCTGGGACTGGATTAGGAAAAGTTAATCAAGAGGCTACCGTTAAGGGGGCTTCCACTTCTTTTATGACATGTTGTTTAGGGGCAGAAGACGCAGGCACGGCCTCTTTTCTGGTTTTGTTGAAGGTAAGCGTCAACAAATCATTCATTGCTGTCTGCTGTTCCATGTATTTGAGGAGGGAGTAGATAAAGAAAATGATGCCCAGCATCTCCAGCACTTCTTCCACGGAGGTAAACATTTTGTAGACAAGGCTTATCCGGCTGCCTTTGTCTGCCATGAAATCACCGCCAATCATCTCCATGCCTACGGCTCCGGCAATGAAGATGGCCCCGGCCCCTATAAACCTCAGGAGCGTGGTTCTGGGCAGTGACAGCACAAACTTAACCAGGTACAGGCCTACCAGCATGAAGAAGAGGAGGTAAGGCACAAACCAGGCAAAATTCAGGTATCCCAGGTTGTCTTGCTGTAGTGATTGTTTAAGAAAGCCCCTGGTAGGTTTCACCAGTAGTTCGTGCAGGGAAAACAACTCATCAGCGGACAGCCAGGCAAACATGCAGCCCATGAGGTACCACTTTCTGTGGTGCCTGGGTTTTGCACTGTTCTTTACGTGTCTGGAGATGGTGAACAGCAGGATTGCGCTGACCAGTAAGTTGATGGCTGAAAAGTAGGTAGGGATATTTCTTTCCCCATCCATCGCAAACATGCCTGTCACGTAATATTGAAAGGAATAGGAAGCGGTGATAGACGGATCAACATAAGTCCTGAGGTAATACTCTACGGCAATGGCACTTGCATCCAATACCATCAAAACAATCAGAACCCTCATGAGATACCATAAGGCAGATGCAGGCTTTAAAGTGTAACGGTTTTCCATATAGCAATTGATTATAAACTCTTTTAGAAGATGCGGTGGCGTGGGCCTGGCAATCTGATTGAGCGTATGCCAATAATAGTTATAATTAATAATAAAATAAAACAATAATAACAATAAATATTATTTTACTTGGGTTTTTATACTATGCGGTTTATACCAAATTGTATGTTGTTAGTGTTTGACGATGCCTGGACATGAGGGGAGAAGTGGGTTTTTAGCGTCAGGTAATGGTTGAATAAGGAAAGGGTTATTGTATTGAGAACAGATTGTTGTTTATAACAGAACCTGGCCCGTCATTTTCCTGGGTTTGGCTTCTGAAAGAAATAGAGCCAGTGAGAAAACTGTGCTTCTAGAGTTGCGGAATGGCTGGAAACTGTTACAATTGAATTCCTTGAATGTCTTAGCAGTTAGGGACCAGAGTTGGGGCAGATCCGGCGTGATAGAAACTCTTGTAAATTGCGGTAATGCATTTCAGGCCCCTTTTGCTAAAAACACCCTGTAAATAGCCCTCTTCCGACGTGCAAACCATAATGGTAAACAAAGTAAAACAGCAAGAGCCCGCTTTTGGCGGGCTCTTGCTGTTTTACTTTTCAACTTGCAGTAAAGTTGAAAGTGTTGTTATTCGTTAGACGCAATCTTGCGGTTAGCTTCTTTCTCTTTGGCGGCCATTTTACGGGCAGCTTCCTTTTCTTTTAAGGCTTGGGCGCGTTGCTTGGCAGCTTCTTTTCTGGCTTCTTCTTTCTCTTTCATTGCCAGTTTTGCCTGGCGCTGTTTTTCTTTGGCTGCCGCTGCTTTCTCCTTCAAAGCCTCTTCGCGTTCTTCTTCTTTCTGCTTCAGGGCTTCCTCTCTTTCTTTCATAGCCACTCTTCTTGCCTCTTCCTTCTGGGCGTAAGCTTCATCCATTGCCTCGTACTTGGCATCTATCTGGGCTTCGCGCGCAATTTGCTTCTGTTTGGCTAATTCTTTGCGCTCTTTCGCTTTTTGCTTGGCCAGTTCGGCACGCTCTTTTTCTTTTTGTTTCATTTGAGCTGCCCGCTCTTTGCTCTTCTGAGCAGCACTTTGGGCTTGAGCTGAACCTAACGCTAAGGCAAATACAAATAGGAGGAGAGTAAGGTGTTTCATCATAGTTTTTGAGTTTGGGAGATAGTCTTTTTTGTCGTTGCAAATCAAAATAAATTATAGAGTAAATCCTAGTATTTACATATGAAATTCCTTTTGTAAGGTTTGTGTATAATAAAACTAAGTTGTATGCCCTTCAAAACGGGCGTTTGTTCATCCATTTTCCTATGTTCAGAAAACAGTGAAACAGTTTTTAAGTTGAAACTGACGGATTTTGGGCATTACGGACAAGTAGAGGGGAAGGATACTAATATATAGGATTTTTAATATAGTGGTTTTGTTGATTAAGCCAATTGCTGATAGTAAACTTGCCTTTTTGTGCTAGAATAAATGCTAAAAAGATGGCTCTGCACCCTTGTGTTTATACCTGCCAGGAGGGGTTTGGCTCCAGGAATACCCAATTTCCTGTAATTAGAACCTGGAGTATTTCCTTGCTGGATGGGTGCTGGCGTTAAAGTGTTAAAAGCTTTTACGGGACTTGAGGAGGAGAGATACACTGCTTCGTTTTAATTGTCTGTAACCCCTTCTCTACGCTTCTTCTTGTTCTTCAAAGCTATGGCAGCCATAGTCTAAAGATTGAAATAACAAACGCAGGAAACTAGTTTATAGGCGCTTTTCAGTAAAACAGGCCTAAAACAAAATCGCCCTGCCGTCATACAGACGGCAGGGCGATTGATAGCCATATAGGCTTGGGATAACGAAATCCTAGAACTCGGCGCTCTTAGGGAATCGGGGGAAAGGAATCACGTCTCTGATGTTGCCCATGCCGGTCACAAACAGCAGCAGACGCTCAAAGCCCAACCCGAAGCCGCTGTGCGGCACGGTCCCGAAGCGGCGGGTATCCAGGAACCACCACATTTCTTTTTCGGGTACGCCCATCTCCCGCATGCGGGTCACCAGCTTCTCGTAACTTTCCTCGCGCTGCGAACCGCCAATAATCTCCCCGATGCCCGGGAACAACACGTCCATGGCGCGCACGGTTTTGCCGTCATCGTTCAGTTTCATGTAGAAAGACTTGATGTCTTTGGGGTAGTTCGTCAGAATTACCGGTTTCTTGAAGTGCTTCTCTACCAGGTAGCGCTCGTGCTCGCTCTGCAAGTCGGTGCCCCAGTCTACCTTGTACTCAAACTTCTGCTTGGCAGTCTTCAGAATCTCCACGGCCTCGGTGTAGGTCAGGCGCTGGAAATCGTTCTCCACCACAAAGTTCAGGCGGCTGAGCAGCTCCTTGTCGTACATGTCGTTGAGGAACTGGAGATCGTCCATGCAGTTGTCCAGAGCGTAGCGCACCAGGTACTTCAGGAAATCCTCGGCCAGGTCCATGTTGTCTTCCAGTTCATAGAAGGCCATTTCGGGCTCAATCATCCAGAACTCGGCCAGGTGGCGGCTGGTGTTGGAGTTCTCGGCCCGGAACGTAGGCCCGAAGGTATAGATCTCAGACAAAGCCATGGCCGTCACCTCGCCCTCCAGCTGACCAGACACCGTCAAGTTGGTTGATTTCCCGAAGAAGTCTTCCGAGAAATCCACTTCACCAGTCTCAGTTTTAGGTGGGTTCACCGGGTCCAAGGTAGTCACCCGGAACATCTCACCGGCGCCCTCAGCGTCAGAGGCCGTGATAATGGGCGTATGGATGTAAAAGAAGCCTTTCTGGTTGAAGTACTGGTGCACGGCAAACGCCATGGCGTGGCGTACGCGCAGCACGGCGCCAAAGGTGTTGGTACGCGGGCGCAGGTGGGCAATCTCGCGCAGGAACTCCAGGGAGTGGCCTTTTTTCTGCAGCGGGTAGGTCTCCGGATCGGCGGTGCCCAGCACCTCAACAGTGCGGGCCTGGATCTCTACGGTCTGGCCTTTGCCCTGGCTCTGCACCAACGTGCCCAAAATAGAGACGCTGGCGCCGGTGGTCACCTCTTTGAGGCTTTCCTCAGAGAACACCGTCATGTCCGCCACCACCTGGATATTGTTTATAGTAGAGCCGTCGTTCACGGCAATAAACGTCACGTACTTGTTGCCGCGCTTGGTGCGCACCCAACCTTTTACCAACACCTCCTGGCCACTGGGCTCCGTCTGGAGGACTTCCTTTACTTTGGTTCTTTTCATGTTAATTGTAGTATCACGTAGCATGTATCAAGTAGCACGTATTTGACCGTTGCAAAAGTAGGTATCCAATTGCAAATAAATCTTACCTAAAGGAAGAGTCTTGCTACCCGATACCTGATACTTGATACCTCGCGCAATAACGCGAACTTCAAAATTAACCTTTTTTGCAATCCAGTAGTAAAAAACCATAACTTTGGGCTAGTCCGCACTTGTGTGGTTGGTGCCGTTTTCATATGCAGAGACTTGACTTAAAACAGCTTTTATCCCAAAAATTATCGCCGCAGCAGATCCAGTTCATCAAATTGCTGCAGGTGCCTACCGCTGAGCTGGAGGCCCGCATCAAAGAGGAACTGGAGGTGAATCCCGCCCTGGAAGAAGGAGACGCCGCCGATGAGCCTACCGCAGACGATGATTCAAGTAGTGATGCCGATGACGATTTCGACAACACCGAGGATGATTTTGCCGAAGAGGAAGTCCGCCGCGACGATGATGATGTAGATCTGGGCGATTATATCAATGATGACGAGGTAGCCGGCTACAAAATGCAGGGCGACGGCCCCGGCGACGAGGAAGACCGCGAAATGCCCATCGCCTTTACCGGCTCGCTCACCGATGCCCTCTTGGACCAGTTGGGTTTCCTGAACCTAGACACCAAGCAGCTGGCCATTGGCGAGCAACTCATCGGGTCCATTGACCAGGACGGCTACATCCGGCGGGAACTGCAGGCTATCTCCAATGACCTGGCTTTCTCGCAGAACATAGACGCCAGCCCTGAGGAGATTGAGGACGTGCTGCGCCGCATCCAGGCCTTTGACCCGCCCGGCATTGCCGCCCGTGACCTTCAGGAATGCCTCTTGCTACAACTGGAGCGCCGCGACCCCGATGACATCACCGAAGTAGCCGAGCAGATCATCCATGACTGCTTTGATGAGTTCACCAAGAAGCACTACGCCAAGATTCAGCAGCGGTTGGAGTTGGAAGACTATGAGCTGAAAGCCGCTATTGACCTGATCCTGAAGCTGAACCCCAAACCGGGCGGAACCGGCGGCGCCACGCGCGTGCAGTACGTGATCCCCGATTTCATCATCACCAATGAAGACGGCCAGTTGCAGCTTTCCTTGAACGCCCGCAACGCCCCGGACCTGCGCATTTCCCGCTCCTACGCTGATATGTTTGATGCCTATGAGAAAGGCTCCAAAAAAGACAAGAAGCTGAAGGAGACGGTAACCTTTGTGAAGCAGAAGCTGGATGCCGCCAAATGGTTCATAGACGCCATCAAGCAGCGGCAGAATACTCTTTTGCGCACCATGGAAGCCATCCTGCGCCGCCAGTACGACTATTTCCTGGAGGGCGATGAAAGTAAACTGCGGCCCATGATCCTGAAAGACATCGCCGAGGACATAGGCATGGACATTTCCACCGTGAGCCGCGTGGCAAACAGCAAAAGCGTGCAAACCGAGTTCGGGATTATCCCGTTGAAATTCTTCTTCTCAGAAGGTATCGCTACCGATGCGGGTGAAGATGCCAGCAGCCGCGAGGTGAAAGCCATCCTGAAAGATATTATTGAGGCCGAGAACAAGCGCAAACCTCTCTCAGACGATAAAATTGAGAAGATGCTCAATGAGAAAGGCTACAACATAGCCCGCCGCACCGTGGCCAAATATCGCGAGCAACTGAACATACCGGTGGCTCGCCTGCGCAAGGAACTTTAACCCGCGCAGCGGGTGAATTAAGAATGAGGAATTGAGAATTTGAAATAGAGATGATTTTTATGCTTAACTCATTGCGCTGCTTGCTTTAGTGAGTAGTTCGGTATCTGTCGCACCATTTCCTAATTCTCCATTCCTAATTCTTAATTACCAAAGTGAATCCCCGCCTCGCAACGGTGCTTTCAGTACTCTTTCACCCGTTGTTACTTCCTACGTACCTATTCAGTCTGCTGCTGTACTACCTGCCGGCCGAGGTATTCTCGTATCCACCGGAGGGGAGGCGCCTGATTGTGCTGCTGGTGTTCATCCTTACTTTTCTGCTGCCGGTACTGGGGACAATGCTGCTGCAACAGGCGGGCCTGGTCACCTCTGTCACTTTAGACGCCCGCACCGATCGCCGTTGGCCGCTCCTGATATCCGCCACCTGCTACACCGTGCTCACGGTAGTGTTTTACCGCATCTCTTTCTTTGATAGCCTGTTTTACCTCATGATGGGCGTGATCACGGTCTCCGTGTACCTCACATTGGTCATTAACCAGTTCTGGAAAATCAGTGCGCATGGTATTGGACTGGGTGGCACGTTGGGGATTTTGGTGCTGCTGCATGCGTGGCTCCCCGAGGCTTACCTGCTGTTGCCCGTGGCATTGGGGTGCGTGATCTGCGGCGCGGTTTTGTCTGCCCGACTGGCCCTGGGTGCCCATAATACCAAACAGGTGTACACCGGCTTCGCGCTGGGCTTTCTGCTGGGCGTCTGCCTCTGGGGTACTCCGTTTTAGAACCGTTTTCGGGAAATCGGGTAGAAAACAGTTAAACCATTCAGGCAAGGGTGGAGGAGAGGTGCCGCGGCAGAAACCAGAAATGACTTGTTTTAAATCAGATTTATCACAGTTTTTAAATGGCACGCTTTTAGCCTGATTTCTCTAAAGTAGCTTCAAAACGCTACTGCATTTATAACCTATGTCTCCGGGAAGAGTCAAACCCAACTTCTCTGCAGGTAAGGGCTTGGTTGTGATTAACCCGGGTTTTCCGGATATTGTAGAAGAATTATCCTTTTTCCAGCTCATGCGTCTCAAGTCTTTCGCCCTTTTCGCTTTCCTCGGCTTTTTATTGTCCATTTCTTCTGAGGGGATCGCGCAAGCCGGGAAAACAGAAACCCAGGTGATCCAGCGCTTCATGCGGTACCTGGCCGGGCAAAACGGCACGCACAACCGGGTAGACAAAAACATGCTGCCCTGGAACCTGTCTGAAGTGTATCTCAATGACTCGCTATGGGCCAAAGTCAATATCTCTGATGCCAGCCGCGTGGCGGCCCGGCAGGGACTGCACGGCGCCGGTCCCCAACTCAAAATGGACTTCCGCTTGACCAAACCGGAGTTCGAGCTAATCAAAAAACGAATCAGGCAACAGAAACGGACCGAGTGGACGCCCGAGGATTTCCCGCAGAACATTATGGTCTTGCAGGAACTGGGTCTGGCGCCCGCCTCTTATTATGCTTATTCCTACCCGGTGGTGCTGCTGTCAAAGAACCTGGTGCTGGTGAAAAGGTATTTCCGCGCCGATAAGGTCTTCAACCGCTGGTCTTGCCTGGAAGCCTACCGCATCACCAAGAACGGACAATTCAAACTGGAGAACTGCTACCTGCACACTACCGGCCGGTAGTGCTAGGCGGGCTATTCTCTTCAGAAATAGGTTTTTATGCTGTGGGGTTGGTTTAATCATCTGGCCTTTTCTATATTTACCCGCAGACCTACAAACCTCCCTACAAACCCCTTTCTAATGAACAAAGCTTTTAATCTATTTTTAGGCGCCGCTTTCCTGGCGATGCCTGCTTTTGCCCAACAGGTAGAGCCGCTGGATGCGGCCGTGGTAGAGAAAATCCGCCAGGAAGGATTGAAGAACTCCCAGGTGATGGACATCGCCTTCTACCTCACCGATGTGAACGGCCCTCGCCTCTCGGGTTCTACCGGCCTGGCCAAAGCCAACCAGTGGACGAAAGACAAACTGACTTCCTGGGGCCTGAAGAACGCCGTGATTGAGCCTTGGGGCACGTTTGGCAAAGGCTGGGAGGTGGAGAAATCCTACCTGGCGCTTACCAAACCGTATTATCAGCCCATGATCGGCTCGCCCAAAGCCTGGACGCCTAGCACCAACGGACCGGTGAAAGCGCAGGTGATGCTGGTGAAAGCCGCCAAAGAAGAAGATTTAGCCCAGTACACCGGCAAGCTGAAAGGCAAAGTAGTGATGATGGAGGTAACCAATCCTATCAAAACCACCTTCACCGCCGATGCCAGCCGCTACACCGATGAGCAGTTGCAGAAAATGGCCGAGCCTGTGCAGCCCACCGCCGGTCGTACGCCCATGACCGATGAGCAGAGAGCCGCCATGCAGGCCCGCCGGGCTTTAGTAGCCAAAATGAGCGAGATGTTCCTGCAGGAAGGCGCCGTGGCCATGTTCAGCGGCCGCAGCGGTTCGCACGGAACGTTCTTCACCAGCAATGGCGCCTCGTACGCCATGGATGCCAAGCCTGTATTGCCTGAGTTTGAAATGGCCCAGGAAGACCTGGCCCGTATGAGCCGCCTTTTGGCCGCCGGTATTCCCGTAGAAGTGGAGCTGGAAAGCAAAACCCGTTTCCTCACCGATGACCAGCAAGGTTACAACGTGATCGCGGAGATCCCGGGTACCGATAAAAAACTGAAATCTGAGATTGTGATGCTGGGCGGCCACATTGACTCTTGGCACGCTGCCACCGGCGCTACTGACAACGCCGCCGGCGTGGCCGTGATGATGGAAGCCGTGCGCATCATCAAAGCCCTAAACCTGCAGCCTAAGCGCACCATCCGCATTGCCCTGTGGGGTGGCGAGGAGCAAGGTCTGTACGGTTCCCGCGGATACGCCAAGAAACACCTGGGTGACCCCGCTACCATGAAACTGTTGCCGGAGCACGCCAAGATTGCCGCTTACTACAACCTGGACAACGGCTCGGGAAAAATCAGAGGCATCTACACCCAGGGCAACGAGGCCGTGGCGCCGTTGTTCACTGAGTGGCTGAAACCTTTCCATGACCTGGGTGCCACCACCGTGACCAACCGCAACACCGGCGGTACCGACCACCTTTCCTTCGATGGCTTGGGCTTGCCAGGCTTCCAGTTCATCCAGGATGGTCTGGAGTACAACACCCGTACCCACCACACCAACATGGATACCTATGACCGCCTCCAGGCCGATGACCTGAAGCAAGCCTCCGTGATTGTGGCTTCTTTCGTGTACCAGTCGGCTACCCGCAAAGACAAGTTGCCGCGCAAGGCACTTCCGGCGGTGAAGCCGCAGTCATAATCTGCCTTTTATTTAAGCAAAAACAGATCGGCCTTTCTCTGGTTCTCCGGAGAAAGGCCGATCTGTTTTTAGGCCGTGTGGAAATAAACCTTATTTTTAATCATCTGTTTGTCTGTGCTTCTGTTATCTGGAATCAACGCTAACCCGCCGTAAATAAATGAAGAAACGCTGGCTGTCTTGTTTGCTGGGCTTGTTTGCCGTGGTGTCTTTCCGGTGCCAGGGGCAGGCGCCACAGGCCAATAACATCGTGCCCCGGCCGGTTTCCTTCAACGCCACCGGCGAAAGGCCCGTGACCATAGACCGACATACTGTCATCCTCTTTGATGTCCCTTACAAAGCCCAGGCCGAGTACCTGCAGGGCCTACTGTTGGACCAGTGCGATCTAGGGCTAGCCATCTCCACCCCAAACGCTAAGCCAAGCCGGCACACCAAAATCCAGCTCATGCATGACACCATCGAGGCCAACCGGCCCGAGATGTACTGGCTGGAATCTGGTGGGCCCGTGATCAGGATTAAGGCTAGGGATGTGGCGGGTATGGTGCACGGCATCCAGACGTTCCTGCAGTTGTTGCCGCTGCAGAAAGCCAAGCAGGTGGCCTTCCCAACGGTGGAGATCAAGGATTATCCGCGCTTCGCTTACCGGGGCATGCACCTGGATGTGAGCCGCCATATCTTCCCGCTTGATTTCCTCAAGAAGTACATAGACTACCTGGCCTTCCACAAGTTCAACAACTTCCATTGGCACCTCACCGATGACCAGGGCTGGCGCCTGGAGATCAAGAGCTATCCCAAACTCACCCAGGTAGGCGCCTGGCGCAACTCCACGCTCATCGGGCATTTCAAAGACACGCCCGCCCGCTATGATTCCACCCGCTACGGCGGCTTCTACACCCAGGACCAGGTGCGCGAAGTGGTGCGCTACGCCACCGTGCGGGGCATCAACGTGATTCCGGAGATTGATATTCCCGGGCACAGCCGTGCGATTATCGCCTCTTACCCTGAGTTCAGCACCAAACCAGACTCGGCCTGGCAGGTGGCCAATACCTGGGGCATGTACAACCGGCAGAACAACGTGCTGGCGCCTAATCCGGAAACTTTCAGGTTTCTGGAGACCATGTTCCAGGAGGTGGCAGACTTGTTTCCCTCTCCATATATCCACATTGGGGGCGATGAGTGCAGCAAGATATGGTGGAAGGCCAGTCCCAGCACGCAGGCGTTCATGAAGGTCAATGGGCTCAAAGACGAGAAAGAATTGCAGACCTATTTCATAGAGCAGGTATCGGGTTATCTGGCCAAAAAGAACAAGAAAGTCATTGGCTGGCACGAAATTCTGGAAGGGGACCTGGACACCTCGGCGGTGGTCATGAACTGGGGCGGGGCCGCGGAGGGCATCGCGGCGGCTAAAAGGCGCCACCCGGTGATCATGACGCCCGGCAACCCGCTGTACTTTGACAACTACCAGTCCAGAAATCCGCAGGACAGCCTGGCCATCCATGGGTATAATCCGCTGGAGGCCGTGTACCAGTACAACCCTTTGCCGGCCGAGCTGCAGCAGTTGAGGCTGGATAAATACATCCTGGGCGCGCAGGGCAACGTCTGGACCGAATACATGGGTTCTCCGGCGAAGGTGGAGTATATGGTGTTCCCGCGCATGACTGCTCTGAGCGAGGTCCTCTGGACCGACCCCAAATTGAAGGACTTCACCGACTTCAAACGGCGGCTGAAAACGGCCATCCTGCCCCGGTACGCTTTCTGGAAAAGCGCCTATTTCAGTGACTTTGAACGCTGGACCCTGGCTGATAAATAAAAGCCGGGAAATGCTTCTTTTTCGCTTGAAAAAGGCACTATTCTGTTTGAGGCACAGTTTCATTAAAGTAGCGCATAAACAGGTAAAGACTTGAGTACTGGGTACATCTTTGTATCTTTACCCCCCTTACTTTTTGCTTTTACCCATGGCTTTACGTCCATCTGATTTGTTGCTGAATTTCATGCTTACCGTCTCGTTCCTCATTCTGATGTGGCGCCTGGACGACCCAAATATCTTTGTGACCCTGGCGGCATTCGTGGGGTTCATGATGTTTGTAGTGCTTAAGATCATCATGGTGCTGCGCAATCGGAAAAGCAAATCTTCTAAATAGCTTTTTTATGGAATCTTACTTCTTGAACCTATCACCCTCTAACCACAACGGGTCTGCGCTTTCCAAGCTGTACCTGTTCATGGCGGTGGTGTTTTTTATATTAGGCGGGCTGGGCGTGTACCGGCATTATACCGCTGAGGAGGAAGTGGCCTTGGGCGTTTACTTCCTGCCTTTGCTGCAAGTGGCCTTGGCCTTTTCGTACCTGGTAGTGGCCTGGCGCCGGCGCAAAGCCACCGGCACCAGCTATGTGCAGGTAACCGAGGAGCACCTGGAACTGAAGCTGTCTCTCACCCAGGCTGCCATCACGCTGCCTTGGGACACCATTAGCTTGCTGCGGGTACAGTCAGATAAACTGCTGTACCGCTTAACCTCGGGCCAGACCGGGCAGATTGAGTTGGACTCTGTGCCGGAGGAATACGAGGAGGCCGTACGGGATGCCATCCGTCAGGCCGGTAAACGTAAAGGTGTGAGTCTGTAATTTAGACCGGTTATCGTTCTTTCATTGGAAGGGCGTTCTGGGGCTGTTTTTATAAAAGCAGTCCCAGAACGCCCTTCTGGTTTTAATACCTATATAGCTGCATTATGGGCGTAAGGGTTAAAGGAGGATAGCCTCTTCTTTAAGCACAAATTCCGTGGGCCTTTATACCAAGCATTGGAAGAAGGAGCCAGTTTGAGATTGGTAGAGTGCAATGTCAACCCTGTACAACTTACTCCGTAAAAAGACTGTGCGGAATCTATCCGCTTGCCATCAGTACAAGATCTAACTATGAAAAACGCTCTGCTCTACCTGCTGTTTGCGGCCTGTGTTTCCTCGGTCTCTGGTTGTGGTGGTTCCTCGTCTGAGGCTACTTCGGTAGACGCAGCGGGAAAACACAATGAGGACCTGCTGGAAAGCACGGGCAAAGATGAGAAAAGCGGCTGGTTTGTAGCGGAAGCAACCAGTGGCAATCTGTTTGAAGTGGAAATGGGCCGCCTGGCCAGCAGCAAGGCCACCGATCCGCGAGTGCGGCAATTGGGGCAGCTGATGATGGACCACCACACCCAAACCAATACCCAGCTAAAGCAGATTGCGGACCTCAAGAACCTGATAGTGCCCACCAGCCTGAGCGATGACCATCAGAAAGCGTTCAATGACCTTATGAGCAATTCAGGGGCTGCTTTTGACAAAGCTTACCTGGAAGCGCTGGTAAAGGACCACAAGGAAGCCATTGAAAGGTACGAGGAGATGTCTGAGGAAGGAACCGACATGGAGCTGAAAGCCTTTGCCGGAAAAAGCCTGCCCACCTTGCGCGCGCATCTCTCACAGGTAGAGCAGCTGGAAGATGAGCTGGAACCGAAATAGGGTTCTGTAAGCCAGACGCGGATGAAGAGAAGATCCGGCCAGGGTAGATTGGCCTGGGACGGTTCCATTAAACAGAAGGAAGTATGAAAAAGATATTTTATGGAGTGGCTGCGCTTGCCTTGGTGGCAGGATCGGCTTGCAGCAGGGTAGATGCCAATACGTCTAATTCAGTACCCACTTCAGATGCTTACGAGGCAACTGTCACTTCTTCCAATTCTGCGTCCGGTACCGTGGGTACCTCGGCAGATGCCTACGTAGCCCCGGGCACCACCAGCACTGTGGCTGGTACCGGCACCATGCGCTACGGCACCCGCAACATCACAGAGGCTACTTTCCTCACCGAGGCGGCCAGCAGCAGCATGATGGAAGTGCAGTTAGGCAAATTAGCTTTGGAGCGCAGCGCCAACTCTGAGGTGAAAAGATTGGCCCAGACTCTGGTGGATCATCATACCAAGGGAAGCCAGGAGCTCACCAGTATTGCCTCAGGCATGAACCTCACGCTTCCTACCGCCCTTTTGCCCGAGCACCAGAAACTGGTGGATGAACTCTCTAAACTTACCGGTTCTGAGTTTGACCGCAAATACATAGACAAGATAGAAGACGCGCATGAGAGCGACATCGCGCTGTTTGACGTGGTCAGCAACGCGGCGCCTACTACCACTGTGAAAGCCTTCGCCATCAGAACCCTGCCCATGCTGCGCATCCATGAGCACGAGGCCGATGAGCTGGAAAAGAAAATCCTGAAATAACTTTGCCCCCTTACAACAGAAAAGCCTGCTAACTGCAGGCTTTTCTGTTGTAAGGGGGCGTGCAGGGGTTTTAGCCCCGTTTTCCTGAAAATACCTTTAAAACAGCTTACAAGAATATGATAAAGATGATAAAACGAATAGGCTCCTGCGGCGCTTTGGCCCTGTTTCTATTGATGATGGCGGGCTGCAGCAGCGAACAGAAAGGTACCCAGCCCACCACAGACTCAGACGTGAACGCCCAGGGAGCGGCGGAAAGCCCCACGGCAGCCACCAGTAGCGCCGGCAGCAGCGGCATGGGCGGCGCAGCCTCTACTCACGCCATCGCCTCAGATACCCTGTCTTCAGATTCTTCAGAGCAGCAATAAGGGGCCTGTGACCCCGTATAAATAGCCATAGCCCTGCTGAAATACAGTATTTGTTCAGGTATTAATGCTTTAACTGCCTCATTTTGAGCGCGTATACAGGGCAGAACGAATTTGAACGCAAATTAGAGAGTTATGAGAAAAGTAATGTCAATGTTGATGGCCGGGGCTATGCTTACGGGCACCGCTTGTTCCAGCACGAATACGGGAACGGATACTAACACCTCCACTGGTACCTCAAGTGCCTCCTCAACAGATGCCAGAGCGGGTTCTGCATCCGGTACTATGTCAGGTTCTGGTACAATGTCCGGCTCAAGTACTATGTCTGGTTCCGGCGGAACGACTACTTCCGGAACTACTACCTCAGGTACTACCACCGGAACCACCAGCGGATCTACGGGCACCACCAGCGGCACCACTACTGGAACAACTTCAGGCAGCACTACTTCAGGTACAACCGGAACTACATCTGGCACTACCGGCACCACCAGTGGCACCACTGGTACAACCGGAGGCACTACCACCGGAACTACCGGGGGGACAGCCGCAGGTGCAGCCGGAACTGCCGGAGCCACCATGGACATGACCAACATGACAGATGCCATGTTCATGATGACCGCAGCCAGCAGCAACATGTTTGAGATTCAGGCCGGTAAACTGGCCGTGCAGTCTGCCACCGATCCTGAGGTGAAAAGATTTGCCCAAATGATGATAGACCACCACACCAAAGCAAGCCAGGAGCAGATGAGCCTGGCCTCGCAGATGAAAATCACCCTGCCTAAAACCCTGATGCCCGTGCACCAAGCCATGTTGGACAAACTGAAAGGGAAGACCGGCAAAGGATTTGAAGAAGATTACATGGATGCCATGGAAACAGCCCATAAAATGGACATCGCCATGTTCCAGATGAAGAGCACCAATGCAGAAACGCCCACTGTGAAGGCCCTTGCCGCCAAAACATTGCCTATGCTTAAGTCGCACCAGGGAATGGCTACCAAACTGGAAGACCGGGTAGACTAACCTTGTTGTACTGCATTCCTGGTTTTTTAAGTGCCTGCGTTCAGGGGCTGTTTCTACAAAAACGCCTTCCAGACGCAGGCACTTTTTGTTGCGCCATCGTGCCCAGGTTTAGGCATATTTCCTAATCTGCAGGCAGAGGATTATTTGCCTAAACCTGTAGACCACAAATCCTTGAATAGCAGCGGTTGACAAAGAAATTTAACCACCTGCAGACCACTGCGTATAAAAACCATTCTTAAAAACTGTTCTACGCGATCATTTTAAAACTATGAAAAACACCATGCCCCTCTTTGTGGCCGCCATTCTGCTAACTGGCGCTGCCTGCAATACCTATACAGCCAGCACAGACCCAGACAATTACGGTACCGGCTACGCCCTTTCTAACGAACAAGTGGGAACCCACCCGGGCAGCAGCGGCCTGGCCGAAGCCCATAACAATGCCACCCTTGACAATCCGGCTACGGGGGTAAACTCAGACAGCATGGCCGTAAACCAGGATCAGGACCAGCTATTCCTGATGGCCGCCGCCAGCGGAGGCCTGCTGGAGGTGCAGGCGGGTAAACTGGCCACTACCAGAGGGGAAGACCCCGGCGTGAAGCAATTCGGGCAACGCATGATCACCGACCACACCAAAGCCAATACTGAGCTCAAGGCCCTGGCCGCCAAAAAAGGAATCACGCTGCCGCCTACGCTCTTGCCAGAGCACAAGCAGCACCTGGACATGCTCTCGCAACAGGGCAATGCAGATTTTGACAAAATGTACATGCAGCACATGGTGGAAGACCATGACAAAGACATCAAGGTTTTTGAGCAGCAAGCCACCAGCGGCAAAGACCCAGACCTGAAAGCCTTCGCAGCGAAGACTCTGCCTGTCCTGCGTGAGCACCGTAAATTGGCCCAGCCAGTCTATGAGAAAGTGGGCCGGGGCGGGTCTCCTGACGGGGCCACCGCCAGCGGAGCTGCCACCAGCGGCACTGCCAAGAAAGCCGGCGCTGAGTAAAAGGCAAGTTCTGGTATTTTTATGGGCCCGCATTCCTTTGTAAGGTGTGCTGGCTCACTGCTTTAGGGCCATTTAAAGGAAAACAGCCGCTAAACAAGAACCAGTAGAAAAGAAGGCGAAAGCGTTTGAAAGCAAGAAAAATGCAGGTTGTTTTTTGAAGGTCCTATTCTGTACCTTTGCGCCAAACTTTCTGAAAACGATGAAATCTATCATGCCTTTCTTTGCGGCTTGTGCTTTGCTGGCCGGTTCCGCTTGTTCTACCTATACTTCCTCTACAGACCCAATTGAC
This sequence comes from Rufibacter aurantiacus, assembly GCF_017916345.1. NCBI lineage: Bacteria > Pseudomonadati > Bacteroidota > Cytophagia > Cytophagales > Hymenobacteraceae > Rufibacter > Rufibacter aurantiacus. Next base: position 921,021 of record NZ_JAFMSV010000004.1, read on the forward strand.
CTGGGGTCTGGTACCACCACCGAGGAAGTAACCACTGCCGCTCCCGCCCAGGAAACGCACGAAGTTGCCGCTCCCGTGAAAGCCGACAGTGCCACCGTAGCCAAGCCAGACTCAGCAGCCCATTCAGAAGAAGCTGCCCACTAAGAAGTAGTTTTACCGGTAGCGCTATTTCAGCGTCATTTTACGGTAATGACCTTTAAAACAGAAAAGCCTTGCTCCCGGAGCAAGGCTTTTCTGTTTTTGCTTTTAGGGCCTGTTTTCTCAAATCAGATCCTAAACGTTATTCGGTTTTCTTTTTCCGGCCGGGCTTTTTCTTTTCCGTCGCGGCAGCCGGTGCAGCATCTGCCTCGGTGGTTTGCTTTTTCTTGCGGCCCCGGGTCTTCTTCTCTTTCACTTCTTCCACCGGTGCTTCGTCTTCTACTTCCGGCTCATCAGCGATATACACCGGTGCTTCAACGTAATGACTGGTGCTCAGTTCCTCTTTCAGGAACCGGGCGGTGTAGCCTAAGTTCAGCTCGGCCACGTGCTCAGGCGTGCCCTGGGCCACAATCATGCCGCCTTTGGCACCACCTTCGGCGCCTATGTCAATCACGTGGTCAGCGACCTTAATCAGGTCCATGTTGTGCTCGATGATGAGGACCGAGTTGCCTTTGTCTACCAGTTTGTTCAACACGTCAGACAAGTGCTGGATGTCCTGGAAGTGCAGACCGGTGGTAGGCTCATCCAGGATGTAAAGCGTACGGCCGGTGTCTTTCTTGGAAAGCTCCGTGGCCAGTTTCACGCGCTGCGCCTCACCGCCAGAAAGGGTCGTCGCCTGCTGACCCAAGGTGATGTAGCCAAGGCCCACCTGGTTCAGGGTCTGGATTTTGCGCAGGATACGCGGCTGGTGCTCAAAGAACTCCACGGCGGCCTCCACGGTCATGTCCAGCACATCGGTGATAGATTTACCTTTGAAGCGCACTTCCAGCGTCTCGCGGTTGTAGCGTTTGCCTTTGCAGGTCTCGCAGGGCACGTACACATCGGGCATGAAGTTCATCTCGATGGTCCGCATACCCGCGCCTTCACACGTTTCGCACCGACCGCCTTTCACGTTGAACGAGAAACGTCCGGCCTGGTAACCCCTGATCTTCGCCTCCGGCATGGACGCGAACAAGCTGCGGATCTCGGTGAACACGCCGGTGTAGGTAGCAGGGTTAGAGCGCGGCGTCCGCCCGATGGGGCTTTGGTCCACCTCAATCACCTTGTCAATGTGCTCCAGTCCCTCGATGGCTTTGAACGGCAGCGGCTCGCGTTTGGCGTTGAAGAAGTACTTGTTTAGAATAGGGTACAGCGTGTCATGGATCAAAGACGATTTCCCGCTCCCCGATACGCCTGTTACGCAGATCAGTTTACCCAAGGGCAACTCCAACGTCACGTCTTTCAGGTTATGGCCAGTGGCGCCGCGCAGAATCAGGCTCTTGCCGTTTCCTTCGCGCTTCTGCTTCCGTACCGGAATACCACGGCGGTAACTCAGGTAATCCGACGTCGTCGTGCCGCTTTCCATCATCTCCTTCGGCGTACCCGCCGTCACCACCTGCCCGCCGTGCACCCCGGCACCCGGACCGATGTCCACCACGTAATCGGCGGCCAGGATCATGTCTTTGTCGTGTTCCACTACCACCACCGAGTTGCCCAAATCGCGGAGGTCCTGCAAAGCCTTAATCAGTTTCTCGTTGTCGCGCTGGTGCAGGCCAATGCTGGGTTCATCCATGATGTACAACACACCCACCAACTGCGTCCCGATCTGCGTAGCCAGACGAATCCGCTGGCTTTCGCCGCCGGAAAGCGTTCTTACGGAGCGGTGCAGGTGCAGGTATTCCAATCCCACGTCTACCAGGAAGCCGATCCGCTTACGGATTTCTTTCAACAGCTCGCGGGCAATGAGGTTCTGGCGATCGTTCAGGCGTTCCTCCAAATTAGCGACCCATCCGGCCAGCTCCGCGATGTCCATTTCGGACAGTTCACCGATGTGCTTGTTGTCCAGCTTAAAGTGCAGCGATTCCTTTTTCAGGCGGTAGCCGTTACACTCGGGACAGGTGCTTTGCTGCGTGTATTCCTGCACCCAGTTGCGGACGTTATCAGAGTCAGACTCCAGCTGTTTTTTCAGGAAATTGAGCACGCCCTCAAATACGAACGGCTCTTTCTTGCCTTTCGGGTCTTCTTCTTCAAAACCATGCAGTAAATGGTTCCAGGCCTCCTCGGGAATATCCTTAATTGGAACGGTCAGGGCGGTTTTGTGGCGCTTGAGTAAGGCGGTGATTTGCGAGAAAATCCAGATGTCGCGGTACTCGCCCAGCGGCGCAATCCCACCGCGGCTGATGCTCACGCTCTTGTCCGGCACAATGGATTCTTCGGTGAGTTCCTCTATCTCGCCCAAACCGTTACACACCGGGCAAGCCCCGTACGGCGAGTTGAACGAGAACGTATTCGGCGCTGGGTCATCATAGGCGATGCCGGTGGCAGGGTCCATTAAATGGCGGGAGTAGAACTGCGTCTCGTTGGTGTCGGCGTCCATGGCCAGGGCAGTGCCTTTGCCGTGCTGCAACGCGTTTTGGATAGAGGTAGACAGGCGGTAACGGTCCTCGGCGGCCGGTACCAGCTTGTCAATCACAATCTCTATGTCGTGGATCTTGTAGCGGTCTACCTGCATCTTGGGTGTCAGTTCCACCAACTCGCCATCGATGCGGGCGCGCAGAAAGCCCATCTTCCGGATCTGTTCAAACAACTCGCGGTAATGGCCTTTCCGGCCTTTTACCACCGGGGCCAGGATGATGGTGCGCTTGCCGCTGAAGTGCTCCATGATGTGCTGCACAATCTGGTCATCAGACTGCTTCATCATCTTCTCGCCAGTTACGTAGCTGAAGGCCTCGGCGGTACGGGCGTACAGCAGACGCAGGAAGTCATAGATCTCGGTGATAGTGCCCACCGTGGAGCGTGGGTTGCGAGAGGTGGTTTTCTGCTCAATGGAGATCACCGGCGAAAGCCCCTCAATCTTGTCTACGTTGGGACGTTCCAGTCCGCCTAGGAAAGAGCGGGCGTAGGCCGAGAAGGTCTCCATGTAACGGCGCTGCCCCTCGGCGTAAATGGTGTCAAACGCGAGCGAGGATTTCCCACTGCCGCTGATGCCTGTGAAAACCACTAGCTCATTGCGCGGTATCTTAAGGCTGATGTTCTTGAGGTTGTGTTCCCGGGCGCCGTAGACCTCAATGAAAGGCACATCTACGGTGGAGGAAGTATTTTTTTTGGCTACGGGTGTAGCGGTTAATTCTTTTGGCGTCATCCGATCGGTTTCGGTTTAAAGAGCAAAGGTAGGCATTCCCGCGCTACAATGGCAGCGGGCAATCCATCTCTTCTTAACCGAATTTGGAAGGGAATAGTTTATTGAGGGAGAGGAGTTTTTGTGAGGGCGTTTTGGGGCTGGTTTTGGGGAAAGAGGCGGGGAATGGAAGCTAATTATTGATTGTTGGAGAAGATGGAGGGTATGGGAAAGTAGAAAACTCTGGATCGTTTAAGAGAGGCACTAAAACACTGTCTTCATTAAGGGACACCTTAACATTCTTTAAACCAGTATTGTGGATTAATCTATCAATGTATTGCAGGCTGTATTTAGTAGCAGGATCGTATTCATAGTTATAAGATTGCTGAATCTTCTTTGTGCTGCCTGTTTGTGTCACCAGAACAAAAAATGGTTCACCATGATGGTTAGATTCTGTTGAGTGGGATTTCCGCAAGGGCAAATTCTTTCTTCGCTTAATAAATTTGAGGAGAGTACTGTCTTGGCCTATTCCATTTATGAACCCTGAAGTTTGCTTAATCTCTGGTTTAGCTTCAAGGTTTGGGTGGTATGTTTTGAAGTAGGCAGAAACAGAGTCATTGATTAAATTTATATAGGTGTAAATTAGATACTTAAGCCTTTGTTTTGGGTATTTGCTGAGTCGGCATAGCCAAACTTAATAAGGGTGAGGGTGTGTGCTTCTTTTGCCTTAATGTCTTCATGTTTTTCCTGGCCACAGCTAAATAGCCCTAGACAAGAGAAAATGCCCAAAGGATAAAGAATGGAGAAGTTTATTTTTAAGAAGTGCATTTGCTTTGGGATTTAGTTGGCCATTTTAAGGCAGATGCGCTTTGGACCTGTTTTCCATAAAACAGCCTATAAACAGGTAATTGGTTAGGTAATCGCTGGTGGCACAGACGCTCGCAGGTCTGGAAGACGCTGCGAGGTCTTCTGAGCAGGCGTTGTTATTATTGGCCTCTGCAGCTAAGCCGTTGTTCAAAAGACCTCGTAGTGTGCGAAGCTCCTGCGAGCGTCTGTGCCAGTACCGTTTCCAGCCACCTTTCCAAAATCAAAGCAAAGCCTATGCTTGCACGATCTTGCAGACCGTGCTTTTCTATTTACAGGTGGTACTAATCTGATCAGGAATGCGTGCGGACACGAGTTGCAAGCTAGCGCCAGCGAAAGAATCTTGGAAATCTTTTGAATCCTGAAAATCCTGCTTCAGACAATCACCCTGCTCAAATGCTCCAGGCGCTCGCCTTGCAACGTGAGATAGCCCCTCGCTACATCCGCTGTCAGGCAGGAATGCACCGGCAGCACGCCCACTAACCCCCCGATTTGAAACTGAGAGAACAACTCCGGCGTGGTGCGCACAACCCCGTGTTCCTGTGAAAGCGATACTACCGCGGTGTCAGGCAGAGGTGCTCCCCAGCCGTTCTCCGTCAAAGGTACCACCAACCCGAAGATTATCCTGCCGTCTGGGAGTGGTAGCATGTCTTTGGAGAAATGCACGGAGCCGCCGTAAAGGATCACCTCGTTGCGGTCTGGGTGCAGGGCAACGATGGGGCAGGCAAGGGCTACGGCAATGTCTTCCAGGCGACAGGAACCTAACTGGTTTTGGGTAAGATCATAGAACACGTAGTTGCCAGGGCGTATCTCGTCCATGCCGCTGAAGTCTTCCATGGCGCTGCAACTGGGCGTATCCCCGATGGAGAGTTGCAGATGCGGCCAGTCAGCGAGATAATGGGCTTTGAGCGCGCGCATTTTCTCCAGGGTCTGCTGGTGCACGGCGGCAATGGCCTCTACGCCGCGGGCTTTGTAGGAATGGCCGGCATGCGCCAGGAAGCCCATGAAAGTGTGCTGCGGGGTCTGGGCCAGTTCCTGTAAAACGGGGTCTAAAACGGCAGTTTCTTCGGTTTTGATGCCGGTGCGGCCGTAGCCGGTGTCTGCTTTGATCCAAATATTCACAGGCGTAGACAAATGCTCGCGCAGAAAGACCACGTCATTGGCGGAGGTGATGGTCAGGTTTAAGGTGATCTGTTGCGCCAGTTCTGTTATCTGCGGCAGTTGCCGGCGGTTCAGCGGAAAAGCGATGGTGATGTCCTGCCAGCCGTGCCGGGCGAAGTACTGCGCCATTTTCACCGAGGAAACCGTAATGGCCGTCACGCCTTCTTCCCGGAACCACTCGCCCACCTGCCAACTCTGGTGCGTCTTGAAATGCGGCCGCAGCCGAACGTTCTGCCGTTTCGCTTTCTCGGCCATGCGGCGGATGTTGGCGCGGGCAATGGTTTCATTCAGCAGAAGGGTAGGTTCGGAGATCTGGTCAAGGAAGGACATGGCAGCGGTTACAGGGTTGAATGGCAAAGATAAGCCATTTACCGCACTACCTCTACCCAGCCCCGGTACGCCCGGCCGTCTTGGTTGTGGCGCAGATGGTAGTAATAAACACCTTCCGTCAATCCTTCCGCGGCCCAGTTGTTCCGGTACTCCGGGGTATGATGGATGCGCTTGCCCCATCGGTCAAAGATGGTCAGGTCCCATTTGTCTTCATTTAAACCGCTATCTGCCCGGAGCAAACCTAAGATAAAGAAGGTGTCGTTTTGCCCATCACCGTTGGGCGTGATGATGTTGGGGATGAACAGGCCGCCTATGCAGTCCTTGAACCTGACGGTGATGACATCGGTTTGGCTGCAGTGCTGCAGCGAGGCCGTGACGCGGTAGGTGCCCGGCTGGGTTACATCCAAAGTAGGTTGGGTGGAGCCGTCCTGCCAAAGGTAGGTGACGATAGGAAGCACCTGACCAATGGTGAGGGTGTCACCGAAGCATAAGGTAGTGTCTCGGCCCAGCTCAATAGCCGGTGGCGTGAGATAGTGCACCCTGATCTCGTCTCTGGTGGTGCAGTTGAACTCGTTCGTGACATCTACCCAGTAAGTGCCGGGGCCGGAAACCAGGAACGAAGACCCGGTAGAGCCATCCTGCCAGCGGTAAGTAGCATTGGCGCGAGCCGCATTCAGCGACAAGGTCTGGCCATCGCAGAGGGTAGTGTCCCTGCCCAGGTTCACCACGGGCAGCGGGTTGAACAAAACGTTCACTTCATCGCGGGAGGTACAGCCGTTGATGGTCACTTCCTGCCAAAACGTGCCGGAAACGGTGGGAGAAAAAGTAGCACCTGTGGAACCGTCCTGCCAGCGGTAGGTAGCGCCCGTCTGCGCGGCACCTAGTACCAACGGCTCCCCGGCACAAAGCACCCGATCTGGCCCTAAGTTCACCACGGGCGAAGGTTTGTAAAGGATTTCCACGGCATCAGTAGAGACGCAGCCCTGGGCGTTGGTGAGCGTGACTTCATAGCGGCCCGCCTGCGTGACAGTGAACGTAGGATTGGTGGAGCCATCCTGCCAGCGGTAGGTGACACCGGGAGCCGTGGCATTCAGCACCAGCGTCTCGCCGGCGCAGAGGCTGCGGTCGGGGCCAAGTTCCAGCGGTGGCGCGGGAAACTGACCTATGATGATCTCGTCGCGGGCGGTGCAACCGTCTACCGTTACCTCTACCCAGTAAGTGCCGGGCTGCGTGACGGTGAGGGTGGCCTGTGTACTGCCGTTGCTCCAACGGTAGTTGGCGTTGGGTAGGGTAGCGTCCAGCACCGTGCCAGTGCCCGGGCAGAGGCTGCGGTCAGGACCCAGGTTTACTTCCGGTAAAGGTTTGATCACGAACTGAATGGTGTATTCTTCCAGCGTGTTAACAAAGGTACGGGTGAGTTTGACGGTATAGGTGCCCGGGGCGGAGAACCGGTGTTTGGGCGAGGGCAAAGTAGAGGTGTTGGCGGCACCGGACGCCGGGTCCCCGAAGTTCCAGAGGATAGAGGTAGGCTGCGGCTCCCAAGGTGCTACTGCCAGAGAGAACTGCGCTTCTTCCCCGAAGCAGCTATTAGAGAACTTCAGCTGGCCATCGTACTGAAAGAAGCTTTGGATAAACACGGGCAGGCCGCACATGCTCTTTCTCCCTCCCAGGTTTATGCCCCGGTCTAAATAGTTACAGGCCGCCCCAAGCAGGTTGGGTGCCTGTACCACGCCCAAGTGCTGGCTTTCGGGCCGGGCTACGTACAGCTTGCCATCCGGGCCCAACTGCAGGCTGCCGCCCACGTACGGCGTGGCAACATCCTGCCCGATCTTCGCAATCTCCACGGCCGAGGCAGCAATGGCGGCGGCGTCTCCGGCTTTCAGGTTTACCTGCATTAGTTGCACGTTGCTGCTGGTGGTGATGTACAGCAAAGACGCGCTTGGGGAGAACTCCACACCGTACCCGCTCCTGATGCCGTTGATCTTGATGGGATTGGAAACCTGGCCGGTTGCGGCGTTGAAATCATACACTTCCGCGCCCACCACGGTGGAGGCAACAGCCAGCTTTTTCCCGTCCGGAGACAGCTTCATGCACCCAATAGCCGATGTGCCGGCGGTTTCCTCCCTGTGGACGGTACCTACTTTGCTGATCACCGGGGTTGAACTTACCCCATTCGCGTCAATGAGGTATGCCCTGAAGGAATTATTGCCGTACTCATGGGCGAGGACCCAATAAGCCTGTTTGTTCTGGTGGCGTACCGCCGTAACCATCTCAGAGACCGGCGCGTGCAGGGCCACGTTCTTTTGCACGATGTCCCCCAATCCCGCTTCCCGGGACATATCTACTACCGAGTAACGCAGGCCGTTGCTGCGGGCGTTGCAGTCATTGGTGAAGACGTAGAACTGCATGGGGTTGGTGGGGGAAGGCACCGCCACCGCCGCCTGAGCCGAAGAACCATTCCCAAACAGGCCAGTACCATTGGGCATAGGCCGATGCTGGCGGTTCCAGACGTTGATGCCATCGGTGTAGAAAAGCAGTTTTCCCTCGTCATCAGACATGGTGGCGCAACCCTCAAAGGCGTGCATGGCGCCATCCAAAAGAGGGGTAGGTGCTCCGGCCCTGAAATCAAGGCCGGCACCACTTCCAAAATACCAGATGGCGCTTTGTCTCTGGGCAATTACAATGGAGCTTGCCTGCAGGCAAAGCAAGGCAGTGCACAGCAGGGCCCAGACCCTGCGAGGAGTGACGTAGAAGTTCAACAATAAGTAGGAGGCTAGGGTGACTTAGGGCCAGGCAAATTACTTTTTTAGAAGTAAAGTTGTATTTCCCTTCCCTAAAAAATGTGAACCGGCATTGCCCTATGTGAAAAGTGCCTCCTGATTGGCTTTCCTTTTTTCTAAAGGTAATTTGTTAAACCAAGCGTCTGCTTCGGGGCTATTTTCTGCAAAATAACCCCGAAACAGAATAGCCGTTAAGGATTTATTAGCTTGATCCCCGCCATCCTGTCTAGCCGGCCCATCAGGCCCCAGCCGTTGGCCTCGGAAGAAAGCGCGATCAACAGGGTGTTGTTACCCTGGCGCAAAGGCAGGAAAAGTGAATTGGTCTGGAGCGTTTTGTCTATGTCGCCCCGGAACAAGAGGCCTTTTGCCCGGAAGCTATTGTCTCCGTAGAACAGCGGCTGGCCGTTGAGGAAAACCTGGGCTTTGTTGCTGTACTCAAAGAAGAATTGCCGCAGTTGGGGTCGGTCAGAGTTTAAGTCCAGTTTTACCCACACGTAACTTTCAGGTGTCTCCGTCATCGGCTCTGCCGAGGTTTTCTGCCGGTGGGCCGCGATGTTCAATAAGCCGGAAGCCTCCGTGGGCAGGTTCTCCCAGGTAAGGGCTTTGCGGTCTGGCAAGACAAAGAGAGAAGGATGGTGCTGGGGGATGGCCAAAGCCTGGGAAACCTGCCAGTGCATGATGGCGGCAGGAGCATCGGGGGTTTTGGTTTCCAGGGGCGCGGAAACCTGGGGCAGAGGCGAGAACCGGAAATTGCTGAAGTAAGCGCCATCCAGGGCTTTTAACCCAATCCTGGTTTTAGGCTGGTTTTTGATTTTCAGGTCAGAAACGGTAAGCGAAGGCTGGTCTGCATGGTTCAGGTAAACGGCTGCGGTACTGCCTTGTATCACCACTTTCAGGTGGGTCCATTCACCGGAGGCGAAGGTGGCAGTTGCCTGATGCTCCGGGTATAAAGCCCAGGAGTTGCTTTGGTGGTAAACGGGGGCGTATTGCAGGGCATCGGGTTGGCCAGCCTTGTGCAGGCGCACATAAATTTCCTCATAGGTGCCTTCCCCGTCATGGTGGAAAACGAGGCCGGCAAAGCCGCGGGCATCGTCATCCGCGATGTCTACTTCCAGAACACCGTTCTGCAGCTGCTCTTCGCCCAGCAGGGCCATGCCTTTCTGGATGTACAGGCTTTCTTGGCCATTGAAGTGGGTCATGCCGGCATTGCCGCTGGGGAGTTGCCAGTCTGAGGAGGTAAAGTCTTTTTTTGGGGCGGTGAGGGCTGGTAAAGAGCACAACCACAGCGCCAGAAACGCACATTGCTTTTTCATGCTACTGCCTTTTTAATGGAACATCATCTTTAGGATGAAGCAAAGGTCTATAGCAGCTGCAAAGGGCGACAGGTCGTTTTTTAGGGTCTTATGGTCATTTTGCCAACTCCTGAGCGCGGAAGGCTTTGGGCGTGACGCCGCAGGCAGACCGGAAGAAACGGTTGAAGTTGGCGGTGTCTGAGAAATGGAGTTCATAGGCAACCTCCGAGACCGTTTTGGGGGTGTACAGCAGTTGCCGTTTGGCCTCCAGCAGCAGGCGGCCTTTGATGAGCGCCGAGGCCGAGGTGCCGAAGTAGCGTTGGGTAAGATTGTTGAGGTGCGCAGGAGTGATGTGCAGCAGATCGGCGTAGTCCTGTACCTGGTGCTTCTGCCAGAAGTGAGCCTCCAGCAGTTTCCGGAAAGAGTAGATGGCGTGGTTACCCTCGGTATCGGCCTCGGTTTGGTGCTGCTGGGCGTACAGCCGGTTCAGGTGTACCAGCATCTGGTACAGCAGCGCACGCAGCATATGCGGACTGTCATTCTGCAGGTGCCTGAATTCCCACTCAATGGCTTCCACGGTTTGGATCAGTTTCTGGAATTCCACCGGTGGAGTGTGGAGCGCTCCGGACAAAGTCTGGTTGTTGAAAAACTGGAAACGGTGCAGAAACAGCGGATCGTTGAAGAAAGTGGCGGTGAAATCCTCTTCAAAGAACAGGGTGTAGCCTTTCACCGGACTGCTGGCCTGCCACTGCCGCACCTGCCCCGGCGAGGTGAAGATGATCTTGCCGGGCTGCAGGTCATGCGCGGCGTTGTCCAGGCAGAAAGTGCCGCTACCTTCTTCAATAAACATGATGTCATAGAAGGCGAGGGTGTGCGGGGTACTGTCCAGAACAAAGTTCTCCAGCGTCTCTACCCTGCCCACATCCAGGAGCAATTCCGGACCATATTTGTTCCGGAGGAAATGATAGTGAGGGATATTTTGGGTAGGGCGGGGCATGTGTCAGATGAACTGAGGAGCAAGATACAGATGGCTTTTTGTTCCGTGCAAGGCTTACAAATGAATCGGTAGATTTTCGGCTTATTTTGAGAAAAACGATCTGAAAACAGATTAGCAGAAAGTTAACTCTGGACAAGAATTGGTTACGCAGCTTATTTTCTATATCAAGTTATGAAATCCAGAGCATCTTAGAATCCTTGATTACCCAGTTCTCATGTTGTTTCTCAATGGTGATAATTTCCCCTCTGCCGCAAGTTCCTCCGCATACGAACTCATAATAGAGCCAGCCTTTGTCTTTAGCACTGTTTAAAACCACTGTTGAGAATTTATAATGACCAATGGAGCAACTTGGGCTCTGAGAACTAAACGCAGATTCTGGTTCTATCTTAAACGTGCAGGCCTGGAAGTCTCGGTAATTTAGCTGGGCTTTTACCAACTGTAGACTATCTGGGGTATATTTCTGCCAAGCACTTGAATCCATCTGGAGTGAGGTCCACAACTCCTTATCCATTTCAGATGGAAGGCTTTTCAACACCATTTTAAAATCTATAAGTTGGCTGTCTAGATAGGCAGTGCACCATTTTTTAGGGTTGTTAAAAGTTGATTTTTGATGTTGGCTAAAAAGGTGGTGTATTCTGTTCAACTCAGCATAAATGGCGCTGGAATCTTTGAGGTCGTACAAAGGTGAAGTTTTCCATAGAGAATCTATGTTCAAGGATTTGTTTAAGTAAAGCTGATAACCTCGGGTCTCTACTAACTCAATGAGTACATCATTGTAGACTGTAAGCAAAGGATTGTCTTTTTTATAATGGCATGCCACCCGCTCATAAGGGGGTGGCATTTTGTTTGGCCCACAGCCCGCCAGAAGTAGCAAAGTGAGTACAAGGAGGAGAGGTTTTGTCATGCTGGGTCAGGTTTAAACTAGAAGTATCTGCCTTTTCAGATGCTTAATCCTGCAGAATTGCACAAACAGCTTTCAGCTATTTATCCATCCTCGTTCTTTCATACTGGCCCAAAAACAAAAGAGCTCCGATAGATTTCGGGGCTCTTTTAGGGGAAACAGGCCAAAAAGGCCAATGTATTTGCTTCTTAGAAGTTTGGAGACAGCAGGTATTTGCTGTAGAAATCGTCAATGACTTTGACGGCATCGGTGGCGTTGTCTACCAGGTGCACCAGATCCAGGTCCTCTGGGCTGATGTTGCTTTCCTGGGTGAGCATCACGTCTTTGATCCAGTCAAACATGCCCTGCCAGTATTTCTTGCCCACCAGTACAATAGGAAACTTGCCAATCTTTTTGGTCTGGATGAGGGTGATGGCCTCAAACAGCTCGTCCAACGTCCCGAAACCGCCCGGCATGCCAATGAAGCCCTGGGCGTATTTTACAAACATCACCTTGCGCACAAAGAAGTAGTCAAAGTTGATGAGCTTATCCGGGTCAATATAGATGTTGTTGAACTGCTCAAACGGCAGCTGGATGTTGAGACCCACAGAGCGGCCGCCTTCTGAGTGCGCGCCCTTGTTGCCCGCTTCCATGATACCCGGTCCGCCGCCCGTGATCACGCCGTAACCGTGGCGCACCAGCTTGGCGGCAATCTCCTCGGCCATGATGTAGTACGGGTTCTCGGGCTTGGTTCTCGCTGAGCCGAAGATGGATACACACGGACCTATTTTGGCCATTTTCTCAAAACCCTCCACAAACTCAGACATCACCTTGAAGATCTGCCAGGAGTCGGCTATTTTGATTTCGTTCCAGTCTTTGTCAGTGAACGCTTCCCTGATGCGCTTGTCATCCTCGCTGATCACCGGGGCCTCGCGCTTGGCTATTTTTTTGGCTTCCTGCAGAGAATTAACCTTGTGGTCATTGGCGTCTGGCTTAATGATGGTGGTGCCGCTGCCTACGTTAGCGGTTTCATCGTGCAGTTTGGTTTTGCTGGATTTTCTCAACTTCGTCATATGTCAATCATGTATAAAGCCTCTTTTACGCAAAATGCGCCAGAAACAGGCGTGATAGTTTAAAATAAATGTGGAACTGGTGCCGGGTAAACGGTAGGTCTGGAACTGCTATTTAGACCTGATGGCAATGACGGGGTCCAGATGGGAAGCAATGACCGCCGGAATAATGCCTGAAAGTACGCCAATCACGACCGATACGCCCAATCCCAGGATTATGTTGCCGGGCGTAAGGATAATCTCCAACGAGCCCATGGGGATAAAGGTTACCAGCGAGACCAGCAGGATGCCCACCCCGCCGCCTATAAGGCTCAGGAACACAGACTCAAACAGGAACTGGAACAGGATAAAGAAATTTTTCGCGCCCAGGGATTTCTGGATCCCGATGATGTTGGTGCGCTCTTTCACTGAGACGAACATGATGTTGGCGATCCCGAAACCACCCACCAAAATGGAGAAACCGCCTATGACCCAGCCGGCAAAGCCGATGATGGAGAACATCTCGCCAATGGCATCGGCCATCATCTCTGAGCGGTTTATGGCAAAGTTGTCTTCCTGGTAAGGCTTGAGCCCCCGTATGGTGCGCATCTTGCCCTTTATCTCATACTCCAGGTTCTGCAGGTTCACGTCATCTACCCGGCCTTTGACCATAAGCGTGGGTTGTACGCCCCTTGGGCCGCCGGCAAACAACTTCCCGAAAGCCCCGAAAGGCACGTAGGAGTTTTTGTCATTGGTGGGCATGCCCTCAAACAGGCCGGCCCCCTGTTTTTCCATCACCCCTATGACCGTGAACTTCTGGCCGCTGATTCTGATGTCGCCGCCAAGGGCAGTGCCGAAGGGGAAGAGGCTTTGCGCCACCTCGTCCCCAATCACGATCACGTTGCGCGACCCGTCAACTTCCTGCTGGGTGAAGAACCGGCCTTCGGCAATGGGTACCTCGGCTACTTTGTTGAAGTCCAGGGTCACTCCTTGCAGCATAATACCGGCCATGCTGTTGTTGCGGTGCTTAAAGGTGTTGCCTCCCCGTCTGGCCACCAGGGCCACGGCCTCGGCATTCTCCAGGTTCTCATGCATGTACCTGAACTCGCGCGTGTTGGGGGAGGGACGCTGCATGAATTTCCACCACGGTATGTCAGAGCCGTCTTTGAAAATCCAGGGAAACTTTTCTACATACACAATGCGCTCGCCCACAAAGCTCATGCTCTCCCGTATGCTGCGCTCCAAGGAGTCTACAATGGTGAACACCGAGATGATGGCGAAGATGCCTATGGTCACGCCCAGCAATGAAAGAATAGTACGCAAGAGGTTAGACCGCAGGGCCTGCCACGCGAACCTAAAACTTTCATATACCAGCCGTAAGTATAACATTTGTAGAGGTGAGAGGAGAAGTAGCCTGTCCCAGAAATAGTTATGGGTGCAACAAACTTATTAGTAGCAAAAAGGGTTGTTTTCTTACACCCCTTCGCTTGCCTTTCCGGCAGATTCCCAGGGAGCCCCTTACTTAAATTTGGCGGAAAGTAAAAGAAATTAGCGCAAACTGCCTACCTTTGCCCTCTATTTTCCAAAATATTTTAATACCGTAATATTAAAAATGAAGTTATCAGAGTTTAAATTTGACCTGCCCAACGACCTAATGGCTACCCATCCGGCCCCAAACCGTGATGAAGCCAGAATGATGGTGATCCACCGTGATAGCGGCAAGATTGAGCATAAAGTTTTCAAAGACATCATTGGTTATTTTGACGACGGCGATGTCATGGTGACGAACAACACCAAGGTATTTCCGGCCCGTTTGTACGGAAACAAGGAGAAAACCGGCGCCAAGATTGAAGTGTTCCTGTTGCGCGAGTTGGACAAGCGTATTCACCTGTGGGATGTGCTGGTAGATCCGGCACGTAAAATACGGGTGGGCAACAAACTCTACTTCGGTGACAGCGACCTGGTAGCCGAGGTGATTGACAACACCACTTCGCGCGGCCGTACCATCAAGTTCCTGTATGACGGACCAGACGAGGAGTTCTACAAAGTGGTGCACAGCCTGGGCGAAACCCCGCTTCCTAAATACATCAAACGCGAGCCAGAGCCCGAAGACGAAGAGCGTTACCAGACTGTGTACGCCGAGGTAACCGGTGCAGTAGCCGCCCCAACCGCTGGTCTGCACTTTACCAGAGAAGTACTGAAACGCCTTGAACTGAAAGGTGTGGACGTGGCTCCGGTAACCCTGCACGTAGGTTTAGGTACTTTCCGTCAGGTAGACGTAGAGGACCTCACCAAACACAAGATGGACTCTGAGCAGTTCTTCGTGACCGAGGAAACCGCCAAAATCGTGAATAAGGCCCTGGATGCGAAGAAACGCGTGTGCTCGGTGGGTACCACCACCATGCGTGCCCTGGAGTCATCAGTGTCTGCCAACAGCCGCCTGAAACCCAACGAAGGCTGGACCGATAAATTCGTCTTCCCTCCGTATGACTTCAAGATCGCCAACAGCCTTATCACCAACTTCCATATGCCAGAGTCTACCCTCTTGATGATGGCCGCGGCTTTTGGCGGATACGAGCTGATCATGGAAGCCTACCAGACCGCTATCAAAGAGAAGTATAAGTTCTTCAGCTACGGAGACGTAATGCTGATTCTATAAGGCCCCTTGCCTTTCTGGAAAGCCCTGCCGGTATCTATTGCCGGCAGGGCTTTTTGTTTTGGGCCTGTTCTATGTAAAGAAGACCCAAAACGCTGCGTCTCTTCTTTCTATATAAATCAGTCCTTTGATAATCTAATTTAGGCTAGCCTATAGTTGGTACAAAGAATTGGCTTATCTTTAATCTGCTAATAAGAAGGAGAGCGCCTGAAGTGATATTGGCCCTCCTAGAAACAACCTTCATTTCTCAGTTAGTGTAGCTGAGCGATAAGAATTTCCGGGTGGCGTCACCAAAAGGAAAGTTGTGAGATAAATGGTTTGTGGTTCTCACTTTTTATGAACGTTCAATGCAGGAGGAAACTCAAAAGGATATTGCAGCCTTAACGCAGGAGGTTGCGCAAATAGGGAAGGGTACACATAATCTGCCCGCCGCAAACCAGGAAAAAGCCATGACCCAGATACAGGGCTCTCCGCAGGAACCAGCTAGCTATAAAGAGCAACTGGCGCTACTGCAGCAGGAGTTGCAGGCAACCCGCCAGGAACTGGAGAAAGCCAAGGACCATGCCAGGCAAGTCGCCTCGGAGCAGATAAACATTGGCCTCCTCAAAGAAGTAAGCACCTACAAAAGAACCATGGAGCTGGAGCGCCTGGGTAAAAAGGTGCTGGAGAAGAACGCCCTTCCCGGCAGCACCCTTGCGTCTACTGTGTCTTTTTACCTCAAAGAGGTGGAGAAGCTGCACAAGGGTATGTTCTGCTCCTGCATGCGCCTGAAAGACGGCAAGCTTTACCCCATTGCGGCGCCCAGCCTGCCAGAAAGCTTCTGCAATGAAATCAAGGGCATCCGGATTGGGGAAAATGCCGGTTCCTGCGGTACGGCGGCTTTCCTGGGGCAGAAGGTAATCGCCAAGGATGTGAAAACAGATCCGCGCTGGAAAGACCATTATCCCGCGCTGCTCAACTACGGCCTGGAGGCCTGCTGGTCTTTCCCTTTGATTGGGTCAAACCAGAAAATTCTGGGCACTATGGCCATCTATTACCAGGAGGTAAAAGCGCCCACGCCAGAGGAAGAAGAGACACTGGAGAGCATCAGCAGCCTGTTGCAGCTGATCCTGGAAAACAAACTCTCAGAGATTGAGTTGCGGGAAAGCAATGACCGCTACTACTACGCTACCCTGGCTACGAATGACGCCATCTGGGACTTTGACATCATCAACTTCAAAATCAACTGGGGGTCGGGTTTTGAGAAGCTGTTTGGGTTCAAGGTGAAAGAGTTTGGGCCTGAGCTGGACGTTTGGGCGGCGCAGGTGCACCCAGATGACCTGGCGCGGGTGAATGAATCTTTAGAGAAGGTGATTGCCAGTACCGACCAGAATTTCTGGCGCGAAGAGTACCGGTTTAAGAAAGCCAACGGTGAATACGCGCACGTGGTAGACCAGGGTACGGTAATCAGGGATGCCCAAGGCCGCTCGGTAAGGATTGTAGGGGCTATGCTGGACGTGACGGAGCAGAAAGAGACCGAGGAGAAACTGCGCAAACTTTCTGTAGTGGCCCGCGAGACCGTCAATGGGGTTTTGATCATGGACCCAAATCTTAACATTCAGTGGGTGAATGCCGCCTTTACCCGCATGATGGGGTACACCCTGGAAGAAATGGCCAGCAAAACCCCAGGCACGCTCATGAACGGCCTTGAGACCGACGTAGAGACCCTGGAGTTCATTGATAGCCAATTAAGAGAGTTGCAGCCCCTGCAGTGCGAGATCATCCAATACACCAAGAGCAAGGAAAAGCGCTGGATCAAATTGCAGGTGCAACCTTTGCTGGATGAGAAAGGGCAGGTAGAAAACGTTTTTGCGCTCCTCACAGACATTACGCAGCAGAAGGCAGAGGAACAGCAGCTTCGTTTGTTGGAATCTGTCATCACCAACGCCAAAGATGCCATCATCATCAGCGAGGTGTCTCTTGGGGTTCCGCAGAAGTTGCGGTCCATCTTCTACAACGATGCTTTTTATAAGATGACGGGCTATACGAAGGAAGAAGTGCTGGGGAAGGACCCTTCCTTCCTGAACGGTGTCGCCACAGACCAGGACACCCTGCAACTGTTGATGGACCGCATGCAAGCCTATCTGTCCAGCGAGGTAGAGCTGGAAAGCTACCGCAAAGACGGAACCACCTTCTGGACCCAATTGCTGTTGATTCCCATGTTCAACCGCAAGCAGAAACTGACCCATTGGATCTCTATCCTGCGCGACATCACCAACCGCAAAAACTACGAACAAGAGCGCGAAGTGCTCATAGCGGAGCTGACCCAGAATAACGCTGACCTGAAGCAATTCACCTTCATTACCTCTCATAACCTGCGCGCGCCCCTGGCCAATCTCACCGGCATTGCCAACCTCATAGACACAGAATCCATCCCTGAGGGCAGGAACAAGCTGCTCATCCAGAAATTCAAGGAGTCTACGGTGCAGTTGAATACCATCATAGATGATTTGCTGGAAGTGCTGGTGATCAAAGACAATCCGCATACAAACAAAGAGCAGGTGAACCTGGCCCAGGCTTTTGAGAAGGTGGTGATGTCTGTAGACGGGCTCCTGGACAAAAAAGACATCCAGCTTACCACAGATTTCTCCCAGGTGCCGGAAGTCTACTATAACGCCGGATACCTGCACAGCATCCTCCTGAATTTGCTCACCAACGCCGTGAAGTACCGGTCCCCCAATAGGCCGTTGCACATTGAGGTAAAAGCCAAGAAGGCGGCGGACGGCTGCGAGAAGCTGTACTTCTCAGACAACGGGCTGGGCATAGACCTGAAACGCTACGGCGAGCGCATCTTTGGGCTATACCAGCGTTTCCACCACCACAAAGACAGCAAAGGCATGGGGCTCTACATTGCGCATTCCCAGGCCAAAGCCATGGGTGGTAACCTTAGTGTCACCAGCGAGGTGGACCAGGGCACTACCTTCATCCTGGAGTTCTAAACGATCTGTTGGGCAGCCAAGGACAGCATTGATTTTCCCGAAGGAGGGACCTGTGGCAAGACCCGTTCCGTTTTAAAGCTGATTTACCAGAAACGGCATCTAAACAGAACTGGCCTTGCCTCATCTGAATGCGTATCTTGCGCTCACCATGCTCTCACCAGATTTGAAGAAGTACGCGATCATTGTGGCCGGCGGCTCTGGCTCCAGAATGCAGGCGGCCATGCCCAAACAATTCCTTCCCATTGCCGGCGAACCGGTGCTCATGCACACGCTTCGGCGGTTCCAAGCCTTCGACCCCGAGATGCCCCTGGTGCTGGTGCTGCCCGAGGCCGAGATTCCTACTTGGCGCCGCTTGTGTGCAGAACATCAGTTTACCATGGAGCACCAGGTTGTAATGGGCGGCAATAGCCGTTTCCAATCAGTGAAGAATGGGTTGGCGGCGCTGGATGGGGAAGAGGATGGCGTAGTGGCGGTGCATGACGGCGTGCGGCCCTTTATTGATAATGCCATCTTGAACACCGCCTATACCACGGCCGCCCAGAAAGGAACCGCTGTAGTGGCGGTAAGCCTGAAAGAATCTATCAGAAGGGTGCGGGGCGGCAACTCCAAGGCCGTGGACCGTACCGCTTACCGCTTGGTGCAGACACCGCAGTGTTTCCGGTTACCCTTGCTGCGGCGCGCCTACGCCCAGCCAGAAATCCCGCTCTTCACTGATGATGCCTCCGTGGTAGAGCGTTTCGGGCACAAGATAGAGTTGGTGGAAGGAAGCTTCCGCAATATCAAACTCACCACCCCGGAAGATCTGGTATTAGCCGAGGCTTTTCTGCTGCAGGAGGCAAATGGTGCGCAAGCAGGGCAATAAGTAATATGCTTTTCCTTTCTGGGGTATTTTTATGAAAATGGGCCTGAAAGACTGAAGTGGCTTTAATTGTTAAAAAGGAAACCTGCTTTTAGAATGCCTTTTACTTTCTCCCATCCTGCCATTGTTTTGCCGTTGACAATGCTTCCTCGCCGATGGTTTTCCTTAACGGGGTTGGTAGTTGGCAGCATCGCTCCCGATTGTGAGTATTTTCTGAGAATGAAAGTGAGCAGTAATTACAGCCACACCATAGGAGGGCTGTTTTGGTTTAACCTGCCCCTGGCTTGTGCTTGCTTTCTTGTTTCACCACTCGGTGAGAAATAGTTTGTTTGACAACCTTCCGCCGGTTCTCCAAAACCGACTCTCAGCATACAAAGAATTCAGCTGGAATACTTACTTCAAAGGCAATTGGCTAATAGTATGTATCTCCATACTTGTAGGGGCAGCCTCACACCTTTTGTGGGATAGCTTCACGCATGAATATGGCTATTTCGTAAGCGTGCTGCCGGTTTTATCTGAAAAGCTAAACATCTCCGGCGTAAGTCTGCCCATCTTCAAAATACTTCAACACACAAGCACTCTGATAGGAGCAATTGTGATTGCTGATGCCTTATACAAACTCCCCATCTATAAGAAGGAGAACCAACGTCCAAGCATTAGGTATTGGGCAACCTTGTTCATCATAGCTGTGGTGATTGTACTGCTTAGGCTTTTAAGTGGGTTAGAACTCAGAATGTATGGCCACTTAATCGCAACAGCAATTGCGGGGCTCATGCTTTCTTTGGTTTTTACGCCATTGTGTGTCAGGGGAATTTTTAGAAGCGGCAAAGTGTAAGCGTCATTTCAGCCCTAGCCCAACCTATTCTCATGAAGGATATAGGTTAAGTATTCCTCTACAGATAACGGCAGGGGAATTCTAAAGAACTAGCTGTAATGTTCTAGCGCTGGACTGTGGTGCTGGCTTTCTCCTCCAAAAACCGCTGCTGCGCAAGTACTGCCTCGGGAGAGATCCTTTCCAGGGTAGGATGGGGTTGGGAGATGTTGAGCAGATAGCCTTCCATGGGCAGCAGATTCAGCAGGTCATGGGTGATGCAGAGCACCGTTTTCTGTTCTTCCTGTACCCAGGCGTCCATCAAATCAAAGACCCTTTTCTTGTGGTAGACATCCAGTTGCTGGGTAGGTTCATCCAGTAAGGCAATAGGTGCGTCCTGTAACATGAGTTGCGCGAGCCAGACCAGTTGCTGCTCTCCCCCGGATAGATCTGTGAAGGTGCGCTGGCTGAGGTGCGAAATGTGGAGGCGGTCCAGCATGGCCTCAGCGCGGAGGTAGTCAGCAGCGGTGTAATGCTCCAGCAGGCGCTTCTGCCGGAACAGGCCCATGACCACCAGTTCGCGCACTTTGATAGGAAAAGCTACCTGGTTCTTCTGCGGCAGATAGGAAAGGGAGCGGGCGATGGCGCCGGCGCGTCTAGGCAAGGGTTTACCCTGCACCAGAATTTGGCCTTGGTACGGCACCTGGCCGGTAAGGGTCTTCAGGAGGGTTGATTTGCCGCTGCCGTTGTGGCCAATGATGGCGACAAACGCAGGCTCTGGCACAAAAAAAGAAAGGTTGCGGAGAAGTACGCGCTCGTCGTATCCCGCAACCAATTCTTTTATTTCTAGAATGCTCAAGGCAATTAAAAATTAGAAGTTAAGAATTAGGAATCAAAAAGGCAGAAAAGCAATTCCTAATTCTTAATTACCAATTCCTAATTATTCTAGTATTCGTCTTCGTTGAACATGAAGTCCTCTTTGGTAGGATAGTCCGGCCAAACTTCTTCAATGCTCTCGTATGGTTGACCATCGTCTTCCAAAGCCTGCAAGTTCTCTACCACCTCCATAGGGGCACCGGAGCGGATAGAATAGTCAATTAATTCATCTTTGGTAGCTGGCCAAGGCACATCTTCCAAGTAAGAGGCAAGTTCAAGTGTCCAATACATAATAAATTCGCTTTTAAAGTATAGCTATACAAACAAGTTGCAGAGATAACAGGGCTGCAAAAATAAGATTTTGATTGACAATTCAAATATTTCTTCTTATTGCCTAGGCCTGTAATTGCTAAAACACAACGGGCAATTTTGCAAAATGTTTAGTTCAGTGATTATTTTTTACTCGTGGCGGGCGCTGCTAATGCCATCACCGGTGTTGAAAAGATAATTGATGCCAATCTGCAAACCCCCTACCATGTTCTGGCGCAGTACATAATAGTCGGTGTCGCGGCTCAGGTCTTCAATGTGCTCTTCCTTGCGGATGTTCACAAAGTTGTAGCCGTAGCGCAGGTTGGCGGTTAGAATAAGGTTGGTGCTCAGGCTGTATTCGGCGCCCAGGCCTAACAGAATACCCAGGTCGTATTTGTTGAACTCACCCACATTAGAGTTGCTGCCCTCACTTCTTTCGGTACTGGCCAATAGGTAATTTCCTTGCGGTACAGAAAAGGAGCGGTCTTTAATGGTGTAAGAGGCCGTGCGGGAAAAAGTGTTTCTTTCGGTGCCTTTCTGCAGGATACCCAGCTGCGGTCCCACCTGGAAATTGAAGCGCACCGTACCGGCAGTGGTATATTTGAAAAGCAGCGGAATATTCCAATAAACCAGGTCTATGTTCTTTTCGCCGGCTTTGTTGCCTGCGTTGTCTACCAGGTCAAATTTCTCGCCTTGGTGCGAGCGGTAGATCTCTGCCTGCAGGTTATGGTTCTCGTTGAATTTGTAGCCAACTACCGCGCCAATGGGGGCCCATTTGGTGGTGAAGCGGTGTTTGTAGTTCACATCCTCGTATTGCTCATCATTAATGATCCAGGTGTTCTGGAACTGCGTGGTGAGCCCCAGGTAAGGACCTTTGATGTTTTGGGCCTGGCTAAGGAGAGGAAGAAATAGGAAAAGTAGTAGAAAGTATTTTTTCATAGGTAAGCCGTTAGAATTTTAGGACTATTTCTAACGGCTTACGAATGAGTTAGGCAATTTTGTTACTTTGTACGCCAGACTTTTTG
Source organism: Rufibacter aurantiacus (assembly GCF_017916345.1). Taxonomy (NCBI): domain Bacteria; kingdom Pseudomonadati; phylum Bacteroidota; class Cytophagia; order Cytophagales; family Hymenobacteraceae; genus Rufibacter; species Rufibacter aurantiacus. The sequence continues at coordinate 943,183 of NZ_JAFMSV010000004.1, forward strand.
CGCAAGAGCTCTATTAATTCGTTTTTAGTGCGGATTTTCCGGTTGAAGTTTTTGATTTTCCCTTCCAACATAGAACGGAAAGCCTCGTTCCCCGGATTTGGATTTAACCGGCCCAGGTTGGTTTCCAGCACTTCCAGCTCCTGCTTGTCGTACTTGATGAAATCACGCAGGGCGTTGATGCGGGCATGCAGTTGGTCGGCCTCAGAGTTCTTGCCTTCCGGTAACGGGCGCTTGCGCATGAAGTGCTCCAGGCTGCTCAGTTCAAATATCTTGTCGCAGGCTACCAGGAAGCTTTCCCACACAATGTCAGACTCCTCCTGTTTCACCGGACCAATCTTTTTCCAGGCGGCCTGCAGTTCCTTGGCTTTAGGTACGGCCTGCTGCACGGGCTCTTCTAAGAGCGCCTCTGCCTGGGCAACCAAAGAGCGTTTCTTCTCCAGGTTGTCTTCCATGTACTTGTCCTTAGACTCAGTTTTCTGGCTGTTGATGTGCTTTTTAAGGCGCTCAAAAAAGTGGTTGTTCGCCGCCCTGAAACTGTTCCAGAGGTCATTGGACATCTTACGGGGCAGGGTGCCGCCAATCTCTTTCCACTGGTTCTGCAGGTCTTTGAGCTTCTTGCTGGTTTCTTCCCACTCCTCAGAGTTCTTGAGGGCCTCAGACTGTGAGATCAGTGCCTTGTACTTGTCTACCGTACGGGAGAGCATGTCCTTCTTGTCCTGGAAGAACTCCTTCTTGCGGGTGAAGAAAACCTCCACGGCCGTCTTGAAGCGCTCCTCCAGTTCTTCGGTAAGGGCTTTGTCTACCGGTCCGGTCTTGATCCAGTTCTGGCGCAGTTCCTTCAGCTTGTCAGTGGTCTCCTGCCAGTCAATGCTGGTTTGCAGGGCCTCGGCCTGTTGAATGAGCGTGATCTTGGTGGTCAGGTTCTTGTCGCGGTTGCGGGCAATGGCTTCCTTGATCTCTTCCTCGGCGGCAGAGAGGCGGTGGTGCAATGACTCAAAATCCCCGATGGCATCATACTTCTCAATCTGTTCCTTCAGGTGCAGCACCTTCATGAGAAAAGAACCCTTGTTCTCAGAGGTGGCAATCTTCTCCAGCAGGCCTTCCACCTTCTGTCTGAAGTTCTCAAAACGGTTTGCGAAGTATTGCAATGATTCTTCGGGGACCTCCTTCACCTCGCCAACCTGGCGCGCAGGAAAATGCATAAATGGCTTCAACCACACCTGGTTACCCTCAATGTAGCCGTACTTATGGGCCTCCTCAGACAAATCTTTGGTTTCCATCAACTGGATATTAACTGAAAAAATTAAAGTCTATTTTGGTACAAGTTTATGAATAAACGCCAATTTTCATAACTCGGCCGAGCCAAAATTTACGATATTTGTACCCATTGGCAGAAAATAACCGCAACCTGACGTTTGTTTTCATACTGATTTTAGAGAACAAGGTTATGGGTTTCGTTTTAGGGTGGTTTTTACCAAAACGCCGCCCAAACGCTTCTGCCGTAAACGGACCAGAATCTAAATACTATTCATGAGCAACGAAACCATCATCTTCTCCATGGCGGGGGTGAATAAAATTTACCCGCCGCAGAAACAAGTTCTCAAGAACATCTATCTCTCTTTTTTCTACGGCGCCAAAATTGGCGTGTTGGGTCTCAACGGCTCCGGTAAATCCTCCCTCCTGAAGGTGATTGCCGGCGTAGACAAGCAGTTCCAGGGCGAGGTGGCTTTCTCGCCCGGTTACTCTGTGGGGTACCTGGAGCAGGAGCCGCAGTTGGACCCCGCCAAAACCGTGATGGAGATTGTGCAGGAAGGCGCCGCTGAGACCGTGGCCCTTTTGAAAGAGTACGACGAGATCAACGAGGCCTTCGCCGATGAGAACGCTGATTTTGACAAACTGATGGCCCGCCAGGGCGAGGTGCAGGAACGCCTGGACCACCTGGGTGCCTGGGACTTGGACAGCAAGCTGGAGCGCGCCATGGACGCCCTGCGCACCCCTCCGGGAGACGCCATTGTAGGCAACCTCTCCGGGGGTGAGAAACGCCGCGTGGCCCTTTGCCGCCTGTTGTTGCAAGAGCCCGATGTTCTCCTGCTGGATGAACCTACCAACCACCTGGACGCCGAGTCTGTGCTGTGGCTGGAGCAACACCTGCAGCAATACAAAGGCACCGTGATTGCGGTAACCCACGACCGTTACTTCCTGGACAAAGTAGCTGGCTGGATTCTGGAGCTGGACCGCGGCGAAGGTATTCCGTGGAAAGGAAATTACACCAGCTGGCTGGAGCAGAAAGCCGAGCGTCTGGCCAAAGAAGAGAAAACCGAAAGCAAGCGCCAGAAGACCTTACAGCGTGAACTGGAGTGGGCCCGCATGAGCCCGAAAGCCCGCCAAGCCAAGTCCAAAGCCCGTTTAGGCAACTACGAGAAAATGGCCTCTGAGGAAGCCAAAGAGAAAGAGCAGAAGCTGGAGCTCTTCATCCCAGACGGTCCGCGTTTAGGTAACGTGGTGATTGAGGCCGAGGGGCTGACCAAAGCTTTCGGCGATAAGCTGTTGTTCGAGGATCTCACCTTCAACCTGCCACCGGCGGGTATCGTGGGCATCATCGGGCCGAACGGTGCTGGTAAGTCCACCTTGTTCCGCCTCATCACCGGCCGCGAAGCCGCCGATGCCGGAACCATCACCGTGGGCCCTACCGTGGAAACCGCCTACGTAGACCAGCAGCACGAAAGCCTGGACCCGAACAAGTCTGTGTTTGAGACCATCTCTGGCGGTACTGAGACCATGCTGTTGGCTGGCCGTCAGGTGAACGCCCGCGCCTACGTGAGCAAGTTCAACTTCACCGGGGGTGACCAGGAGAAAAAAGTAGGTGTATTGTCCGGGGGAGAGCGTAACCGCGTTCACCTGGCCATGACCCTGAAGCAAGGTGCCAACCTGCTGCTACTGGATGAGCCTACGAACGATCTGGACGTAAACGCCATCCGCGCCTTGGAAGACGCCCTGGAGAACTTCGCCGGTTGCGCCGTAGTAATCTCCCACGACCGTTGGTTCCTGGACAGAATTGCCACGCACATCCTGGCTTTCGAAGGCGACTCACAGGTGGTTTGGTTTGAAGGAAACTTCTCAGACTACGAAGAAGCGAAGAAGAAACGCCTGGGCGATGTAGAGCCGAAACGTATCCGCTACAAAAAGCTGATGAACTAAGTCTGTTTAGCGCCTGATTTTATGAAAAGAGCCCGGGAACGTAAGTTTCCGGGCTCTTTTGGTTTTGGGCTACTCTGGCGGTATTTTGATTGTTGGTGATAACACCAACAATGGTGGGGTGTTTACTAGGCTAAAGATCAAATAGACGGGCATTTACTTTATTATGCGTTGTCTGCCTGAGATTGCCTATTCTCTAAAATAATTCTGATAGCCTGTTGCCTAAATGTAAAGTATACTTTACATTTAGGCTGTTCATCAAACATATAATAAACAATCCTCTATGAATTTACTACTGCCCCACCGGTTCAAAAAAGTTGGAGTCTACATGGCTATCCTTGGCATTGCCCTTTGGGTTTTGATGCAAAGAGGTGTGGTCCACCAGTTTCTTACGTTTTTATTAGGAGAAGACCAGTACAACCTGGATGTTCCTATTTTCTACATGGTGAATGTTGGGTTGACCTCCGGTGGTTTCTTTGGCTTTCTGATGGGTGTTTACTGCATTGCTTTTTCCAAAGAGCGGGTAGAAGATGAAATGATTCAAAAGATCAGGGTAGATAGTTTTCAATTCGCTGCTTTACTCCAGTTACCGCTCATTGTCTGCGGCCTGTTCTCATTCTTACTTCCGGGGCATACCAACATTGAATCAGAGATCATCATTCTGGTATTGGTCTCCTCCTTAATGGTGTTCTGGTTTGGCTTCATTGGTAGGTTTAATTATATGCTGCACGTGAAGCTGAAGTGACCTGATGAAGAACTGTATAAAGGAGGCAAGGATGCGGAAGCAACTTACTCAGGCGCAGTTGGCAGAATTGGTACAGGTTTCCCGGCAGACCATCATCTCCATTGAAACAAATAAATACTTACCTTCAACAGTCCTGGCCCTGAAATTAGCGAAAGCGCTCCAACAGAGGGTAGAAGACCTTTTTGAATTAGAGGATTCTGATTGAGCTGAGAGGGCTGCAGTTAACCGTTCACAACATCTTGTCATCTTTTCGCCTAAGATCACAGGGATAAGCAGCACATTCATCATCCAAACAAACATTTCAAGAAACAGCCAACCTATGAACAAACTTTTACAAGGCACCTGCCTGTTGCTTTTTGCCTTTTTGGTTTCCTGCTCAAATCAGAAAAACACCGCAGAAACCGCGACGCCCACAAATGAATACTTCGCGCTACTGGAAAAAGGCGTGCAGGATGGCGGGGTGCAGATGGTGCCTATCCAGACAGGTAAGGGCACTTTCAAGGTCTGGACCAAACGCGTGGGCAACAACCCTAAGATCAAGTTGCTCTTGCTCAACGGCGGTCCCGGGGCCACGCATGAGTACTTTGAGTGCCTGGAAAATTTCCTGCCCGCAGAGGGCATTGAGTTCATCTATTATGACCAGTTGGGCTGCGGCAACTCAGACAACCCAAAAGACACTGCCATGTGGGACCTTCCCCGCTACGTGGAAGAGGTGGAGCAGGTACGCAAAACGCTGAACCTGGGTCCCGACAATTTCTACTTGCTGGGCCATTCCTGGGGCGGTATTCTGGCCATGGAGTACGCACTCAAATACCAGCAGAACATGAAAGGCCTCATCATCTCCAACATGATGGCCAGTGCCATTGACTACGGCAAGTACGCCGATGAAGTCCTGGCCAAGCAGATGGACCCGCAGGTGCTGGCGCAGGTGCGCGATATCGAGGCTCGCAAGGATTTCCAGAACCCCAAGTACATGGAGCTGTTGATGCCGCACTTCTACGCCAAGCACGTGTTGCGTCTACCCCTGGAAGAATGGCCCGAGCCCGTGAACCGGTCCTTCGCCAAGATGAACCAGTCGTTCTACGTGACCATGCAAGGCCCCAGCGAGTTCGGAATCTCGGGCAAACTAGAGAAATGGGACCGCAAAGCTGATCTTAAGAACATCATCGTGCCTACCTTATCCGTAGGTGCTGAGTTTGATACCATGGATCCCAAACACATGCAGTGGATGGCCACCCAGGTGCAGAACGGTTCTTACCTCTATTGTCCCAAAGGCAGCCACATGGCCTTTTATGACGACCAGCAAACCTACATGAAAGGCCTTATCGCTTTCCTGAAAGGGGTGAACGAAGGCCAGAAAGAAGTGAAACTGCAGTAAAGTGTTTTGGATCTACCCCTTCTATGGCACGGATTTCTAACCCGTTTTCAAGAAAAGAGCCCGGAAACAAATTGCTTCCGGGCTCTTTTCTTGAAAAGGCTGTAAAAACAGAGGTAAACCTTACATAGTAAACTTCTTGAAGATGGCCGTGGCAATGTGCCCGCCAAACCCAAAGGTATTGCTCATGGCGTAGTTCACCTCTTTAGATGCCGCTTTGCCTAAGGTCAAATCAAACTTCGCGCTGAGTTCTGGTTCTGGTTCGGTCACGTTGATGGTAGGCGGAATGAGGTTCTCCTGCACGGCTTTGATGCACGCAATGGCTTCAATGGCGCCGGCTGCCCCCAACAAGTGACCCGTCATGGATTTGGTCGCGCTCAGGTGCAGGTGTGTGTTGGCCCCGAACACCCGTTCCACGGCAATGACTTCGCTGGCGTCGCCAATGGGGGTGGAGGTGGCGTGGCAGTTAAGGTAGTCAATGTCTGAGGGCGAAAGGTTGGCTTCTTCCAGCGCCTCCAGCATGCCCAGGTACGCGCCTTCGCCCTCGGGGTGGGTACCGGTGAGGTGATAGGCATCAGCGGCCATGCCACCGCCCACTACCTCGGCCAAAATGGTGGCGTTGCGCTGCATGGCGCTGTCGTAGCTTTCCAGGATGAGGGCGCCTGCGCCTTCGCCCATCACAAAACCGTCGCGCTTCACATCAAAGGGTCGCGAGGCCGTGGCCGGATCATCGTTGTGGGTAGACAAAGCTTTCAGCGCGCCAAAGCCGCCCATGCCCGCCTCGTTAATGGAGGCCTCGGAGCCGCCGGTGATGATCATATCGGCTTTGCCCCACTTGATGTAGTTGAAGGCCTCCAGAATAGCGGTATTGGAACTCGCGCAGGCTGATACTGTGGCGAAGTTCACGCCGCGAAGACCGTACTTCATAGAAATCACGCCCGCCGCGATGTCCACAATCATCTTGGGCACGAAGTAAGGGTTGAACCGAGGGGTGCCGTCGCCGGCGGCGAACTCCAGCAACTGGTCCTGGAACGTCATGATGCCGCCGTGCCCGGTGCCCCAGATCACCCCAATGCGGTTACGGTTCAATTCCTCAAAATTGATGTTGGCCATCTGCACGGCCTCGGCCACTGAGATGAGCGCGTATTGGGTGTAAAGGTCGTTCTTGCGGGCTTCGTTTTTGGGCATGAAGTCCAAAGGATTGAAGTTCTTCAACTCGCAGGCGAAGCGGGTTTTGAATTTAGAGGCATCAAAGCGGGTGATGGGCGCCGCGCCGCTCACGCCGTTCACCAAAGACTGCCAGTATTCTGGGACTGTATTCCCGATGGGCGTTAAAGCACCCATGCCGGTTACTACTACTCTTTTCATTTCTTGTACTTGAAAATTCTGATGCAAAAGTTGCCGGTGCCTTCCTGTTTATCTCCCTGACCTTGAGCCGGTACCAGGCTTCTTCTTGTTTTCCGCAACTGTGCTTCCACCTTTAGCGGCGAAAGTCGCGGCAAGATACTTGTTCAAAATTTAAAAGCCTCTCGTACCTTCATTCTTCGTAAGAAGGCCCACCATTTTAGGCCTGTTTTTAGAAAAGTCTGCCCAAACCATATGAAATACTTTCTGTCCGCGCTGCTGCTGTGTTTTCTCTTCTGTGCCACACCACTCTACGCCCAAACGCAACAACCTAAGCTTGTCACTTGGCAAGACCTCATGCAACTGCCCACGCCCGCTGCCGGCACGCGCATCGCCTACGGCCCCGACTCGCTGCAGTTCGGAGAGCTGCGGGTGCCCGAAGGAAAAGGACCGTTTCCGGTGGTAGTAGTCATCCACGGCGGATGCTGGCTTTCACAGTATAATTACGAGTACATGAACCACGTGAGCGCTGCCCTAACCAAGGCCGGCTTTGCCACCTGGAACATTGAGTTCCGGCGGGTAGGCAACCCCGGCGGTGGATACCCGGGCACTTTCCTGGATGTCACCAAAGCGGTAGACCACGTGCGGGAGCTGGCCAAAAAGTATCCGGTCTCCGGCAAAGAAGTGGTGGTGATGGGCCACTCCGCCGGCGGACATCTGGCACTCTGGGCTGCCGGCCGTAAAGGCCTGCCGCGCAAGAGCCCGCTGTACACCAGAAATCCGCTGAAAGTGAAAGGCGTGGTCTCCCTGGCCGGAATCCCGGACCTAACTACCTACAGCACCGAGAAAGGAAGCTGCAACACCGCTGTGGAAAAACTCATGGGTGGTTTGCTCTCGGCGGTTCCCCAGCGCTACGCCGAAGCAACCCCCTCGGCGGCTCTAGCCTTGAAAACGCCCGTAAGAATGGTGCAAGGCGCCCGCGACCCCATTGTACCGGTAAGCCAGGCGCAGAATTTTGTAAACCATTCCTCTTCCAATAAGAATAAGGCGCAGTTGGTGCTGTTGCCGGATGCCGGGCATTTTGACCTGGTTTCCCCTGTCTCTCCGGTATGGCCTACAATTGAAAAGGCCGTGAGAGATTTATTGGTGAAGCGGAAGTAGTGAGGCTATAGATAGGGAATGCCGTTTCTGAGGCTTTCGCCTCACTGAAATTGAAAATTTCAGGTCATGGTAGGTCCAAGTCGCAGACTTGAACCAGTATTCATTTTTGTCCTCCTGAAAGGATCTTGGTGGCGAACGGCAGTGGTGCTAACCAAATGACTTCCTAGCTTGCCCACAAGATCCTTTCAGGAGGACAAAGCAAAATGTAATGACATCCCTTTCCCACCTGTTTTTACCAAAAGAGCCCGAAAACGATGAAACGCTTTCGGGCTCTTTGTTTTGAAGGAAGTTCTGGCTTACTGGGCTGAGGCGGTGGCATTACCGGCCGGTTTTTTTGCCTCCAAATCCAGTTCTATGTTCACGGTCTCTGAGATGAACTTGTCACCCAGCGTCTTGTCGTTGCCGTAGTTCATCTGCCACTGACGGCGGTCAATGTTGAAGTTGGCTTCGGCTTCCATCGCGTTCTCGTCCAGTTCAATGCGGGCCGGGAAGGTGATGTTCTTGGTCACGCCCTTGAGGGTGAAGTTGCCGCTCACACTGAAGTTGGCGCCCTGCACCAGCGAGGTGTCTTTCCCGTCTGATTTGAACGGCTCCACCTTGGTGATCTCAAACTTAGCGGTCCCGAACTTATCGGCGTCAAAGAAATCGCCGCTCAGCAAGTGGGGCTTCAGCTTGGTCTGGAACATTTCTCCCTGCTCTTTCAAGGAAAGCGATTTAATGTTGATGATGAACTCGCCTCCGGTTACCTGATTGCCAGAAATGGATACGGAGCCGGAATTAAGGCGGAAAGTGCCAGGATGGTTTTTGCCCACACCGTTACCGGTAAACTGCACCATGGAGGCAGCGGTATCTACCACAAAGGTCTGACCGGTGGCATTGGCAGCTGTTTTTTCTTCGGTGATGGTTGCTTTGTCGCCTTTGGGCGCTTCGTTGCAGGAAGCCAGAGCCAAGCCGACCATCAAAGCCAATCCAGCGGTTTTAAGCGAAAATAAGGTTTTCATAGTTCTTAGGTTTAGGGGGGGTATGTAGTTACATAAAGTAGTCTTTGAACGCTGGAAGTCCGTATTTGTTCTCTCCGCCGGGAGTAGGACCAATGTGTAGTTTGCTTAGCCCATCAGAAGAATCCCTCATCATCTTCAAATTTTACGCACTGATTATTTCACCGGCTGCACCAGTTTCTCGGCCCTGAACACCCCATCGGCGGCTTGCAGGATCTTTGCTTTGAGCTTAGGGTTGTAGTTGGGGTGTGTCTCCAGGAAGGTGCGGATGGTAGCGGCCGCGGCCGGGCCTTGGTAGCTCCCGAAGGTAGCCGAAAGCCAGGACGCAGGGAAGAAGATATCGCCGGTGAGTTGGATTTCCTCCAGCAGGTCTAGGCTTTCTTTGAGGTACTTCTCTGAAGTAGTAGCCCGTAGCGGGTGGTGCAGGTAATTCAACGCCGCCAATACCCAGGATTCTACCTCGCGGTTCTGTTCCTGTTTCAAAGAAGCGAAAAAAGCATCACGCTCTTCCGCTTTGCCGGAGAGGGCAGGTAGCATGAACTGCAAACGCTTCCTGCGGTCTGGGTTGGGGATGCGGCCCATCTGTCGGGCCAGGATCTGCGGGCTGTTCTGGTAATCGCGCACGGCTAGGGCCAAGGCCAGCGAGGTGTAATCATCCTCGGTGAGTTTGATGCCGGCGGGCGCCTCTTGTTTGTCCCATATCTGGAACAGCCGGTTCTGGGCGGCTGCACTCAAGGCAATGCTCTGGTAAGTTTTGAAGAACAGCTTTTTCACGTTGCCGGTGGTGGCTTTTTCCATGGCGGTCCAGAGTTCCTGCTCCAATTGCGGCACTAGCGCAGGTCTTTGGGCAGCCGGAAGGAAACGCCAGAAGATATCGCTCAGTTGGCCGGTCATCAGTTTCATGTTGAGTTCCTCGGGTTCTTTAGACAATCCGCCCCGGTAGAAATCCAGGAGTTGTTGCGCCGATACTCCGCGCCCGTTCTGCATGTTCTCGTACAGGTTGATGTATGCCGAGGCCCTGGCCACGGGGCTCTGCAGGTTGTACAAACCGCTCAGCATCTGCGCATCCACCGGGAACACGCCGTAGCCCTGACCTGTCACATCAAACAGCATAAATAAAGGTTTTTCCTTGCCCACGGCTTCTTTCAGCGTCACCTCGGCCCCGTTCATGTTCACCGTCATTTCCTGAATACGGTCTGGATACACCAGCGCGATCTCAAAGAACTGCGGCCAGAACCGCGCCGAGCCATCTTCGCCTTTCTGCCGGATGGTGAGGCTGGAGATCTTGTTGCCTTCGGTCTGGAGCGTGTAGTCAAACTGCGGGCGGCCGGGCTCATTCACCCACACCTGGTTCCAGGCCTGCAGATCGGCGGAGGTGAGATCGTCCAGGATTTGGATCAACTCAGGCCAGGTGGCGTTGCCGTAGGCGTATTTCTTGAGGTACTGCTGCAAGCCTTTCCGGAACGCTTCCTCGCCCATGAGCCTTTCCAGTTGGCGCATCATCACGGGGGCTTTGTGGTAAATGATGTTGCCGTACATGGAACCCGCATCCTGCAGGTTGTCTAGTTGCTGCCGGATGGGGTTGGCGCCGGCGGTGCGGTCCACGCCATAGGCGGCGGGCAGGTGGTCCACCACAAACTTGAGGTCATAGTTGGAGGTAGGCATGGCCACCTGCGTGATCTTGTCGGCCATGAAATTGGCGAACACCTCCTTCATCCAGACATCGTTGAACCACTCCATAGTCACCAGATCGCCAAACCACATGTGCGCCGTCTCATGCGAGATAAGGCTGGAGCGCGAGATTTTTTGGTCCTGGGTGGCGCCCTCGTCCAGGAAGAGCGTGGAGGCCTTGTACTGGATAGCCCCTACGTGCTCCATGCCGCCGTACTGGAAATCGGGGATGGAGACGAAGTCAAACTTCTGGAACGGATACTTGATGCCGGTGTAGGTTTCCATGAACTGCAGCGCATCGCAGTGGATCTGGAAGATGGGCGTCAGGCTCTGGTCTAGCTTTTCTTTATCCGTCTCGCGGTGCAGGAAGTGCATGGTACGGTTGTTGCTCATTTGTGCCACGTGGTCAAACTTACCCGCGGCAAAAGAGAAAAGGTAGGTAGGGATGAGGTCTGAGTTTTGATAATGGTACGTTTTCTGCCCGGCGTTCAGCACAGAGTCCTGCAGGGGGGCGTTGGCTAGGGCTTTCCAGTCCTGCGGCACCGATAGCGTGAGCTTGAAGGTGGCTTTAAGGCTGGGCTGGTCAAAACAGGGGAAAACGGTACGGGCGCGGTCTGGGACCAGCAGGGTGTAAAGGAAATCCTCGTGCCGGTTCAAAGACAGATTACCCGCCGTAAACTCAATCTCTACTTTATTATCGCCTTTTCTCAGGTACTGCGGCGCAATGACCAGGTGCTCCTGGGTGTGTTCCACCGGAATGGTTTTCCCGTTCACCTTCACTTGTCTGAGGTGGTCCGGGGTTTCCTTGAAGTCGAGCTGCAGGGGCTGGCTTTTGTCTTTGAGTTGGAAAGTGATGGTCTCCGAGGCCTGGACCGGCGCTTCTTTCCGGGCCGGGATGGTCAGGTGCAGGTCATACGCGATCTTGCTCAGCTGCGAGATCCGGTAATCGGCGAGGGGCTTGGAGACGCCGGGTACCACCGGTACAGAACTGCCGGAGGGGGAGACGCGCGACGCACAGGACGTGGCCGCGGCAAAGGAGACGAAGAGAAGGCCTTTGGTGAGGGCCAGAAGGTGCTTGTTTTTCATTCTGAGTAAAGTTACAAATTATCGGATGGTAACGTCCGATTTTGGAGGTATTTGCATTGAAGCTATAAATGTTTTTGTCCCTATTTTTTAAAAAAATACTCCAAAAAAATATTTGAGATTAAGAACGCATTAAAATATAAGAATTTTACATTACTTCGTAGCCGAGAAAACCTTTAAGATGAATAAAGTAGTACAAAAAGTAGTGGTGGCCTCCACCAACCCTGTCAAAGTAAGTGCGGCGCTCAATGGCTTGCAAGCCATGTTCCCGCAGTATGAATTTGAAGCGGAGCCTATCTCCGTGCCCTCCGGCGTATCTGATCAGCCCATGACAGATACAGAGACCCTCACCGGTGCCTTTAACCGCGTGAGCAATGCATTTGAGGCCCAGCCTACGGCCGATTTCTGGGTAGGCATTGAAGGCGGCGTGCAAACGCTGCACACAGACCTGGCCGCTTTTGCCTGGATTGTGGTCCGTTCCAAAAAACTGGTAGGCAAAGCCCGTACCGGCATGTTCTTTTTACCACCCGCCGTAGCCGAACTGGTGCAGCAAGGCGTGGAACTCGGCGAGGCCGATGACCGCGTGTTTGGCCACACCAACTCCAAGCAGAAAGGCGGTGCCATTGGGTTGCTTACCCAGAACGTGGTAGACCGCGCAGAACTGTATGAGCAGGCGGTGAAACTGGCTTTGGTGCCGTTCAAAAACGAGGAGCTTTACCTGCAGCGTCAGGAGGCCAGCGTTAGCCTGAAACCAGAGCATTTCTAACCCGTTTTCCTGAAAACAAGCTAGAAACAGAAACCGGATCCATGTCCCTGCCCACCTCCTCGGTTAAAATCTACCCTCTTGGCGATGCGGCCGTTGTACTGCAGCTGGGAGACGAGATAGCCGTAGAGACCCATGGGCAAGTAAAGGCCGTGGTCCGGTTTCTGAATCAGCATTCCTTTCCGGGACTTGTGGAGTACGTGCCCGCCTTCACCACCGTCACCATCTATTATGATCCCTGGCTTGTAAGCGAGTGGGGAAAATCTGACCCGTACGCCGCAGTGGAAGAGAACCTCCGGCAGATGCTGGAGGAGCTGGAAACCGGTTTGGAAACAGAGCCGGCCTCCGTGAAGGAGATTCCGGTGGTCTACGGTGGGGAATACGGACCAGACCTGGCGTTTGTGGCGCAGCATACAGGCTTAAGCATGGCGGAAGTCATTGCGCGGCACACCCAGCCAGAATACCTGGTGTACATGATCGGTTTTGCGCCCGGTTTTCCGTACTTAGGAGGCATGGACCCGAGGCTGGCAGCGCCCCGTAAAGAAGTGCCCCGCCAGGTGATTCCGGCCGGCTCAGTGGGTATTGCCGGCTTGCAGACGGGCGTGTACCCCCTGGAGACGCCGGGCGGCTGGCAGTTGATTGGGCGCACGCCCCTCAATTTGTTTGACCCGAACCGGGCGGAGCCCAGCTGGCTGCAGATGGGAGACGTGGTGCGGTTTGTGCCGATTTCTGAGCAGGAGTTCAACGCCTTGAAGGAGGAAGCAGATGGGGATTAAGGTAGAGAAACCCGGCTTGCTTACCACCGTGCAGGATCTGGGCCGTTACGGTTTCCAGAAACAGGGCATGGTGGTGAGCGGTGCCATGGATTCCTTCGCCCTCCGTTTAGCCAACCTTTTAGCAGGAAACCCCGAAAACGCCGCGGCGCTGGAAATCACGTTGTCCGGACCCAGCCTGCGGTTCCAGGAAGACAGCCTCATTGCCCTCGCCGGTGCCAACCTTTCGCCCAAACTGAACGGCAAGCCCATCCCCAACCATCGACCTGTCTTCGTTAGAAAAGGCACCTTGCTGGAATTCGGCGCGCCGGTGCAAGGGTGCCGGGCTTACTTGGCGGTGGCCGGAGGCTTTTCTGTGCCTCAGGTCATGGGCAGTGCTTCTACCTATGCGCGAGCCGGGGTTGGCGGCTACGCAGGACGGGCCTTACAGAAAGATGATGTCTTGCCTATCAAAGAATACGCTTCTGAGCAACTGCGCTATTGGCAAGAGAAATGCCCTGCTGCGGAGCCGTTTCTTGCTTCTACCTGGAGCATCTCCCCCAATGTACTTCCAACCTATAGTGAGAACCCAACCTTACGGGTATTGCTCGGGCCGGAATATGCCTTGTTTTCTGAAAATGCACTTAAAACGTTCTGGAGCGCGGAGTTCAAGGTGTCGGCGGCGGCAGACCGCATGGGCTACCGGGTGGACGGACCAGCCCTGGACTTGAAAGAGCCGGTGGAATTGCTTTCCAGCGCCGTTACTTTTGGCACGGTGCAGGTGACTCCCAGCGGAAATCCTATTATCTTGATGGCCGAACACCAGACTACCGGTGGGTATCCGCGTATCGGGCAAATCATCTCCGCGGATTTTCCGCTGTTGGCGCAGGTGCGGCCGGGTAGCCGGCTCCGGTTCCACCAGGTTTCCCTTGCCGAGGCCCACCAGCTGTATTACCGGCAGGAGCAAACCCTGGAACACCTGAAAAGAGTCCTCCACCTTCAATCCAAAAGATGAAGCAAACCTTTACCGTTGATTTAAACTGTGATTTAGGCGAGAGTTTCGGGGCGTACCGCCTGGGCAACGATGAAGCCATCCTGCCGCTGGTGACCTCGGCCAACATTGCCTGCGGGTTCCATGCCGGCGATCCCGGCGTTATGAAAAAGACCGTGCGGCTGGCGCTGCAACAGGGCGTGGCGCTAGGGGCGCATCCCGGTTTCCAGGATCTGGCAGGTTTCGGCCGCCGTGATATGGCGGTTTCCCCTGAGGAGGCTCATGACCTGGTAGTGTACCAGATTGGCGCGCTCACAGGGTTCATCAAAGCGGAAGGTGGGGTATTGCATCACGTAAAGCCGCATGGCGCGCTGTACAACATGGCCTCCGTGAACGCGTCTTTAGCCGAAGCCATTGTCGAGGCCGTCTACAAAGTAAGTCCCGAGGTGGTGCTGTACGGTTTGGCCGGAAGTGTTTTGGTCAAAGCCGGAGAGAAACTGGGCCTGAAAACCGCCCATGAAGTCTTCGCGGACCGCACCTACCAGCAGGACGGCACCCTAACTCCCCGCCGCTTGCCCAACGCCCTCATCACAAATCAACAGGAAGCCGTGCAGCAGGTGGTGCGCATGGTGAAGGAAGGCAAAGTGCTGTCGCAGCAGGGCGTGGAGGTCTCTATCAAAGCCGATACCGTCTGTATCCACGGGGATGGGGCGCATGCCGTGGAATTCGCCCAACTTATCCGGGAAGAATTGATCCGGGAAAACATTGCCCTCCACGCGTTTTAGGCCCGTTTTTATGAAACAACCCAAAAACTGGAGTGTGCTCCTGGGCGCCGCTTTTTTGATGGCCACCTCGGCCGTAGGGCCGGGATTCCTGACCCAAACCACCGTTTTCACGCAGAGCCTGGGCGCCAGCTTCGGGTTTGTGATCCTGCTTTCCATTATCCTGGACATAGGCGTGCAGCTCAATGTCTGGCGCGTCATTGCCATCTCCGAGAGGCGGGCGCAGGACGTGGCCAACGCGGTACTGCCGGGCTTGGGCGGTTTCATTGCGCTGCTGATTGTTCTGGGCGGACTGGCCTTCAACATCGGGAACGTGGGCGGCGCGGGCCTGGGCGTTAACGTGCTCACCGGCATCTCCGTGGAAACCGGCGCGGTCATCTCCGCGGCTTTTGCCATCATGATCTTCCTGGTGCGCGAGGCCGGTAAAATCATGGATCGCTTCGCGCAGATTCTGGGCTTGGTCATGATCGGGCTCATTGTGTACGTCGCCTGGATTTCCTCGCCTCCTTTGGCCGAGGCGGCCATCAGGACGTTTGCCCCGGAGCAGATCAGTTTCACGGCCATCATCACGCTGGTGGGCGGTACGGTGGGCGGTTACATCACCTTCGCGGGTGGACATCGCCTGTTGGATGCGGGCGTGAAAGGCAAGGATGCGCTGGGGCAGGTGACTACCAGTGCCGTATCGGGTATTTCGCTGGCTTCCCTCATCCGGGTTTTCCTGTTTCTAGCCACCTTGGGCGTGCTGCAGCAAGGCAAAGTCCTGAACCCTGAGAATCCGCCGGCATCGGTGTTTGAGCTGGCCGCCGGCACGCTGGGCTACAAGCTGTTCGGGGTAATGATGCTAGCCGCGGCCATTACCTCGGTGGTGGGCTCAGCGTACACGTCGGTTTCCTTTATCAAGTCCTTCAGCCCGCGCATTGCCCGTAATGAGAACTGGGTCATTATTGCGTTCATCGTGGTCTCCACGGTTATTTTCGTCTCCATCGGGAAGCCGGTGAAACTACTGGTGTGGGCGGGCCTGGTGAACGGTTTCGTGCTGCCTGTTACCCTAGGCACCATGCTGGTGGCGGCGCACAAGAAAAGCCTGATGGGCAGTTACCGGCACCCGCGCCTCCTCACGCTGTTCGGGTTGCTGGTGGTCTTGATCATGACTTGGATGGCCGGTGATACTTTGGTGCAGCAAATCAAGGGTTGGTAGGAGATGAGGTTTCTGTTTTTAGGCTGGTTTCTGGGAATGAGGCTTGAAATGAGATTACTTCAAGTAGTTTTGAATGAAAATGCTTGCCTTTAGGGGAAGCATTTTCATTCAAGATTCATGTGAACTGCGGTTCAGGAGAACTAAATAAAGACCGTTGCACGCATTTCGTCCCCCTTTGAAGGGGGTAGGGGGGTGATTTCTCGTGCTGATCTCACACATTCCCGATTTGGTAGGGGCAATCCCTTGTGGTTGCCCTTGGGTGAAAGCGCCTTTGAAGTCTCTGCTCTGTAGTAAAGGAACTTGGTACTGCAATCGGCCTTGTCATCCCCCTACCCCCTTCAAAGGGGGACGATATGCGTAAAAATTTCTCATTATTGGGGTTATCACCAACCATCAAAACTGTCTCCCGAAAAAATCAGTAGTGCTTAGTAACCGCTTTTAGATGACAAAAAAGGGATGAAAAGCAGTAAGAAAAAAGGCTGGCAAGAACCTGGAATCTTCCTTGTTCTTGCCAGCCTTGACCAAAGCACCGTTCAGAACTACAGCACCGTGATTTTCTGCAGTTGCGCCTGCTGGCAGAGTTGGTTGAACGCGGCGATGTCTTTCTGCACCAGCTCCGTCATCTGGCCTTTGTACTTCTGCCACTCGGTTTGCAGTTCCTTCAGGCGTTCCTGCTGGCCCTGAGTCACGTACGGGATGCTCACGTCCAGTTCGCCTTTCAGGAAGAGGTAGTTGGCGCTGAGTTTGTTCACATAGTTGATCACGTCATCGGTGGCCTGTGATTTGTTCTGCACCAGCTCGTCCTCCCAGGCATCCATCTTCTTGATGAGCGCCTTGCCTTCGGTCTGGATCTTCTCGTAGCCGGGTTTTCCGTCCAGCAGCGTGAGCAGGGAGGAGACTTGTCCTTTGGCTTTGCGCATCTGCTGCACCGCCAGGTGGATGTCTTTCACATCTTGCTCTACCGCGGCCAATGTGGTCTGCTGCTGTTGGTACTCTGCGTCCGTAGCGTTGAGCCTGGGGTCCGCCAGTACTTTGAAGGAGACCGTTTTCTCCTGGCCGTGCATTCTCAGGCGGGCCTGGTACGTGCCCGGCGCCACTTTCCGGCCCTGGTAA
This sequence comes from Rufibacter aurantiacus, assembly GCF_017916345.1. Classification (NCBI taxonomy): domain Bacteria; kingdom Pseudomonadati; phylum Bacteroidota; class Cytophagia; order Cytophagales; family Hymenobacteraceae; genus Rufibacter; species Rufibacter aurantiacus. The sequence goes on from NZ_JAFMSV010000004.1 coordinate 960,354, forward strand.
TTGCCTTCAATGAAAACCGGAGGCACACCGGGCAGGGTGGCATGGCGCAGGTCCCACACGGTGCGGTTCAGGCCGGCTTTGGTGTGCAGCGTAGGTTCCTCGTCCGGACCGCCTAAGTAGCCCACGTACGTCTTATCAGCTTTATTGCTGTAACTGCGGATTACCTTGCCCTGGCCATCCAGGATCTCCAGTGACAAGGTGCTGTCTTTCTGGAAACCGGCCGGAACCTGGTAGTACAGGACCACGCCGCTGGCGGGGTTGGTGCCGACAAAACTGGCTTTGCCGTAGTTGCTGGTTTCCTCCTCGGGTTCCTGGTCCAGGGCGCTGCCCCCGAATACGCGGTAAGCATCCTCGGGCTGGAACAGGTGCAGGGCCTGCGCCGATGGCTTTTTGTCTATTTCGCGCAGCATGTTCAAATCGTCCAGAATCCAGAAGGAGCGGCCCTGGGTGGCGGCGATTAGGTCATTCTGGTGAACTTTCAGGTCGGAGATGGGCGTGATGGGCAGGTTGCCCTGAAAGCTGGTCCATTCCTTGCCGCCATCATGCGAGATGTACAGGCCGGTCTCGGTGCCGGCAAACAGCAGGCCTTTGCGCTGGCTGTCTTCGCGCACTACCTTGGTGAAGGCGCCGTACGGAATGCCTTTGGAGATATTCTTCCAGGTTTTGCCGTAGTCGGTGGTCTTGTAAATGGCCGGGGTGAAGTCGTTGAACTTGTAGCGCGTGGTGGCGATGTAAGCGGTGCCTTTCTCGTGCGGCGATACCTCGATGCTGTTGATGAGGCATTCCTCCAGGCCTTTGGGCGTCACGTTTTTCCAGTTCTTGCCGCCATCGCGAGTGATGTAGACCAGTCCGTCATCGGAGCCGGTCCAGAGCAGGCCATTCTCCAGCGGAGATTCCATCACGTAGGAGATGGTACCGTAGTTCTCGCCGCCGGCGCCTTCGTTCGTGTACGGCGTGCCGCTCCAGCCCATTTTCGTTTCGTCATGGCGGGTCAAATCAGGGGAGACCACCTCCCAGGTTTTGCCCAGATCGGTGGTCTTGAACAGCTTGTTGGCCGCGTGGTAGAAGGTGCCTTTCTCGTGCGATGAGTGGATGATGGGCGCGTTCCAGTTGAAGCGGTATTTCATGTCCTTCGGCTGGAGGGCCATGTACTGGATGGGCGCGATCATGATGGGTTTGCCTTCCTTCAGCTCGGTGTCTAGCACCTCAATGGTGCCCTGGTAGCTGCCGCCCAGCACGTAGCGCGGGTTATTGGGATCAAAGGCAATGAACGCGCTCTCGCCGCCGGCGCTGGAGGTCCAGTCGCGGTCGCCTATGCTGCCCCCGGATAAATTGCGGCTGGCGATTTTCACCGAGGAGTTGTCCTGCTGACCGGCGTAGATGTTGTAAGGGAACTGGTTGTCTGCGCTGATGCGGTAGAACTGGGCCGTGGGCATGTTGTTCTGAGTTGACCAGATTTTGCCGCCGTTGAAAGTAACCGCCGCGCCGCCATCATTGGCAATGACCATGTTCTGGCTGTTCTTGGGGTTGAACCAGAGGCCGTGGTAGTCACCGTGCGTGCCGCGCAGCTGGCTCCAGGTCTTACCGCCATCGGTGGATTTCAGGCCGGGGCCGTTGAGCACGTACACGGTGTTTTCCTGCAGCGGATCGGCGAAGACTTCAATGTAGTACCAGGCGCGCTGGGTAAGCCGGTGGTCTTTGCTCACACGGTTCCAGTGTTGCCCGCCGTCGTTGCTCACGAATAGGCCGCCCTGCTCTTTCTGGGTATCGCTCTCCACCAAAGCAAACACTTTATCAGAATTCGCCCTAGAAACGGAAACGCCAATCTTGCCTAACTCCGCAGGCAGGCCGTTCTGGATCTTGTTCCAGGTCTCGCCGCCGTCCACAGATTTGTACAGGCCGCTGCCTTTGCCGCCGCTGCGCACCTCCCACGGCAACCGGCGGTGGTCCCACATGGAGGCGTACAGAATGCGCGGATTGTTCAAGTCCATGCTCAGATCGGCGGCGCCGGAGTTCTCGTCCACGAACAGGGTTTTCTTCCAGGTCTTGCCACCATCAACTGATTTATACACCCCGCGCTCGGTATTGGGACCGTGCAAAGCGCCCTGCGCCGCCACGTACACGATATCAGGATTGGTGGGGTGGATACTGATGCCGGAGATGTGGCGCGTCTGGTCCAGGCCCAGGTGCGTCCAGGTTTTACCGCCGTCCACCGATTTGTACACGCCATCGCCATAAGACGTCATCACACCCCGAGGCGCGTGCTCGCCCATGCCCACGTACACCACATTGGGATCAGACTCGGAGACCGATACCGCGCCCACCGAGCTGGTTTTGAAGTAGCCGTCTGAGATGTTGAACCAGCTCTGGCCGGCGTCCTCTGTTTTCCAGAGACCACCGCCCGTGGTGCCCATGAAATACACCAACGGGTTGTTCACCACGCCCGAGGCCGTCACCGATCGTCCGCCCCTGAATGGTCCGATGTTGCGCCACTTTACCGTTTTAAAGTAATCATGGGGCGTGATATCTTGTGTTTTGGCAGCTTTGGGTTTCTGTTTCTGTTGGGCCTGCGCCCAGGGCGAGGCCGCCGCTAGAAGCAATGCGAGGTAGACTGTTTTCCGCATGGAAGAAGGGAATGTTAAGGAATGATGCCCTTAAATATAACCGCCCTTTGGTGAATAACCGGCAGCAGCGGACAAAAATCATCTGGGGTAAAGTTTCCGGCGGGAGGCTGTTGAAAGGTTTGCTGGAGGTTGATGGATGAAGGATGGCGAGTTGAGGGAGACCCCGTTCTGGCTTGTCGTGGCTAAAGCGTTTTCAGCCTGTTTACAGGGAAATGGCCTTGAAATGGGAAGAAGTTAGACTTCGTTTTTAGCGTGTTTTCTGAGAATTATCATGAAACCCTATTCTTGCTCTGGAGTAAAGCTTTTGCTTAAAGAATCAGCAAAGCGGGTTTGAGGCTTTCGCCTCACGGAAGTTGCAAACTTCCGGCCATTTTGGGTCCAAGTTGAAAACTTGAACCAGGTTTTAGGGTGAGTGAAGCGGCACTGCTTCTCTGCTTGTTTAGTGAGAATTCCCCTCCTCTGCTTCTTTGGTGAGGGTTCCCCTTCTGGGAGGAGTAGGGGTGAGTTAACATTGCATGCTGTCTTTCGCGGAACCATTGCTGTATGTAAAACCGAAGGGAAACAGAGAAGCCCACCTGTTGAGGGTGGGCTTCTCTGTAAAGTTGAGCTAGGGCGTTTTACGCCTGATTTTCCAAAATCGGCTCCAAAACAGACCTGTCTAAAGCAGGTGCATCTGCCGGAGGGCAAACACCGGCTTAGAAAACGCGGCCTTCTTTTCTGGCTTTACGGCCTTTGGGTGGTTCTATCTTTTTGGGCTCAGCGGTGGCGGCCGGGGTGTCGGCTTTGGCCATGAGTGGGGCACCGTCTGTGTCCAGTTCCACCACCTCGTAGCCCAGTTTCTCCAGACCCGGTTTAATGGCGGCCTTGTCGCCCACCAGCATGATGCTCATTTTCTCCACGGGCAGGTACTTTTTGGCCAGGGCGTTGATCTCCTCTTTGGTGATGGTTTTCAGGATCTGGTTCTGCTTGTCCACGTAATCGGCGTCCAGGTTGTAGCGGAGCATGTTGTTGAGGAAAGACGCTTTCTGGAACGAGGTCTCGTACTTGCGGGCATCAGACTGCCCGATGGCGCTGCGCATGAAGGCCAGCTCCTCGTCGGTGATACCTTCTTCCCGGAAACGCTTGATCTCTTTCATGAACTCTACTACCGAGCTGTCTGAGACGTTGGTGCGGACGCCGGCGGCAGCGGTGAACGGACCGGGGGCCTCGGTGCCGGAGAAGTAAGACCAGGCACCGTAGGTGTAGCCTTTGTTCTCGCGCAGGTTCAGGTTGATGCGGCTGTTGAAGGCCTCGCCCAGCACGAAGTTCATGAGCGTGGCTTTGTAGTAATCGCCGGTGGCGTCATAGGGGAGCGCCATGTACCCGATCCGGATCTCAGACTGGGCGGCCTTGTCTTTGTCTACCACATAAATTTTGGTTTTGTCTATGTTGGCCACCTTCGGCTCTGCCGGAATGTTCACGGGCTTGGCGGTCCATTTGTTCAGGAAGGCCAGTTTGGGCATGATCTGGGCTTTCTCCACGTCGCCCACAATCACCAGGTTGGTCACGCTGGGTGAGAAGTAGTTCGCGTAGAATTTCTTCACATCGTCCAGGTTGATGCTTTCCACGGTGGCAGTGGTGCCCATAACCGGTACGGCTTTGATGTTGCCTTCGCCGTAGAGCATTTTGTTGAAGACGTTGTTGGCCACCACGGTAGGCTGCGTGCTTTGGTTTTTAATGGCCTCCAGCCGCTGCTTTTTGAGGCGGTCAAAGTCTGCCTGGTCAAAACGGGGGTGCAGCATGCGTTCTTCCAGCAGGGCCAGGGTGGCATCCAGGTTCTTGGTCTGGCTCTGCACCTGCACGGTCATGGTCTCGGTGCCGCTCCCGAAGTTGATAGATGAACCTAGTTTCTGCAGTTGGGAAGAGATTTCTTCAGCGGTGAATTTCTCCGAGGATTCGTTCAGCATGGAAGCGGTGAGAGAAGCGATCCCGGCTTTAGACGGGTCATGGGCCTCCAGTTTATGGCCGCCCATGAGGGTAAACAGCAAGGTCACAGTAGGTACTTCGTCGTTCTTGGCCCCGATCACCTTGATGCCGTTGGTCAGGTTGTCTTTCCAGAAAGGCGGTACCTTGATCACGGGGTTGGTGCCGGCGGCCGGACGTTTGCTGCGGTCAAAGGTGTCTTTGGCTTTCACGTACTTGAGGCCGGCGTATTGGTCAGCGGGGGCTCGGTAACCGTTGGGGTCTACTTTGAAGTTATCGGCGCGAGCCACCATCTCTGGTTTGCCTTTGGGCACCACGCTCAGGATCACCGCCGGCTTGCCTTTGATGTACTTGTTGTACACGCGCAGCACATCTTCTTTGGTCACGGCGCGGTGTGCTTTGAGTTGGTTGGTGAGGTAATTGGGGTTGCCCGTGAAAGTCTGGTAAGAAGCCAGGGTAGAGGTCTTACCGGCTACGCTGGACATGCTGTTGATGATGCCGGCCTCGTACCCAGACTTGAAGCGTTCCAGGTCATCAGCGGTGACACCTCTTTTCTCAAACTCTACAAAAGCGTTGCGGAGTTCTTTCTCCATATCGGCGAGAGAGTTACCGGGAATGGGGAGCGCGGTTAAGGTGAACTCGCCGGCCAGTTCTGAGCAGGGATGACCCGCGTTGGCCTGCACTACTTTCTGAGCTTTGGTCAGGTTCTTATAAAGGATGGAGTTCTTGCCGCCGCCAATGATCTCAGCGAGCACGTCCAGCGGCACTTCATCTGGGTGGTAGTTGGGCACCGTTGGGAAGGTCATCTGCACCATGGGGAAGCGGATGTTGTCCTCGTAGGAAATGTAGCGATCCTGGGTGAGCACCGGGGCCGGCAGTTTCATGTTCCTCACTTCCGGGCCCCGGGGAATGGAGCCGAAGTATTTCTCCGCCAGCTTCACCACCTGCTGCGGCGTTAGGTCCCCGCCCACGGTGAGGGTAGCATTGTTGGGGCCGTACCAGCGAAGGAAGAAGTTCTTAAGGTCATTCACGTCTACGCGGTTTAAATCCTCAATGTACCCGATGGTGGTCCAGGAATAGGGGTGACCATAGGGGTAGAGCGCCTGGCCGGTTCTCTCATAGACCCGCCCGTAAGGCTGATTGTCCACACGCTGGCCACGCTCGTTTTTCACGGTCTCGCGCTGCACTTCAAATTTGCGCTGGGTCACGGCATCCAGCAGGAAGCCCATGCGGTCAGCTTCCAGCCACAGGGCAGTTTCTAACTGGTTAGAGGGAACGGTCTCAAAGTAATTGGTTCTGTCGCGGTTGGTGGTGCCGTTGAGGTCGCCGCCCGCCTGGGAGACAATTTTGAAGTGCTCCTCATCGCCCACGTTATCCGATCCCTGGAACATCATGTGCTCAAAGAAGTGCGCGAAGCCAGACTTGCCTACTTCCTCGCGGGCCGAGCCCACGTGGTAGGTCACATCCACGTGCACGATGGGATCTGAGTGGTCTTCGTGCACCACCACGGTGAGGCCGTTGGGCAGCAGGTATTTCTCATAGGGGATCACCAGTTCACCATCTTTGCGGGTCACCTTTTCCACCAATCTGGTCTGGCCTGTACTCTTTTGGTTAACCATAGAACTGGGTTTTTTGGCCGGAGAAGCCTTCTTAGGGGTCTGTGCCTGGGCAGACAGCGTCGCAACCAAACACAGTACCACGATGCTCTTGTTAGACATACGCGTGAGGGGTTAGTGAAAGGATAGGTTTAAGTAATATTAAGAAATATTTTTGTGTTTTTCTAACAAATGCTGCTTTCAATTCTGGTATTGGGCTGGAGAAGGGAGAAATTTCTGCCAAAGGCTGAGACTTTTTGCCCAGGGTGTGCCACTTACCGCCGAAGCCTCTGAAAAGCCGGAGAGTAGGAACAAGGCCGATGGTAGGACAGGCCCAATGAGTTTGGTTTTAGGAAAGGGTCTTGTTTTAAAGCTGTTTTCAGGAAAACGGGCCTAAATCGGAATTTCTCCTACCTGCATGGCCGCTTTTCCGAGAAATAGACTTAATCAAATGTTAAACAATGTTAAACTATGTTAAATGTGAAAGGGGCTTTCCTGCGCTTCAGCTTTCTTTTACTAACATTATAACAAATAACATCTCGGCCAGATTTCTCCATCGTCTTAAGCTATTGTTCACTCCTTTACTCCATCGCATGAAGTCATTTTTACCTGCTGTTCTGCTCTTCTTCTTGGTCTGCCTGGCCACGGGTGCTTTGGCCCAGGGCCAGAAAGGCGAGGTGAAAGGGAAACTCTGGGACGCTACCCACAAAGAGGCCTTGTCCTACGCCACCATTGCGGTCTACACGGCCCAGGACACTACGCTGGTGACCTTCAGGGTGAGCGATGAGAAAGGGAATTTCAAGGTGCCCGGCCTGGCGCTGAACCAGCAGTTGCGCATTGTGATTACCATGACGGGTTTCAAGGTGTTCCGGAAGGAGTTCAGGTTGTCTCCCGAGGACCGGGAACTGGACCTGGGGCAGATAGAAATGACGCAGGCCGACAACCTGCTGGGTGAGGTGGTGATTGAGTCTGAGGCGCCGCCCATTGTGGTGCGCAAAGACACGCTGGAGTTCAACGCCAACTCGTTCAAAACCCTGCCCACGGCGCTGCTGGAAGACCTGCTGAAGAAACTGCCCGGCGTAACGGTAGACAACTCCGGCAACATCGCGGTGAACGGCAAGTCGGTGAACAAGATATTGGTAGACGGGAAGGAGTTTTTTGGGAACGACCCCAAGGTGGCCTCACGCAACCTGCCCGCTGATATGATTGAAAAGGTACAGGTAGTGAACGACCCAGATGCTCTGCGCAAAGACCCCGATCTGCCAGTGAACGAGATTCCGCAGGTCATCAACCTCAAGCTGAAGAAAGGCATTAAGCAGGGCGCGTTCGGGAAAGTGTATGCGGGTACGGGCTCAGACCGCCGGTACGAGGGCGGCGGCATCCTCAACGTTTTCCGGGATACCACGCAGATCAGCTTGCTGGGCTACTCCAATAACCTCAACAAGCCGGCTTTCGGTTTTGAGGACATTTCCAGAATAGGGGGCTTTAACCGCAGCGGCATGAACACCATCATGGTACGCAGTGACGGCGGTTTTGCCGTGAACGGAATTTCCTTCGGGGGTACCGAGGATGGGATTCAGCGGTCTTCCGGCGCGGGCGGGAACTTCAACACTTTGCTCAAAGGTGATGTGAAACTGAACCTGCAGTACTTCTTCGGGGGCATTGACGCCGACCTGAACCAGTTGGTGAACTCGGCGCAGAGCCTGGAGACTGATACCATCACCTCGCGCCGCACCAGAAACCAGGACTCTGAAAGCCGCAACCACCGCCTGGGTGGTCGTCTGGACTGGAAAATAGACTCGGTGACCAACCTCAGTTTCTCGCCCAGCGTGGTCTTGGCCCGGAGTGCTTCCCAACAAGGGCTTTTCACCAACACCTTCAGGGGCGGCTATGAACTGCTCAATACCAGCGATAACCAGCAACTGCTGGAGAACAACACCGCCACTTTCTCGGGGAACCTCTCCTTTGACCGCAGCTCCCGCAAAAAGAAAGGCCGGCAGTTCAACTTCTACGGTACCTATAACTTCAATGACGGCGACCAGGACCAGTTCTACCAGGTAGAAAGCTACTATTACGGTACCAATCCTTACTCAGAAAACTTAGACCAGCTCCGCGACAACGTGATAGCCAACACCGGCGTGAACACCTCCATTTCCTATACAGAGCCATTCAGTAAAACATTGAGCGGGGTAGTACGGGTGAACTCTGAATTCTTCAAAGACAAAAACCTGGTGAACACCTATAACCTGTCTTCTGAAGGCGAGGGCTACTCTGTGCTGCTGCCTGAGCTGTCTGACGAGGTGGAAAGAAGCGGCTGGCGCAATTACCTTACCACCAGCGTAAAGTGGAAAATCAAAGACCTGACGGTGCAGCCGGGCGTGCGGTTCACGTTGCTCAACATTGACAATACGTTCCAGAAGCTGCAGCCCATTAAACAGGAGTATTTCTATGCGTTTCCGTCGCTCATTGTGAACTGGAAGGAATTCAACTTCAGCTACAACGTGAACGTGAAGGAGCCTTCCGCCGCTGATCTGCAGCCCGTCACCGACCAATCAAACCCCTTGTTCATCCAGTACGGGAACCCCGGTTTGGCGCCCACTATCTCCAACTCGCTGAACCTGCATTTCAGGAAGTTTGACACCAAGCGCTCCATCAATTACTGGGCCTACCTATCGGGGAGTATCAGCAAAGATGCCGTGACCCGCGCCAGAACCCTGGACGAGGCCACCGGCCAGCAGACCACCCGCCCCGTGAACACAGACGGCAACTGGCAACTGAACGCCAACGCCGATGTCTCCAAAGACTGGAAGTTTGACGGCAAGAAGCAGTTCTCTCTCACGGCTTCCATGTGGATGAACTACGTGAAAACGCTCATCATCCTAAACAACATCCGCAGCTACGGGCAGAACATTTCCTTCAACCCCAGCCTGAATGCCCGCATGAACCTCAATGACAAGTTTGAGTTCAATGAGTCGCTTACGCTGGGTCGCCGCCGCAGCTTGTATGAAGACGATGCCTTCCAGGACATCAGCTTTTTCACCAGAACCTCCCGCACCGGCGTGGTGGTGCGCGTGCCCAAACGCATTGTGTGGGAAGCCAACTTTGACTATACCTACAACTCCAACGTGGCGCCCGGTATCCGGCGGGACGTCAGCCGCCTCAACGCCGGGGTCACGTTCCTGTTCATGAAAAACGACCGCGCCCAGATGAAACTGTCGGTGTATGATTTACTGGACCAGAACATCAGCGCGTACCGCAGCATCAGGGAGAATTTCATTGAAGATTACCAGACGCAGGTGCTCACCCGCTACGTGTTGCTCACGTTCACCTACAACATCCGCAATTTCGGGGGCAAGGTAGGCGGCACCAACACCTTCTTCCGGTTTTAGCATCGGTCTGCTCTCTGAAAGATTATTTCGTTTTATCCTGAGCAACTTGTAACTATTTATAGCTTATTTCTGTAAAAGGAGCCCTAAAACACTGGGGCTCCTTTTACTTTTCCGGGACGGTAGTCATCTGTGCCGGAAACCAGAGAGCCTTTCTGGTGCTTTGTCCGTATTGCTATTAAAGCCTGTCAATAGGTACCCGCCATTTTTGCGAAAAACCTTTGGGGCGATGAGAATAGAACTATATTTGCCCATATCCCCCAGTTTATGCCAGACGCTTTCCAAGATGCCATGATTCCAGACGCGTTAACCATCTTTCAAGGCGGAGGAGAAATGGGCGCCCTCATGCGGGCGTATAACTGGGACGCGCATCCGCTGGGAAACCCAGACAGCTGGCCTCAGAGCCTCAGGACAAACATCCGGCTGCTGCTCAACTCTGAGTTCCCCATGTTTATCTGGTGGTCTAAAGACCTGTACGCCTTCCACAATGATGCCTATCTGCCCGCCCTGGGCAAGAAACACCCTGCGGCGCTAGGTACCGCGGCCAGGGATATCTGGGCCGAAATCTGGACCGATGTAGGCGGCATTGCCGAAAACATTTTGGCGGGCGGCGAGCCTTTCTATGCCAAAGGCCTGCGGCTGTACCTGGGCCGCAAAGGCTTCATGGAAGAAACCTACTGGACGTTTTCCTACAGCCCGGCCTTTGACGATGCCGGTAATGTGGCGGGCGTGTTTTGCGCCTGTTTTGAGGAAACCAGCACCATTTTGGGACAACGTCGGCTCAAGTGCCTCAAAGACATTGCCGACTCTCTGTCACAGATCCAGACCCTGGAACAAGCCTGCCAGACCACCTGTGATCTGCTGGCCCCGAACGAGAGCGACATTCCCTTCAGTCAGATCTACCTCCTGAACCGGTCCGAGACCGAGGCCAGGCTGTTAGGCCAATCTGGGCAAGTGGTGCCGCAGGTGTCGCCGTCTGTGAAGCTGCTGGCCCACGAGGCCCACAATGAATGGCCCCTGGCAGAGGTGCGGGATTCCCGCAAAGCCCTGGTGCTGGATGACCTTTCTGGGTACGTGGTGCCGGCGCAAAGCTCGGCTACGCAGGCGGTGGCCAGGAAAGCGGTTATCCTTCCAATCTACCTGCCCGGGCAAGACAGTCTCCTGGGCTTCTTCGTGTCGGGCATCAGCCCTATGCTGGAGTACGATACGGAATACCAGAATTTCCATGAGCTGCTCACAAGCCAGATTGCCTCTTCTATTGCCAGCGTCAGGGCCCGCGAGGAAGCCATCCGCCAGCAGAATGAACTCAGTGAGCTGTTTCAGCAGGCTCCGGTGGCCATCTGTATCCTGCGGGGCCCCGAGCACGTGGTGGAGTTGGCCAACCCTGGTATCTGCGAGCTCTGGGGCAAAAGACACGCCGACGTGATAGGCAAACCTATCCTGGATGCCTTGCCCGAGGTACGCAACCAAGGCATCAAGGAGCTGCTGGACGGGGTGTTCCGCACGGGTGTTCCCTACTCCAACAATGAGCTGGAGGTGATGCTGGAGCGCAACGGCATTCTGGAGCCCATGTACTTCAGCTTCGTTTACCACCCTATGCGTGACCGGAAAGGCACCATCGTAGGGGTGATCGCCATCGCCATAGGTATCAAAGACCAGGTGGAGGCCCGCCGGGAGATTGAAACCATGAACACCGAACTGCGGGCCATCAACGCAGACCTGGACAACTTCGTGTACTCCGCGTCACATGACCTAAAGGCGCCTATCTCCAATATAGAGGGCCTGATGGAAACCCTGGTGGAGTACCTGCCCGCCGAGATCCGGCAGGAGGAAGTGGTGCAGCGGGTGCTCAGCCTCATGGATGCCTCCGTGACCCGCTTCAAACGCGCCGTGGCCGACTTAACTGAGGTGGCCAAGATCCAGCGGGAAGCCGGTGAAGACATCGCCTCCCTTGAATTGCCTGAAGTGGTGGCCGACGTGCTGCTGGACTTTGAGAACACCATCAACGCCACGGGTGCCCAGTTTGAAACCCAGTACGCGCCCGGCTCCACGGTCAACTTCTCAGCCAAGAACGTGCGCAGCATTGTGTATAACCTGGTAAGCAATGCCCTTAAATACCGGTCGCCTGACCGCACACCTCAGGTCAAGATCAAAACCGAGGAGGTGCCTGGATATTTGGTGCTGTCTGTCTCAGACAACGGCCTGGGCCTCAAAAGCACCGACCATAAGAAGATCTTCACCATGTTCAAGCGCCTGCACGACCACGTAGAGGGCACCGGCGTAGGGCTCTACATTGTCAAGCGCATTGTGGAAAACGCTGGCGGCACCATAGAGGTGGAAAGCGAGAAAGACAAGGGCTCTACCTTCAGGGTGTTCTTTAAGCGGTAAACAACCTGGCGGTTCAGGATCTATTTGTGGAAAACAGCCTGTAAACGGATGCAGGTTGATTCACTGCGGCTTTTCTGATTTCCAGACCTGGTCTTAAACTTAGCGCCTCAGAACGCCGCCTTCTTTGATCAGGATCTCGGAGCCTTCCGCCAGGAAAACCGATTGCGGAGTGGCTGTGTTCAGGAAATCGAAGTCCGGGCCGTACAGCGCCTGGAAGTCTACGGAAAGATGGTACTCCTGCACCGGGTAAATCTCCCAACGTGGGTGCGCTACCTCGTAGGCTGAGGTGGTGTGGTTATCCCGTCTGGTAAATCCCCAGTAATGTTCCGTGATGAATTCTTCCTCGCTGCCGGGCGCAATGGGCAGGGGAGTAGCTTGGGCTGATACTCCCAGGCTGTACCAACCCTGCTTTTTCCAGCGGTACTCTATGGCCAGGGTATCTTCCCGCAGAACCCAGGAATGCTGCATGGGCATGGTCACGTAGTGTTCTTTGTACAGCGTATTGGCTACCCAGGTGATGGCTTGTTTAGGCACAATTTCCTTTATAAAGACCACGCCCCGTTTGTATACGCCCTCCTCCAGGTACTTCACGTAAAAGCGCAGGTTCACCTCCTCAAAATCAGTATGAAACGGGATTTTGATTCCTTTGATTTTGGTGTTCAGGAACATGAAGCCAATCAGGCTCACGTAGCAGGTGCCGTTCCAGAGATCCAGCTGGGTGTGGGGCGGTAGGTATTTCTGGAGTACTTGGGCATCTACGGCGTAATTCACCATGATCAGCTTGCGCCACTCGGCGGTAAGAAAAGTCTTTTTCATGAAGGAAGAAGTGAAGGATACCACTGGCTGAACCCCGGAACCGACTGTATGTTTTTAACCTGTTTTTCAGCAAGCAGCCCTGAATCAGGCTACACGCACAAAGGCACCGCTTTCTCAATGGTGGGCACTTTGAAGACGTAACCAGCCTGCAGCAACCGGGTGGGCAGCACCCAGCGGCTTTTCAGGAGCAGTTCGGTTTCCGTGCCCAGCACCAGGGCACCTATCTCCAGCATCCACTTGGTGGCCCGCAGCCCGATGGGCGCGCGCAAGGTCTGTCGCACTGTCTTCATGAAGTGGTGGTTAGGAACGGGGTGCGGAGAAGAAAGGTTGAAGACACCTTCCAGCTCCTGGTTCCGCATGAGAAATTCAATACTCCCGATCACGTCTTTGGCATGGATCCAGCTGAAACACTGCAGACCGTTGCCCTGCCGCCCACCCAACCCGAAGCGGGCCAGGTTCAGGTAGTAAGGCATGACCCCACCGGCTTTGTCCAGAACGATGGCAATGCGTAAGGCTATTTTGCGGGTGTTTTGGGTTTTCTGGGCAAAAAACGCACTTTCCCACGCCTGGCAGACCTCCACGGAGAATCCCTGGCCCAGGTCGCCGGTGAGTTCATCCTGGGGCCGGTCCAAGGCGTGGCGGTAAATGGTGGCGGAAGCCGCGTTGATCCAAAGCTGGGGAGGGTTCTCCACCTTCCGCAGGGCCTCACCTAATACCAGCGTCGCGTTCACGCGGGAAGAGATGATCTCGCGTTTGTTCTTCTCATGATAGCGGCAGTTCACGCTTTTGCCGGTGAGATTGATGAGCACCTCGGCATCCTCCAGGTGCTGGACCCATTCCCCGAGGGTGGTAGCATCCCAGTACACTTGCCGGGCGCCCTGCTGCGCTTGGGCAGGTTTTCTGGTGAGCACAATGACTTTATCGCCGCGGGCGGTAAAATGTTGGGTGAGCAGTTGGCCCAGGAAGCCGCTGCCTCCGGCCAGGATGATCTTTGCCATGGTTATCTCGCGTTGGGTTGCAGTTGACTTTGGGCACGGGCCCGGAGCTTGAAGAAGATGGTGAGGTTGAGGAAGTGCATACCACCCAGGATAAGGATGATCCAGCCCAGTTTATAGCTCAGCACTTCCACCACTGCCTGCACAGAGGCAATGCTGCCCACTTCTTTGAGGGCCAGCGTCATGTACCCGATGTTGATGAGGTAAAAGCCCACCACCAGGAGTTTGTTCACAGAATCGGCGAGCGGGTTGTTGCCGTGGAAAATGTCTACCAGAAAGATGCGGCCGTTGTTGAACAAGACCCGGGCCACCCAAACGGTGAGCGCGATACTGGTGAGAAGGTAGATGGTGTAGGTGAGGATAAAGTAGTTCATAGAATTAACGGTTAAAGGAGAATGATAAATATTGAACTTTCAGAAAAAAATGAAACATATTAGATAAAAAAATAGCCGTTACTTGAACAGCTTGAAAATTGAGCCGAAAAACCAGTTCTCTTCCGCTTTGAGCATGGTCTCCAGGGTCTTGTCCACGTTAGAGGCCAGTTTGTTGATATCGGTCACCGACGTTTTGAAGGTCTGGTACTCCGGGTCCTGCTCATCGCCCTGCACTTCCTGCAGTTGGCCCAAGAGTTTCAAGATGGGTTCCAGCTCGCGGCGTTTGCGTTCTTTGGCTACTTGGCGGGCAATGGTCCAGACGTCTTTCTCGGCGTAGAAGTACTCTTTGCGCTCGCCGCTGCGGTGCTGTTTCTCCACCAAACCCCAGTTGATGAGGTCGCGCAGAGTCATATTGGCGTTGCCGCGCGAAATCTGCAGCTGTTCCATGATCTGCTCGGTGGTGAGCGCCTCCGGGGAAATAAGCAGCAGCGCGTGTACCTGGGCCATGGTGCGGTTGATGCCCCATTCAGAGCCCAACTTGCCCCACGCCTCTATGAACTTTTGCTTCGCCTCTGCTAATTCCATGGCTCAAAGATAGAGAAGTTTTTAAACTTTCAATATTTATTGAAATATACTTTCCGCTGAATAAAAAGTTGTGTTCGGGCGAGGATATTTCAACCCAACTGAAGGAAAAAATCTTGTTCGGGCGTAGGGGAAGCGCTCAGGTTATTGGTCTCTGGTAGAAAGTGGATTGCGCATTCTCTTCATTCTCAACCTACTAGACCCTAGACCCGGTATGTTTAAGAAAATCCTGAAATGGACTGGACTGGTCCTCGGCTCCCTTATTGTGTTGCTCGGCCTCTTTTACCTCTATGTGTCTATTAATATAGGGCAGCGCATAGAGAAGAAGTATTCCTTCGCCCCTGAGAAGCTGGAGATAAACCAGGACAGTGCTCTTTTGGCCAAAGGGGCGCACCTTACGGCCATCAAAGGTTGTAAAGACTGTCACGGGGCAGATTTGAGCGGACAGGTGATGGTAGACGACAAGGCACTGGGGAGGTTGGTGTCTGCTAACCTCACCAAAGGCAAGGGAGGCTTGCCCGCCAATTACAGCACCACCGACTGGGTGCGCGCCCTCAGGCATGGGGTAGATGCCAACGGGCAGGCGCTGCTGTTCATGCCCTCGCATGAAACCACCCTGCTCTCGGCGCAGGATATGGCGGCCATCATTGCCTACTGCCAAAACCTTGCTCCCGTGCACAAACAATTGCCTCCCTCAGACTTGGGGCCGGTGGTAAAAGTAATGACCTACCTGGATAAAATGCCCCTGCTCGCGGTAGAGAAAATTGACCATGACCTGCCCATGGTGATGCAGGTTGATACCCTGGAAGGCGTGGCCATGGGCAAGTACCTGGCGGTATCCTGCAGCGGTTGCCACGGCGCCAACCTGAAGGGCGGCGACCCGGTAGCGCCCGGCTATCCGCCGGTGGCCAACATTACCAGTACCGGGCACGTGGGCAAGTGGTCCAAGGCGCAATTCATCCAGACCCTGCGCACCGGTAAAACCCCTGAGGGCAAGGTCCTGAAAAACGAAAACATGCCCTGGAAGATGACCGCCCAATACACAGACAAAGAGCTGTCCTCTATTTACCAATACTGCCAATCATTGAAATAACCGCCTTGGTGTTCTGATAAAGCCCTGAAACTGCGACTAAAATCAGGTCACGGGGAGAGCGGCTTACAGCAAAGTCCCGTTTTTGGCTCCTTTTACAGAAAGAGGCCTAAAACGGGAATTGCTTTTTAGGGGTTTCCGGATGATGAGGTCTGTAAAACTGCAGCGTTTAGAGCCGGTTTTCAGAAAAAAAGCCCAGGAAGATCCCGGGCCCTTATTTAGAATGTGAAAGCCGTACAGGAACGGACGGCATCTCACAATGAACAAACTCTTTTGTGCCTGGAAGGCATACTGGAAACGTAGCCTCGGACGGTTTATTGGGTGGGCATCTCCAGGGAAATTATTTTTATTTAAAGCCGGGTATTCCTATCAGGCCACGGCCGTTTTAGACCTCAAATCAGGAAAACAGGCCAGAAACAGTTACCAGGTTCAAGTGGAAAGCAGGCGCAGGAAAGGAGTCTCGTAATGACTAGACAAAAGCTTCGCCGATGAAGCCAGAGGCAAAACAGTTTGTCACAGCCGGAAAGGATTTTGGGCGACAGGTGATTGATTACCATTCGTTTAAACTGCCCTTTTGGGTAAACCAGCCAAAATCATCTTCGTTTAAAAAAGCTCACCTAAACCGGTAATGACATGGCTAACAACACGCAGTACGCCCTGATCACGGGCGGCACCGAAGGTATTGGGTATGAGCTCGCCAAGATTTTCGGCCAGAACGGCTACAACCTTATTCTGGTGGCCCGCGACCAAACCGAACTGGACCAGCGCGCCGCCGAACTCCGGCAGAACCACGGCGTGGAGGTGGTCACGCTGGCCAAAGACCTGTTCCTGCGCCAGGCTCCTTTTGAAGTTTATGACGAAGTGAAAGCCCGCGGCCTGCGGGTAGACGTGCTGGTGAACAACGCCGGCCAGGGCCAGTACGGCGAGTTTGTGGACACCGACATCAACCGGGAACTGGACATCGTGCAACTGAACATTGGGGCCTATCTCACCTTCACCAAACTGTACCTGAAGGAGATGGTGGCCCGTAATGAGGGCAAGATTCTGATGGTAAGTTCCATTGGCGGCGAGATGCCGGGGCCTTTGCAGTCGGTGTACCATGCCACCAAAGCTTTTGTGACCTCGTTCTCTGAAGCCGTGCAGGACGAGATCAAGGAAACGAACGTCACCCTCACCAAACTGCTGCCCGGCCCCACCGATACCGAGTTCTTCCACAAAGCCGATATGGAGGAATCAAAAATGGTGAAAGAGCAGGACCTGGATGACCCCGCCAAGGTGGCCAAAGACGGTTATGAGGCGCTCATGGCTGGTAAACTGGAGGTGATCTCGGGCATGCGCAGCAAGATGATGGTGGGTGCCACCAAACTCATGCCCGACAACATGGTAGCCGCCACTATGCACAAAATGTCCAAGCCCAGCGAAGAATAAGTACTTATATTTAATCGCAACCCCTAAAAAAACGCCCTGGTCTGTTCACACAAGCCAGGGCGTTTTTCAGTTTTGAATTGTTAGGATTGGGTAAAAGGCATTATAAAGCGTCTTTGTAGGAGAGAAAATCTTTCTCGTCTTTGACAAACACCCCTGAGAGGGTGGTCACATACACCTTGTGGTCATAGAGCGATACCGAGGTGATCTTGTTTCCCTTCAGGCCGTCGTTCTTCAGTTCCAGCATGTTGATAGAGGCAGGCTTTATCCTGATCTGGAACATCTGGTCATTGAAGGTGCCCAGGAGCAGGGTGTCGTGCAGGCTGGCGTAGGAGAGCAGTTTCAGGGTTTCTATATCGGCTTTGAAGGTCCAGTTTTTCCCATCTGGGGAGGCGTGCAGGCCATCGTTGAACAGGCCGTAGACTTGTTGCTTGTAGGGGAACACGCGCTGAAGACCGGTGTCACGGAGTTTCTGCAGGTTACCGTCTGGAGAGAGTAGGTAGGTGGCCTCGCCGTTGGCCACGTAGAAGCCCTCCGGGTGTTTGCCCATATACTGGGTGGGCACCTGGTAGGGATGGATAGGCACCACCCTGGTATCCAGCACCTTTACCTCGTCATACAAACCGGTGCTGCTGAGCGTTACCTGCAGTTTGGCTAGCAGAATCTTCGTGCCGTCCGTGGCCCGGTAAGGTACGGCCAGCACATTGTCAGATGAGAGGCTCATGCATTCGCCCGTGGCAGCGTTCACAAAGTCAAAGGCCTGGAACGCAGGGTCTATCCTGGTCATGAGAATACCCTTGCCTGACTGGATAGACGGATAGTTGGTTGGGTAGACCACAATGGTGCTCTGGTCATAAGCCACCGCCGTGAGGGTAGCCGAAATAGGGTACTTGAACTGAATGGGGTTGTTTACCCGCTCCAGCAGGCTGCGGCTTATCACGCTCTTGCCTTTTTCCTGCGTGAGGCGGCTGAAATTGTTCAGTCCCATGAGGTACAGGCTGTTGCCGGCTGCATAACTGTTGGTCTGGATGCGGGCATCAAAGAGAAAGCGGTCGTCTTCCTGCCAGGCCACCGCGGGGGTAACCGGCGTCACGGCTTCTTCCTTTTCCTGGCAACTGGCCAAAAGCAAGCCTAGGCCTAAAATCAATATCTTTTTCATGGGTCATGTCTCCGGTGGCGCAAAACAAAAGGAAATTCCTTTTCTAGAAGACAACCCAAAGCCCTTTTTCCCTGAAAGGAAGCAAATTTTTTCTGCCCGTGATGACCCTATCTGCTGGGCTTTACGCAGTCATACCACAATTGCACCAGCCCCGAGGGAAACGTGTTGCTTCTGGTGAGCACCAGGTCCTGCTCCGGCCGCCCGTCCTGGAACAGCCTGATACCGCTACCGAGCAAATGCGGTATCACGGAGACAATGAGTTTATCTATGAGGTTTTCTTTGAGCAGGGCAGCCACCACCTGCCCGCCACCGTCGCAGTAGATGTTTTTGCCGGGCTGATGTTGCAGGGAGTTGATAAGGTCTTTAAGGTCTCCTCCGTAAAATTCCACGTTCTCGTCTTGCCCGGTTTTGCTTCTGGAGAGCACGTAGCACTTCTTGTCTTTGTGCGGAAACTCGGGCATACCCATGGCAAGGACTTTGTCATAGGTCCTTCGGCCCCAGATCAACGTATCTACCGTGGTCTGGAAGGCCGCGTAACCGTAGTCCTCACCAGGCCGCTCCACCTGGTTCAGGAAATCAATGTTGTCATCTTCCTTTGCAATGTATCCGTCCAGGCTCATCGCAATAAAAAGCACTACTTGTCTCATGCGCGTTTGTGGGTTGGTATTTGGTTGAGGGAAAACAAAAAGATGCTCCCATCGGACTAGTGTAAACGACGGAGAGGCCGTCGGCCGAAGCTGACGTTTACACATTGTTGTGAAAAGGCTTTTTATACCGTTCCTATCAATATACCTAAGTTCTTATCCAGATGAGCATTTAGGAAGTCTGCGTATTCTTTAGAACCATATTTTAAAATTCTATTGCTCCACCATCTAAAGTCTTCATTTTTCTTCCATTCTGGATGCTCAAATGATATACTTAAGAATTCTTTATCTAAGTTCTCTATCCGTCTCTTGAATTCCTGATGGTCAATAAATTGGTTAAGCTGTGGATCTACAAGAAAGGTTTCGATTGGCTCTCTAACAAGTTCTAAATCATGCTCCAATTCAGGTTGAATACTCTGATACCCGTTTTTTATTTGCTCTACTAAATTTGCCCACTCTTCTATCGCTGAATAGGGCGTTTCAGGGTATTCTGCTCCCATCCTTTTGAAAGAGCTATGAAAGTCTCACCGTATTCTCTTTCATATTTCATATTTAAGCTTTTTCACAACTCTCTTAGAGACGGAATAAAAGTTCAACTTATTTTTTGGGGTGAAAGCAGTCCGCCATTTTAAAGCCGATTTCCAGAAAACAGCCCTCAAACGCCAGTCAAAATCTACTTGTTGAAGGCGGATTTGTAGAGGGTAATCCAGTCCTGGGGCGTCATTTTGCTGGCCAGTTCTCCCAGGAGCTCCAACGGAATCTGATCTGGTTTCTTGAACCGGATGCAGCTTTTGCCCATGTCCAGCTTGGTTTTGCTGTGTTTGGGGTACTCAGTGGTAAACCAGGCCAGCAGCTCCGGATCGGCGTACAGGCCCATGTGGTAGATGGCAATGAAGTTCTTCTGCGACGCGATGCTCAGGAAGGGCAGGGGCAGTTTGGGGTCGCAGTGATAACCCGCCGGGTACAGTGTGTGCGGCACCACGTACCCGATCATGCCGTAGCTCATCTCCTCCTGGAAACCGGCGGGAAGGTTCTGGAGCAGGGTTTGGCGCAAGGCTTCCATGGCCGGTTGGCGGTCCTGGGGCAGTGCATCTATGTAATCCTGGGGGCTGAGCGCAGTAACGGGCATATCAATGAGGGCTTAATGAAAGGGTTCAGGAATAGCGGTGGAATAGACCAAAGTAAAAATAAAAAGCGGACCGCCCAAAATAACGGAGGCATTTAACACAGGCTTGTTTTAGGGCATTTTTCCCCAAAACGGCCTCTAAACTCCTTTGCAGGTTGGCGGTGGGAATAGGCAGGAAAGAAGCCTAACTTTACCGGTGCAGGAAGCATCTTTCCTGCCCGTTACACGTTGGTAAGCCCTATGGGAATTGTCGCATTTATCTTATTTGTAGTTGTTATCTTTACCATCTTCTTTAGGTGGGCCACCCGCAAGAACCGCCGGCGCAAGAAAGTGCTGGCGCAGGAGTTTCCGGCGGAGTGGCGCAAGATCCTCACCGACCGGGTGGGCTTTTACCACACCCTCAAGACCGATGCCGAGAAAGAGCGTTTTGAGAAGATGATGCAGCTGTTTCTGTCTGAGAAGCGGATCACCGGCATTGAGGTCGCCATTGATGACACCACCCGCGTGCTGGTGGCGGCCAGCGCCATTATTCCCATCTTCGGGATACAGGATTGGGAGTACCAGAACCTGGGCGAGGTGTTGGTGTTCCCCGGCAGCCTGGAGCGGTTCAAAGACGAAGACAGCGAGGCCGTGTCTGAGGTGCTGGGCCGCGTGAACCCTTTCCAGAACGACCATTACGTGACCCTCTCCAAACCCGCCCTGGAACGCGGCTTCAATGACATGGCCGACCGCCAGAACGTGGGCATTCATGAGTTTGCGCACATGCTGGACCAGGCCGATGGCGAGATCAACGGAACCCCCAGCGCCTACCTGCCCAATGAGTTGATTCAGCCCTGGCAGCAACTGGTAGACCGCAAAATAAAGGAAATCAAGAAAGGAGAATCAGACATCAACCCGTACGCGGCCACCAATAAGGCGGAGTTCTTTGCCGTGTCCACGGAGTATTTCTTTGAGAAACCCGGCCAGATGGCCGAGAAGCACCCGCGGCTGTATGCCATGCTCACCCGCATCTTCAAGCAGAATCCCAAACGCCGGTTCAGCCTAAATTTCCGGGAACTGCTCAACCCCTACGGCAAGCGCCTGGGCCGCAACGAGCCCTGCCCCTGCGGCAGCGGACAGAAGTACAAGAACTGCTGTCTGCCCAAGAAATCGGCGGCCTGACAGGCTACCGTTTTAGGGCCGTTTTCTGGAAAACGGCTTCAAAACGCTGGCCCAGTTGTCACCCCGGAAGCCTTGCAGAAATCTGCCAAGGCTTTCTCTTCCCGCGCCAGGTTGACAATCTTGTGGTTACCCAAGGAGTCAAGAAGCGGCGTTTTAAGCACGTTTTAGTTAAACGAGTGCCTGAACTCCAGCGGCGACACGTTGGTCTTGCTCTTGAACAGCTTGCTGAACGACTGCGGGTATTCAAAGCCCAATCCATACGCAATCTCACTCACTGATAAGGACGTGGTGCTCAGGGTTTCCTTGGCTTTCTCAATCAGTTTGTTCTGGATGTGCTGCTGGGTGCTTTGGCCCGTGAGGCTGCGCAGCATGTCACTCAGATAATTGGGCGATAGGTTCAGCTTCTCTGAGACATACTGCACGGTGGGCAACCCCGTTTCTGGCCCCAGGCCGCTCTGGAAGTACTCGTTCAACACCTCCTCCAGTTTCACCAAGAGGTCATGGTGGGTGTTTTTGCGGGTGATGAACTGGCGGTTATAAAACCGGTTCGCGTACGTGAGCAGCACCTCCATGTGCGACACAATCACATCCTGGCTGAAGCTATCAATGGCCGAGGTGTATTCCTGCGCAATGTTGTTCTTGATGTTCTCCAGCACCGCCTCCTCTTTTTCCGAGAGGTGCAGCGCCTCATTCACTGCGTACGAAAAGAACCCGTACTCCTTGATTTTCTTGCTTAGAGGATAGTTCCGGATAAAGTCGGGGTGGAAAATAAGCCACCAACCAGAGAGCGAGATTTCAGCAGAGGCATCGGTGGAGATCACCTGGCCGGGCGAGAAGAACGTCATCACGCCATCGTCAAAGTCATAGTAGTTCTGTCCGTATTTGAGTTTTCCCTGGAAGTCCTTCTTGATGCAGATGGAGTAGAAACTGTAGACGAAACTGCCCAACATTGCCCCGCAAGTCTCCCGTAGATCGCTCAGGTTGATCAGGCTCACCAGCGGGTGCTCGGGCTGGGGAATGCCCAGTAACCGGTGCAGTTCAGAAATGGATTGGATGGTATACGGGCTACTGTTTTGCTTTTTCATACGCCAAGAAATTAGGTAGAAAAGGTACGGGAAGTTTTTCTGATATGCTTCCCGTACCGCCTTGCATTTAGATGTTGATCATGCTCATGGACACGGCATCGTAACGGGCGCCGGTGGAAGTGCCCAGCGGCACGATTTCCTCCAGGCGGGCCAGGTCCTGGGGCGTTAAGGTGAGGTGCGTGGCCGCGATGTTCTCCTCCAGGTATTTCACCCGTTTAGTACCCGGAATAGGCACGAAGCCTTTGGCCAGAATCCAGGCCAGCGCCAGTTGGGCAGACGTGATCCCCTTTTCATCCGCGAGGGTTTTGATGGCGTGCACCAGCTCAATGTTCCTGTAAAACTGCTCGCCCTGAAACCGGGGAATGCTTCTCCTGAAATCATCCTGGGGGAAATCATCCGGGCTTTTGATGTCTCCGGAGATAAACCCGCGGCCCAGCGGCGAGTACGGCACAAACCCGATGCCCAGCTCTTTCAAGGTGTCCAGAATGCCGGCTTCTTCTACTTCCCGCTCAAACAACGAGTACTCCGTTTGTACAGCGGTTACCGGATGCACGGCGTGCGCTTTCCGGATGGTCTCGGAGGAAACCTCGGAAAGCCCGATGTAGCCTACCTTGCCCTCCTTCACCAGCCCGGCCATGGCGCCTGCGGTGTCCTCAATGGGTGTGTTGGGGTCCAGGCGGTGCAGGTAATACAGGTCAATGTAGTCGGTGCCCAAGTTCTGGAGGGAGCGTTCCAGCGCTTTCCGCACGTAGTCGGGTCGACCGTTGATCTGCCAGGTCATCTGTTCCTGGTCGTCAATCTCAAACCCGAACTTGGTAGCGATGATGTACTTCTCCCGGTTGCCTTTGATGGCTCTGGAAATCAGCCGTTCGTTTTCCAATGGGCCGTACAGATCGGCGGTGTCCAGGAAATTTCCGCCCAGTTCCAATGACCGGTGAATGGTCTTGATCGCCTCCGTTTCATTGGCGGCGCCGTAAATATCGGCTCCGGCAATTTTGCTCATGCCCATGCAGCCCAGCCCTAAAACCGGCACCACCAGGCCCTGGCTTCCTAACTCTGTTTTTTCCAAACTTTCCATGTTTCTAGCTTTAAATGGTTGTCTTCTTTGAGTAGGGCAAAGGTGAGAAAACGGACCGCGGCGAAAGTAGCCCAATCTCTTGTTGTTGTATCCAAAAGCGGGAATGCGGCAGAAGCAGTGTCAGGGAAGCCTGTGGGCGAGGTGTCAGGAGCTGCTTTTAAAGCGGAAGCGTTGTTTGCGGCTGGTTCATTTAGCCTTCTTCTGGTCTGCTTTCTTCTCCGCGATTTCTCTCTTCCTGAATTCTACAATGCTGGTGATCAGCTCCAGCGGCAGTGGTTTGTGCAAGGGAAGTTGTAGGGTGCCTTTGCCGGTTTTGTACCCCGCAAACGCTTCTTTGAAGGCAGGGTTTTCTACCGGGGCTGGGTAAAGCCCGATGTGGTGTTTGAATGCGGCGAAGTACACCAGAGGCCTGTTCGCGAGCTTGAACGTGGGAATGGCGTAACTAATGGTCTCCTCGGCCTCCGGCACTACCTCTTTCACCCTTGCCCTGATCTGCTCCAGTAACTTCTGTGTGTCTTCCGGAAAACCAGCGATGTAGTGGTCAATGGTGGTAGGGGTGGTCATAAGAATTGGCTTCAGGTTTCATCTTTTGCGCTAAGCACAAGTTAACGATGCTTTCTTAAAAAGCCTCTCTTTCAAAAGCCTGTTTCCGGGTTGCTTTAAACAAAACAGCCCGGAAACAGGCGGGCGCTGCCCCGGGCGGCTTATTGTTTTTTGTAGCCCATGGAGAGGCCCAGATCACCGGTGACCTTCAGGTTCACGGCGGCCGTGTCATTGGACGCATTGGTGATGACCACGGCGGTGTTTTTGTCCACTTTCACACTGGCCCGTTGGTTGGGCTTTACATTCTGGGTAGAATGCTTGCCTCCGTTGATAGGTGCCTGGTGAATAGAAAGGTTGGTGTTGGAGGCGTTCTGCAAATTAACAGAAAAGCCACCGTGTTCATTGTTGCCTAAGACAAAGCTGTTGTTGGGCTTGATGTAAGTGGTGGAATTGAGGGCCGTGCAGGATGCTAAGCCCAGAAGCGCGATTAGTGTGACATAGATGGTTTTCATACAGTAGGTGGTTTATAGGTGGTTTTTTGATTTTAAGGAGTAAACCGCAAGCGTGTCTTTCACCCGAAGGAGGCCTGGTGCACGATTTTGCCTTTGTCTGCCAGCAGAAGGGTGCCCGAGAAACGCTGCTGGACAGCTTGCTTCTGGGTGATCTTCCGGATACGTGCCGTGTCTATCTGGGCAAAACACAGGTGCGCAGACAACGTGGGAAGCAACGTGAGGCGAATTCGGGCCATGGGTTTTGAGTGGCTTGTCCTTTGTGAGTGATTTTTGGAAGAGCGGGCAATTAGCCAAGTGGAGATTTATGGTTCTTTCTTCAGTCGGCTCAGTAGCTCTTTGGCTTGGGCATCAGAAGGGTCCAGTTCCAGGGCTTTGGTGTAGGAGCGGATGGCGTTGGGTTTATCGTTCATTTTGACAAAATAGTCCCCGAAACGGGTCTGCACCATTGCGGAGGTGGGGTATTGTTCCAGCGCTACTTCCAGGATGGCTTTGGCCGCCGCTAAAGCTGGTTTGGGCTTGTTTAGCAGCTCATAGGCCAGGTACGTGAGCTGGGAGTCATTCATCTTCAGCTGCCGGAAACCCTCTTTGGCTTCGGTAAACCGGTTTGCTCGCAGGAGTTCGCTCGGGGTAAATTCATCGTCCCGCATCCGGGGCATGGGTTTGTTTTGCCAAGCGGTTTGCAGGGAAGAAACCTTGCCCTGGGCATCTCGGCGCACGAATCCTTTGATGTTGAAATCAGTGAAGACGACCGTGTCTTTGGCGACGGGGAAGGTGTAAATGTCTGGCCCGTCGTTGACGTTTTCTACCAGGTAATTTTTCTCTCTACGCAGGTACACCACTTCATCGGGCCCGCGGCGGTAGCGGCCGGTGAATTGGTCCAGCTCAGCGGTACTTAAAGCAAGGGGCGTGATGGCCTCGGGGAGGAAGTTGTGCCAGCCATACGTCTTCGCCACGGCTCTTCTAATCTCTTTGCCCAATCCGTTCACGTCATCTCCGGAGTTCAGCATGATGACCACGCCGTAACCTTCAGTGAGGTTGGCGATTCCGTAGGCCAGGAACCCGGCGTTAACCCCGGTAAACTCAAAGTAGATGCCCTTGTTTTCCTGGTTGTCGGCGCGCTGCAGCAGGAACGGGCCCAGGCCCATCTGTTCTTTGTAGAACCCCTCGGACACGGTGACCTGCGGCGTGAACATTTGTTGGGCCAGTGCCTGCTGCAGAATCTTTCCCTTGCCTCGATAGGCATTCTGGAGATCTAGGAAGAACCTTGCCAGATCCGTTGGCGTGGTGTACAAACCGGCGGCGGCCTGCTGGGGATACACGTACGGCATGCCCTTAAACCAAGGTGCCGACGAATACGCCCAGGCAGCTTTGGTAGCAAATTGTGGGGGCAGCGGCTGTTCAAAGGTGGAGTTCTGCATGCCTAGTGGGTCAAACACCGTCTTTTTCACCAAAGGAGCGAAGTCCATCTTTGACACTTCCATTAAAGCCAACTGCGCAATCATGCTTCCTCCGCCAGAGTAGCGAAATTCCCTGGCTGGTTCACTGTTCACTACCACGGGTCTGCTCTCGGCAACGGGGGTGCCGCTCAGGATATCCACCACGGTGGGCAACGGTTTCTTGTCCGGGGTGAAGCCGAAGTAAGAGGACTGGGTAGTGCCGGCGGTATGGCTCAGCAGCATTTTGAGCGTGATCGGGGTCTTTCGGGTGAAGTCGTTTTCCGGGATTTTCCAGGAGGTGAGGTAGTGGTTGGTGGGGGCGTCCAGCGCTAGTTGGCCGTCCTGCACCAGGCGCAGGGCCGCAGCCGCCATGACCAGCTTGCTGATGGAACCCGCCGAAAACATGGTTTGGGTGGTAACCTGTGTTTTCTTCAGCGTATCGGCGAGGCCGTAGCCTTTCGCCCAGGCTACTTTGAAGTCTTTGATCACCGCAATACTGACGCCAGGCACGCGGTATTGCTTCATCCGTTCATGGATGTTCCACCCCGGGAAGCCGTTGACCGGCACAAACGGAATCAGGTTATTCTCAACCTGCCGGATCTCTTTTGCAGCAGGAGTCGATTGGGCGTGTAATCCCCAACAGTAGCAGAACAGAAACGCCAGCGTTAAAAGCTTTTTGTCCATGATGTAACCTCAGAAAACGGTACTCTAGAAGCGTACTTGGCGGGGGAGGTTCAGACAAAAAGCGTCTGGCAGG
The DNA here is from genome assembly GCF_017916345.1 of Rufibacter aurantiacus. Taxonomy (NCBI): domain Bacteria; kingdom Pseudomonadati; phylum Bacteroidota; class Cytophagia; order Cytophagales; family Hymenobacteraceae; genus Rufibacter; species Rufibacter aurantiacus. The sequence goes on from NZ_JAFMSV010000004.1 coordinate 987,092, forward strand.
GAGCATGGTACCCTACCGGGGGAGTTGGTAGGGCGAGTTTACCGGCAGAAGTACTAAAACAAAGTCGCTTCCTCTGCCTGCAGACCAGGGGGTAAAGGTGGGCTGATCGGTGCGGTTGTATTCTCCTATCTTCTTCCACTGCCCGTCTCTAGGGTTAAACCAGAAAGCTTCCCATTTGTTTTCTGCCAGTTTGGAAAGATCCAGCTTCAAAGCTTTGCCCATGGGCGTGTAGGCCAGCAGGAAATCCTTTTGCTCACCCATGGCCACTACCTGGTGGGCTTCCCCTACGGGATTGTCATTCAGGATAAGCGCTTGGTCGTTGCGCAGTTGCTGCCACGGGAAAGAAGAGAGCAGTTTTTTCAGGTGCAGGAGGTGGGTGGCCCCGGGAAGGTCTAAAGACGCTCTCCAGCTGGTTCTGGCCCAGCTGATGGGGCTTCGGTTGGCCTGGTACATCTGCCAGATGCCGTGCGCGCCGTAGGTGTAGCCCGCCGCCCCAGAAAGCATGGTCCAATACGCGGAGGAACGAACGTCTGAGGCGTCCATCCAGCCGAACTCCTCGGGTTTGAACCGATCGGGGTGGTCTTCGTAGCGCGGTTCGCCGTTGATCACGGGGCGGGCAGGGGTTATTTTCCGGCTGTCTCGCACATACTTGAAATCATGGCTTTGCCGGCTGTGCCCCGCCTGGAACATGTCCAGGTCCAGCCAGTCTTCATTGAAGAAATCAACGGCTTTCTTCTCGCCGCTGGGGTGGAAGGTGATGAGGTGTTGCTGGTCCACGCTCTTGATGCCCTGAGCCATGGCCCGGATGATCTGCTTGTCTTCCTCGTTTTCGGGCCAGCGGTCGCCGCCCAGAATCCAGATGAGGTTGGGCTGTTTTGCGTATCTTTTTGCCAAAAGTTGGCCAAACTGCCTTGCATTATCGGGCGTGAAAATCTCAGGGCCTACGCCCCAGGCTTTGTGAAATTTATCGCCCCAGGTGGGTAGCAGGCCAATGTAGAGTCCCAGCTTCTCAGCCCGCCTGAGCACGTAGTCTACGTGGGCAAAATATTGTTCATTCAGCTGAGTGGGGTCCTGGTTGAGCAGGGGAAGGTGCCCGTAGGCGTTGGGCGTTTTCAAGCCGTCCAACTCTGCCAGCACTACTGTTTGGATGACGGTAAAGCCTTTGCCCGCTCTATCTTTAAGGTAAAGGTCTGCCTCCTCGCGGTTCAGCCGATGGAGTAGTTCCCAGGCCGTGTCGCCCAGCCAGAAGAACGGTTGGCCGATTTGGGTTTCCAGGTACCGCTTGTCTGCGCTGACTTTCAGAAGAGGCGTTTTTTGCCCGAAACTGAAAAATGAGCTTAAAACAAGAAGTGAAAGGAACAGAATACGTCGCATGGGAGCCTTACAGTTTTCCGGGTTCGGCAATCTCGCGCACTTCTACGCTGGTGTTTTCGCCTTGTAAAAGCGGGCATTCACCTGCCAGCGCACAGGCAGCTTCCAGATCGGGGGCATACACCAGAAGGTACCCGTCCAGTGATTGCTGCTGCGCTGTGTAAGGGCCCTCGGTTACCTGTTGGTTGGGTTTGAGCACTCTGCCTTCCGGAGAGAAATGGTTTCCGCCGGGTGCCAGCACGTCCTGGTTTGACAGTTTGCTTATCCAGGTACTCCATTGCGCCAGATAGATCTGCAGTAGCTCGGGGGAAGGCTGCGCTTCTTCTGAGGTGATGTTCCTTCTGAAAAGTAAGGCAAATTCTTTCATGCAGCTTATGGGTTCTATGGATACTGTCCCGAATATCAGAAATATACACGAACGTACAAGGCGCGTAACTCTTCTTTGGGCAAGCATTTCAGGGCGGTTTTCTGAAAATCAGCTGTAAAACAGGAGCATCTCCAATCCCTTAGATCTTGACCGCTTTCCAGCGCCCCTTCCTGAAAATCCACCAACTGATAAGCGCGTGCGAAGAGTGGCTGCAGGCAATGGTGACAAAGATACCGGTGACGCCAAAGCCCAGGTAAACCGCCAGCAGGTAGGCAAGGGGAATCTCAATAATCCAGAGCACCAGAATGTTGATGAACGCAGGTGTTCTGGTATCGCCGGCGCCATTGAAGGCCTGCACCATCACCATGCCCAACCCAAAAAAGATATACCCCAGCGTGATGATCTTTAGGCCGTCTGAGGCAATAGAAATCACCTCGGGCTCCTGGGTGAAAAGGCTGGCCACGTGGTCTCCGAAGAAAAAGAACGCGGCCGTGGCCAGTCCCAGGAACACCATGTTGTAGCGGGCGGTGAGCCACACAGAGAGCTCGGCCCGCCGTACCTTGTTGGCTCCCAGGTTCTGCCCTACCAGGGTGGTCGCCGCCGAGGAAAGTCCCCAGGCGGGTAGCAGCGTGAACATGATTACCCTGAACGCAATGGTGTACCCCGCCAGGGCATTGTTACCAAACTCAGAGACAATCCGGGTCAGGAAAATCCAGCTGGCAGACTCAATCATGAACTGGCCCATTCCGCCCACCGAGACCTTCAGGATCTGTTTCATGACGCCATACGAAAGTACCATGTTTTCGCGGACTACCTTGAGCAGGTGCTTTCCGTTGAGCAGGTGGTACAACTGGTACAAAACGCCAATACCCCGGCTGATGGAGGTAGCCCAGGCGGCCCCCTCCAACCCCATGGCGGGCAAAGGGCCCACCCCGAAGATGAAGAGCGGTGCCAGCACAATGTTGATGCCATTGGCGAGCCAGAGCGTGCGCATGGGCAAATGCGGCAGACCGGCTCCCCTGAAAGCCCCGTTGATCAGGAATAGCAGGATGATGATGAGGTTGCTCCCGAAGATGATGCGCGTATAGCCGATGCCTTTGGTAAGCACCTCCTGGTCGGCTCCCATGAGCTGAAGGATATCAGGGGCAAAGAAAAAAGTGACCAGGCTGGTAAGAATAGCCAGTATGCCCCCGGTGATCAGGATCTGGTACGTGGCGGTACCCGCCTGCCGGTAGTTTTTCTCACCCACCCGCCGGGCCACCATGGCGGTACCAGCCATGCTCAGCCCCATGCCCACTGAGTAGACAATCATGAGAATAGACTCTGTGAGGCCCACCGTGGCCAACGCGTATGCGCCAAGCCTACCCACCAGAAAAATATCCACCACCGCAAACAAAGACTCCATAAGCATCTCCAGGATCATAGGCGTGGCCAGCAGCAGAATGGACTTTTTCAGGTTTAGGCGGGTATAGTCCTGCTCTTTGCCTTTCACGGCATCCCAGATCAACCGGATCAGTTCTTGGCTCGGGTTCATGAGGTGGATAATATTTACGGGCAATGGTGAAGGTGCCTAGGCTTCGCCAATCATCAATGGCAATTTCCTTGCGGTAGGCACAAAAGTACCTTAGGGGCATAACGCTTTAAACCGCATTATGCCCCTAAGGTTATAGGAGGGCCAAATATAGAAAGATTAAGCGGTTACCTCATCCCCGAATGCCTGCTGGAGGGTGGCAATGTCAATCTTCTCCATCTGCAGCATGGCCTGCATCACGCGGGTGGTACGCTCGGCATCGGGGCTGTGCATGAGCTGGCCCAGGGCGGTGGGCACAATCTGCCAAGATACCCCAAATTTATCTTTCAGCCAGCCGCAGCGCTGGGTAGAGCCCCCTTCAGAGAGTTTTTCCCAGAACTCATCCACTTCTTCCTGGGTGTCACAGTTCACGAAGAGCGAGATGGCCGGGGTGAATTCATAGGTAGGGCCGCCGTTGAGGGCCATGAATTCCTGCCCGTTCAGGATAAAGGTCCCGGTCATGACCTTTCCCTTGGGGCCGGGGCCCGCCTCGCCGTAGCGGGAGACAAATTTGATCCTGGAGTTCCTGAAGACGGAGGTGTAAAAAATCATCGCCTCCTCGGCATTGTCATCGAACCACAGGAACGGTACTATTTTCTGCTGATACGATTGTTGCTCTTTCATAACGTTGTGTTTTGGGTTGGTGCCAGGGCATATTTAAAGGTGAAAAATTTATTTAAGGGGCAAAATGCGTCATAAGCTATTGGTTTGGGGTCTCCTGGTTTTCTGTTGTTTTACAGCTGTTTTACAATAATCAGGGCTAAAACACCCGGCGGGCGGAGGATTCCGGAAATCGTGGTTTTGAGGTAGAGTCATACCCATGGTTATTTCTTCTGCGCCGATTGGTTGTAAGGGATGTAATTCTCCCAGTACCAGGGCGTGAACGTGTCGGCCAGGGCTACTTCCAGCAGTTCTTTGAAGATGCTCTCGGCGTTGTCGCTGTTGCTCATGAGCACAATGCCCGCGCCGCGCTCCGGAAACAGGATGGAGTAGTGCTGGAAGCCATCGCCGTGACCTTCTTTGAAGGCGCCCGTGCCGTACTTTGACTGCAGTAAAACCCAGCCCAAACCGTAGCCCAGGTTAATGCCGTCGTTGGCGGCAGATTCCTCCAGACGACGGGGCCCAAACTGCTGCACAGACCTGATGCGTATCTGCGGTGTAAACATGGCTTTGGTGCTGGCTTTGGAAAGCAGGCGGTTCTGGAGCACGGCCTGGGTGAACAGGGTGTAGTCCTGCAGGGTGGTTTCCAGGGTGCTGGCGGCCCGCGCCTCGTTGTCTTTGTCTTTTTGGTAAGGGGTGCCGTTAGCCGAATGCCCCAGGCAATAGTCCTGCTCAAACCGGGGTTGCCAGGTGTAGGATGAGTTGACCATGCCCATCGGCCCGAATATCCTCTGCTGCATCATTTCCTCCAGGGGTTGGCCCAGCATTTTCTCCAGCACCGTCTGCAGGTACACCAAACCCTCGCCGGAGTAACTGTACCGCAGACCCGGCTTGAATTTGGCCCTCAGTTTTTCATCGGGCTCGTCCCAGCGCCAGTTAGGGAACCCCGTGGTATGGCTCAAACACATGCGGGCGGTGATCTGGCGGTACAGCGTGTCTTGTTTCAGATCCTGGTAATGGTCCTGCCATTTGGTAGCGGGCGTGTAGTCATAGATGGGTTTGGGCAGATAGCTTTGCAGGGGTTTGTCCAGGTCCAGCTTTCCTTCTTCCACCAGTTGCATCACCAGTACCGCAAACACCGCTTTGCTCAGAGAGGCTCCGTAGATATTGGTGGTGGCTTTGATGGGTTCCTTTGTAGTGGCGTTCTTGTACCCGAAGGTTTTCTGGTATACCGGTTTGTTCTGGTTGAATACCGCCACTGCCAGGCCCGTGACCCTGGCTGCCTGCATCAGTTCCTGGATTTTGCTGTCCAGCGCCGCCGCCGTGATCTTGCTCCCGTCTAGCCGGGTAAGGGTTTGCCCCAGCGCCGGAAAAGCGACACTCAGCACACAGTATACTATCAGGAAAGGCTTTTTCATGGGTGGAGAAGGTTTACTGACCAGGGTGCTTTCTCTTAGACTGCCATAATTCTGTTGGGTCCATCAGGCGATGACATTCTCAGGCCCTACCAGGTGACTGTGGACTGGATTCCCGCTTTTTTTTGTCATTTTGCTGTTTTCTGGTCGCTGAGGTACCTTTTTCTATGAGGCCATTTCCCTAGGTACTTCTCATGGAAACCCCTTCCTGGTGAGCAGCGGAAGCGGTAGAAGTAACCTTGGAATAGCGCTTTATATAATGAATATAGGTTTATAATGTTGATTTTCAAAATTTTAAGTTGCTGAAGTGCCAGCGCTTGCCGTCTCTAAAAAGCCAAAGAGACCGAAACCTGATGGTTCCGGCCTCTTTCCTGAAAGTAGTGTCTTATGATTGCAGGTGCCAAAAACAGGGCATTCTCTTACCTTATTCTGGCAGCTTAATCAAATTAAGGCCGGGAAGGGAGCCGCCGGGGAACTGCTGCAGTTTGGCCGAGTCCTGGAGAGTGCCCAGATTCACCCCGGCAAAGCCCAGGCGCTTGATGATCTCCAATACCGTTTGCTTCGCTTCTTTGTCATCTCCGGAGTAAAACACCACCCGGTTCCCGCCCGCCTCCCGCGGATCTGAGGCCAGCAGCGAGAACAGCAGGGTGTTGAATGCCTTCACCACCGTGGCGCCGGGCAACAGCTCCGCCACCACCTGGCTGGAGGGCTTACCGTTTAAGGGGGCGGCGACCATGCCGGGCAGCACGGGATTGGTGGCGTCTATCACCAGTTTGCCCTCCCAGGACGGAACCGGAGAAACGGCTTCCTCCAGATGCTGCCAGGGCACGGACAGAAACACAATGTCTGCTTCGGCGGCCTCCAGGGTAGTACCGGCTTTGATGCCGTGCCCGATCTCGGCTACTGCCTCCCGCAGAGATTCCGGACCGCGACTGTTGCTCAGGAGGGTCTCATACCCGGCTCTGGCGGTGTGCTGCGCGAAGGCCAATCCAATTTTTCCCGCGCCTAAGATTCCTATTTTCGTCATGGTAGAATTGGTTTTGAGAGTTGACCAAATGAGTCCTTCTGAAGTAAGAACTTACAGTAAGAGACCGGTTTTTAGGCTGATTTTCCAGAAACAGGCCGAAAAGACGGGTTACGCTACTGGGTTGGCTTTGGAGTAGGAGATCTGCCCGTACTGGCCGTTGAAGAAGTCGCGGTAAGCCTGGGCGATCTCGGCTTTGCTGTTCATCACGAAAGGCCCCTCGGCCACGATGGGCTCTCCATAATGCTCTCCCCCGAACAGAACCAGGTCCAGGGCGGCGTAGGATTCATTGGTCACTTCCAGCACGCCTTCGGCTCGGTCAAACTCCACAAACTCACCGGCCTGGTGCTTGTCGTTATTCAGAACCGCGTCGTTTTCCAGCAGGAAGGCGGCGTACTCCACGCCCGGAGCGGTGTCCAGGGAAAACTGCTGGCCTGCTTCCAGGTGCAGGTGGTACAGGAACTGCTCTGAATAGCTGGGGATAGGCGAGGTGAGCTCCTCATAACTGCCGGCGATGACCTTGATCCAGCCTTTGTCCTCGGCCAGGGGTTTCTGTGGCACCTCCTGCGCCTGTACTGCCAGGTACGCAGGAGCCTCGGCTTTGTGCTGGGCGGGCAGGTTAATCCAGAACTGCAGGGCGTGGGTAAGACCAGTGGCCTCGCCGGGATCTGGGTTCAGGTTCTCATCATGGATCACGCCGTTGCCTGCTTTCATCCACTGGATACCGCCACTGGTGACCCTGGCGTGGTGTCCGGCGCTGTCAAAATGCTCGGCTTCGCCGTGCAGCAGGTACGTGAGCGTGGCAATGCCGCGGTGCGGGTGGGCGCCGGTGCCGGTTTCCATGCGAGGAGCATCGGCGTTGTGCTGCTTGGGCGCGATGTGGTCCAGGAACACAAAAGGGCCTACCGCCTGGGCGTACCGGTTGGGCAGCATGCGGTAAATGGCTAAGTCACCAATATCGGCGCGTTGGCCGCGGGTGGAGAAACTTACTGTCTTTTTCATGTCTGTATCGTTGATGGAAGGTGATTTCCCGGCCTCCTTTTCGCCGCCGGGAACGATACAAAGGTGCAGCAACCCCGCGCCGCCGCACGATGATGTAAGCTAAGAAAAAGCGTTGACAAATGTCAACAGGGTGGCACGTAACCAGTAGCACGTAGCAGGAGGTATCTTCTCTTGCTCTTTTTAACTGTTTTCGCTAAACCAAGCCTAAAACGGGATAAAGCCGATGCTTGGGACAACAGGAGCAGGCCGGGTTACAAAGCCTGCTTGCGGATGCGGCTCAATGTTTCTTTGGTGATGCCCAGGTACGAGGCGATGAGGTGTTGCGGAAAGCGCTGCACAAACTCGGGGTGACACTCCACAAACTCGGCGTACCGTTTCTCCGCCGAAAAGCTGATAGCGGCGTTGATCCGGCGCTGGGTAGCCATGGAGTGGCGGTCATCCATTTGCCGGGCCATTTGCAGAAGGGCGGGCACCTGCTCATACAACTGCAACAAATCTGCTTTCTCCACCACCAGCAGTTGGGTGTCTTCCCAGGCATCTATGTTGTACAAAGAGGGCGTGAGCATGAGATAACTTTCCCGGTCGCCCACCCACCAGTTTTCTAAGGCAAACTGCACTACGTGCTCCGCGCCCTTCTCATCTACGCTGTACTGCCGCATGGCCCCGCTCACCACAAACCCCATGTACCGGCAAATATCGCCCTCCTGTAACAGGTACTGCTTCTTCCGCAACTTCTTCGGGTGGAAAGCTTGTTGAACCAAGGCCTGCTGCTCCTCCGTGAGCGTGGCTTGGGTATACTGGGCGATATAGGTGAAGAGGGCGGAGTGCATAAGAAGTATTCTGGATTACTTGGTCTGACGTTGAAAGACTTTGCAGAGTAGCGGCTTATACCTTCTAACGTTTCGCATGATATTAAAAGTAACTAGCAATAGGTAAAAGCTTTCAACCGGCGTTTCACCCGCTATTGCTGAAGCTATTGTTATACCAGCTGTTTTTATTGATATCTACCGAAGTTTTGATGTAAAACACTGTCCCGGTTTACTTTTACTCTTTGCTTAATTACCAAAAAAACGTCATTCACGACAACTGTGTCTTTGGTCAAGTCTAGGTCCGTATGAGTACCTCCTAACCTATATATTTCATTAGGGTCATATTTGACGTTCAATGTTTTATTGTCCACCCATTTCTCAACTACTATTTCAGGCGGCAAATTGTAAGCAGTCAGTTCGTCGTCATAGTCTTTCTCTTTGAGGAGAGATTTATATGACCTGGTTCCTCTTGCTCCTACATCAAGGGTATAAAATACAACCGCAGCGGTACTGTCTGGGGAATACAATTTCCCATCTATTTCCACCGCCCTGTTTCCAATATAATGAGGGCTCCAATAATAGCGGCAAGCTCTGAATATCAGAGTCCCTAAGGTCATCAGGATTAGAAAAGTAATTAATGAAGTCTTATGTTTTGCCACTGAGTTGCTTGTCTTATAAGTGGCCATAACATCCCTCGTGTATGAGTATGAGGCATGCAAGACCCTTGGCTGAAGGCTGACGTTTGGCTGTTGTTGGTAGTAGTTTCTCTTTTTTATTCTTTCTATTCAAATTCAACCACACTTTCAAATCAAGTCTTGTAAGGGTGGTGGATTGTGTAGAGTTACTTCCCAATCTTCAAATGGAGGCTCAACCTTATAAGATGAATCACAATAAGAGCGGATATACTGAGTTGCTCTTTTTTCAGCATATTTGGCATTCAAGACAATCCCATTCTCGTCCAACTTGATAACGTTGGCGTAAATGGCAAAGGCTTGCTCAATGGCACTTGGTTCTTCTCCATATAGTTCAAGGTAGTTTATCCCCTTGAGCATATAATGGCTTCCGCTTGCCATGAAGTAAGCAAATGTTCTTAAAGCGCCACTGAAGGAGTTGCTTAATCTCATTTTCTGAAACTCTATTTTATTATTCAGATTACTACCAACGGACTTGGCTACACGGTGGGCGAGGCCGGCGGCCGAAGGGTGACGTTTATGTCTTGTTAGCAGCAGATTTTTTATTTGTTATTTCCTTCAACTTTTAACTTTTGAAACTTCCAGCTTCTTGTCAGGTCGAGTAAGATTTCACTTGCTTTAAACATATTGAACGCAAAATCTACTTTTCTGTCAATATGGTAAAAATCATAATGTCCTATCCGAGTTTCTATTATCCCTTCTTTGCCTTCTTTCATTGAAGTTTGAAGAAAAGAATGCTCATTACTGAAATGTATATGACCTGAAGAGTTTTTATAAAGTTTATGTACCCCAGGATATATTTCATCAAGTTTAGTGGCTAGATAAGTGTCAGTCATTTTATGACCAGCAGCATCTTTTAGATTTCTGATGTGGTTTCCGCTTAGGTAATCAAGGAAAAAGCTATTGTAGTCGGTTACCAATGTTGCTGCATAGAATCTGAGACTATTATCAATTTGAATCCTTATTAGTGGAACACATGAAATATAATTATTCTCTTTAGCCAAGGTCAAAAAGCCTTTCATTAAAGATATAGACCTATTTATAATTGCAGAAGTAAATAAATCCATCGTGTGGATATTGTCTCCAATTTGTAAGAACAGCTTAGCTTCATTTATAAAAGCAGTTTCCAACTTGTTCAAATCGTCAAAGATGGCATGCAAGTCTTCTTCTGCAAAATTCATAGAAATGTCACTATAGGTTTATTTTTTAATTTACTGCCAACGTGAAAGGGCTTTAAGAAGGGTGGGTGCTTGGAAATATGTCGTTTCAATAAAGCACTTCAGTTGGATCAGTTTTATTGATGAATTTACCATTTCAGGCCGACTTTTTTAAAGCCCCTGTTGTGCGTTCGTGCTTTTTTCCACAGGTACTTCACTCACATCGGCTCTAAGTCCGCAATGGTTTTCTTGGCAGCGGCCAGCCTGATTCTGTTGTTTTTTTCCACCAGTTTATGCGTTAGCCAATGTTCTATTTTATGGTGAAGCGGAACAAGAAGGGCGGCAATGCAAACCATAATAAGTAACATCCAAATGGGTGAGTGATGCGTCATCTCTCCTAAGAATGGATGGATAAGGAGATTAATAAACTCGAAGACAAGCAGTAGTGAAACGACACCCAAGAACCGGATGGTTTTCTGGTTTACCACAACGGAATGGCTGAGCAGGAGAAAAAGAACAAGAAAGCTGATTAAGCCCAGTGCAATGGCTGAGAATTGAAGATTATGCTTCCGCTGTTCCATTTCTTGCTTCTCGCGTTCCTGTAGTTCAATTTGCCTTATCTTTTCGTCGAAGGTGAGGCTTTGTACCTGGCTTTCCCTTTGCTGGTTAAAAAGCGAATCATTGGCTGCTTTGGCAATGTCCATGTAAGCAAGAGCGCTATCAGGGTTATGCCTTTTTCTGTATAACGTTGATAAGAATGAACTGCTTTTAATTACCTCGTTTAGCATGCTGCTTTGCTGAGCAATGGACAAGGCGTCTCGGGCATATTGGAAACTAGAGTCAATCTGGCCTGTTTTTTCAAATACTTCTGCCATACCCCGGTACTGCTTACAAAGCGCTACATAATCATTTACGTTGCGGCTAAGCGGAATGCTCATGCGAAAATTAGCTAATGCTAAGGGATATTCTTCAGCCAGTAAATGAACAAAAGCCATTTCAAAGAGTATCCAACCCATCGACCGGTCGTTTTTGGATTGGTAAGCCATGGTGAGGGCTTGCTGACCGTAAAGTCTTGCTGAATCCGCCATATTCAGGTGGATGTAGGTATCACATATATTTGTGAGGATGTCAAATCTGTTCTGCAGTGCTTTGCCTTTATACAAATAGTTGATGGCTTCCTGGTAATTACCTTGTTCTCTATAAAGTGCGCCAAGGAGATTGTATGAGCTAGCAATGGCAAATGTATCTCTGCTTTTTTCCACAAGCTTTAATCTCTTTAAATGGTAATCGAGCGCCTTTGGATAGTTGCCTGCAACTGTATAGGAAACGCCGATCAATCCTAAGCTTTCAATCACCCCTTCTGAGAAATCAATCCGCTTTGACAAGGCAAGTGCTTCGATGGAAAGGAGAATACTGGTGTCTGGTTTTGAGACAAAGAGGTCACCCGCCAGCCACAACAGGTTTTTTACCCTAGCGGTGTCCTGCTTTTGGGTTTTCAAAACTTGAAAAAGACTGTCCTGTATGTTCGGTTGGGAATAAGCCGCAATAAGGTTTAGCAATAGAAGACTGGTAAGGGCTATCTTTCTCATAAGAAGTTAGAATTGTTTTTTATTTTCCGCTAAAAGGGACAACTTTTGGTTGGGCCGCCTTCTCACATGCAAAATATTGATAATGGCAGACTTCCTGCATGACGCACAACTAGCACAACTACTAGATAAATGAACTTCTCCAGTTATTGGCACTCTATCTATGCCTAAACAACCTGCTTGCAGCTAACAGCAGTTAATAACCAGAGCTGCGCTAGCGAATATACTATATAGTATTAAGACTATGGCTGGTAAGTACAGAATGATCTTACTATTTTCACAAAGAATCAAAAGCCTTCTTGAACTAGTTGTTTCTTAATTAGCATTTGATACTTTGTTGATAAACTCCGCATCGAAAAATTATCTACTCACGGTATCCAGTCCTCTAAATACTTACGCCTTTTTTCCAGATGTCACAACTCATGAAGCCAATGGTCTCGGAATCTATACCCGCCAAGCCGCTACCGGTCTACCGTGACAAATGGATCCAACTGGTGGGTATTCCCGTAATTACGCTTTTTGTGCAGTACCTCACCTATAACTACATCAGGCTGACCTGGATGCTGGCTTATGAACTGGTGAGCGATGCGGCCAAGATTTGGGTAGTGTGGCAGGTGTTCAAGGTGCTGTTGCGGAAGCTGGACCAGAAACTGCCCTGGAGCCGCGGGTTCCTCCCGAGGTTGCTGGTGCAGGTGGGAATCTCTTGCGTGGTATGCCTGGCGGTGCTCACGGGGCTGGTGTGGCTGGACTACGCGCTGGTGCGGCCGTACCCACTGGAGCACTTCTTCAGCCTGGACCTGGTCCTGGCGCTCATCTTCATTCTGTTCATCAACGCCATTTACATCGGGCTCTATTACTATGACGCCCTGCAAGCCAAACCGCTACTCGCCCCAACGCCCGCGCCAGACATGCCATCGGGCCCGGCTGCCCCGGAAGTGTTCCTGGTGAAGTTGGGCAAGCGCGAGGTGCTGCTGCCGTACCAGGAAATTCTCTGCGTGTATTCAGAAGACAAGGAAACGTTTCTGCTCACCACGGCGGGCAAGCTGTACCCGCTGGACAGCTCCCTGGAGAAGGTCATGACCCAGCTCACGGCTCCGCTCTTTTTCAGGGTGAACCGCAAGTACATTCTTTCCTTGCAGGCCGTGGCCATGGTGCAGCCCGAGGACAACGGCAAGCTGGCTGTCTCCCTGAAGCCGTTCCCTCGCCTGCCTGAGCAGCTCACCATCAGCCGAGACCGGGCTCCCGCCTTCCGGCAATGGCTCAAAGCCCACCATTCGTCGCTGAAATAGCTACGGTTGGGTAGAATTCTGGCCTGTAAGAGTGTATTTTGAGGCTGTAGAGGCTTGTTTTGGAGCGCAAACCAAAATTTTTCTGTTATGCGCTTCTCTCTTCTTTTCGCCGTGTTTTTTGTTTCCTGCTCCCTGAGTTGGGGACAGACCCAGACGCTTTCCCCTCAGGTAAGCCGCAAGATAGACTCGGTCTTTGCCGCCTGGAACAAGGGCAACTCGCCGGGAGCCGTGGTGGGCGTGGTGCACAAAGGCCAACTGGTCTACCAAAAGGCCTTCGGCTACGCCGATGTACAGAAACGACATCCCCTCACCGTGCAGCACCAGTTCTGGGTAGCCAGCGTGGCCAAACAGTTCACCGCCGCCTGCGTGGCCCTGCTGGCCGAAGAAGGCAAACTCCACCTGCAGGATGACGTCCGGAAATATCTGCCTGAGCTGCCCGCGTTCAAAGACACCGTGCGCATAGAGCACCTGCTGTACCACACCAGCGGCTTGCGCGATGGCTTCACCCTCATTGGTCTCACCCTCAAAGGCGAAAAGCACTACACCAATGCCCGGGTGTTGGAGATGCTGTACCGCCAGCAGGAACTCAATTTTTCCCCGGGCACCCGGCATGAATACAACAACGGCGGCTACGTGCTGCTGGCGCAACTGGTGGAACGCGTCTCGGGCCAGTCTTTCGCTGCGTTTGCGCAAGAGCGCATTTTTAAGCCGCTGGGCATGACGCACTCCCATTTCTACGGGAAGATTTCAAAGGCCATTCCGCAACTGGCGCAGGGCTACGGCGTCACGTACAAAAACAACCAGACCCGCTACAAGCCCGTGCACTTCAAAGCTAACACGGTGGGCTCCTCGGGGTTGGTGACTACGCTGGAAGACCTGGTGAAATGGGACCAGAACTTCTACCGGAACCAAATGGGCCAGAAAAACCAGGCATTGGTGCAGCTCCTGACCACGTCAGGCCGCCTGCGCAACGGCGAACCCATTCCGTATGCACTGGGATTGGAGGTAGACATCTACAAAGGCGTGCCCACCATCACCCACACCGGCAGCGATCCAGGCTATATGGCCGAGCTGGTCCGTTTTCCCGAGCATGAACTGAGCATCATCTGCCTCGCCAACACAAATGACCTGTATAGCCTCACGCAGCGGCTCCAGCAGATAGGAGAGTGGTTTTTGCCTCCCACGGGGGCTGCTGCCTCCATTGGGCAGTTGCCGCAGGCACCTTCGGCCGCCCCTCTGGAAAGCCTGCCCGGTATTTACCTGAACCTGGAGAACCTCTCAGATGCCCGCTACGTGACCCGCCAGGGAGAGAAACTGCTGGCGGCCACCTCGCCCAAGGGCTTCCAGGAAACCCTGAAACCCAGTAGCCCTGGGGTGTTCTCCAACGAGTGGCTGCCCAGTCGTTACTATGCCTTCAGCGGTTTGCCGGAAACCTCCAATATCTCGCTGGAATACAGAAGTTGGGCTACCCGCCAGAGCTTAGAGAAGGTAGACTCGGCGCAATACACCCCGCAGGTGTTAGAGCAGTTCACGGGCACCTATTACTCACCGGAGTTGAAGAAACGCTTCAGGGTCACCGCCCGCAAGGGGCAACTGCGGCTCAGTTTGTTCCGCCTGGTGCACTTGCCGTTTCTGTCGGTTGCGGGCCACCGGTTCCTGTTTGATCTGCAGGGAAACAATTGCCTGGAATTCCAGGTGGGAAAAGACGGCCGGTTGGAAGGATTTACGTTCAGTCGGGAAGCGGTGACCCGGTTGTGGTTTGTGAAGAAGTAAATGGAAGAACTCAATTTTGGGGCTGTTTTACAGAAAACGGCCTAAAAACGGGAAAATGAAAGAGCCCGGCTCCAACTTCCCTCAGCAGGATTCTTCCCTTAACAAGTGGGAAAGACTGCCCATAGAAACTGAAGCCGGGCTCAACTAAAGGTAATAACCTACCTGTTCTATTTCTCTGCGGTGCTGGGCGAAGAAAGCGCTACAGTTTTCACGTCAACGGTGATTTCTTTCAAGCGGGTAGCTACCGCCGGAGACATGGATTCCTGGTAGCGGCCGCCCAGGTGCTTGGCCAGGAACTTCTCGGCGGCGGCCAGCATGGCCATGTTGTTCACCGGCCGAGCAAAACCGTGGCCTTCGTCTGGGGCTACCAGGTACTCTACCGGGAAGCCCCGCGTGCGGAGGGCCACCACAATCTGGTCAGACTCGGCTTTGTTCACCCGCGGGTCGTTGGCGCCCTGCACCACCAGCAACGGAGCCTTGATCTTATCCGCGGAGTTCAGCGGCGATTGCCGCATGAGCTGTTCTTTGCCTTGCGGCGTGCTGGCATCGCCCATGCGGTGCGCGAACATCTTCCTGATAGATTCCCAGTACGGCGGGATGGTGTTCAGGAGGGTTATCAGGTTGGAGGGGCCCACAATGGAAACCCCGGCGGCATACACATCGGGGGTAAACGCCAGCCCGGCCAAAGTTGCGTAGCCGCCGTACGATACGCCCATGATGCCCACCCGTTTGGGGTCTACGGTGCCCTGCGCAATGAGGTGTTTCACGCCCCAGGTAATATCGTCCTGCATTTTCTGACCCCATTGGTTGTTGCCCTCGTTCAGGAATTTCTTCCCGAACCCGGTAGAGCCCCGGAAGTTGGGTGACAGAACCGCGTAGCCCCGGTTGGCCAGGAACTGGTGATAACTGTTGTAGCCCCACATATCACGCGCCCAGGGGCCGCCATGCGGCACCACTATCAGGGGCAGATTTTTACCTGAAGAGTTCTTGGGCAGAGTGAGGTACGCGGGAATCTCCAAACCGTCAGATGATTTGTACCGGATGGCCTGCATGGGCGCCAGATCTTTGACTGGTAACTTAGGCCGAGGCCGGTACTGGAAGGTCAGTTGTTGGGTTTTGCGGTCCAGCAGGTACACTTCCTCGGGGTTGACATCACTGACGATATGCACCATCCAGTACTGCTCATCCAGGGTAGCCGAGCCGGGGAAAACCATTCTATCGGCGTACTTTTTCTCTATGGGGCTGAAGTTCTTTTCATAGGATTGGTCTTTCCAGTAGCGGCGCATCTTGTCATCCTGGTAACTGATGAAGATGGGCTCGTGGGTGACCTCGGAAATACGCACCTGGCCTACATCTACCTGGTTTTTGGGGTCGGTTTCCACCAGTTCCTCTTTGAAGGTGACGGGGTCAAACAACATCAGTTGCTGCAGGTTGCGGTTGCCGGCATCGGTTCTGAGGTAGAAACGCTTATTGTCTTTGTGGAACCCTATGGGAAAACTGGTCTCAAATACGGTGGCGCTGTAAATGGACTTCATGCCCTGGTCATCCACGCGCAGGATCTCGGTGGAGCCGTCTGGCGCCGAGCGGGTAGCCAGCCGCAGCTTGTCGTTCCAATCAAAGGTCCAGCCGGTGATGCGGTCGGTGTTCTGCCGCACCAGGGTCTTTTCGCCGGTGGTAATATCCAGGCGGTAAAGGTCATGCCAGGCTTTGTCGCGGTCGTTCAGGCCAATGTACACAATGTTGGGCTCTGACCGGGACATGTGGTGGATCATCACGCGGGCGTTGGGCACATTGGTGAGGGCGCGGGTGGGGGGCAGCGCCTGTCCGGCAGCCGGGGCCTGACTGGGTTGCACTGCATACAGCTGGAAGTTCTCATTGCCGCCTTTGTCCTGGATGTAGAGCAGGTTTTTCCCGTCTCTGGACCAGGTATAGGCATTGATGGGGCGGGTGGTGTCGGCGGTCATGGGTTTACCGGCAGTGAAAGGTTCTTCGCGCTTCTTCACCCAGATGTTGCGGGTGCCTTTGTAGGGTTTGATGAAGGCGATGTAGGAGCCGTCTGGGGAGAGTTGGGCGTTGATGATCTCAGGGTCCCCGAAGAAGAGTTCCCGGTCAATGAGCGCGGGCAGCTGGCTCTTCTGTTGGGTTTTCTGCGCGGCCAGTTCAAGGTAGAACAGCAACGGAATCAAGGCCAGAAACAAGCGGATACGTTTTTGCATGATTTTTCTGATTTGAGGAGAAAAACACGTTTCAAGCAGCAATACCTTTCATAAAGGAACCGAAGAGCTGATTAGGGCAGGTGGCAGGTAGCGCACAGATTAGTCTACCGCCAGCGCGGGGCCTGCAATCTCCGTCTCATGCTGGAGAAAAATTTGGGCAATCTGTTCCAGGGTAGGCTCTCCCTTCGGCTAAATCAGGAGCAGGTTGTTCCAGGAAAGTGAGGGAGAACAGCGGAGTGGCGGCCAGGAGGGTGCGTAAAAACCTGCTTCTTTTCATGGCTGATCAAGGGAAAAAGCGGGAGGTCCTCAGTACGCGGGATAGGAGGCGTTTGTGCTATCTGGCAAAATGAAAAGATAGCGGCGAGTGGCTACCTAAGTTAACAATTGTTTATCCTAAATGAAATTTCCGGCGGTACAATCTGCGGCGATTACGCCACTGGTTAAACGTTTTGAGGCTGATTTCAGGGAATCAGGCCTAAAACAGCAGAGATAGTTGAGAATCTCTCCCGGGATTGGCTGCTTTTTCTCTTTCACTAGTTTACCCGGTCATCTGGCGCGGAGAAGTCCTCCACGGTTCTACTTTCCAAACCTGACCGCCAGCGAACCCGCTACAAACACGTTCTCATCCGTCAAACCATCGTTCTGCCGGAAGAGCGGATCCTGGCTGTGGAACCATCTGCCTTCCAGCCGGGCGGCAAGGTGGGGGATGGGCGTATAGTCCACGTTCAGGGAGAAACCGCTGGTTCTGAAACCGTGGGGCGTTTGGGTGGGAATGATGATGCCGGTTTTGTCCTGGTAGTACTCGGCCCGGAGCGCGGCGGCCCATTTCTGGGTAAGGGTATAACGGCCAATCAGTACCGGACCGAGCCACACGTCATAGCGGGAGCTGTTTTTGGCTTGTTGTTGCCAACCCAGGTCAAAACCAGCCAGCAATCCAAACCGGGGTGTGAGTTGGAACTTGCCGTACAGGTTATTGAAGTAGCGCATGCGTCGGGTAGAGTCGGGTGTATCTGTGCCCAGGAAGGTACTCCAGTTGAGGGTGGTGTTCTCATTTGGCCGGTACGTGACCTGTGTTCCCCAAGAGAGAAGCGAATTGCCTTCAACGCGTTCTATCCGCTGCCAGCCGTTACATACCAGCGCCACCAGGTCCAGTTTGGCGTGTGGGCTGTAGGTGAGTTTGGCGCCGGCCAAATAGTACGGCGAGTTCTCGGCTACCAGCGAGCGGGTGAGCGTCCAGTTATCCAGGGAAATGGCGCTTTCAAAACCCAGGTGCGAGGAGAAGATACCGGCATCCAGCCAAAGTGTGTTTTTGGGGTTCAGGGAGAGGCCGGCATTGGCTTCAAAGATGTTCTTTAAAACGCCCGGTTCTGCGGCGTAATTGTCATTGGCGTAGGTTCCCGTCTGCAGCGCCAGGTTGGCCCGGTACTTCGCGTGTGTTACTGCCGCCTTCACCAGCCCCAGGTTCAGGTTCACCTCGTGGTGCCGGTTGTGGTTGTAGAGAAATGGCTGCCTGAAGTTTTCCTGGGGCTTGTTGAAATCATAGGCATAGAAGACATCCACAAATCCGGAGAATGAAACTTCGGGCGGTGTAAGCCAGGTGCTGTCTTTCTGCGCAAATGCCGGCTGCCCCAGCAGGAGACTGAGCCCTAACGCAAGCCATTGGAATACCAGCAAGGGTTTTGTCTTCATGTTTTTGGGCAGGGAATGGGTTGGGTACGGTTGGGTCAAAGTGGAGGGCCTAAAATTAATGCTACGGGAACAGCAGCAAGATGATGTGTGACTTTGCAGAAGGTTTGAATCATGGCCGTTTTCCGGGA
This sequence comes from Rufibacter aurantiacus, assembly GCF_017916345.1. Classification (NCBI taxonomy): domain Bacteria; kingdom Pseudomonadati; phylum Bacteroidota; class Cytophagia; order Cytophagales; family Hymenobacteraceae; genus Rufibacter; species Rufibacter aurantiacus. The sequence continues at coordinate 1,005,780 of NZ_JAFMSV010000004.1, forward strand.
AATAGCCTTAAAAAGGGTTCTCTGGTTTTTAACCAGAGTTCAGTCATTTTGTGCTGAACCACAAGATGATTTTAATGGCTCTTCTCTGCCTCGGTAACAATTAGTGATTCTGCTTTGGCCGTGATGTTCGTTTTGGTGGCCAGGGGGCATTCTGCTTCACCAAAGGCTGAACTTTCCTTGGAAATCTGAGGTATATAGTTTTACTTTGATAAGCTATAGTAATACTTTTAATATACATTAAAGTACTTTTAATAAACATTAAAACGGTATTAAAGACATGCTAAGCTTCAAAGAAATCAAAAGCGATTTTCCTGCCGGGGTGGTCGTTTTCCTGGTAGCGGTTCCCTTGTGCCTGGGTATTGCCATGGCTTCCGGGGCTCCTTTGTTTGCCGGTATTATCTCCGGGATCATTGGTGGGGTGGTAGTCAGTCTGATCAGCGGTTCGCAGTTGGGGGTAAGTGGGCCGGCGGCGGGTTTGGCCGTGATCGTGCTTAACGCCATTGACCAACTGGGTAGTTTTGAAGTTTTCCTGTCGGCGGTTTTCCTGGCCGGGCTCATACAATTGGCCTTGGGGTTTCTTAAAGCGGGAAACATTGGATATTATTTCCCAACCTCGGTGATCAAAGGAATGCTGGCCGGTATTGGGGTGATCATCATCCTGAAGCAGTTGCCGCATGCCTTTGGGTATGACCGTAATTATGAGGGCAACGTGCACTTTGTGCAACCCGACGGACAGAACACCTTTTCTGAGCTGATCCATATGCTCAATTTCGTGTCGCTGGGCGCGGTGATCATTAGTGTGATTTCGTTAGGTATCCTGATTTTCTGGGACCAGGTGCTTTCCAAAAAGGGTAGAATCTTCCAGTTCATCCAGGGGCCGTTGGTAGTGGTGGTGCTGGGCATCGGGCTGAATCTTTTGTTCCAGAACTATTATCCGCAGTTGGCGCTGCGTGACAACCACCTGGTTTCACTCCCTGTCGCAGATAGCATTTCGGGGTTCTTTGGGCAATTCACCCGGCCAGATTTCAGCCGCATCTTCAGCTATGAAGTCATTTTCATGGCGGGTACGCTGGCGGTGGTAGCCAGTTTAGAGACGCTTCTCTGCCTGGAAGCCACCGATAAACTAGACCCTTTCAAGAGAATAAGCCCTGCTAACCAGGAACTCAAGGCCCAGGGTGTGGGCAACATGGTAGCCGGACTGGTGGGCGGTCTGCCCCTGACCCAGGTGATTGTGCGGAGCTCGGCCAATATCCAGTCTGGGGGAAGAACCAAGCTGGCCGCCTTCACCCACGGAGTGCTGATTTTGATCTGTGTGATCTCTATCCCGGGCGTGCTGAACATGATTCCGCTGGCCAGTTTAGCAGCCATTTTGCTCACTGTAGGGTATAAACTGGCTAAACCGGCCTTGTTTAAAAGTATGTACCGCTCCGGTTGGATGCAGTTCTTGCCCTTCATTGTCACCATCATTGCTATTGTCTTCACAGACCTGCTCACCGGTATTGGTATTGGCATGGCGGTAGCGGTGCTCTTCCTCCTGAAGAACAGTTACGAAGTGTCTCACCTGTTGCATGCTGAAAAAACACCCGAAGGCAAAGAGCAATACCACCTGGTGCTGGCAGAGGAGGTGACCTTTCTGAACAAAGGCAACATCATGCAGGCCCTGCGCAAGATTCCAGACGGGGCAGACCTGGTGATTGATTATTCCAAATCTGCCGTAATAGACCATGACGTGAAGGAGTTAATCCAGGACTTCAAAGAAAATGCCCACCAGAAAAACATCCACCTTACATTCAAGGAGGCAGGAGAGCGGCAACGCGCAAGTGGCGCCAAAATAAGTTTGTAATTTCCATAAACCAATAACCATAAACATGACAACATACACCAAAGAGCTTCAGCAAAAACTATCCCCCGCAGATGCCATTGAAATTCTAAAAGAAGGAAATAACCGCTTTGTAAACAGTAAGCGAGAAGACCGTAATCTTTTGCAGCAGGTAAAGGAAACCGCCGAGGGCCAGAATCCCTTCGCTATCATTCTGAGCTGCATAGATTCGCGCACATCCTCAGAGCTTATTTTTGACCTGGGTATTGGCGATGTTTTCAACGCCAGAATTGCCGGAAACATAGTGAACGATGACATCTTGGGCAGTATGGAATTTGCCTGCAAAGTGGCCGGTTCAAAACTCATTGTGGTGTTAGGGCACACCAGCTGCGGAGCCATTAAAGGTGCCTGCGACCACGTAGAATTGGGTAACCTCACCGGATTGGTGAACAAGATTGCCCCATCTGTAGAGGCTATTGATTACCAGGGTGAGAAAAACTCTAAAAACAAGGAGTTTGTTGAATTAGTAGCGCAGGAAAATGTGAGACGCGCGGTGCAGCTCATCAAAGAAAAAAGCCCAATTTTGAATGAAATGATTAAAAATGGCGAAATTGGCATCGTAGGTGGCATGTACGATGTAAAATCTGGCGCGGTAGAGTTCTACAGCGCAGAAGTCGCCTAGGGAAACTCACACCATGAAGAATCTGCTGGCTAATATCAAGATAACAGTAGAGGAGAAAGTATACCTCAAAGACCCGGAAAGCTCTGAAAAAGGCCGGATGATCATTGAACATGGCATCAAGCTGATGGAAGAGCTGGGTCTGGAGGCTTTTACGTTCAAGAAACTGGCCGAGCGGGCAGGTATTACGGAGGCCACCATTTACCGGTACTTTGAAAGCAAGTACAACCTGCTGGTCTACCTGATCTCATGGTACTGGGGCTGGCTGGAGTACCGCCTGGTGTTTGCCACCTCAAATGTAGCCTCTCCGGAAGAAAGACTGCGGATCGCCATCCGGATTCTGTCTGGCCGTATTGAGAACGACATGGATTTCGCCCACATTGATGAGGTCACGCTTCAGAAGATTGTGATCGCTGAGTCGGCTAAAGTGTATCTCACCAAAGAGGTGGATGAGAACAACCGGGAAGGTTTCTTCCTGAGCTACAAAAGGCTGAACAAGCGCATCTCCAGCATCATTCTGGAAATCAACCCCGAGTATCCATACCCGGCGTCGTTGGTGTCTACGGTCTCGGAGAGCGCCCATCGGCAGGTTTTCTTTGCCAAGCACCTGCCCTCGCTCACCAACCTGGACCCTGGGCAGCATGACCAGCTGGTAGACTTTCTAACAGAGCTTGTCTTGAAAACCATCCAGAAATAACCAAAACGGTGACTTCCTGAGATACCAGATGTTGGTTCTTTAACTTAAAAAAAATGCCCCTCTTGCAATCAGCAAGAGGGGCTTTGTCATTCTACTGCTTCTCTACGGCAATCTTCAAAACTACTTTCCTGATCACCTCCTGCGTAGCCATGGGGGCGTGCACGTCGTTGGGGTAGAAGATGGTGAAGAAGCCCGCCGGAACATCGAACCAACTGCTGGGCTTCACCGGGAAGAAGTACACGTCGCGCTCCGCGGAATAAGGTTCCATGGAGTCTCCGCAGGCGGAGAGGTCCTGCCAGCCCATGTGGTCCACGCCCGAGATAATGTATTGGATGTCTATGTACTTGCGGTGCGCTTCCATTTTAGCGTCCTCGGGAGCTACGCCGGGGCCTTCCGAGATAATGGCAAACAGGTCATCGCCGGCCAGCTCATGCTTGCCGGTGGGTAAATTCTGAACATCGGCCTCTTGCAGAAATGCAAAGGCTTGCCTGAAAAGTGGGTGTAAGGCGTAGTAGCGAGAAGCGTGTTGTAGTTGGTCTAAAACCATGTTTCTGTTGTATAAGGTAAGCTCCCCGCGACTTATCCAAAACTGAACGAGCTTATTTTAAAAGCAAATCTGTTCATGGTTCTGGATTGCTCCTGGGGAGTGCGCTGGTAATTTGCACGAATTTACCTTAAGGGCCAACAAGAGAAACCCGATTTAGAGCTGTTTTCAGGAAAACAGCCCTAAATCAGTTGAGCCTCTCAGTACCTTAGTTCAGCACCGCAAACCTCATCTGTTTCAGGTCCAGCAACAGCGTGTGGCCCAGAAAGAGTTTGTTGCCTGTCATGCCGCCCATGCCGGAGAAGCGCATGAGGATGGTATTCATAAAGCTCATCCCTTCAAGGTACGTGGCTTTTCTGAGCGGCAGCTGCACCGGCCCAAAGGCCACAGTAGCGTTGGTAGTAGTGGTGTAGGCAGTGAGCGTCTTCCCCCAGGAATTCACCTGCGCGGCGTCTTGGGTTTGGCCCGGCTGGGCAAAGCTTTCAAAGGTAGCTTTGTCTGTGAGCAGTTCATAGGTGCTGGAGCCGGAATCAAACAGGAGTTCGGTTTCGTCGCCGTTGATGCGGGAGGGCAACAAAATGCGGCGGCTGTCAAAGGTGAAGGGCTGGAGAGAGGCGGGGGCAAGGTTGTTTGGCAGTTGGTCAGACAAGGTGAGCGTCATGCGCTGGTAGTCCAGCTCAACAATGTGCCCTTCCAGGAAATCGGTGCCCAAGGTGCCTATAACCTCTATGGAACTGGGGTCATTCCAGTGAATAACCGAGTCGCCGTAGGCCAGAACCGTTACCTCCTGCGCCGTGACAGGAAGCGCCCCCACCGTGAACGTCATCTCTTTTAGCTGTAACCGGTCATCGGTCTGGCCAAACGTAAGCGCAAAGCCTTTCTTCTGAATGGCCTCCATCTTGCCTTTGTAAAATAGAGTAGAGGGGGCGCCGGTGTCAAATTGCAGGTAGAACGTCTTGGGGCAACCCGCCAGCGTGACAGGCACCAGCAGGTACGCATACGGGTCTTGGCCGCTGGCCGCCCAGGTAACCGGAATAGAGACAGACTGGGGCACTACCTTGAGTTGGTTAGCCGCCGGTTTAAATTTGGCTTTGAAGTAGAAGCAGCCGCCCACCGAGCCAAGCACCAAAAGAAACAGAAATGTAAGCCCAATGCGTTTTAGTGATTTCATAACAGTGTAAGTAAATTGACACTGCAAGATTAGGCACAAAAGGGGCAGGGGCTTACGTCATTATACCGCCAAAAAGACGCCAATTCATCAAAAAAGGGCTTTTGGCGTAAGAAAGGCGGGTGTAAGACCGGGATAAAAGTAAGTTGGAATCTATGACAGAAAGAGATTGTCCCACTTGGCGAAAACCTGCTGGTGCCCCTTGCGCAGTTGAAGAGCCGCCCTCGTAATCATGCCAATGTTCAGGAAGTAGAAAAAGAAGAATGTGCCCATGATCAGGAACGAAGGTCTGGCTTGAAAGTAATAGGCACTGATCATCTGTACCAGGAAAGCCAGCAGCAGCCCCAGGTGCATGCCAATGCACCACATAATCTGGAAGTTGATGATACGGGCGCCAGCCTCCTGCCCAGACCGCCCTTTTTGTTTTTTCCAGAGCCACAAAGGCACCAAGAACCCAAGGTACGGCAACAGCAGAAACGCAAAGGAGGCCAGATTGATTTGCTGTAGGTTAGCGGCGGAGACTACTTCAAAAGGAGCTGCAGCTGTTGGTGACTGCGACTGCTCAGCCTCGGGCGTTGGGGCCAGGGCGACAGTGGGAGGGGGCGGGCCAGCCAGTTCTTTCAGCGGAATGTCCAAGGCTTGGGCAAGGGCTTTCAAAGTGTAGCCTCTGGGAATGCTTTCTTCCCGCTCAATGCGCTGGATGGTCCGGAGGCTGATCTGAGAAAGCTCGCCCAGTTCTTCCTGCGACAAGCCTTTGCGCTTTCGTTCTCCTACAATTTTATGCGCCAGGGTCATAGGTTCGCTGTTGCTTTTTGTCCCGGTAGTTCCTCGTTTTCGGCTTATGCCAAAAGAAAGAACCGGTTACACGAAGGTAATTCTTTTACGTGAATGGTTACAGGGCATTGAAGATGCCAGAACCCCAGAAAGCGCAGGTCCATTCGCCAAAGCCTGATCAGCATAGAACCGGGCTCAACCAGAAGAATCTGGCAGCGGCGTTCCAGGGGTGTTTTCCCAAAAACAGGGTTTAAACGGCCTTGGTTTTTTGCCTGTGTAACCTGTTCTTTCAGATCAGGAACATTCAATTTTTGTTACCTGTTTAGCTGATTCACGCCTTGCTATCCGGCAATACCCTTCTTTTTTAGGCGGAAGTTTTTGAAAAAATTACCATCTTAGGGGTTAATCAACCTTTTTTGGCTTAATTCTCCCTTGTTTCATGAAAAAAGCGGTCCTTTTTGTCTTTCTCAGTGCCATCGTTGGCATAACAGCCTTCACCTTGGCGAAAAAAGAAGAAAAATATGCTTATCCGTTCCAGAATCCTTCGCTCACCATTGAGGCCCGGGTGAACGATCTGGTTTCTCGCCTTACCCTGGAAGAGAAAGTGGCGCAGATGCTGAACGCCGCCCCGGCCATCGACCGCCTGGGTATTCCTTCTTATGACTGGTGGAACGAGGTGCTGCACGGTGTAGCCCGTACGCCCTACAAAGTGACGGTGTATCCGCAGGCCATCGGGATGGCCGCTACCTTTGACACCACCTCTCTGCAGCGCATGGCCGATTTCTCCGCGCTGGAAGGCCGCGCCATCTACAACAAAGCCATCAAAGAAGGGAAATCGGGTCAGCGCTACGTGGGGTTGACGTACTGGACGCCCAACATCAACATCTTCCGGGATCCGCGCTGGGGCCGCGGACAGGAAACCTACGGCGAGGATCCGTTCCTGACGGCCATGCTGGGCCGGGCGTTTGTGCGCGGTCTGCAGGGCGATGACCCCAAATACCTGAAAGCCGCGGCCTGCGCGAAGCACTATGCCGTGCACAGCGGCCCCGAGCCCGAGCGCCACGTGTTCAACGCCACCGCCACCCCTTATGATTTATGGGATACTTATCTGCCCGCCTTCCAGGAACTGGTGGTGAACGCCAAGGTGGCCGGTGTCATGTGCGCCTACAACGCCTACAAAGGACAGCCCTGCTGCGGCTCAGACGAGCTCATGAACGACATCCTGCGCAACCAGTGGCAGTTCACCGGCTATGTCACCTCCGACTGCTGGGCCATCGATGATTTCTTCAAGAACCACAAAACCCACCCGGATGCCGCCTCCGCCTCAGCGGATGCCGTGATGCACGGCACTGACATTGACTGCGGCACCGATGCCTACAAAGCCCTGGTGCAGGCCGTGAAAGACGGCAAGATCACCGAGCGCATGATTGATGTCTCCGTGAAGCGTTTGTTCACCATCCGGTTTCGGTTGGGCATGTTTGACCCGGCCGCCCTGGTGAAATACGCGCAGACCTCGCCCGACGTGCTGGAAAGCGCCACACACAAAGCCCACTCGCTCAAAATGGCGCAGCAGTCCATGGTGCTCCTGAAAAACGACAAGAACACGCTGCCGCTCAAAAAGAACCTGAAGAAGATTGCCGTGATCGGGCCGAACGCGGATAACCCGATTGCCGTGCTGGGAAACTACAACGGAATTCCTTCTGAGATTGTGACCGCGCTGCAGGGCATCAGAAACAAGGTGGGCACCGGTACGCAGGTAGTGTACGAACGCGCTTCTACCTTCACCAAAGACACCCTGCTTGTTTACACCGAGATCAAATCCCAGCTGAGTTTTGAAGGCAAGCCCGGTGTGAAAGCCGAGTACTTCAACAACATGGAGCTGAAAGGCCAGCCCGTAGCCACCCGCCAGGAAGGTGAGATCAACAACTTCTGGCAGGAAGGCGAGACCGTGGTGGGCACCATGAAAGCCTATAACTTCTCGGCCCGTTACACCACAGATTTCACCGCCAAAACCACCGGCTCCATCACCTTAGAAGTTGAAGGCGATGACGGTTACCGCCTGCTGGTTGATGGCAAAGAGCAACTCAACGCCTGGACCCGCAACCGCTGGGGCGCCAAATCCTACAAACTGGCTACCCAGCAGGGCAAAACTTACCGCTTGGTGCTGGAATACAACCAGGACGGCGGCAAAGCATCGGTGCAACTGCGGGCCGGTAACTTCGCCAAATCAGACTTCAAAGCCTTGGCCAACCGCGTGAAAGACGCCGATGTCCTCATCTACGTGGGCGGTATTTCGCCGCAGCTGGAGGGCGAGGAAATGAAGGTGAACGAGCCCGGCTTCAACGGCGGCGACCGCACCTCCATCCTGTTGCCCAAAGTACAGACCGATCTCATGAAAGAACTCAAAGCCACCGGCAAGCCCGTGGTGTTTGTGATGATGACCGGTAGCGCCATTGCTATTCCGTGGGAGGCCCAGAACATTCCGGCCATTGTGAACGCGTGGTACGCGGGGCAGAGTGCGGGTACGGCTATCGCCGATGTACTGTTCGGGGACTACAATCCGGCGGGCCGCCTGCCGGTGACCTTCTACAAAAGCGATGCAGATCTGCCAGGCTTTGGCGACTACTCTATGGAGAACCGCACCTACCGCTACTTCAAAGGGCAACCGCTGTATGGTTTCGGGCATGGCCTGAGCTACACCACCTTCACGTATGACAAACTGGACCTGCCCAAAGACAGTAAAGTGAACAGCCCGGTAAAGGTGAGCGTGCGCGTGACTAACTCCGGGAAAATGGACGGCGATGAAGTGGTGCAGCTGTACCTTACACGCCAGGAAAATGGCTTCAGAACGCCTCTCAAAGCCCTGAAAGGTTTCCAGCGGATTTCACTCAAACGCGGCGAAAGCAAGGAGGTCACCTTTGAGCTTCGGCCGCAGGACCTGGCTCTGATTGCCTCAGATGGTACTGCCAAACACGTGCCGGGTAATGTGCAGATCAGCGTGGGCGGAGGCCAACCCGATGCAGCTACCAAAAAGAGCAAGAAGACCGTGGAAGGAACTCTCGCTTTGAAGTAAGATATAATACCTAAAAAGAAGAGGCCTTCTCCAAACGTGTTGGAGAAGGCCTCTTCTTTTTAAACTTCCAAGCTCGGCCGGAAACCTGCCTGTAAGGGTTTGCCGGCTTAAAGCCGTTTAGGGGCTATTTTCTTAGAAGTTGCAGCAAACGGTGGGCGGCTTCCTCAGACGAGGCCGGGTTCTGGCCGGTGATCAGTAGGCCATCCTGCACCACGTGTACGCCCCAGTCACTGGTTTTGGAGTAGCGGCCGCCTTTGTTTTTGAGCTCGTCTTCCAGGAGGTAAGGCACCACTTGGGTGAGGCCCACGGCTTCTTCCTCGGTGTTGGCGAAACCGGTCACGTTCTTGTCTTTTACCAGCGGCTGGCCGTTTTCGTCTTTCACGTTGAGTAGCACCGCCGGGGCGTGGCATACCGCCGCTACCGGCTTCTTGCTTTTCCAGAAATCCTCAATCAGCTGCACAGACTCGGGGCTCTCGTACAGGTCCCAGAGCGGACCGTGGCCGCCGGGGTAGAACACCGCGTCAAAGTCCTGGGCATATACCTCTGATACCTTTTTGGTGTTGGCCAGCAGCGTTTGCAAAGCTTCATCTCCTTTGAACCGCTTGGTCGCCTCAGTCTGGTTCTCGGGGGCATCACTTTTGGGGTCAATGGGAGGCTGTCCGCCTTTGGGAGAAATCAGGGTGATGTCGGCGCCGGCATCCTTGAATACGTAGTAGGGCGCGGCGAATTCCTCGATCCAGAAACCGGTTTTCTCGCCGGTGTTGCCCAACTCACTGTGCGAGGTCAATACAAATAGTACTTTCATGTCGTTTACCTTAAAATGGCCTAAAAACTACTCGCAGATGCCGTCTGGGGTGCAGAAGCCTGCGCCCTCGCCGGAAATCAGCTGCGGCTTTTCCTCTTCCCACACCTTATCCAGGACTTCCCGGAACAGCTCTGAGGGTTGCGCCCCAGAGACGGCGTATTTGTCATTGAAGACGTAGAAAGGCACGCCTCTTACGCCCACCTGTTGCGCCTCGTACATGTCTTGTTGCACTTCCTGGGCGTAGGTGTCGCTTTGCATGGTTTCCCTGATTTCGGCTCCGTTCAGGCCCACTTCCTCGCCCAACTGCACCAGGGTATCCAGGTCGCCCACGTTTTTGCCCTGGGTGTAGTAAGCGGCGAACAGCCTTTCTTTCATTTCGTCCTGCTTGCCGTTCTTTTTGGCCAGGTGCAGAAGCCGATGCGCGTCAAAAGTGTTGTTGATGATGGCCTTGTCGAAGTCATAGTCCAGGCCCACTTCTTTGGCCATCTGGGCCATGTAGTCGTTCATTTTCTTGCCCTCGGCGGCGTTGGAGCCTTTCCGCTTGCCCAAATACTCGTGTACCGATTGCCCGGGCACAAACTTCAGATCAGGGTCCAGCTGGAAACTGCGCCACACCACCTCTACCTTGCCTTTGCCCGGAAAATCTTCCAGCGCCTTTTCAAACCTGCGTTTGCCTATGTAACAGAAAGGGCAAACCACATCTGACCATATTTCTACTTTCATCTTTCTCTTCTTTTCTGGTGAAAACTCAGGGCCCGGCTTTAGAAGGATAATCACTTCCTCACTGCCGATGCCCAGGCTGTTGCATCAAATTTTATACTAAGAACCTGCCTAAATGTTCCTAAAGCCTCAGGGCGGATTCCACGACCGCTATAGGGACCAGTTGGTTCTGCGTAGAGAAAGGCCTTGAAAGCAGCTAGTGGCGCTTTTTAGGTGAGAAAGAGCAAGCGAAACCTCAGGTATCTTTCAGGAAACCAGAGGACTGCCAAAAGGGCACATGGCTGTGAACCGCGCAGAAGATGGTCGGTTTTGTCAGGCGAAAAAGCCGGGAATCAGCAGCAGAGCGCTGTCTAGGAAACGGTCTAGGGAGTTTGCCTGCGGAGCAGGGCTACGGGATCTGCTTATTTTATCTGGTATTCATCCACGCCGTGGCAACCCAGCCGGAAAGAAAAGCCTAGTTCCAGCATGACGCCGGTGGCTTCTTTGAGGTTAAAGAAAACCGGTCTGATGCCCGCGTGCACATTCAGGTAATTGACATAAACAGAAGGCGCGCCGTAGTAATAGTAAGCTTTGGGTTTGCCTACCTGGAAGAAGTAATGGCCTACCAGCCCGGGGCTGAAGCCCTGGAGTTGGGTCCAGTCTTTATCGTTGTTTCCTTCTTTGACGGTAACGTTCTGGATGGCATAGTTCAGCTCCAGTTGTACCAGGAACTCCTTTCTTTCCTTCGCCATCAAGGCCTTGTTCAAGCCTACGCCCAGGAGGAGGGTAGGTGGGGCGGTGTTCTGTTCCCGGTCTGAGGCAATAGGGTAGTCCTGCTTAAGTTTGTTTCCGTAGAAACTCATCAATAACCCTCCGCCAAAACCGTTCTTGCCTCTGTAGAGAATCTCAGTCTTCATACCGCCGCCCGGGCTCAGGTAATCGCCGGCCTTGCCTATAAAGGCATTGGCCATGCCCCCGAAGACAATGTCCAGCCGTTGCCCCGATTTATGGATGTAGGCAAAGTCTTCGTACTTCGTCTCGTTGTACCTGATGGCCTCCTGGTACCCGTTACCGCCGCTCAGATTGCCGTAGGTGGGGTACCGGAGTTTGAAATAGTAGATGGAGGCTTGTTTCTGGCCATTCACTTCCTGCGGAATGAACCCGGGCAGCTTGGCCGAAGTGGCCTGTAAACTGTCTAAGATATCCTGTTCAGAAACCCCGTGAATGGCTTCCAGCGTAGGCACGCCTTCCTGATCAATCGCGAAGATGAATTCAATCTCTTTGCCCTCCAACTTTTTGCGCTGCTCTTTGGTGAACCTGATTTTAAAGTATTTCAGCGCTAGGGCATTGAGGCCGCCCTTGGGCTCAGCCTGCACGGAAGCTGTATTTTGACTGAACGCGGAAAAGGAAAGCAGCACCAGAAGCGCAACAAAGGCGCCGGGAAGAAGATGTCTCATTTGGGTGTAAAAAGCAAAAAGCGGCTACGCAGGAGAGGGCAAATGTTCCTCAGCGCAGGTAAGGTTTACCAAAGATAGTGGAACCCTGGGTTCCTGGCAACGCACAGCCATGCATCTCCAGCGGCAGCCATCTGAAAGCAAAAAGACGAGGCTGTTCCTGCTCCCGTTTCAGGCCCAAATTCAAGAATTCAGGTCTGAAACGGACTTCCTCCACGGGCTATTAAATCACAAAAGCGTTCAAGGCCAGCACGCCCAGCAGACCAATGACCGAGACCAGGGTTTCCATGATGGACCAGGTGGCAATGGTATCGGGGATGCTGAGGCTGAAATATTCTTTGAACATCCAGAAGCCGGGGTCGTTCACGTGCGAGAACATGAGGCTGCCCGCGCCGGTGGCCAGGACCATGAGCTCGGGGCTGACGCCGGTGGCCGCAATGACGGGTAAGGTGATGCCCGCCGTGGTGATGGCCGCCACCGTGGCCGAGCCCAGGCAAACCCGCAAAAGGGCCGCCACGCTCCAGGCCAGCACCAAAGGTGAAAGTGCCATGTCTTTGACCAGCGTCGTGATATAATCGCCTACGCCGCTGTCTACCAATACCTGCTTGAGAGCGCCGCCGCCCCCAATGATGAGCATGATCATGGCCACGCTGCTCACTGAGCCCGAGAGCACCGCCATGATATCATCCATCTTGCGACCCCGGTTCAGGCCCAGCGTGTAGATGGCCAGGAAAACCGAGAGGAGCAGGGCAATGGCGGGATCGCCCACAAAGTCCAGGGTTTGGCGCAGAACGGAGGCTTCTGGTAGCACCGCGTTGGCCAGGGTGGCCAGCGCCATGAGCAGCACCGGGAAAACGGCCGTAAAGAAACTCACCCCGAAACCCGGCATCTCTTCATCGGTGAAGATTCTGGGGGGCGCCAAGCCAGCGGGCGGCGCGGCCTTGAACCTTGAAAGAAAGCGGGTGAAGATAGGTCCGGCCAGGATGATGGCAGGCACCGCGATGATGAGGCCGTAGATCAGCGTGAGGCCCATATCAGCTTTGTAGATAACCGCGATGGAGGTGGGGCCGGGGTGCGGAGGCAGATACCCGTGGGTCACGGACAGCGCCGCCGCCATAGGAATACCCACAAACAAAAGCGGCAGCCCCGTAGACGCCGCAATACTGAACACCAGCGGAATGAGCAGAATGAAGCCGGCATTGTAGAACATGGGCAACCCTACCACAAACCCGGTCAGAATCATGGCCCATTGGATGTACCGCACTCCAAACTTTTTGATCAAACTCAAAGAAATACGTTGCGCCGCGCCGCTGTCAGAAATCAGGCTGCCCAGCATGGACCCGAAACCAATGATCAAGGCAATGGAGCCCAGCGTGCTACCGATCCCGTTCTGTACCGAGGTAATGGCGTCTTTCACGGGCATCCCCTCGGCAATGCCTAAGCCTAAGGCTACCAGAATCAGGGCCAGAAAGGCATTGAGCCGGAAGACAATCATCAGAACGAGCAAGGCAAGCACGGCAAGGGCAATCAGCAGGAGGGGCATAGGCCTGGGGCGGTTTGGTTTTAAGGCGTTTTCAGGAAAAAAGGCGGTAAACGTACGCAGAGAAAAGCGTTGGGCCAGGGAGCCTGTAGAGGGCATAATTGGCTTCTTAAATGTAGAAAAGTTTCGGGTACCTGCCGCATGGAGTTTGGGCGTGTTGCACCGGAGAAGTGTTTGCGGGATCGGTTTTTACCTTGTTTTCTGAAAATGTACGGATAATGCAGGGTAGCAGGGCAGTTGCCAGAACTAGTTCCTGCAGATCAAGTAAGGGCATGAGAAGGGCAGGAACATCCGTAGAGATGGGCCGTACCTAGTTGTAATTTATTCCTTGAGCTATACCAGAATGGTCTTATTGTCCTTGTCGCTGTTCAAACTTCCCCTTCAAGACCCGGTTTTGGTGTTTGCGGTCATCCTATTGGTGATTCTGTTTTCGCCCATGCTGTTCAACAAAATGGGGATTCCTGGTATCCTGGGCCTCATCTTGTCTGGGGTGCTGCTGGGACCGCACGGATTGGGCGTGCTGGAGCGTGACGAAAGCGTGGTGCTTTTCAGTACCATCGGGTTGCTGTACATCATGTTCCTGGCCGGTCTGGAGATGGACATGGACGATTTCCGGGAAAACAAGAACAAGAGCATCGTCTTCGGGACGCTCACCTTCATTATCCCGCTGATTCTGGGATTCCTGGGCGCCCGCTTTGTGCTGGGGTATAGTCCGCTCTCGGCGTTTCTGCTGGCCAGTATGTTCTCTACGCATACGCTGGTGGCGTACCCCATCATCGGGCGGCTGGGCATCACGCAGCACCGAACCATGACCCTGATCCTGGGCGGTACCATCATCACCGATGCCGCCGTTCTCATCATTTTGGCGGTGGTCACCAACCTGCAGAAACCAGATCTGTCGCCTTTGTTCTGGGTGCAGTTTGCGGCGCAGCAGGCCTTGTTTGTGTTTGTGGTGCTATGGGGCGTGCCCCGCATCAGCCGCTGGTTTTTCAGGGCGCTGGAGGGTGAAGGCAACGCGCAGTATTTGTTTGTGCTGGCAGTGGTGTTTCTGTCGGGGTTCATGGCGCATTTGGCCGGGGCCGAGCCGATCATTGGGGCGTTTTTGGCAGGTCTGGCCTTGAATCAGCTCATTCCCAGGGCCTCGCCGTTGATGCACCGCACCGAGTTTGTGGGCAATACCCTGTTCATCCCGTTTTTCCTCATCAGTGTGGGCATGCTGGTAGACGTGCGGGTGCTGCTGGAAGGTCCCGAGGCTTTGTTTGTGGCGGCCGTGATCATTGTCATCTCCTTCGCGGGGAAATGGCTGGCTGCCTTTTTGACGCAGAAAATCTATGGGTTCGACCCGGATGAGCGCAGGCTGATTTTTGGTATGAGCAGTGCCCATGCGGCGGCTACCATTGCGGTAGTGCTCATTGGGTATAACCTCAAGATTCTGGACGTAAGGGCTCTGAACGGCACCATCCTGCTCATTCTGGTTTCCTGCCTCATCAGTAGCATTGTGGCCGAAAAAGCCGGCCGGAAGATTGCCATCGCGATGGCCGATAAAGTACCCGAAGGCACCGAGGGCGACGAGCGGATCCTGATTCCGGTAGAGAACATGGAGCACCTGAAGCGCTTGCTGGATTTCTCTTTGCTCATCAAGAACCCCATTGCCCCGGAGCCGCTGATGCCGCTGGTGGTGGTCTCAGAGCACCATAACCCCGAGGATAAGATCAAACTGCACCAGCGCGATGTTACCTCCGTGATCCATGAAGTGACTGAGGACCCTGACCTGATACGGCCGGTGTACCGGGTGGATATTAACGTAGGCAACGGCATCATCAGGGCGGTGCGGGAGCTCCGGATCACCGAGGTGGTGATGGCCTGGAACGGCAAGCTCAGTGCCCGCGAGTGGTTTTGGGGCAGTATCCTGAACCGGGTGGTAAATCACACCACCGTGCAGACCATCTTCTGTAAATTCTGCGACCCTTTAAATACCATCCAGACCATTATTGTGGTGGTGCCCCGCAACTCTGAGCGGGAGGCCGGGTTCCCATTCTGGGTGAACACCATTCTGCAGCTCGCCAAGGGAGCCGGCGCCCGAATCAGGATCTTGGGCGCGAAAGCGACCTTACAGACGCTGGAGAACTTTGTGCAGGACCAGGACCGCTATACCGTAAACATCAGCTACGAGCTGTATGAGAACTGGGACAATTTCCCGTCCTTGGCCAAGGATATCACCAAAAATGATTTGTTCACCGTGGTGCTGGGGCGGCCGCACACGGTCTCTTACCGGCCCGAGTTCAACGTGGTGCCCCGCTACCTTTCCCGCTATTTCCAGGACGTGAGTTACGCCATTCTGTACCCAGAACAGAAATAAGCCCAAGTAGCTTTGGGCCTGTTTTTCTCAAATCCGGCTTAAAACGGCGAGACTTGTTCAGGCGGCGATCCGTTTGAGCATGTTGCTGAAAATAAAGGCGTGAAACGGCAGCACTGAGTACCAGTACAACCGGCCCCATAAGCCCAGCGGCCGGAAGGTAGCGGTCTGGTAAAGCGTCTGCCCGATGATCTTGAACTCTAGCCAAGCCTCGCCGGGAAGCTTCATCTCGGCGTAGAGCAAAAGCCGTTTCTCTTCGCGGTCGGCGTAGAGCACGCGCCAGAAATCCAGTGATTCTCCGGCATGGATCATGGTGCTGTTTTTCCGGCCGCGCCGCAAACCCACCCCTCCGAACAGCTTGTCAATAAACCCGCGCAGTTGCCAGAGCCAGTTGGCGTAGTACCAGCCGTTCTCGCCCCCGATGGACCAGATCTTGTGCACCGATTTGTCTACCTGGGTTACTTCGGCCTCGCGTTTATCAGTGAAGCACCCGAAGGTGGGCACAGTGAGCAGCTTGGAGATTCCCTCATTGAGCACGTTGCTGGACAAAGCGTCTTTCCAACTGGCTATCACGCCCTCGTTCTGGATGCGGTCAAAAGCCAGTTTGATGGCGGTGTCATAGGGTAGCAGCGTGATCTTCAAAAATTCCTGGAGCCGGTTGTCCTGGCAGATGACTTCCACGCGCATGCTCTGCACCAGGTTGGTGGCCAGCGTGTACGAGGTGGAAGTGACAAAATACAGCCAGTACGAGGAGAGTTTGGGGGTCATGACCGGCACGGTGAGAATGGTGCGCTTGAGCCCCCGTACCTTCGCAAAGCCCAGCAGCATTTCTTTGTACGTGAGCACATCGGGGCCACCAATGTCAAAGCTCTGGTCGTAGAGTTCTTCCTGGCCTAACACGCCTTTGAGGTACTCAATCACGTTCCTGATGGCAATAGGCTGCGATTTGGTGTTGAGCCATTTGGGCGCGATCATGATAGGCAGTTTCTCCACCAGGTCTCGCATGATCTCAAAAGAGGCGCTGCCCGAGCCCAGGATGATGCCGGCGCGCAGCGTAGTCAGGTGATACCTGCCCGAGGCCAGAATTCCCTCTACTTTTTTCCTGGATTGCAGGTGCTTGGATAGGTGCTGGTCATTGGTGATGCCGCCCAGGTAGATAACCTGTTTTGCGCTTGTTTTCTGGATTCTGTCCCTGAAATGAAGGGCCGTGGTGCGCTCCAGCTTCTCAAAATCCTCACCCTCGGCGGCCATGGAGTGAATAAGGTAATAGGCCGCCTCAATGTCATCTGGAATCACCACCAGCGAGGCTTGATCCAGGAAGTCTACCTCAATGACCTGCAGCTTTTCAGAGGCGTACTTGCCCTCATCAAACCGGTTCCGGTCCCGCACGCAGCACACCACTTCATGGCCGTCTTTCAACAGCGCCGGCAGCAGGCTCTGCCCGATGTACCCCGTGGTGCCGGTAAGCAAGATCTTCATGGCGGTGGCTGAATCAGAAAATGTCCTGCTTTGTAACAGCCTGGTTCCGCATTTGTTCTGGGGTGTGGTATCAGAAGGACTAAGGTATGGTAGATGGGCCGGTTATAAACTTAAAAGGTGACTTTAAGGCCCAAAGTTGGTACCGACCTGCTCATCAGGGTTCCCTGTTGTGGTAAGGGAATTGGCGTATGGCTGAACTCGGGAGACATGGCCTTTCTTTTGTTGTGTCCGGCCGAAATAAAGGAAATGCCTCCGCCAATCAGGGAGACAAGCCCAGTAGTGGCCAGTATGCCCCCAAATAAAATATCACCATCCCCATTTCCGGAGCTACCAAAGAGGGAGGCGCTACTTGTGGCGATTACTACCCCTGCGGTCATCAATCCTAAACCAATTCCGGAAAGGGCCCAGCCGCTAGACCTGTGTGATTTACTTTTTTGTAAATAATACTCCTGAGCAGGCGTCCTTCCTTTTTGAACTTGACCGTAGGATGTAGTAGTCAGAAAGAGAAGTGCCAGAGAAAAGATGGTGAGTTTCATGGTTGCTATTTTCAAGTGCCTACTCTTTCAAAATGCAGTTTTCGGCTTCTCTGTTGTATGTTTTCTCGGAGGTGGGACCTTCAAAAAGCAACCTTTAAGCCCACTGCAGGGACCGCTTTGGTCATCAAACCGCCCTGTTGCGGTAGGGGAACCTGTTCATAACCTACCGCCATAGACCTTGCCCTTCTTTTGTTTTGCCCGGCCGAGATAAAAGAGATAGTACCTATCACTACTCCTGCTACCCCAGCTACTGCCATTATTCCCGAAGTAGCGCCATTGTTGGACTTTTGCGTTCCTAATGAAGTAATACTGGTAGCTGCATCATTCCAAGCCAAAGCAAAGCTGAGCCCCATGAGTACAGCCCCGGTTGGAGTAAGAATCCAGCCTCTCACCATGTTCGCTTCCCTTTTCTCTAAGTAATACGCTTTCGTGTATTTGGAAGCTCCTTGGGTAGGCGTAGGAGTGACAGGAGTTTGGCTGTAAGCAGTGGTGGCCAGGATCAGGAAGGCTAAGGCAAGTACAATCTTTTTCATAAGAATCGGGTATAGTGCCTGCTCTTTCAATAGGCAGTTTTCGGCTTCTCTGTCAATGCCTGTGCGATATGGTATAAGTCAGAGGGAAATACCGGGTCAGAAAACAGCTTTCAAGAAGGATATAGCCGGTTCTTACCCGTTTGGCGGACCTGTTGGGGGGAGGTGAGAATTGATTACTGAATATACTTATTTGCTTTGTAACTCGCTGATTAACACATGTAATTAATTATAAAATACTTGCAGCTAGGTATATGCTTTCCGCCTGTTTTCTGGAAAACGGCCGCAAAACAGCAAAGCCCGGCGATAGGTCTCCGGGCTTTGCTGCAGTAGGTAAGATGGTAAGGTTACTTGCTCAACAGATGATCTGCCGCCAGAATGAGGAACATGTAATCTGAGGAACCGCCGCCAATCACGTACTCGGTTTGCTGCCAGAGGTACGGCCAGTGCAACAGCTCAGGGAAGTCTGGGCGGATGAGGGCCGTGCCGGAGCCTACGCCGCCGGGAATGTACGACCATTCGTCGCGGTTGTTGCCGTACGCAGTGGTCAGGGATTTGGCCCCCACGCCCGAGGCGAAGGACGAGACATTGGAACCCGGATGCACACCCAGCACGAAATTCATAGCGTGCAGCATGTAGGTTTTCGGGAAGATGGTAGGGTAGGAGGCATGCAGGAAATACTGCTGCACCCCGAAGTTTTGGATACCCCAGCCGGCTCCCCAAATATCTGGCTCATACGGCATGCCGTACGGGGTTTTCTTCTCCTGCTCTTCCACGGTTTTCTTGTGGTTGGCCACGGCAGCCAGTACGGCGGCTTTGTATTTCTTGTCTTTGATGAGTGGCAAGGTGCGGCCAATGACCCAGCCCGTCCGGCCGATGTTTTTGGTGATGTCCTGCGTGTTGTCCACGAGCCAGTTGGCGTACTTCTTGTCTTTGGTAGACAGCAGCAACTCGGCGGCGGCATTCACGCGTTGCATCTTGTCTTTCTCCTTCGTGCGGTCCCATAGTTCCTGGGCAATCTGCAAACAGTGCGTAGACAGAGAATCATTGTAGCCTTTCAAGGCCCGTGACGCTACAGCCAGGCAGGAAGCCACCTGCAGTTCGCGGCCGGGGTTTTCCTCGGTAAACACCCAACGGTCATCCGGGGCACCTTTCTGCCCGATCTCCGGGAGCGGGTTAGGGGCTTTGGCCGGATCAAACACTTCTTCATCGGTTTGGGTAGAGGCCTCGCCCAGCAGGGTGTACTGGCGCAGAGACGGCTCAATGATGCCGCGGTACAGCCTGCCTAAGTTGCGGTACCCGGCCACGATGGACAAGGCGCCGTGCTCTACCTGTTGCAGGATGTCGTTTTTGCCATCGGGGCGGTGCAGTTCGGCTATTTTCAGTTTCTGGTCAATGCTGGTGTTGTCGTACTTTACCTTGAATTCCTCAAAAGCGAGCGATAAAATCCGGATTTCATCGGCGAGGGATTCTACGCGCATGTCATAGTCTCCGGCATCGTGCCAGCCACCTACGGCCAGGTTGGGCACGTGCTCGCCGGGTTGGAATTTAGTCAGGGTGCTGGGGCCTGAAATATAGCCGTCAAAGTGGTTGTGGTTGAGGGGCGCCATGCGGGCATCGTCCAGGTGGCAGGCATCGTGCCATACTTTGTAGCGGTCGTTCACGCGCATGTGGCACATCTGCACCGGCAAGAACGTCTCAATCACTGACTGCCACACGTGCCGCTTGTACACCTGGTCGCTGATCTGGAACGGACTGGTTTCATAGGTGCCGTACTGCACTTTGTACATGCCCGGCTGCTCCACCTTGGTGAAGTCGAACTGCAGGTAATGGTAACGCAGGAATTTGCCCCACTCTTTGGGCTGGGTTTCCAGCACTTTCTCCAAGCCGCCGGTTTCCTTGATGCGGTATAAGGTCACGGGGTGGCGCTGCGTTTCGGTTTTGTCCAGCTCAATAACGGCCACTTTCTGCTGCTTGGGATGATAGCCCACCTGCGAGACCTGCACCACCGGCTCAGACTTCCAGCCAACGATGGCATTAGGCGACACAAGCCACTCAATGGCGCATTTGGTAGCGCCTTTTTTCACCAGCGATCTTACCACAAACCAGCCGTTGTTGTGCTGCGCCCGACCGTCAATAAGTTGAAGTCCTTCACCGGAAACATTTTGGATGGTGAGCGTCTGCCGTGGGTCTTCGGGTACGATGGTCAGTTTTTGGCCCGTCGCGAGTGGCGTGGTCTGGTATTCTTTGGAAGCATCATAGAAGCCGGGGCCGTTCAGCTGCCGCGGGAAAATCCCGAACTGCTTATCCATGTAGTAGCTCTTCCCGAACAGGATGCCCGGAAACAGCTCAAAGTTGAAGCCGACCTTGCCAATCCAGGCCTCGGGCAGGGGCTGGTCCAGGTCCACAATAATCCGGAAGTTCCTGCCCTCGGGCCGGACCTTCACCTCGTATGCGAAATTCAGATCTGGGTAGATGATGGGGTTGAAGCCTTTGCGGTTTTTGTCCGGGTCTGGGTACTGCATGCGCACGCTTATGATCTGGGTGGCTTTGTCTACCACGCGTGGACCAACCTTGGGCACCGGTTGCCATTGGCCGGGCGTAGGCTCCAATCGCAGATCGCCGTTGGTGCCAATGCGCAGGCCGTTCTGAATAATGCCTACGCCGCCCTGGTGGCTTTCGGGGTAGAAGTCATGGGCCAGCATCACGTTGAGGCCGGGCATCTCCAGGTATTCCAGTTCGTTCAGTCTTAAGCCACCGCTGGTGTTGGCCTGGGCCAGCGCATGGGGTGCCTGTAGGGCCAGCACCGCCACGGCCGTCAGGCAGGAGGCCCTTCTGAGTAGTCTTTTGATCATTGAATATAGAATAGAAGGAAGGTCTGTCAGAATAAAGAATAATATCCTTTTAACTGGTTGAAAGCTGTGGTTTAAGGCTGATTTGGCTTAAACGGGCCATAAACGGCATCGCGGAAGCGCTTGTGCACCTGGCCGTCAAAGGGAAATACCTGCACAAACAGAACGGCGGTAAGGTCATTCACCGGGTCTACCCAGAACAAGGTGCTGGCCGCGCCATCCCAGAAAAACTCACCTACGGCCCCGTTGTTTTCCTCTTTGGTTACCGGCGGATGCAAACGTACCGCGAAGTCAATCCCGAAACCCACCCGGCCTTTGCTGGGCAGCCACATGCGCTGCGTAACACTGTCTGACAGCTGGTTTGTGGCCATCAGTTTAACGGTCTCCGGTTTCAGGATTCTGGCCTTGCCCAGGGTGCCCTTGTTTACCAGCATACGCGCGAATTTCATGTAATCATCCAGGGTGGAGGTGAGGCCCCAGCCGCCAGGTTTTAAGGCAAAATCTTTGGTGTTGAAAAGATTGTCTAAGTCAGGAACGCGGGTGAGCTGGCCATTTTCGCCTTTGCGGTAGGTAGCGGCAAACCTGTTTTTGTCACTTTCCGGCACTACGTAGCGGGTGTTGGTCATGCCCAGCGGCGTAAAGATGTTTTCCTGCAGGTAGTGGGCAAATGGCTTACCCGAGAGGCGCTCCACCAGATAGGCCTGCACATCTACCGATGGACCGTAATTCCACTGTTCCCCCGGTTGGAACATCAGCGGCAAACTGGCCAGTTTTTTCACCATCTGCTCCAGCGTGTTGTTGGGGTTGGAAAGATCCGCCTTTTGCACCAATTCGCTTAGACCGGGCAGGTCAGTAGTGGTGGCAAACCCTGCCGTATGGCGGGTAATGTCCCGAATAGTGATGGGGCGTTTGAGCGTCTCCAGGATCAGGTTGCCCGAGGCATCCACGCCCTTGTACACCTTCGTGTTGGCAAACTCCGGGGCGTATTTTGACAGCGGGTCATCCAGTTGGAAAGCGCCTTTCTCATAGAGTTTCATCATCGCTACCCCGGTC
Organism: Rufibacter aurantiacus; assembly: GCF_017916345.1. NCBI lineage: Bacteria > Pseudomonadati > Bacteroidota > Cytophagia > Cytophagales > Hymenobacteraceae > Rufibacter > Rufibacter aurantiacus. The sequence continues at coordinate 1,027,838 of NZ_JAFMSV010000004.1, forward strand.
ACCGGCTTGGTCATGGAATAGATGCGCACAATGGTGTTCCGGTCCATGGGAACTTTGGCTTCGCGGTCGGCAAACCCGAAGGCATTGTGGTAGACCTCTTTGTTCTTCTCAAAGATCAGCGCCGATGCGCCCGCTACTCTGCCTGAATCCACAAAGTTTTTCAAGGCCGCATCTATCCGCGCCTTTGCCGTTTTGTTTATGACAGCAGGTGCCTTTTTATCCTTTTTACCGGTAGGCGGCAGTTTGAAGGAAAAGGCTGTAAGGGAAATGAATAGTAAAGCGTAGAGGATTTTATTCATTAGTTTATTTTTTAAGCTTCGGTTTTAAGGCTGTTTTGGGAAAATGACTCAAAAAAGGAAGGTGATGTTGATAGAATTTGAGAATCAATAAATTTACTAATCTCTTCTTAAAACTTGCAAAACAGCTGAGCTATGTTGCGGTTATATATTATAACTTTTGCCAGGCCTAGGCTTTTTTCTAAGTACAAGCACAATTTTGCTAAGCAGCAACAATCCAAAAATCAGCCACAGAATAGGATAAAGTAGAATAATAAAGTCGTAATGGTGTCTTCCTTTTATACTGAAGCTTTCAACTTTCTCTAACTTGGCCGTCCTGCTTACTGGTGCTAAATTCTTTCCTTTTATATAGTATTTTATTTCAAAATCTTCAGCATTGGCATTGGGGTATTTAAACCAGTTTGTGATTTCAATTTGTTGTCCCGGGCAAATAGCTACTTTATAGGTTGGTAAGAGGCTTTCTGGAACAATTTCACCAATTGAATTAAACTGTACTTTTTGCATGTCAGCAATCCTTGTTAGGGTATTACTGAGATAGCTTCGCTTTCCATTGTCAACTTCAATGATTTGGACAGATAAACTATCTATAATGAAGCATTTATAGGCAATAATGTAAGTAGCACTACCTATAGTTTGATTTTCTGAGTTTAGAAAATGATCTGATTCTATTGAGATATAATCTGATAGCTTTAGCCTGTTATTTTCTTCTGCCCCTTTTTGTTCAATGGTAGATTCCCAAGCACCCCTTGACGTAATGAGATAGATAAGGCCTACTGATGTTATAATAAGTAGAAGAAGTATTTTATCCTTGAGGATTTCCATTTATTCTAAATGAGGACTAACGGCCTTATGCATGAGGCCTGTAAGTTGTTAGCAAAAGTTATTTTCTTACCTAAACCCTCTGAATACACCGTCAGAATCTACTGAACTTTTGAATTCCTCAAAGTTCATATTTGAGATAGATAGATTATTTTCAATGCTATACATCTCCGATGGAATCACACGGAGCGTGTCTCCTGGATTATCTTTCAGGTCGATGCACAAAACTGGGTGCTCCATATGGGCTATTGTTGTGCTGTCTACAATGAATATGAAAAAGTGCTTATAATTTTTGGCGATACCTGTAAGTAACTCCTCACTTTCTAATCCACCGAATTTCTTTTCGCTTAGGAAGTAAACTGCTGCTTTAAAACCGTCCTTTGGGGTAGGTTCGGCTATCCAATTACAAATCTTTTCCCATTTACCATCATCTGAAAAGTCTGTTCTTAAAACCAGAACATCTTTGGTGTCAGGAAGCATTCTTTCAGAAATGAGGGTTTGGGTATTAGAAGACATTCCAGTAGGTCTATCAATTCTTTTGTTGGTTTCGGTATTTGGAATGCATGAGAAGGCGAAATGACAACATAGCAGTATGAGTACCCTTTTTATCATTATAATTTTTTGCTGACGGCCTCGTGCATGAGGCGTGCAAGGCCGTCGGCCGTAGCATGCCTCATGCACTTTGTTATAGCCTGTTATTTTTCTTTTTCCCAATAAAGCTCCAAGAGCTCAAATGCAGAATTTGGCACCTTGTCTCTCACTTCCCTCATCCTGCCTTCCAAAGTTGAGTACATTATTTGCTTAAGCTCATCAAACGTGCTGTTGTGGATTGCGCTGAACCTATTCTGAGCCATTGATTTGGTGATAGCTTCCTTCAATTCGGCTTTATCACAAGCTAGATTCTCTATGAAATGGATTCCTGCTTTGATTGTAGGTGAAGTTTTGAAAGCCTCCAGGTTCTTGTCAAGGAACGGAAGCCCATAGATTTTAAAGTCTTTGAAGATTTCCTCTACAACCTTTGTCGTGCTGTTCACTTTCCCGTTGTGGAAGTAGTAAGCTTCTTCAATTGGTATGACTCCTGTACCTTTCTTGAGAACAAGCAGATCAATATGTGGGTTAATCAGGCTAGAGTTATAACTGTTTGAGTAGATATACTTAGGATTCAGCCTAGAGGCTATGGAGCAGGAAAAGTTCCGATTGCTGAGAGAGAAGCTAATATGTAAAGTCTCATGGATCTCTAGGCCTCCAGCAGTTCTTATCCTTTCAAAAATGTAGCAGCTGCTTTTGTAAGCCATGAATGGAAAGTCGGGCAAATTTTTTTTAACAATGGTGATCAGTATGCTTTTTATTCCACCTTTCTTCAATTCAGGAGAAGTGTCCTCCTGGGACGTGATAGCCTTTATCTTTTCAAACCAGTTCAATGCTTCTTTTTGCTAATTGGCTATAACTCTACCAGCTAAACGGAATTATTCGTATAGTCCGCCTTATACCCGGGATAATCTTACCTGTAAATCCGAATATACTAGATAGCTACCATGTTATAAAACAGGTAGTCATTAAAATGGCTATCTCCGGCAACAAACAAAACGAGCCCATGAACTACTGTTTATGGGCTCGTTTTCTGAAAAGACAACTAAAACGCATTTTGCTTCTTAACCTTAGTGGAGGCTCAAATCAATCTACCACCACAAACTTATATTTCTTGTGCTGGCCGTCTTCAGATAAGCTAAGGATATACACGCCACTGGGGAGGTTCCTGGTGTCTATTTCGCCGGTGCCGGTAAACTGGAAAGTGGAAAGGATATGCCCACTGATATCTGAAACATGTGCTTCTGTGGTTTCAACACTGTTTGATTTGACTGTGATGACAGCGCCGCGCCTGGCGGGGCTGGGGTATACTTCCAGCAGAGGAGCTTGGATGCTTTCGGCAGCGCTGGTGATGCCGGCAATAAGCCCGGTGTTTACCTTGAACACATCCGTAAGGCATTTCTTGCCATCGGTTACCTTGTAGGTGGTAGCATACTGGGGGTTGACGATAATGCTGCGGGTAGTGGCACCGGTAGACCATCTGTAGGTGCCTATCCAGGAGGCGGAGAGTTTGGTGGCGGTGCCTGGTGAGATGTTCCTGGTAAGGGTCTTGTTCACATCATGCATGATGGTGAATTTGTCGAAGACGGTGCCATCCTTGCGCAGCATTCTGCCATCCAGCCGGTTGGCTTCAATCTCCAGGTAGAGCATTCCGCCGTCATTTACCGCAAACGGCAATGCGTTGTGCGGATAGCCATATTGTACCCCGCCAGATGCGCCCGAGGAACCTACCACGGCATACACGGTTCCGCGGTTCTTTTTGCCCGAGGCGGTGATATAGGGGCAGGAGTTAATGCTGCCGTCATACCTGGCGCTGGAACTGCTTTTGGCGTGGGTGAGCAGGTTGAAACTAGCCTCTGTTCCGTAGTAGTTGTTCAGCAAATAGGAGCGCTCATAATTATGGCTGTGGCCGGTAAGCACCAGGTCCACCCCGTAGCGCTCTATTATCCTGATGAAGTTGCCCCTCAACTTTTTCAGTTCTTCATCCACGTCTGAGTTGTGGCTACCCTTTGAGAAGGGCGGATGGTGCCAGTACACAATAACCCACTTTTTGCGGTGGGCCTGCAAATCTTTTTTCAACCACTGTACCTGCACCCCCAACGTGTCATAGAGTTTGGTGTAATCGGCGGCTTCTCTCCCGTAAGAGTCCAGGCTGATAAAGTGCGTGTTGCCCCAATCAAAAGAGTAAAAGGCCTTGGTGCCCGAGGCCACACCTCCGCACTCCCCGGCGGTGGGCATGGAAAAATTATTGTAGTAGCCGCCCCTGTCCCGGGCAGTGATGGGCGAGATGGATTCGTATTCGTGGTTGCCTATAGCCGGGAACAGAACATGGTTCTTGAGGATGTTTCCCCCAAAAGGGGCAAAAAACTGCCTCTTGTAGTCGCCGTCGCTGCCGCCGGGATAAGCGTTGTCTCCCAGGATCAGCAAAAGCTCGGCGGGGTTTGTGCCCACGTAATTGAGGTAAGAGTTTAAGGTACCGGAGCGGTTCCCGTTCTCATTTTCCCCGCAATCCCCCAAAACCGCAATCCTCATTTTCCTGATGGTATTGTCTCCAGGGGCCGTTCTGAAATAATTGCTTCTGGCGCTCTGCAGTACCTGCGTAGAGCTGCCAAACCGGTAGAAGTATTTGGTGTCTGCGGTCAGGCCTTTGATTCTAACCTCATGCCTGGTGGTAAGGACAGGATTTGTGGCAGAGAGGGTGTAGGTACCGAAGGTAGTGCCTACCTGTATCTTTGAATCTGTGGGGATGTCTGTTCTCCAGCGCACGGTCACCGCTGTTTTGTTGCCCATTTGCAGGTACGGGCCGCGGGTGAGGTAAGCCATGGCGGTACTCTCCATCACCTCCTGTTCCTGGGTGCGTTCTGGCGCTGGAAAGATTGCAGGGGTGACCTCAACGGGTTTGTACCCCAGCTTGTCATAACCTGGCAATTTGCCGTTAGGGACAAAAAAAATGGCACCCCTGCGGGCGCCTTTAGCTGAAATGGTTTTCCTGTTTTTCCAGTTTGCCTCTGAAGAAGTAAGCCCCATAAAGGTCATTACTTTTAAACTAAATAGCAGCAAGCTGTAAAAAGTAGGGGATGTCATCATGTAAATAGGGAAGGATTTTTTCAAACAACAAGAGCCTTTGGCTCAGCAAGGTGCGGCAGGGTGAACTTTCCTCAAGGGGGGAGCAGGCAGGTTTGCCTGTTATGAGAAAAACGAGGAGTTTTGGGTTATACGGTTCAATTTTGAGCGCGATTACCCCAAACCTGAGGTAAACTGAGTAGGTGCAAACCGTATCCACCTTTCTGTAACAGGCTTTTGTACGCTTTGTTTTAGATACCCATAGGTTTTATATAAAGCCAATTTCTGCTCTATGGCTTCTTTTCCTCTATTTTCTCAAAAAGGAAGCTGAAAACGCGCACCGAGGCGATGTCTGCTGGTCTTTTGCGCAGGGTGATGGTTTTCAGGTCATCGGTGATCTCAATTTCCCCGGCGTAGACGGTTTTGCCCCCCTCTTTGGGCATCTCCACATCCGTAGGAATCCAGCCGGAGATCTGGGAAGACCGCTGCCACAAACTGAACGGACTTGCCTGCTCCGTTTTGCCGTGCTCCACATACACCTTGTACCGGCCATTGTCCAGGCCCTGCAACGATACCTGCACCACCGGAACCGCGTCAATGTCAATCTTGGCGGTCCAGGAATCAGAAGGCTTCAGCCCGAACACGATGGAGGGTTCCTGGTAGTCGGCGGTAGCCAGCCAGTAAAGGGAATACACCATGCCCTGAGGCGTTAATTTATGCCGCTCCGGAAGCTTAGTGATCTTGTCGTCAATCCTGATGTCTGCGTTCTCAAACTGAGGTTGATCGGCGTAAAACAACCCCACAGAGGTATAGTCTGTTTTGACGTTGGTTTTGGCCTCGGGCTGGTGCTCTATCGTGAGCCTGAGCGAGTCATTGAAGTTCAGTTTATCTGAGAGATAGAAACGGTAGCCGCCGGTGCGGGAGGTCATAAGGTCATAGGCCAAAGCTCCGTGAATAGGCAAGCTAAACCCTTTGTCCCATTTGTCGGTGACCGCATACCAGCCGCCGTTGAAGTAGTCTTCTGAGCCGGTGCCGTGCAGTTTCAGCTTCCCGTCAATAAAGGCGCGGTCATCGCCCTCAAAATAATAGGTGCTGCCCTCTTCCAGCCCCTGGGTCTGCAGAATGGTGCCAATGTAATGCCCCCGGCCTTTCACGTTGGAGATCAAATGCGGAACGGCCTGCGGTATGTTATACTGCCTTCTGGCCTGCGCGTACAGTTTACCTTCAGTAGCAGGGTTTCTCTTGTCCTCTGTGTAATAAATGGTGCCTGAGATAAGGATTTCCTCCGGATCACCGGCCATCCCTTTGTCGTACTTCAATTGCAGATCCGCTGATCCGTCCACGGGCATGGGCAGGTACGAGTACAGCTTGTTTTGGTCAGAACCTAGCAGCATGGATTGCATGGCCGGCTTCCCAAACGCAAACCCGAAGAAATTGTGCAAGGGTAGCTCCAGCGCGTTCTTTTGTTCATTGTCCCAGCGGGCGGTCAACAGCACTTTGTGGTAGGCTTGCAGCAGGTCGCTACCGGCGCCAAGCTCTATTCCTATAATGCGCCCGCCTTGCTTCATGCTGAAGAGAGAAGCCTCGGAGCCCTTCCGCAGCACCACATTTACTTTCTGGGACTTTACTTTATTCCCATACAGCAGGAGGGGGGAAGCTTGTTTTCCCCAGGCAGCTGCGATTTTCTGCAGATCGTCTTTGTGCTGATTAAGAAGAGCCGTTGAGAACGAGCCCATTTTCTCTTTTTTCTCCAGAGTGCGGTACTGCAATTGATGAAAACGCAGGTTCTTGCCCGTGTAAATGATCTTCAGTGATTTCTCGTAGGGGATGGGCAGATAGCAATAGAATCCTCCCAGCTGGCTGCCGGAGAGCGGGGCCACAAACGGGAATTGCTTCCCGTTGAAGAGGTTGATGAACGGGATGCTGATTCTGGGCTTCTTTTCCCCGTCAAAGTAGAATTTAACGGTGTCGGCCTCAGGGGTAGGGGTCCAGATGCGGTTCACAACGCCGGGGCCTTTCAGGTCGGCGAGGACCAGTCCCCCGGGTTCTTTCCTGATGGCCGAGTATTTCCCCGAGAACCCATCGTCATTGCCCCCGGTACGGTCATAGCTGGATAGTTGCTCCATCCCGCCCGAGCGGTACAAAGGAAGCCGGGAGATATCTGCGAGGTTGAGCAACTCCCGGCGGTAGTTGTCATTCTGCGCAGACGCATTCAAAAAAGCACCAAAGAAAAGGACGGTAATCAATAGTTGTTTCATCATGTACGGGTTAGGTAAATGGTTATTGATGTATGCTTTCCTGAACAAGGCTTCCTCCGGCGGTGCATGTAAGCCGAATAACTATGGCGCGGGTTTTAAGGCTGTTTTTTCGATAATTGTAGTTTACGGTTCTGGGTAAAATGGGGCTGCTGGCCGAGGCTGGCGTTTACAGCTTATGGAGCGCCAGCAACTGATTACCTGAGCCTGGTTTATTGTTTAGAGACTTCAACACTTGCCACCGTTTGCCAATTGGCAATAACCTGGTCATAAAAGGGTTCCTCATCAGATCCGCCTTTCCAGATCACATACATCAGGCTATTGTCTTTCCCGGCGTAACTTCTTGCAGTCTGCAGTAACTCTGTTGAGATGTCTGATAATACTTTGTCTAAGTTGAAGTTGAAAGTCACACGATATTTGTCTGAAGAATCAATGGTTATATCCGGGACCTGAAGGTTCGCCTCAAAGGGGTAGGAGCTGCCCACTACTACACTATCTCTTCCGCCTTTGGTATTGATGAAGGTCCCTCTCAGGTTAAAAGCCATTTCAGATTTGTCTGACTTACGGGCGAACAGCTTTACCTTCACATCTTTGTAAGCGCCGGCGGGCAATTGAATTACTCCTGTTAAAGCATCTGCATTAAAAAGATTGATGTTCTTTTCAACAAAGATGGTAGTGTCAAGCAGGTGGCTGGTTTTCCCCTCAAATGCAATTTTCTCCACATAAATAGTTGCAGCTGACCACTCAACAGCCACGGAACCTAGTGGGGTAATAGATTTAGTGTCTGTCTTCTTGACGCCAGAGCCTGAGGCTTTCGCGAAATAAGATACAGTCCCATTGCCATCTGCCTTTTTTACAAGGATGTCTTCTTCTTTACAAGATGTTAGTATGGATAATGCCAGCAATATGATAAGGCCAAGTTGAGAGGATATAGGTCTCACGGTAAGTATTAGTTTCTAAATTATAGTTTAAATGTATGAAGAAGCTTTGGGAGAGTGCTGTTGCTCTGTTTAGATTTTAGTTATAGTCATCTTCATTGTTTTAGTAGGTATAATGGTTTGGCTGGAGAGCGTTTTAAGGCTTTTTAGATGATGTTGAAGCCTGTTCTTTTTATTATGCTAGAGGTTTAAATACTTCTTTACTGCTTTGTACTGCGCGTCTACCACGGCCTGGTTATGCCCGTGTGCAGCACCTGGCACCAGTACGTACTCTTTTTTCGGAGCCTTCACTTTCTCGAAATATGCTTTGGTAAGTTCTTTAGGGGTGAGAATATCTTCCTCGCCCTGAATGAAGTACACCGGGATTTTATAGCGTAGGCCATCTTCCATGAAATTCAACCCGGCCATCATAGACTTTATCCCCATTTTTTTATGGCCGGCAGAGTAAAGGAAAGAATAATCGTCGCCATTGTACCTGTCTTTGGCGTCCTTTTCATTATCATAGGCGCTTGCCAGTTTCCACCAGGAGGCAGGGGCTGGGTTGGAGTTCTGCCTTTCGTACTTTTTGATGACGCGCATCAGCTGTCCTTCTTTCCTGGCATCCTCATATGGGGGTGGGCCCAAGGCCTTCAGCTTATCTAGAGACTCCTGGTCTTTGGCGTTCTGCGCCATTTCAGATACTCTGCTGTAGGCGTGCGCAAACCCTTCATAGAAATTTACAACCTGGGAGTGGCCTATGTAGGCAGAGAAAAGGTCTGGGCGGGCAAGAGCCATCTTTGCGCCCAGCACAGAGCCCCAGGAGGTCCCTACAAGGGCTATTTTCCGTTTGCCTAAGTGTCTGGTCAGGTACTCAGTGAGCTCAATTCCATCGGCGGTCATTTGCTCTAAGGTCAGAGGATTCTCCATCCAGTAGTCCTCGGTGACGGTATCAGGGGCATTGCGGCCGAAGGTTCTTCCCGCTCCCCGTTGGTCCCAGTACACCAGCACGAAGTCCTTTTTCCAGTAGCCGTAGATGGCATCATCATACTGGCTCATGGTACTGCCGGGCCCACCGTGCAGAAACAGGATAGCGGGTTTGGACTGGTCGTCCCCGCTGATGGTCACCCACTGCTCAATACCGCCAATTGTCACAAACTTTTCCTCCTTGATTGGCTTTGCTTGTGCGGCTAACCTGCTTGAAATCAGAGAAACAAATATAATTAGTAAAAATGGATGCTTCATATTTAGGTAAGACTCGGAATAGGTAATTATGACTAAAGAGCAATAGAATGTTTACACAATGTTAGCAGGAGCCTTTTTCAAGTGTATGTTTTAAATTTTAAGATTATTGAGAATGTCCCAATGCTAAATAATGAAGAAGTAAAATAAAATGTAAGACTTTCTAATATGTCGGGTGACTCAAGATGGCCGTAATAATCGTCGTAACCATAGATGGCTCCCAAGGCTAAATCTGTAAACAACAGGCCTCCAAGCATTGAGAGGCTTACGATAAGCAAACTAAAGATTAATTTTTCAGCGATTGTTAGCTTGTCGGTAGGAATGAGATAGATTATTGTGGTGATAAAGAATATTGAAAAGTATAATAGGTAAGGTGGGTATTGGTAATGCAAATAAGTAAACGGAGACTTTACTAGAAATGTAGTAGCCACCAAAGTTGTTGTAATAATCAAAAACCTGTATTTGTTTACTATTCCAATCAAGTTTGACTGCATCCAAAAAATTAATTTCTTATTAAAATTTCTGCCAACTTTCTAGGATAAACGACGGGTGAGGCCGTCGGCCGAAGCATAGCTTGTGTACATTGTTGAGTGAAGATTTTATTTTAGTTTCTCAACCGGTGTCATGTCGCGTATATAGAATATGCCATCAAAAACATCTGACCAGTTTCCGGTGCTGTACATTTGCCTGCTTTTCATCTTGAATGTTTCGCTATAGTTTGGCTGGAGCGCCCTGAATTTCTTCCAGTCTATGAAACCGTAGCTTACGCTATCGTCTATCCAAGTCTCAAACCCATCTTTGAAAGGTTTGCCTACCGGCATCACTTTGGTTCCGGAATTATTGGCATATTGCCCGTCTCGTGAATTGAATCCAATTACATAGGTGGTTGCAGAGTTGCGGCTGTTTTTGTTGAAGATGGTACCCATCCAGTTGATGGAAGCATCCCTTTTTGCTTTCAGAGCCGTATCTGCGTTCTTCATGATATGGGAGTTGGCTGCCCATACTATTATTTTCCCATTTGGGTATTTGCTATCCACAAGCCATTGAAGGTTTCTAGCCATTTGCGCATCCCTGATATTATAACTGGAAACGGACTTTTCATAAACGTAGAGCTGATTTGCGAACTCCCTTGCATTTTCAAGTGCCAGATAGGTGAAATCTGTAGAATATTGCTGGCCAAGCTGAGCCAATACTGTATCGATAGTCAAAGCAAGCCCTATCATCCACTCCCTACTCTCTTTATCCTTTCCAACCCAGTTCTTGAGTCTTTCTATGTTGGGGAGAAATTCATTATGGTATCGGTTCGTCTTGGTGAACGTATGTCTATTTCTCCGTAGATAGAAATCTATGCTGTCTTTTAAGTTGGAATTACTGAAATGATAGCCGATTTGGCTGTCAAACCCGGAAACCTCCAGGGGAGTTTTCGTCTGGTAGGTAGTGGGGATATAAGAGTAGAATAACTCGCTGCATTGTTTATTGGAGGGCCATACGCCATGCAGGTTCTTCCTGAAAAAATCTTTAATAGCACCGCTATTCTTTGTCACGTTCCCCCAACCAGCATTAAGAGCAAAGAAGTCAGCCTCAAATGCCAACACATTGAACCCTTTCTTTTCGTGAAGGTACTTGATGAGCCTACTTTTGGCTAGCATAGTCGCACCGTCACCGTGGCTCTGTTCCCCGAGCATCACAATTCTTGAAGTACCTATAGCGGCGCCAATTGCCTCTAGGTCTGAATAATCTGTGGAATCAGGTGAGATACTTTTTATTGAGACTAAGTGATTCTGAACATACTCTTCGGCTTTCTTTTGCCCGAAGCCTTTCAATGATATGGAAAGCAAAAATGAAACTAAAAGGATTCTAATCATATATTTAAATTTTCACTCAACGTGCTGATATAGCAGATGGCAAGGTTTTAGCCGAAGCATGACTGCTATACTTTGTTGGCAAGTTTTGTTTTTAATCGCCTAAACAGATGATTTTTTCATTGGTTTTGTTAGCAATGTCAATCATACTAACCCACTTCTCTAATTTCTGGATAACGTCTTTTCTTGTTAGTACTTTGAAAATGTCCATTTTTTCAGGTTGTAATTGAGTCCCAGTATAAACTTACCACTGAATTTCTTTTTGTGCTTTAACCCTTTCTATTTCACCGACTAATAGTTGACGCAACTTGAGTAAGCTTCCATTAGAAAATTCAGAATCAGCATATAAGTCAAGCATTTCTCCTGTTTCCTTTACCAGCTTTTCAAAAAGTGGATACAAGTGCCAATAATCAGCGTCTCCGCCTTCAAAGCTAATTGATTGCTCTTTATTGTTTTTAGGAGCTTTGCCATTTACAGTAATGGTAATGTCTAAAGTCATTTCTATACTTTCAATTTTTGCCAACGGCCGCGTGTATGCAAAGCCCGCAGCGAAGCAAGGGTTTTGTATACACTGTGTTGGCTGACGAAATTATTTATTCAGTCTAC